>NZ_JBEZCG010000007.1:103082-448286 GCF_040647455.1 Streptomyces sp. NPDC041068
GCCGCAGCTCACTCCCGATCACTCCCGACTCCCGCGACCCGCCGCTTGACGGCTGGGGGTCCGGGGGTCGCCCCCCGGGAAAACACAGCACGGCAGGCGTGCCGCAGCTCACTCCCGATCACTCCCGACTCCCGCGACCCGCCGCTTGACGGCTGGGGGTCCGGGGGTCGCCCCCCGGGAAAACACAGCACGGCAGGTGTGCCGCAGCTCACTCCCGATCACTCCCGACTCCCGCGACCGCCGCCAAGCGCTCCGCGGATGCGCCACGCCATGCCGTCGGGCGCCTGCGGGTACGTCGTGGCCGATCGCGCAGTTCCCCGCGCCCCTGCGGGGCGCACCCTCATTCCGCCGGGCGCAGATGCACGATGTCCCCCGCTCCCACCGGCTGCTGCACCCCGTCCTCCGTGGCCAGGACGAGGCGGCCGTCGCCGTCCACCGCCACCGCCTCGCCGACCAGGGCGCGGTCGCCCGGCAGCTCGGCCCGTACGCGTCGGCCGAGCGTCGCGCACCCCGCGGCGTACGCCTCCTGGAGCCGGGACGCGGCGGGGTCGCCGCCGGCCGCGCGCCAGTCCCCGTACCACTGCTCCAGGGACCGCAGCACGGCCCGCAGCAGCGGATCGCGGTCCGTGACCTTCGCCCCGGCGAGCGCGAGGGACCCCGCGGTCGGCACCGGCAGCTCGTCCTCGCGCAGCGTCACGTTGAGGCCGACGCCGACGACGACGCCCCCGCCGGACACGGAGCCCGCCCGCTCCGCGAGGATGCCGCCCGCCTTGCGCTCCTGGTCACCGACGGTGACCAGGAGGTCGTTGGGCCACTTGAGTGCGGTGTCCACACCGGCCGCCCGGGACAGTCCCGTCGCGACGGCCACGCCGGTGAGCAGCGGCAGCCAGCCCCACCGCTCCACCGGCACCTCCGAAGGCTTGAGCAGTACGGAGAGGAAGAGGCCCGAGCGCGGCGGCGCCGACCACTGCCGGTCAAGGCGGCCGCGCCCGGCGCTCTGCTCCTCGGCGACGAGCACCGTGCCCTCGGCGAGCTCGTCGGCCCGTGCCGCGAGGTCGCTGTTGGTGGACCCGGTGGCGGCCACCACGTCGAGCGAGGTCCACAGGCCGCCGTCGCGCACCAGCGCCCGCCGCAGGGAGGCAGCGCCGAGCGGCGGCCTGTCGAGGTCGGACCAGCGGTTGTCTTCAGCATCTGACGACGTCATGCAAGCCACCTTAGGTGTGGTAAACGCCGCACTGCCGAACGGTATCCGCGCCGATACGCTACGGGTCAGTAGCCAGCCGTAAGCCGCCGTACGCACCTTTGAGCAGGCAGGGAGCCGCATCCCTATGTCCGAGATCGACATCCACACGACCGCCGGCAAGCTCGCGGATCTCCAGCGCCGCATCGAGGAGGCCAAGCACGCGGGCTCGGCCAGAGCGGTCGAGAAGCAGCACGCCAAGGGGAAGCTGACGGCGCGCGAGCGGATCGAACTCCTCCTCGACGAGGGCTCGTTCGTCGAGTTCGACGAGTTCGCGCAGCACCGCTCGACCAACTTCGGCCTGGAGAAGAACCGGCCGTACGGCGACGGCGTGGTGACCGGATACGGCACGGTCGACGGCCGTCCTGTCGCCGTCTTCTCGCAGGACTTCACGGTCTTCGGCGGCGCGCTCGGCGAGGTCTTCGGCCAGAAGATCGTCAAGGTCATGGACTTCGCCCTGAAGACCGGCTGCCCGGTCATCGGCATCAACGACTCGGGCGGCGCCCGCATCCAGGAGGGCGTCATGGCCCTCGGGATGTACGGCGAGATCTTCCGCCGCAACACCCATGCCTCGGGCGTGATTCCGCAGATCAGCCTGGTCGTCGGCCCGTGCGCGGGCGGCGCGGTCTACTCCCCCGCGATCACCGACTTCACGGTCATGGTCGACCAGACCTCGCACATGTTCATCACCGGGCCCGACGTCATCAAGACGGTAACCGGCGAGGACGTCGGCTTCGAGGAGCTGGGCGGCGCCCGCACCCACAACGCCACGTCCGGCGTCGCGCACCACATGGCGGGCGACGAGAAGGACGCCATCGAGTACGTCAAGTCCCTTCTCTCCTACCTGCCTTCGAACAACCTCAGTGAGCCGCCCGCCTTCCCCGAGGAGGCGGACCTGGAACTCACCGACGAGGACCGGGAGTTGGACACCCTCATCCCGGACAGCGCGAACCAGCCGTACGACATGCACGGCGTGATCGAGCACGTCCTGGACGACGCGGAGTTCTTCGAGACGCAGCCGCTGTTCGCGCCGAACATCCTCACCGGATTCGGCCGCGTCGAGGGCCACCCGGTGGGCATCGTCGCCAACCAGCCGACCCAGTTCGCCGGCTGTCTGAACATCGACGCGTCCGAGAAGGGCGCCCGCTTCGTCCGCACCTGCGACGCGTTCAACATCCCGGTCATCACCTTCGTCGACGTGCCGGGCTTCCTGCCGGGCGTCGAGCAGGAGCACACGGGCATCATCCGCCGGGGCGCGAAGCTGATCTACGCGTACGCCGAGGCCACGGTCCCGCTCATCACGATCATCACGCGCAAGGCCTTCGGCGGCGCGTACGACGTCATGGGCTCCAAGCACCTGGGCGCCGACCTGAACCTCGCCTGGCCGACCGCGCAGATCGCGGTGATGGGCGCGCAGGGCGCGGTGAACATCCTGCACCGCCGCACGATCGCCGAGGCCGGGGACGACGTCGAAGAGGTCCGCGCGCGGCTCATCCAGGAGTACGAGGACGCGCTGCTCAACCCCTACACGGCGGCCGAGCGCGGCTACATCGACGCCGTGATCATGCCTTCGGAGACCCGGTCCCATCTCGTACGCGGCCTGCGTCAGCTGCGTACGAAGCGGGAATCCCTGCCTCCGAAGAAGCACGGCAACATCCCCCTCTAGTCCTTCAGGGAGCGGTCATGATCAAGGTCGTACGGGGCAACCCGACCCCGGAGGAGCTCGCCGCCGCCCTGGCGGTGGTCCAGGCGCGCGCCGCGGCGGTGGCGAACCAGCCGTCCGGCGCGCCCGCGCTGCCCGATTCCTGGGCCGACCCCGCGCGGGTGGCCCGCCATCGCCTGCCCGCCCCCTCGCCCACGGCGTGGGGCCGCACCTACTGGCCGGGTTAGGCGAGGGCACGGACGCCATAGGTGAGTTGGGCCGGGGAACTTGAGTACGCGTACTCAGGCGCCCCGGCCGCCCCGGCCGCAGTATCGACTCCATGCTGTGGTCGGATCCGGAGGACAACCCTCCCAAGGACATGCGGGACATGCAGGCGAAGATGCGCCGCGCGGGAGTCGTCCTGGCCCTGGCCATGGTGGTGGCGATGTTCGTGCTGAGCATCCACTGAGCGCCCTCGCCCGCCCCGCGCCCGGGGCTCGGGCGGAGCGCCTACCCTGACCGCATGAGTGATCAGCCCCGCCGTCTCGTGCTCGCCTCCCAGTCCCCCGCGCGCCTCGGCCTGCTCCGCCAGGCCGGCCTCGCCCCCGAGGTGATCGTCAGCGGCGTCGACGAGGACAAGGTCTCCGCGCCCACCCCCGCCGAGCTCGCGCTCGCCCTGGCCGAGGCCAAGGCGTCCGTGGTCGCCGCACGGCCCGAGGCCAAGGGCGCGCTGGTGGTCGGCTGCGACTCGGTCCTCGAACTGGACGGCCGGGCGCTCGGCAAGCCCGCCGACGCCGAGGAGGCCACCGCGCGCTGGAAGGACATGCGCGGCCGCGCGGGCGTCCTGCAGACCGGCCACTGCGTGTACGACACCGTCTCGGGCCGTTACGCGTCGGCGACGGCCTCGACCGTGGTCCGCTTCGGCGACCCCTCGGACGAGGAGATCGCCGCGTACGTCGCGAGCGGCGAACCGCTGCACGTGGCGGGGGCGTTCACCCTGGACGGCCGCTCGGCGCCGTTCGTGGACGGCATCGAGGGCGACCACGGCAACGTCATCGGCCTCTCGCTGCCGCTGCTGCGCCGCCTGCTCGCCGAACTGGGCGTGGGCATCACGCAGTTGTGGCAGAAGTAGCCGCGGGCCGCGGACGGCGGCTCAGGCGTGCTGCGGGGCGCCGCTCTCCGGCGCCCCGTTGTTCTGTGCCGCATCGTTCCGTGTCGCGTCGTTCTGTGCCGCGCCGTCCCGCCGCGCCTCGCCCTCGTCCTGCTGCGCCTTCTTGTCGTACGCCACGAGCGTGAGGACGATCAGGCCGAGCACGACCATCATGAACGCGAACGCGAGCCAGCCCACCAGCCCCACGGAGAAGGCCCCGAGGAGCCCGTGCACGACGGCGCAGCTGATCAGGAGCAGCCGGCCGAAGCCGCCGGGGGCGCGGTCGCGTGCGGCGGCGCGGGCCATGACGAGGGCGCACAGGGCGAGATAGCCGCCGAAGACGATGCCGCCGACCCAGGTCGACACGGACATCGCGCGCGGGTCGAGGCCCGCGAGGGACATCTCCTGCTTGTCGACGACGAGGCCGAGGAACCAGTTGAGGAGCGCGATGCCGATCGCCTCCGCGACGAGAACGATCGCGCCCACCCAGGCCACCGGTCTGCGCGCCACGGCGCCCCACCCTCTTCCCACTGCTGTTACCCCAAGTACGTTCGAGCCATCGCGAACGCTACTAACGGGTAAACCCCGGGACAAGGGCTGCGTCGAAGGCAAAGAATCATTGGGCCATTCGTAGGGACTCCACAAAGAAAGCCGCTTCGCCGCAGCGCTGCCTCACAGAGACCTTGACCACATCGGAGGGCTACGCTGCCGGGGAGAGATCCTGCGTACCGTGGTACGACAAGGGATTTCGCGGATCGAGCGGGCCTCGAGTCACACTCCGTGTGGGCAAGCTCACCATTGGGGACGGGTCGTAACGCCGTGTCGGCAGTCCCTAAACTCGGCTTGTTTCAAGGAGGGAGCCATCGTGCGCAAGGTGCTCATCGCCAACCGTGGCGAAATCGCTGTCCGCGTTGCTCGGGCATGCCGGGACGCAGGGATCGCGAGCGTAGCCGTCTACGCAGATCCTGACCGGGACGCTCTGCATGTCCGTGCGGCAGATGAGGCGTTCGCCCTGGGCGGTGACACTCCGGCCACCAGCTACCTGGACATCTCCAAGGTGCTTGCCGCGGCCAAGGACGCGGGGGCGGACGCGATCCACCCCGGATACGGCTTCCTTTCGGAGAACGCCGAGTTCGCGCAGGCCGTGCTGGACGCCGGTCTGATCTGGATCGGCCCGCCGCCGCAGGCCATCCGTGACCTGGGTGACAAGGTCGCCGCCCGCCACATCGCGCAGCGCGCGGGCGCCCCGCTGGTCGCGGGCACGCCCGACCCGGTGTCCGGCGCCGACGAGGTCGTCGCCTTCGCCGAGGAGCACGGCCTGCCGATCGCCATCAAGGCGGCGTTCGGTGGTGGCGGCCGCGGTCTGAAGGTGGCCCGCACCCTCGAAGAGGTCCCCGAGCTGTACGACTCCGCGGTGCGCGAGGCCGTGGCCGCGTTCGGCCGCGGCGAGTGCTTCGTGGAGCGCTATCTCGACAAGCCGCGGCACGTGGAGACCCAGTGCCTCGCCGACCAGCACGGCAACGTGGTCGTCGTCTCCACCCGTGACTGCTCGCTGCAGCGCCGCCACCAGAAGCTGGTGGAGGAGGCCCCGGCGCCGTTCCTCTCGGACGCCCAGGTCGAGGAGCTCTACAGCGCCTCGAAGGCGATCCTGAAGGAGGCCGGCTACGTCGGCGCGGGCACCGTCGAGTTCCTCGTCGGCGTCGACGGCACGATCTCCTTCCTGGAGGTCAACACCCGTCTGCAGGTGGAGCACCCGGTCACCGAAGAGGTCGCGGGCATCGACCTCGTACGCGAGATGTTCCGCATCGCCGACGGCGAGGAACTCGGCTACGGCGACCCCGAACTGCGCGGCCACTCCTTCGAGTTCCGCATCAACGGCGAGGACCCGGGCCGGGGCTTCCTGCCCGCGCCGGGCACCGTCACCGCCTTCGCGCCTCCGTCGGGCCCCGGCGTCCGCCTGGACGCGGGCGTCGAGTCGGGCTCGGTCATCGGCCCGGCCTGGGACTCGCTCCTGGCCAAGCTGATCGTCACCGGCGCGACCCGCGAGCAGGCGCTGCAGCGTGCCGCCCGCGCGCTCGCGGAGTTCAACGTCGAGGGCATGGCGACCGCCATCCCGTTCCACCGCGCCGTCGTCAAGGACCCGGCGTTCGCGCCCGAACTGACCGGCTCCAGCGACCCGTTCACGGTCCACACCCGCTGGATCGAGACCGAGTTCGTCAACGAGATCCCGCCGTTCGCCGCGCCCGCCACGGATGCCGAAGCGGACGAGGAGCCGGGCCGCGAGACGGTCGTCGTCGAGGTCGGCGGCAAGCGTCTCGAGGTCTCCCTGCCCTCCTCGCTCGGCATGACGATCGCGCGCACGGCCGCCGCGGGCGGTGCCCGTCCCAAGCGCCGCGCGGCCAAGAAGTCGGGCCCGGCCGCCTCCGGCGACACCCTCGCCTCGCCCATGCAGGGCACGATCGTCAAGGTCGCGGTCGAGGAGGGCCAGGAGGTCAAGGAGGGCGACCTGGTCGTCGTCCTGGAGGCCATGAAGATGGAACAGCCCCTGAACGCCCACCGATCGGGCACGATCAAGGGCCTCGCCGCGGAGGTGGGCGCGAGCCTGACCTCCGGTGCGGTCATCTGCGAGATCAAGGACTGACCCGGCGACGGGGCGAGGCACACGGGGCTCCGCCCCGAACCCCGCTCCCCAATCGCCGGAGAGGCTGATTCTTCCCGGGCCGGGCTGGTTCTTCCAGTCCGGCCCGGTGGCGTTTCAAGGCAGCCTGAGCCGACGGCATTTCAAGCCTGTCCGGCGTTTGAGGACGAGCTCGGCGGAGCCGGTGACAGAGCGAGCCATGACGCAGGGCACTCGCAACCGCCGCACCCCCTCCCCGCGTCCTACTCCCACGTAGAACCGAAGACCACGGGGGGACTTCAGTGACACGTACGGGGGACATATGGGGCCTGCTCGCCGCCGCGGGCGCCCTCGCCGGAGGCGGCTGGCTCGCGGCAGCCGCGGACACCGGCCAGCGCTACGAGGCAGGGCTCGTGCTGGGCCTGGCCGCAGGCCTGTCCGTGGCGCTGCTGCGGCGCTTCACCGGGCTGCCGATGGGGCGGCGACGGCCCTACACCTTCGCCCTGCCGCTGCCCGCGCCCGACTGGCGGGCCCCACTGCCCGACCCGGGCGGTGATCCCGAGGCCCTGCGCCCGCAGGCCGAGGAGCGCGCGGCGCTGCTCTCCGACGCGTCCGCGCTCGGCGACACCCTGCGCCACACCTGCTCCCTGCCGCCCCAACTCCGCACGGAGCTTGCCTCGTTCGCCGTGACGGCGTCGATCCAGGCGAGCAACTCGGTGATCCACTCCGCGCTCAGCGCCGCGGACGAGGGGCCGCGGAGCCCGGATCCCGCGTACGACACCGCGTACGCCCTGGGAGAGCTCGTCGCGGGCATCGAGTTCAGCCGCATCGGGATGTGCGCCCTGGAGGCCCTGGTGACGGAGCGGCCGCTGCGCCCCGACCCGCCCTGCTACTTCAACCCGCTGCACGAACGCGGGCACGCGCGCGTGGCGCCCCCGGTCGCCGTGGACGGCGCCGACGAGGTCGCCGCCTGCCACGGCTGCGCCAAGGAGCCCGCACCACTCCTCGTGCCCTCCGCGGCCGGTCCCGTGCCCTACTACGAGAGCGACGCCGTCGACGCGCGCTGGCGGCTGCTCGGCTACGGCGCGGTCGTCCCCGACAACGGCGCCACGATGATCGCCACGGCCCGCGACGGCTTCCGCCCGAGCGCCAAGAAGACCCGCGCGAAGGTGAGTTGACGATCATGGGAGACCTGGCCACCGGCATCCTCAGCGGAGCCGTCATCGGCACCTGCGTCACGTACCCCCTGGTCCTCTGGCTGACCAGGAACCTGCGCGGCGGCACCCTGCCCCCGCACCGGCGCGAGCGCAGGGCCAGGGCGGAGCTGGACGCCTTCTTCGGCCACCGGCTGTCCTGACCTCGCCCGGACGTGCCCGGCGGGCAGTGGCATCCTTGAGGGACGCGTACGTTCACGAAGGGTGCGGGGATGACGACCGGCACGGGCCAGCAGGCGAGACCGCCGCAGCAGGCGGCACAGTCGGCGCGCACCATGCGGGCCGACGCCCGCCGCAACTACGACCGGCTGCTCGCCGAGGCGCGCGCCGCCTTCGCCGAGCACGGCACGGGCGCCTCCCTGGAGGACGTGGCACGCCGCGCGGGCGTCGGCATCGGCACGCTGTACCGGCACTTCCCCAACCGGCACGCGCTGATGAGCGCGGTCTGGGAGGACGCGGTGAGCGACCTGCTCGCCCGCTCGCACGCCCTGCTGGACGCCCCGCAGCCGTGCGCCGCTCTCGTGGCGTGGCTGCGTTCGATCGTCACTCATGCGGGTGAGTACCGCGGCCTGTCGAGCGCGCTCATGTCGGCGTCGCACGACGACAGTTCGGCGCTCGCGCAGTGCAGCAAGCCGATGCGCGAGGCGGGCTCGGCGCTGCTCGCCCGCGCGCAGGAGGCGGGGGCCGTGCGCCCCGACGTCTCCATCTCCGATCTGCTCCAGCTGACCAACGCGATCTCACTGGCGGCCGAAGAGACCCCGGACGACCCGGAGTTGGCCGACCGACTGCTCACGCTGACCCTGCGGGGCCTGAAGGCCGACGGGCAGGCCGCGGCATAGCGCCCGCTCCGGCACCCCTGCCGTCACGGACTGTCACGGCCCGTCGGCGCCACCGCTCCGGCCCCGCCCGGGTCTCAGCGGCGGCGCAGATCCGCCACCCGCGCGGCCCGCTCCCCGGGCGGCTGCTCCCCGAGGATCGCGCTGCGCAGCTGCTGGCCAGGGCCCGCCCCGTGGTTGCGACGCTGACCCGGCAGGGGCACGTCCCGGCGCGGCTGGCGCCCCGCCGGGACGGAATCGGCACCGGGCCCCGCGTTAGGGACGGCGGCGGATCCGCCCGCCACCGCGATCTGCACGCCCTGGTCGGCCAGGGCCTGCAGTTCCGTGGCCGCCCGGTCGTCGTGCCCCGGCGGCTCGTCCGTGACCAGGCGGGTGATGACGTCCGTCGGCACCGTCTGGAACATCGTGTCGGTGCCGAGCTTGGTGTGGTCGGCCAGGACCACGACCTCGGCGGCCGCCTGGACCAGGGCACGGTCCACGCTCGCGGAGAGCATGTTGGACGTGGACAGACCGCGCTCGGCGGTCAGACCACTGCCCGAGAGGAACGCGCGCGACACGCGCAGCCCCTGGAGGGACTGCTCGGCGCCGCTGCCCACCAGTGCGTAGTTGGAACCGCGCAGGGTGCCGCCTGTCATGACGACTTCCACCCTGTTGGCGTGGGCCAACGCCTGTGCCACCAGCAGGGAGTTGGTGACGACGGTCAGACCGGGGACCCGCGCGAGCCGTCGGGCCAGCTCCTGCGTGGTCGTACCCGCCCCGACGACGATGGCTTCGCCTTCTTCGACGAGACCCGCCGCGAGATCGGCGATGGCCGTCTTCTCGGCGGTCGCGAGATGTGATTTCTGCGGAAAGCCGGACTCCCGCGTGAATCCGCCCGGCAATACCGCACCGCCATGTCGGCGGTCGAGGAGTCCTTCTGCCTCCAGCGCGCGCACGTCCCGCCGTACGGTCACTTCGGAGGTCTGGACGACGCGGGCGAGCTCACGGAGCGATACTGCCCCGTTGGCTCGCACCATTTCGAGGATCAATTGGCGACGTTCTGCAGCGAACACGAAACTGACAGTAACCCCAACGACCGTCTGCTTTCAGCAGTTTGCGCCGAATTACAGAAGTTGTTCGCACGACAGGGTGGGAAGTGGTATAGGTGCGTACTCGCTCCGCCTATGCCGCGCGAATGGGCCGCAACAGTGCGTGACCTGCGAAGAGTTGATTCAAGCCGCGGCCCGGATCAGCCCTCGCCCGCCGCCTTCCGCGTGTGGAGTTGACGCGCCACCTCAGCGATCGACCCCGAAAGCGATGGGTACACGGTGAACGCATTCGCGATCTGCTCGACCGTCAGATTGTTGTCGACCGCGATCGAGATGGGATGGATCAGTTCCGAAGCGCGCGGCGCGACGACCACACCGCCGACCACGATGCCCGTACCCGGACGGCAGAAGATCTTGACGAAGCCGTCGCGGATGCCCTGCATCTTCGCGCGCGGGTTGCGCAGCAGCGGCAGCTTGACGACCCGGGCGTCGATCTTGCCCGCGTCGACGTCGGCCTGGCTGTAGCCGACAGTCGCGATCTCCGGGTCCGTGAAGACGTTCGCGGACACGGTCTTCAGGTTCAGCGGCGTCACCGCGTCGCCCAGGAAGTGGTACATCGCGATGCGCCCCTGCATGGCGGCGACGGAGGCGAGCGCGAAGACGCCGGTGACGTCACCGGCGGCGTACACACCGGGGGCGGACGTGCGCGAGACCTTGTCGGTCCAGATGTGCCCGGAGTCCTTCAGCTTGACCCCGGCCTCCTCCAGACCCATGCCGCTGCTGTTCGGGATGGCGCCGACGGCCATCAGGCAGTGCGTGCCGGAGATGACGCGGCCGTCGTCGAGCGTGACCTCGACCCGGTCCCCGACGCGCTTGGCGGATGCGGCGCGGGAGCGGGACATGACGTTCATGCCGCGGCGGCGGAAGACGTCCTCCAGGACCGCGGCGGCGTCCGGGTCCTCGCCCGGGAGCACGCGGTCACGGCTGGACACGAGGGTGACGTTGGAACCGAGGGCCTGGTAGGCACCGGCGAACTCGGCGCCGGTGACACCCGAGCCGACCACGATGAGCTCCTCGGGGAGCTCGTCCAGGTCGTACACCTGGGTCCAGTTGAGGATGCGCTCGCCGTCGGGCTGGGCGTCGGGCACCTCGCGCGGGTGGCCGCCGGTCGCGATCAGCACCGCGTCGGCGACGAGGGTCTCCTCGCTCCCGTCGGCGGCGCGCACGATCACCTTGCGCGACCCGTCGATGTCCTGCTGCCCCTCCAGGCGGCCGCGGCCGCGCAGCACGCGCGCGCCCGCACGCGTGACGGAGGCGGTGATGTCGTGGGACTGCGCGAGCGCGAGGCGCTTCACACGGCGGTTGACCTTCCCCAGGTCCACGCCGACCACGCGCGCGGGGGTGTCGATGTGCGGGGTGTCGTCCGCGACGATGATCCCCAGCTCTTCGTACGACGAATCGAAGCTGGTCATCACCTCGGCCGTCGCGATCAGAGTCTTCGACGGAACGCAGTCGGTGAGCACCGACGCCCCGCCCAGACCGTCGCAGTCGACGACGGTCACCTCCGCGCCGAGCTGGGCGGCCACAAGAGCCGCCTCGTATCCGCCGGGTCCGCCGCCAATGATCACGATCCGAGTCACGTACTCCATTGTCCCGCACGCTTCAACCAGCTTCGCCCCGGGGCCCTCCGTCCGTGCACGCACCCCGTCCGAGCGGTCCTTCCGCCGCGGCGGTGGCACACCCGATCGCTGCCGTACCCTCGACCTCATGTCGCTCTACGCCGCGTACGCCGGCAATCTGGATCCGCGGCTCATGTCACGCCGCGCCCCGCACTCCCCGCTGCGCGCGACCGGCTGGCTGAACGGCTGGCGGCTCACCTTCGGCGGAGAGCACATGGGCTGGGAGGGCGCCCTCGCCACCATCGTCGAGGCCCCCCGTTCCCAGGTCTTCGTCACGCTCTACGACATCGCCCCCATGGACGAGGACTCCATGGACCGCTGGGAAGGCGTGGGCCTGGACATCTACCGCCGCATGCGCGTGCGCGTCCACACCCTGGAGGGCGAGGAGCCTGCCTGGGTGTACGTCCTCAACGGATACGAAGGCGGCCTCCCGTCAGCCCGCTACCTGGGCGAACTGGCGGACGCCGCGGAGTCGGCCGGGGCACCCCACGACTACGTGATGGAACTCCGCAAGCGCCCCTGCTGACGCCTCCCGTCCAGCTCTCGTCGGAAACGACAAGACAACGATCGAAATCCCGTGAGCATCGTCATCTACGCGCGTAGGGCGCGACCGGCTACTCTCATCGACGTGAACGCTTCAGTTATTCCGGACGACATCCAGGGCGACCCCTACGCCGCCGCCGACGCCGCCGCCGCGCGCCTGCGCGAGCTGACGGGCGCCGAGACCCACGACGTCGCCCTCGTGATGGGCTCCGGCTGGGCGCCGGCCGTCGACGCGCTCGGCACCCCCGAGGCCGAGTTCCCGGTCACCGAGCTGCCCGGCTTCCCGCCGCCGGCGGTCGAGGGCCACGGCGGCCGCATCCGCTCCTTCAAGGTCGGTGACAAGCGGGCCCTGGTCTTCCTGGGCCGCACCCACTACTACGAGGGCCGCGGCGTCGCGGCCGTCGCGCACGGCGTCCGCACCGCCGTGGCCGCGGGCTGCAAGACGATCGTGCTCACCAACGGCTGCGGCGGCCTGCGCGAGGGCATGCGCCCCGGCCAGCCGGTACTGATCAGCGACCACCTGAACCTCACGGCGACGTCGCCGATCGTCGGCGCGAACTTCGTGGACCTCACGGACCTGTACTCGCCGCGGCTGCGGGCGCTCTGCAAGGAGATCGACCCGTCCCTCGAAGAGGGTGTGTACGCGCAGTTCCCCGGCCCGCACTACGAGACGCCGGCGGAGATCCGCATGGCCCGCACGATCGGTGCGGACCTGGTGGGCATGTCGACGGTCCTCGAGGCCATCGCCGCCCGCGAGGCCGGCGCGGAGGTGCTCGGCATCTCCCTGGTCACGAACCTCGCCGCGGGCATGACGGGTGAGCCGCTGAACCACGAGGAGGTGCTTCAGGCGGGCCGCGACAGCGCCACCCGCATGGGCGAACTCCTCGGCCAGGTCCTCGGCCGCATCTGATCCCTCCGGGGATGCCGCCGGGTCTCTTGCTTGCCCGGCGGCATCCCCCACCCCGCCGCTCCGCGGCGGATGTCTCCCACCCACCCGCCCGTTTCCCCCGTAGTGGACATGCGCGAGCAGGAACAAAGGGGGTGGGCAGGCGGTGGCCTTGTGCGTGCGGGAGCAGAGGGTGGGTGGGGGAGGCGGTGTCACAACCCCCTTCCCCAGCCTGTGGAGAGCACGCCCCCACCCACCCGCAGTCGCGCACGCGCATGAGGGGACGTGGGGGTATGTGCGCGCGGAGCACCGCGCACAACGCCCGCCGGCACCGCAGCAACCAGGCCCCGCAACAAAGATGGCGAGCACGGACATACCCCCGCGGCCCCGCCCCCAAGACGATGACAAGGCGAACCCCCGCCCAAGGCGCCCCCGCCAGAAACCGCACGAGAGGCTGAAGAAACCGTGCAGGACTCCTCGCAGGACACCGAACTCATCGCGCGTGCCCAGGCCTGGCTGGCCGAGGACCCGGACCCCGAGACCCGCGAAGAGCTGGCCAAGCTCATCGACTCCGCGGACACCGACGAGCTGACCGCACGCTTCTCCGGCACCCTCCAGTTCGGCACCGCGGGACTCCGCGGCGAACTCGGCGCGGGCCCCATGCGCATGAACCGCAACGTGGTCATCCGCGCCGCCGCCGGCCTCGCCGCGTACCTGAAGTCCAAGAACCGGACCGACGGCCTCGTGGTCATCGGCTACGACGCCCGCTACAAGTCGGCCGACTTCGCACGCGACACCGCCGCCGTCATGACCGGCGCGGGCCTCAGGGCCGCCGTGCTCCCCCGCCCCCTGCCCACCCCCGTCCTCGCCTTCGCCATAAGGCACCTCGGCGCGGTGGCGGGCGTGGAGGTGACGGCCAGCCACAACCCCCCGCGCGACAACGGCTACAAGGTCTACCTCGGCGACGGCTCCCAGATCGTCCCGCCCGCGGACGCGGAGATCGCAGCCGAGATCGACGCCATCGCGTCGCTCCACGACGTCCCCCGCCCCGAGGCCGGCTGGGAGACCCTCGGCGACGACGTCCTGGAGGCCTACCTGGCGCGCACGGACGCCGTCCTGGCCCCGGACTCCCCCCGCACCGCCCGCGCCGTCTACACGGCGATGCACGGCGTCGGCAAGGACACCCTCCTCGCGGCCTTCGCCCGCGCCGGTTTCCCCGCCCCGGTCCTCGTCGCCGAGCAGGCCGAGCCGGACCCGGACTTCCCGACGGTCGCGTTCCCGAACCCGGAGGAGCCGGGCGCGATGGACCTGGCCTTCGCGACGGCGGCCCGCACCACTCCCGCCCCTGACCTGATCATCGCCAACGACCCGGACGCGGACCGCTGCGCCGCCGCGGTCAAGGACGGCGAGGACTGGCGGATGCTCCGCGGCGACGAGGTGGGAGCCCTCCTCGCCGCGCACCTGGTGAACCGCGGAGCACAGGGCACCTTCGCCGAATCGATCGTCTCCTCCTCCCTCCTCGGCCGGATCGCCGAGAAGGCGGGCCTCCCGTACGAGGAGACCCTCACCGGCTTCAAGTGGATCGCCCGCGTCGACGGCCTCCGCTACGGCTACGAGGAGGCGCTCGGCTACTGCGTGGACCCCGAGGGCGTCCGCGACAAGGACGGCATCACCGCCGCCCTCCTGCTCACCGAGCTCGCCTCCGAGCTCAAGGAGCAGAACCGCACCTTCCTCGACCTGCTCGACGACCTCGCGGTGGAGCACGGCCTGCACGCCACCGACCAGCTGTCGGTCCGCGTGGAGGACCTGTCCCTGATCGCGGACGCCATGCGCCGCCTGCGCGAGCGGCAGCCGACGGAGCTCGCGGGACTGCGGGTCACCAAGGCGGAGGACCTGACGCGGGGCACGGACAAGCTCCCGCCCACCGACGGCCTGCGCTACACCCTCGACGGCGCCCGCGTCATCGTCCGCCCGAGCGGCACGGAGCCGAAGCTCAAGTGCTACCTGGAGGTCGTGGTCCCGGTGTCGGACACGTCCGGGCTCCCCGCGGCCCGCGCCAAGGCCACGGACCTCCTCGCGGCGATCAAGCGTGACCTCTCCGCGGCGGCGGGCATCTGAGCGGCCCCCGCCCCACCGCGGGCCACCCGGACGGGTGGTTCCGCTAGCGCAGCTGCCGCAGCGATCCGGTGCGCTGCCGGTCCCCCAGGAAGGGACGACCGGTAGCGCACGATCACGTTCCGGGAGCTGCCGCAGTGCCGTACGGAATCTCCGAGTCCTCGACCGCCGCCCCGTCCCCGGTCGTCCCCGCGTCCAGGAGCCCCCGCAACGCCGCGCATCCGCGCCCCGGCCGCGCCCAGCGCGCGGCCCGCGCCCTGCGCCACGCGTCGCCCGCGCTCCTGGCGTACGCGGCGGTGCGCCTGCTCGGCGCGCTGGCCTTCGCCCTGTGGGCGCGCAGGGAGCACCGCGGCGTGTGGCACCTGCTGGCGGAGTCGTGGGACTGCGACTGGTATCTGAAGATCGCGGAGCACGGGTACGCGGACACCCTCGGCTCCCAGTTCGACGCGAACAACCTGGCGTTCTTCCCGCTGCTCCCGACCCTCATCAGGGCGGGTGAGGCCCTCGCCCCCGCACTGCCGCGCGGAGCGGTCGGCCTCGCGGTCGCGCTGGTGTCCTCGTTCGTCGCCGCGTGGGGGATCTTCGCGGTGGGCGACCGCCTGTACGGCCGCCGTACGGGCGTCGTCCTGGCCACGCTCTGGGGCAGCCTGCCCGTGGCGCTCGTGCAGTGGATGGGCTACACGGAGTCGCTGTTCACGGCACTGGCCGCATGGTCGCTGTACGCGGTCCTGACGGGCCGCTGGCTGTGGGCAGGCGCCCTGGCCTCGCTCGCGGGACTGACCCGCCCCACCGGGGTGGCCCTCGCGGCGGCGGTCTCCCTGACGGCACTGCTCGCGCTGCGCCGCGACTTTCTCGTACGCACCCTCCTGGGCGCCCTGCTCGCCCCGCTGGGCTGGCTCACGTACGTCGGCTGGGTGGGCCTGCGCCTGGGCCGCTGGGACGGCTACTTCGCCGTACAGAAGCTGTGGCACAACGAGTGGGACGGCGGCGTGGAGACGCTGCGCCGCATGCACGGCCTGTTCGTGATCGAGCGGCCGCAGCTGTTCCTCGCCATGGTGACGGCGGTGCTGCTCGGCTCGGTGGTCCTCTACGTGCTCTCGGCGGCCGACCGCCAGCCGCTGCCCCTGCTGCTCTTCACGGGCCTGCTCCTGCTGATCGTGCTCGGCAGCAGCGGGGTCTACTTCCCTCGGGCGCGCTTCCTGCTGCCCGGCTTCCCGCTGCTGCTGCCGCTCGCCGTGGCGCTGGCTCGGGCGCGCACGCACGTGATGGTGACGCTGCTGTCGGCCGCGGCACTGGGCTCGGCCGCGTTCGGCGGCCACATGCTCCTGGCGTGGCTGGGCCCTCCGTAGAGAACCCGGACTTCCGGCAGAGAACCCGGACCCTCCGCAGGGAACCCGGCCCCTCCGCAGAAAGCCTCAGGTCATCTGAAGACCTCAGGCCACCTGAAGACCCCAGGTCACCCGAAGACCTCAGGCCACCTGAAGACCCCAGGTCACCCGAAGACCTCAGGCCACCGCCAGCAGCACCACAAGCAGCACCGCCCCCACCGCGCACGGCGCGATGACCTCGTAGGACCAGCGCACCGCGGGCTCGCCCTGCGCGGACTCGGCGGAGGCCCGCGCTTCGGAGAGCTCGCGGAGTTCGTCCATGGCCTGGTCACCGGTGGCGCGCGCCGGCGGGGCCTTGGGGTCGAGGAAGGGGCGGCCGCCTGCCGTCGGGTCGCCCGAGGCCGCGGCCTGCGACTGCCTGCGCGCCG
Source organism: Streptomyces sp. NPDC041068 (assembly GCF_040647455.1). Taxonomy (NCBI): domain Bacteria; kingdom Bacillati; phylum Actinomycetota; class Actinomycetes; order Kitasatosporales; family Streptomycetaceae; genus Streptomyces; species Streptomyces sp. NPDC041068. The sequence goes on from NZ_JBEZCG010000007.1 coordinate 119,789, forward strand.
CCTTCTTGCGGCCGCGCAGGGAGACGGGGATCGCCCAGAGCTGGTACTTGGTGCCGTCGTTGGTGAGGACCTCGTTCGAGTAGCCCGAGCGGAGCGTCGCGATGGACCCCCAGGGCAGCGTGATGGTCCTGAAGGGGTTGCGGACGCGGAGCCGGTCGTCGTTGGCGTACACGACGGGGCGCACGGTGAACGCGACGACCAGCGGCACGGCGAGCAGCAGCCCGGCGAGCGCGAGCCACGGGGTGCGGCCCTCGCCGCGGACCACGGCGTCGATGCCGAGCCAGGCGCCCAGGGCGAGCAGCAGGACACCGCCGGCGATGCCGGCCGGGGACCGGAAGGTGCGGTCCTTGTACGCGGGCTCCGCCACGGGGTTCTGGGGGTCGCTCATACCCTGATTCTGCCTGAAGCCCCGCCCGGGGCCCCGGCCCCCACCCCTGTACAGCAGCTACGCGCGTAGATATGCTCCCCTCGTGACCATGCCCACTGCATTCGCTGACGTGACCGCGTCCGACAGCACGCTCCGCCGCTTCCTCCACGGGCTGCCCGGCGTCGACGCGGTCGGCCTGGAGGCGCGCGCCGCCTCGCTCGGTACCCGCTCGATCAAGACCACGGCGAAGGCGTACGCCATCGACCTGGCCATCTCGATGATCGACCTGACGACGCTGGAGGGCGCCGACACCCCGGGCAAGGTCCGGGCGCTCGGCGCGAAGGCCGTCAACCCCGACCCGACCGACCGCGGCACCCCGCGCACCGCCGCCGTCTGCGTCTATCCGGACATGGTCGCCACCGCCAAGGAGGCCGTCGCGGGCAGCGGCGTGAAGGTCGCGTCCGTCGCGACCGCCTTCCCCGCGGGCCGCGCCGCCCTCGACGTGAAGCTCGGTGACGTGCGCGAGGCCGTCGCTGCGGGCGCCGACGAGATCGACATGGTCATCGACCGGGGAGCCTTCCTCTCCGGTGACTACATGACGGTCTTCGAGCAGATCCGCGCCGTGAAGGAGGCCTGCGGCACCGCCCGCCTGAAGGTCATCTTCGAGACCGGTGAGCTCTCGACGTACGACAACATCAAGCGCGCCAGCTGGATCGGCATGATCGCGGGCGCCGACTTCATCAAGACCTCGACCGGCAAGGTCGGCGTCAACGCCACCCCCGCCAACACGCTCCTGATGCTGGAGGCCGTGCGCGACTTCCGTGCGCAGACCGGGGTGCAGATCGGGGTGAAGCCCGCGGGCGGCATCCGCTCGACCAAGGACGCGGTGAAGTTCCTCGTCCTGGTGAACGAGACGGCCGGGCCCGACTGGCTGGACAACCACTGGTTCCGCTTCGGCGCCTCCTCGCTCCTCAACGACCTGCTGATGCAGCGTCAGAAGCTGGCCACAGGACGCTACTCCGGCCCCGACTACGTGACGGTGGACTGACCCATGACCTCCACTCCCTTTGAGTACGCACCCGCGCCGGAGTCCCGCTCCGTCGTCGACATCGCCCCGTCGTACGGCCTGTTCATCGACGGCGAGTTCACCGATGCCGCCGACGGCAAGGTCTTCAAGACGGTCTCCCCGTCCACCGAAGAGGTCCTCTCCGAAGTCGCGCAGGCCTCCTCCGAGGACGTCGACCGCGCGGTGAAGGCCGCCCGCAAGGCCTTCGAGAAGTGGTCGGCGCTGCCGGGCGCCGAGCGCGCCAAGTACCTGTTCCGCATCGCCCGGATCATCCAGGAGCGCAGCCGCGAGCTGGCCGTCCTGGAGACGCTGGACAACGGCAAGCCGATCAAGGAGACGCGCGACGCCGACCTCCCCCTGGTCGCCGCGCACTTCTTCTACTACGCGGGCTGGGCCGACAAGCTCGACCACGCGGGGTACGGGCCGAACCCGGCGCCGCTCGGCGTCGCGGGCCAGGTCATCCCGTGGAACTTCCCGCTCCTGATGCTGGCCTGGAAGATCGCCCCGGCGCTCGCGACCGGCAACACGGTCGTCCTGAAGCCCGCCGAGACGACCCCGCTGTCCGCGCTCTTCTTCGCGGACATCTGCCGCCAGGCGGGCCTGCCCAAGGGCGTCGTCAACATCCTTCCCGGGTACGGCGACGCGGGCGCGGCCCTGACCGCCCACCCCGACGTCAACAAGGTCGCCTTCACCGGCTCCACCGCCGTGGGCAAGGCCATCGCCCGTCAGGTCGCGGGCACCGACAAGAAGGTCACGCTCGAACTGGGCGGCAAGGGGGCGAACATCGTCTTCGACGACGCCCCGATCGACCAGGCCGTCGAGGGCATCGTCACCGGCATCTTCTTCAACCAGGGCCAGGTCTGCTGCGCCGGTTCGCGCCTGCTCGTGCAGGAGTCGATCCAGGAGGAGCTGCTCGACAGCCTCAAGCGCCGCCTGTCGACCCTGCGTCTGGGCGACCCGCTCGACAAGAACACCGACATCGGCGCGATCAACTCCGCCGAGCAGCTCGCCCGCATCACCGCGCTCGCCGAGACCGGCGAGGCGGAGGGCGCCGAGCGCTGGTCGCCCGCCTGCGAACTGCCGTCCTCCGGCTACTGGTTCGCGCCGACGCTCTTCACGAACGTCACGCAGGCGCACACCATCGCCCGCGACGAGATCTTCGGCCCGGTGCTCTCGGTGCTCTCCTTCCGTACACCGGACGAGGCCGTCGCCAAGGCCAACAACACGCAGTACGGGCTCTCCGCCGGCATCTGGACGGAGAAGGGCTCCCGCATCCTGGCGGTCGCGAACAAGCTCAGGGCGGGCGTCGTCTGGGCCAACACATTCAACAAGTTCGACCCGACCTCGCCCTTCGGCGGCTACAAGGAGTCGGGCTTCGGCCGCGAGGGCGGCCGCCATGGTCTGGAGGCGTACCTCGATGTCTGAGAAGTCCGAGCAGCAGCGACTTGGCGTCTTCAAGACCTACAAGCTGTACGTGGGCGGGAAGTTCCCGCGTTCCGAGAGCGGCCGGGTGTACGAGGTGACGGACTCGAAGGGCAAGTGGCTGGCCAACGCCCCGCTGTCGTCCCGCAAGGACGCGCGTGACGCCGTCGTGGCGGCCCGCAAGGCGCAGGGCGGCTGGGCGGGCGCGACCGCGTACAACCGCGGCCAGATCCTCTACCGCATCGCCGAGATGCTGGAGGGCCGCCGCGAGCAGTTCGTCCGTGAGGTCGCGGACGCCGAGGGCCTGTCCAAGTCCAAGGCCGCCGCGGTCGTGGACGCGGCGATCGACCGCTGGGTCTGGTACGCGGGCTGGACGGACAAGATCGCCCAGGTCGCGGGCGGGGCGAACCCGGTCGCGGGCCCGTTCTTCAACCTCTCGACGCCGGAGCCGACGGGCGTGGTCGCGGTCGTCGCACCCCAGGAGTCGTCGTTCCTCGGCCTGGTCTCGGTGCTCGCCCCGGTCATCGCGACGGGCAACACGGCCGTCGTGATCGCCTCCGAGAAGGCCCCGCTCCCCGCGCTCTCCCTGGGCGAGGTCCTCGCGACCTCGGACGTCCCCGGCGGCGTGGTCAACATCCTCACCGGCAAGACCGCCGAGATCGCGACGCCGCTCGCCGCCCACCAGGACGTCAACGCGATCGACCTGACGGGCGCGGACGCGGACCTGGCGCGCGAGCTCGAGATCGCGGCCGCGGACAACCTCAAGCGCGTGCTGCGTCCACAGCCTGTGGACTTCGCGGCCGACCCCGGCACGCACCGCCTGACGGCCTTCCTGGAGACCAAGACGGTCTGGCACCCGACGGGCTCGCTGGGCGCGTCGGGCTCGGCCTACTAGCCACTCCCGCACACCGGAGCCCCGGCCTCCTCCGTCCAGGAGGCCGGGGCTCCGTCATGCCCGCGGGTCGAGGCCGAGCCGCACCCCGATGCCGTCCAGGACGCAGTCGAGCCCCGTCTCGAACTGCCAGGTGGCGTCGTCCTTGCGGCCCGCCCCGAGGGCGTAGCGCCGGTAGGCGGGGTAGCGGCCGGTGTCCATCAGGTACCTCATCTGCGGCGCGAGTCCGCGGCGCGTCTCGTCGCCACTGGTCCAGCCGTTGTCCTCCATGTACTGGCGCAGCGCCACCTCCGACTGGCTGACGCCGTGCACGTAGGCGCCGACGGTGCGGAACGCCGTCATGATCGTGTCGGCGTCGAGGCCGTGGTTCTCCAGGGCCGCCAACTGCCGTTCGGCCATGGCCATCCGGTTCGGCGTCAGGGCGAAGTGCGGCGTGGGGAGCTGGGCGAGCCAGGGGTGCTCCAGCATCAGCCGACGGCTGCCGACGGCGTACGCGCGCAGCACCTCGCGCCAGCCGGTCGCGTCCTCGGGGACGACGACCTCGGCCGTGACCCGGTCGACCATCAGCGCCCACAGGTCGTCCTTGCCTGAGACATGGCGGTACGCGGCCATGGGCGCGACGCCCAGCTCGGTGGCGAGGCGGCGCATGGTGACGGCCGCGAAGCCCTCGGCGTCGGCGACCTTCACCGCCACCGCCGCGATCTTCTGCGGTGTCAGCGCGGCACGCTGCGTGGCTGCCGGGCGCTCCATGCGCTCCCAGAGCGAGACCTCGGGCTCGCCCTTCTTCTGTGTGGCCATGCGTACACCGTATCCCTTGTAGACGCCGTACACATCGATGTGTACGTTGTACGCGAAAGATACGTCGTACACATTCCAGGGGGTTCCCCATGTCCGCCACCGCCACCGTCTCGGCCGCACTCCGCGTCGCCGTCCTCGTCGGCTCCACCCGCGAGGGCCGCTTCGCACCCGTCGTGACCGAGTGGATCAAGGGGCACATCGCACAGCGCGCCGACATGGACCTCGACGTCGTCGACCTGGCCGAGACCCCGCTCCCCACCGTCTTCCCTGCCTTCGGCCAGCCGCCCGCGCCGGGCACCGAGGAGGCGCTCGCCCTGGTCTCGCCGCGCCTCGCGGCCGCCGACGCGTTCGTGTTCGTCACGCCGGAGTACAACCACAGCTTCCCGGCCTCGCTGAAGAACGCCGTCGACTGGCACAACGAGCAGTGGCACGCCAAGCCGATCGGCTTCGTCTCCTACGGCGGCATCTCAGGAGGCCTGCGCGCGGTCGAACAACTCCGCCTGGTCATGGCCGAGTTGAACGCGACGACCATCCGCAACACGGTCAGCCTGCACCACGTCTGGGGCCTGTTCGACGAGGACCACGCGATGAAGGACCCGCAGAGCGACGCCGCGGCCAAGTCGATGCTCGACCAACTGGCCTGGTGGGCCGAGGCCCTGCGCGCGGCGAGGACCGCCCGCCCGTACGCCGCCTGACGCCACGCCACGCCAACACCCCCGGGGGGAAGCCATGAATCAACGTACGCGAGAAGCCGCGCCGTCCGCCGTGACCGCGGAACCCGCCACCGCCGAGGCCCCGTCACCCTCCCGCCTCGCCGTCCTCGGGCTGCTGCTCGGCATCGTCCTGGCGACGCTCGACGGCACCATCGTCGGCACCGCACTGCCGACGATCGTCGGCGAACTCGGCGGCCTCGGCCACTTCTCCTGGGTGGTGACGGCCTACCTGCTCACCACCGCCGTCTCCACCCCGATCTGGGGCAAGCTCGGCGACCTGTACGGCCGCAAGGGCAGCTACATGACCTCCATCGCCGTCTTCCTCATCGGGTCCGTGCTCTGCGGACTCGCCCAGGACATGGGGCAGTTGATCGCCTTCCGCGCCCTGCAGGGGCTCGGCGCGGGCGGCCTCTTCGTGGGTGCGCTCTCCCTCATCGGGACGCTGCTCCCGCCCGCGCAGGCCGGGCGCTCGCAGTCGATGATCGGTGTGATGCTGCCGGCCGCCATGATCGGCGGGCCGCTGCTCGGCGGCTTCCTGACCGACCAGCTCGACTGGCGCTGGGTGTTCTACGTCAACGTGCCCTTCGGCGGCGCCGCGCTCCTGATCGTCGGCCTACTCGTCCATGTGCACACCGAACGCAGCAGGGCCCGCATCGACTACGCGGGCGCCGCGCTCCTCACGGCGGGCATCCTCGCGCTCACGCTGCTCGGCACCTGGGGCGGAACGACGTACGACTGGATCTCCCCGCAGATCGCGGGCCTCGCGCTGCTCGCGGCGGCCGCGCTCGCCGCCTTCGTCCGCGTGGAGCGGCGCGCCGCGGAACCCGTCATCCCGCCGCGCCTGTTCCGCGACCGCAACTTCACGCTCGCCCAGGTCCTCACCTTCCTCGCGGGCGCGGCGATGCTGGGGGCGGCGAGCTATCTGCCGCAGTACATGCAGTTCGTACGCGGTGCCTCGTCGACGGAGAGCGGACTGCTCCTGCTCCCCCTGATGCTCGGCATGATGGGCGCCCAGCTGTACATCGGCAGGGCGGTCGGCAAGGGCGGCGGGTACCGCGCGTACCCGATCGCGGGCGGCGCGGTGGCCACGGCGGGCGCCCTGGCCCTGCTCACCCTCGGCACGGACACCGCGACGGGCATGGCCTCCGCGCTGACTCTGCTGCTCGGCGTGGGCCTCGGCTGCCTGATGCAGCCCTCGCTGCTGATCACCATGAACAGCGCGGAGCCCCGGGACATGGGCGCGGCGAGCGGCACCACCACACTGCTGCGCACCATCGGCGGCTCGCTCGGCGTCGCCGTGCTCGGTTCCGTCCACACCGCCCGCATGACCGACAGCCTCACGGACCGCCTCGGCCAGGACGGCGCACGTCTGGCGGGCGGCCACGAGCTCACGCCCGAGGTCCTGCGTTCCCTGCCCGAACCGGTCCGCGACGCCTTCCGCTCCGCCGTCACCGGCGGCCTGCACGGCATCATGATCGGCACGGCGGCGCTGTGCGCGATCACGTTCGCGGCGGCCTGGCTGATCCGCGAGGTGCCGCTGCGGTCGTCGGCCGGGGCCTCTTCCGCGACCGACTAACCGGGCAGCAGCCCCGTGGCGGGACCCACCACCGGCATGTCGTCCAGGGAGCCGCCCTGGGCGAGCGGGCCGGTGGCGGCCGCCGTGCTGACCGGCTTGAAGTCCGCGATCTGCGTGCCGAGCGAGTTGTCGAGCGGGTCGACGCCGGTGCCGGCCAGCGGGTCGAGCTGGAGGGTCTTGGCCGGGGCGAGGCCGCCCGCCGTCGAGCGGTGCACCGCCTCCGCGAGGGCCTGCCCCGGCGTCGCCGCGTCCACGTCGCCGAGCGGGGTGGAGAACCCGACCGCCTGCGTCGCCGACACCGGCGCCGCGCTGGCCGTCGCCGCCCCGCCCGCACCGAGGGCGGCGCCCGCGGCCGTGACGGTCAGCCCCGCACGCAACAGCGCGCGGGAGCCGGGCCTGGGTGACTTGGGTGCTGCGTGTCGTGCCATGGGTACCGCCCATATCCGTGCGTTGCGAGTATCCGTACGTTGCGAGTGATCGCCGATCACGCGTAACCGAGCGAGCACGTAGCGTAGTTGACGCCTGGGGTGGCGGCCAAAGGCGACCCGCGGGTCGACCGGGCAGCTACTCCACGCCAGTGGTTGCCGTGCGCCTCACGCCGTCGCGCCGCCCCGGCCTCCCGCGCGTGCCCGAGGCTGGGGCCGGGCACGAGCGAGGGCGGCGAGGAGCACATGGGTGACGAAGCGGATCACGAGGAGCACAAGGACAAGGAGCGCAGGAAGCGGCGCGAATCCGAGGGCGGGGAGGTCCTGGAGCGCCTGAAGCACACGGCCTTCGACGGGGCGGTGGACGTCAGCTCGGAACAGCTGTCCGGGCGCGACGCCCGCCGGGTCATGGACTTCGCCCTGCGCCTCGGCCAGGAGCTGTTCCTCTCCGGGTTCGACACGCAGACCATCGAGTCCTCCGTGATCGCGGTCTCGACGGCCCTGGAGCTCAACCACCTGGAGGTCGACATCACGGCCCGCACCATCCACCTCCAGTACGCGCCTCCGCACCAAGTACCGGCGTCGATGATGCGCGTCACCCGGACCTCGGAGGACCCCCGCGACCTCAGGCGGATGGCGGCGCTGCACCGCCTGGTGGGCCATGTGGTCGCGGGCCGCCTCGACGTGCGCCAGGCCATGAAGGCCCTGCAGCACATCCAGGACACCCCGCCCTACTGGCCCTGGTGGGTGCGCACGGCGGGCGGCGGGGTGCTCGCCGCTTCGGTGACGTTGCAGGTGGGCGGCTCGGTGTGGGCCGCGGTCACCGCGGTGGTCGTGCTGATGGCGTGCGACCGGCTCGGCTGGCTGCTGTTCCGCGCCGCCATGCCGTTCTTCTTCGTCATCGCGGCCCAGGCCGCGCTGGCCGTGGTCCTGGGCATCGCGCTGCTCAACACCGGCCTCGTCGTTCCCTACAGCACGGCCGTGATGGCGGCGAACCTGGTGGTGCTGCTGCCGATCGTGCCACTGATCGCGCTGCCGCAGGACGGCATCACCGGCTTCTCCCTGATGGCCGCCACCCGGGCCGTCAACGTGACCCTGGCCCTGGCGGGCATGGCCACCGGGGTGCTCGTCGTCGCCGTGCTCGCCGACGAGGCGACGGCGGACCTCTACGCGCCGTACATCGACCACGCCACGCTGCCCGTCTGGGGCGGGCTCGTCGTCTCCGCGGTCGGGGCGCTCGGCAACTGCTTCTCCATGGGCGGCACCCGGCGGCTGCTGCCCGTGGCCGTCGCCGCCGGAGTCCTGGGCGGCGCGGTGAACATGGCGGTCTCCCACGCCGTGCACGCTCCCGCGCTGGCGGTGCTGTGCGCGGCGGCGGCCCTGGGGGTGGGCGGGGCAGCGTGCAGCCCGGCGCTGCGGGTGCCCGCGGCGGCCGTCGTCGTCCCGGGAACCACCGGCGCCCTCCTGCCCAGCCTCCAGGTGTACGAGAGCCTCACCCAGCTCTCGGTGGGGCGCGAAGGCGCCGGGACGGCCGCCCTGCTCGCCCTGCTGTCCACGGCGGCCATCGGGGTCGGCGCCGTCGCGGGCGGCCTGATCGGCCACGCCCTGATCCGCACCGCGACGCGACTGCGCCCCGCCCCGCAGGCCGACTAGCGTTCTAGCGTCCGTCGGGAGCGGCTTCGTCGGGAGCGGCTTCGTCGAGGGCGGCTTCGGCGAGGACAGTTTCGTCGAGGACGGCTTCGACGAGGAACGGCCCTTCGGCGCGGTAGCCGTCCCGCACGGCTTCCATGAGCTCGGTGCTCGTGGTCGCACGCCGGGCGGGCACCCCCATGGACCGTCCCAACGCGCCGAAGTCGACCGCGGGCCGGGTCAGGTCCATGCCGAGGAGACGTTTCGCCCCCGGTTCCCGGTGGTGCCAGTTGTCCTTCAGGACGCGGTACTCGCGGTTGTTGGCGACCACGAAACCGATCGGCAGGCCCAAGTGGGCGGCGGTCCACAGGGATTGGGGACAGTACATCGTGGCGCCGTCGCCGACCGTGCACAGCACCCGTCCGCCCGGGTGGGCCAGGCTGACGCCGACGGCCGCGGGCATGGCCCACCCGAGGCCCCCCGACACCCACTGGTACCGGTTCGCCTCCGCCAGGCGCAGTGCCGCGCGAATGCTGCGTGCGGCGTGCGGCGCCTCGTCGACGACCAAGGCGTCGTCGGGAAGGGCGGCGGCCAGAGCCGCGGAGAGGCTCTGCAGGTCAAGTGGGCCGTTTGGCGGGCCGGTTGGCAGGCCGGTTGACCCGGTTGACGGTGGAGCCGTCTCCCGTACGGAACACTCCGAAGACGGCAGCGCGGCGAGCAGGGCACGCAGCGTGGGCCGGAGGTGGCCGTTCAGCGCACAGTCGACCGGAGTGTCGCGGCCGGGCCCTGCCGGGTCGGCGGTGATCTGGACGACGTGGGTGTTCTCGTCGAGCAGCGGGCGGGGTGCGTACGGGTAGTAGAGCGGGAAGGTCCGCGTTCCCGCGACGAGTACGAGCCGGAACGGGGCGAGCGTGGCGCGGATGCCCGGCAGGTGCGTGGGCAGATAGCCGCGCCACAGTGCGTGTGCCGTCGGGAAGGGGTTGGTGGCGGGCCAGCCCGCTCCCCACACCGGCGCCCCGAGGGCCTCCGCGAGAGCCAGACCTTCGGCCGGTGCGTGGCGGGCCAGTTCGTCCCCGAAGACCAGCGCGATCTCGTCGGCCGGGGTTTCGTTGAGCAGCTTGGCGAGGTCGTCCGTGGGCGCGGCCGCCGCGTAACGAATGGTCGTACGCGGTGGTGGGGGCGGGCCCATCTCGTCCAGCAGGTTCATCGGCAGCGAGACGAAGACCGGTCCGGTCGGCGGCGCCTTGGCGACCCGGAAGGCGTGGCTCAGGACTTCGCCGAGTTCCGCACGGGTGCCGACCTCGTGGGCCCACTTGACGGTGGCCGTGGCCATGCCGGTCAAGTCGCCCGCGAGCACCGGCTCGTGGATGAGGTGGCGCAGATCCTGCTGACCTGCGGTGACCACCATGGGCACCCGGGCGGCCGCGGCATTGGTCAGCGCCCCGATGCCGTTGCCGAGACCGGCGGCCGCGTGCAGGTTGACGAAGGCCGGGCGTCCGGTGATACGGGCGTGGCCGTCCGCCATGGCCACGGCGGAGGCCTCCTGGAGCGCGAGTACGTAGGTGATGTCGTGCTGGTCGGCCAGCCGCTGGATCAGGGGGAGTTCGGTGGTGCCGGGGTTGCCGAAGACGTGGTCGACGCCTTCCTCCCGGAGCACGCGCAGCACGAGTTCGGCACCGCTCAGGCTCGGCGCATCGACGGCAGGTGTCGTCATGGGGTCTCCAGACGGTGGGGGGAGGGCTCCGCGGCTCCGCCGGCCGGATAGGTGCCGATCATCCGCAGTTGGTCGCAGGGCTCGCGCAACTCGGCCCAGGTGCGCACCATCCCGGGGTCGGTGGCGTGTCCGCGGCAGTCCAGCCACAACAGGTGGCCGGCCTTCCCCGCGGGCAGCGTGTGAAGTCCCAGCACTTCGGCGTGCGTTCGGGCGAGGCACTCCACGACATCGGTCAGGGACCGGGTGGGCACCGTCACGGCCAGGCTGGTGACATCGTTGCCGGACGGCGCGGGAAGCGCGGCGGCGTGCCTCACCAGGGCGAAGCGCGTGACGGGGATCTGCGACACGTCGGGGGCCGCGAGGACGTTCAGGCGGTAGTGCTCCGCCGCCCTGCGGGTGCACACGGCGGCCTCGTACGGGGCATCGGGGGCACGCAGCCCCGCAGCCGATGCGGACGTGGAGGCGACGCCCTTCGTGGTCGTCCGCGGCAGCAGCGACGTGAGCCACTTCCGGGTCTGGGCCAGGGCGTGGGGGTGGCTGGCCACCGTGACGACGTCGGCCAGGCGCGTGCCGGGGGCGGCCGCGAGGACCCAGTCGACGGCGATGCGCAACTGCCCGGTGACACAGACCTCGTCGGAGGCGGCGAGGGCGCGGATGCTGTCGTGGACGGGCCCCGACAGGCTGTTCTCCAGAGGCAGCACCGCCTCCTCGGCACGCCCGCTCACCAGGCCGCCCATCACGTCGTCCAACGTGTCCAGGGGCACCAACTCCCGCGCCGCGACGGGCTCGAGGAGTTCGGCGGCCTGCTGGGAGACGGAGGCCGCGGGTCCGAGGAAGGCCCGCCGGGTCGGCGGACCACCGTACGCGGTCAGGGGCACGGGATCCCTGCCGCGACAGAGCCGCAACAGGCTCAGCGCGATGTCCCGTCCGGCGGGGCCCAGGCTCCGGTGGTATCTGCTGACGACGACGTTCTCGCGCCGGTTGTCGGTACGGCACCCTCCCTCCGCGATACGGGCCGACTGCACGAGCGCCGAGAACGACACCCGCTCTTTCAGGATTCTCACGATCTGGCGGTCCAGTTCGTCCAGGCGCTTCCTCGCCCGGGCGATATCCCTTTCAGGAGTACGTTCGACGTGCGACATGGCTTGCTTTCCGCTTGAGGCAGCGAGTCATTCGCAGGGCCCGCGCACCGCGTCGGCGGGCACCTGCTCCGGGCCCAGCCGCGCCACTACCGGTACGCGGGGGACCACTTCACTCGGCGGTCGCCCTGCCGGAGAACGGCATCCGGCAACATCAGGCCGAGGATATTCACCCAGTGAACTCGCATTCGCAATGCATGGCCAGCCCTTGAGAGGGGCGCAATAACACCTGGCGAGGCACTTCTCGAAGCAGGGCGCGTCTCTCCGGACCCTTTGCAGGTTTACGCCTCCCCGACCCCCTTGATCCACCGGTTCGCGCCCACGCGCCCACATGGAAACCCGCCAAGGGGGCACGGCCGCCGACCGCCCTGTTCGGCCTACGGCCCGCTGCGCCGGACACCTCCTCATCGCATGATCACTTCATGGACAGAGCGATAGACGAAGCCGACGGCAGCAGGCGCGGCGCGCCGGGCCGGCGGGCCGTTCGGCGTGCGGCACGGGCCGCGACCCTGGCCGGCCTGGTTCTCGCCGTCGGCGTGACGCTCCTGCCGGCGGAAGCGGCGAGCGCACAGGCCCCGGCCCGGTGCCGGGCCGCCACAGGGCCCTACCAGTGGCAGCTGGAGAAGTACCTGAAGCTGAAGCAGAACGGCGTCCAGTCCGAGGCGGACTGTGTCGCCATCCGCACCTTCCAGCAGCGCCACGGCATCAAGCCGGCCACCGGCCAGGCGAATCTGCGTACGTACCGGATGCTGCTGATCGTCCAGGCGGGCACGACCCCGAACAAGGCGCGCCGCTGCCCCCAGCGCCGCTACAAGGTGATCTGCGTGGACCGCACCCGGCAGCTGCTGTGGGTGCAGACGGGCACCAAGGGCAAGCTGGTCATGAAGCCGGTCCCGGTCCGCACCGGAGCGCACGGCGTGGAGACGCGCGGCGGCATGCACTACATCCGCAAGCGGGTCCGCCACGACCGCTCGACTCTCTTCGGCAATGCCCGCATGCCGTACTCGCAGTACTTCAGCGGCGGGCAGGCGCTGCACGGCTCCTACCGGGACATCTACGACGGGGGCGGATCGCACGGCTGCGTCAACATGCGCCTCCAGGACGCCGCCCGGCTGTGGAAGCTGGCCCGCAAGGGCACCCACGTCTACGTCTTCGGCCGCAAGCCCGGCACCAAGAAGCGCAACCACGCGGTCCTGACCGACGACGAGCTGATCGCGACCACGATGTGGGGGTACGAGGACGGCTCGGCGCACGAGGAGCCGCAGGGGCCGCCCGTCGCCCGCTAGCCCGGCCTCAGGCGCGGCGGGCGGGGCCTCCCCATGGGGCGTCGGGCACCTTGGAGGCGGTCTTGCCCGCCACGATGTCGATGCGCACAGGACCGGGCAGACCGCGCACGGCCGCCTCCACCCGCCGCAGGTCCCCCGTCGGGCCGATCCAGTACCGCAGCGGGGAGCGGGTGGTGCGCACGGCGGGCTTCTCCTTCGCGGAGGGTCGGGGCCCGGAGACGATGTCGTACTCCGTGCCGCCGAGCGATTCCCGGCCCAGCCAGCGGGGCCCGGACTGGGCGAGCAGTTGGGCGTTCTCGGGACGGTTGTTGCCCAGCATGTGCGTCATCCGAAGGGCGATGTCGAGCGGGTCGGTGGTGTAGGCGCGGGACGACCAGGCCTGGCCACGCATGCCCGACGCGGTCCTGGCGATGCCCTGGACGCCCGCGTCGGCGCCACGCGCCCCCTTGTCCGGAGCCACGCCCAGGCCGCCCATGTCCCAGGCCAGCAGGCCCGTGTCGCCCCGCGAGGAACGGTCCGTCGTGCTGTAGCGGCCCACGGCGCGGTGGGCGCGGTAGTCGACGAGGCCGTGGACGACCATCGCCTCCTCCTCGTCCTGGGGGATGGTGATCCGCAGCTCGGCGGGGCTGGCCTCGTAGGTGCTGAGCCGGGCCATGGCGAAGCGCTGGACCTCGGCGCCGGTGAGGGCCCGCTCGGGCTCGGCGTCCGGTCCGCGCATGGTGACGCCGGCCGTCAGGGCCGCACCGGCCGCGGCCACCGCCGCACAGGCGATCAGGGTGCGGCGGCGCAGCCGACGCAGCGGGTTCTCGAGGGGCACAGGGACCTGCCTTCCGTAGAACTTCCGTGGAACTTCCGTTGGACAATCCGTGGAAAAGTGGGACGGCAGCCCGCCCGTGGCCGTGGGGCCGGGGCGGACTGCCGCAGTGAGTCCAAGTCGAGCGAGAGCCGTATTACTTCTTCTTGATCGGCTCTTCCGGCTTGTTCTTGAGCGTGACCCGGAGCGGGTTGAACTCACAGTTCTTCTGGGTGACCTTGAGCGGCCCCGTCACGGCCGCCGCGCCCACGGGCTTGATGAAGCCCTCGGGGGTGGCGGTCTCGACCAGGTAGTAGCTGCCGATCATGATCTTGGAGAAGGTGCACTTGCCCTTGGCGTCGGTGGCGCACTCGCCGAGACGCTTGTCGGCCTTGCCCTTGCGCTGCAGGCCCTTCTTGCCGTTGGACTCCTGCCACAGCTGGAAGACCGCACCCATCACGGGCGTACGGTCCTTGGCGCTGACCTTGGTCAGGATGATCTTCGTCGGCCTGTGGAAGCCGAAGTCGATGTCGTGGTCGTTCTGCCCCGCGCCGTCGATCTTGACGTCGGCGGCGGAGAAGCCGTTGCCGTACGGCTTGCCGTTGGAGTCGACGGCCATGTTGCCGCCGTTGCCGAACTGCGAGGGCTTGTAGCCCTCCAGGACACCGCCCTTGGCGTAGTCGGCCGGGTTGTCCATGCGGACGAAGTACTTGCGGCCGTACTTCCAGTCCTCCTCGGCGACGTTCTTGACCAGCGTGGAGTCGAAGTAGTACTCGCCCCGCTTGTTGGTCTTGGCCGTGCCGATCTTCTTGTTCTTGGCGTCGTACAGGTTGACCGTGGCGCCCACGACCGGCTTCTCGTCCGCGTCCTGGATGCCGTTCTTCTGGCGCTTGCCGTTGTCGTACCAGACGCGGTTGCCGATCTGGAACGGCGCCTCGTCACACAGCACCTCCAGGTCGGCCATGGAGCCGCCCTTGCCGAAGGTGGTGGTCAGCTGGTTGCCCAGGCCCGAGGCGCGGGCCGGGTCGAAGCGGTTGATGAACATCGTGCCGCCGTTCCAGACACCGTCGATCACGTCGATGCCGGACGTGGCGATGGTGTCCTCGACCTTGGACAGGGCGATGCCGGAGTGGGCGGACTCCGTGTGCCAGGTGGCCCGGTAGTCGCCGGGGTAGTACTCCTTCGGGAGACTCCCGTCCGGGGTCGCGCGTCCGCCGTTGTTGGCGGTGGTGGCGTTGTTCTTGCAGCCGCCGTTGCCGTCCAGGACGAACTTGCCGTCCTTCTTGCACGCGCGGTTGATGTCACCGCCCGAGGACGGGTCGGCGTCCGCGGCGCCTCCGGGCGTCCTGGAGAGGCCGTTGCCCGTCTGGTCGGAGTAGCGGTCGCGGAAGCCGAGGATCAGCTCCCCGTCGGTGTCCACGATGATGTCGCCGAGGATCGGCTGCGGGTAGGCGTGTCGCGCCCCACAGGACTGCTCGACCTCACCGCTCGCGGTCTTCACCTTCTGGGTGGGACGCCAGCCGTTCGCCCACGGGAACCAGCCCGCGCCCTTGCAGGTGCCGGGCAGGTCGTCGGCGACGCCACGCGAGAAGTCGAGCCGGTCGTTCATGATCGTGCCGGTGAACTTGCCGCTCTTCGGGTTGAACGTCTGGATGACGGCCCGCATGTCGGCCTTGCTCTGGCTCGACTCGCCCGAGCAGACACCGCCCACGTAGACCGTGCCGTCCTGGAGGCCGAGGCCGTAGGGACGCCAGTCGCCGTCGGCCTTGCAGCCCGGGTTGGGGATCGCGTACGACCCCTTCGGCGCGCTCGCCGTCTTCTTCGTGGCGTCGTACCGGTACAGCTTGCGGTCCTTCAGGTTGACGACGTAGAGGTCCTTGCCGTCATCCGTCACATCCACATCGCCCAGCGACTCCTTGGACACCGCCGGGACGATGCCGATGTCGAAGCCCTCCGGACCGCTCGCGATCATGTTGTGCGGGGTGTTGCCGACGTTGGGGACCTTCGTGAACAGCGTCGTCTGCTGGCTCTCGCGGTCGGTGAGGTAGATGGCACCCGGACCGTCCGGACCGTACTTGGCCGCCCGGCGCGTCATCGCCCCGGAGAAGATCCACTTCTTCGGCTTGCTCCAGCCGATGCCGTACACCACGCCCGTGGTGCCCTTGTCCGACAGGTCCGTCGTCTGGTTGTTGTTGCCGCGGGCGTTGTACGGGAAGCCGACCAGCGTCCGCCGGGTGTCGGGCTCGGAGAACCCGTCGATGTCCTTGCCGATACAGGCGGTCACCAGCTCGGCGTTCTTCTGGCAGTAGTCGCCCGGGTACCAGAAGGACGTCGTGAACTCGACGTCCTTGCCGCCCTTGAGGTCCACGAACTCCACGTTCGAGGACATGATGTTCGGGTCGCTCAGGTCGTCCTTGGGCTGGGCGAAGCCCGAGAAGAGCACGCCCGGCTTGGGGTTCTTCGCCTCGACGCGGTACTTGCCGCCGCGCAGCTTGGTGCCGGGCGCGAGATTGACGGTGCCGTCCGCCCCGGTCTTGCCCTTGATGCTCTTGCCGTCGGCGTCGGTGAGAACCACCTCGACCCCGGACATCCCGGGCTCCAGCGCCTTGTCCCACTCGCCGTTGGCGTCCACGGCGCGGACGACGCGGACCTTGACCGAACCGTCACCGGCGTCGCGGGCCTGAGGGGCCGCCGACGCGAAGGCCGGCAGCCCGGCCCCGGCGGTAGCGGCGGTGAGCAGCACCGTCATACCGCTCAGCGCTCGCCGCTTCATATGTAGTTCCACGGTTGTCCTCTCTGATCTCGAATTCGAGAACCTCACCGAAACTGCACATTTCTCACATAAGGAATAGGTAGGCGCGCCACGGGATGATCAAATTGGAACGTCCCGGGCGCCCATCCGGGCGAGGGAACAGAAAGTCGAAGGAACAGAAGGTCGAAGAAAGAGAAGGCGGATCGGGCATCACGCCCTGGCGCGCCGACGGCGCAACTGCCGAAAGAAGTAGGCCGCTTCATTTCCGAAGCTGACACCCGTGGCAAGCACCACCATCAAGGCGATGGCCTGCACCATGTGCGTCACGCCGTGGTCGGCCTCTCTGATGGCGAGCTCGCTCAGCGAGCGGTAGAGGACGCTTCCCGGCAGCAGCGGCGTGACCGCGGGAATGACCAGGGGCAGCGCCGACTCCCCCGTACGCCGGGCGATGAGCCGTCCCACCAGGCTGATGCACATCGCGACGACACCGGTGATCAGCATGCGCGAGTAGCCCATGTCGCGCAGCGCGACGTACGCCAGCACACCGCTCGCGCCGAGCAGCATCACGGTGAACCACTTCCGGGGCGGCACGCACATCCGGGAGGCGATGGCCACGGCGAACGCCGCCGCGCCCACGAAGCGCCAGGAGAAGTAGTCGATCGTGGTGTTGGGCGACAGGAGCGGCAGGTCCTGTCCGTTCTTGGTGGCGACGACGAGGACCACGCCGATGCCGGCGACGATCGCGACGAACACCAGCGCCGCGTCCATCACCCGTGCGTACGCGGTCAGATAGTGCCCGGCGAGCGCGTCCTGCACGGCGCTCACCATGGTGAGCGTGGGCAGCAGCGAAAGGACCCCGCCGACGACGAGGGCCGGGCTGATGTCGCCGTACCCGAGGATCTCGGCGAGATAGGCGAAGAGGGCGGCGGGCATGGCGGCGAACGCGAAGCGGTAGAAGGGCAGGACGCCCAGCGCGCACAGGGTGTTGGCGAGGTACCCGCCCAGCGTCGCGGCGACGAAGGACGGGACGACGACCAGCAGGTCGCCGCCCGCGACCAGGCTTCCCGACGCGGCGACGACCCCGCTGTGCGCGGCGGCGACGCCCCACCTGGCGGCCGGGCCCCGCTTCACCACGCCCTCCGGCGGCGGGCTGAGGGCCAGCGCACGCTCCCGCGCCTCGGTCGCGGGTACGGTCCGCTCGCTGATCTCCTCGACGAGCCGGTGCGTCCGCCCCAGAGCCGTGAAGTCGTTGGTCCTGCGGCGGACGACCCGCTGTTCCACCAGCGGCCGGGCGTCTCCGGGCATCCGGCCCGACAGGGACACCACCCACATCGTCACGTCCGGCTCGCACCAGTGGAGCCCGAAGGACTCGGCCGTCGTCAGCATGCCCGCGGCCGTCTCCTCGGCGGACGCGCCGTTGGCGATCAGCGCTTCACCGATCATCAGCGCGAGGGCGATGACGAACGCCGCGTCGGGCTGCCAGGGATCGTCGGGCGGGGGCAGTGCCGGGTCCGGGTCGGGCTCCAGGCCGCGCAGCCGGCCCAGCTTCTCCTGGAGCCACGACAGCGAATCCCTGGCCAAAGAACAGTCCTTCCAGTTGCCGGGGCCGGGCCGGATCAGGCCAGCCGGTCGCCCAGGTGTTCGCCCGGTCCGGGCGCGGGCAGGACGTAGCCGACGGCCGACGCGCGGTGCTCGGTGAAGGCGCTCATGGCGTCCTCGTCCGCCAGCCGCTGCTGGACACGGACGAAGAGCGCCGGATCCTTCATGTACGCGATGAAGAGCAGTCCCTTGTCATCGCCGCCGTCGTCGTAGGAGTAGCCGCGCCGGAGCATCCGGGCCCCGCCGTCCAGGCGGGAGTGGGCCAGGCGGACATGGGCGTCGGCGGGGATCACATAGCGGCCCTGCGGTGTCTTGGCGTACAGGTCGACGGCGTCGTGTTCCATGCGGGCACCCAGCGGGGCGCCGCTGCCGCGGTGGCGGCCGATCACGTTCTGCTGCCGGTCCATGGGCAGCGCCGTGAAGCGGTCGACGTCCATGTGGATGCGGCGGTAGACGAGGTGCGTGCCGCCGCCGTTGTCCCACACCCAG
The DNA here is from genome assembly GCF_040647455.1 of Streptomyces sp. NPDC041068. Lineage (NCBI taxonomy): Bacteria > Bacillati > Actinomycetota > Actinomycetes > Kitasatosporales > Streptomycetaceae > Streptomyces > Streptomyces sp. NPDC041068. The sequence continues at coordinate 138,449 of NZ_JBEZCG010000007.1, forward strand.
CGGGGCAGTTCGTCCGGCGGAGGGTTCTCCGTACCGTCCTTGAAGCCGAAGAGATTGCGCGGGGTCTCTCGGGCGGCGTGCGGCGGCAGGAATCCGCTCTGCCGCCAGCGCGGGCCGAGGGCGCCCTTCGCCTGGTCGGTCAGGCGGGCGGCGGCGCGGCGGCAGGCCAGCGGATCGTCCGCGCACAGCTGGACCAGGAGGTCGCCGCCGCTGCGCCGTGCCTCAAGCCGGTCACCGGGGAAGGCGGGCAGGTCCCGCAGGCCGTCCGGGGCGGGAAGGCCCAGCTTGCGGTAGAGGTCGGGGCCCGCGGCGACGGTCAGCGTCACCCGCCGCACCGGGTGCGCCGTCCACGCGGCCAGGGCGCGCCGCACACCGTCCGCGGCCGTTGCTTTCGCCTCGCCCTTGGTACGTACGTCATAGGCGATCAGCAGGACATGGCGGGGCTGCGCCTCCGAGACACCTGCCTGGACGCGGCGCTGCGGGCGCTCGTCGTCGGGCTCGGTTCCACGGGGCATGCAGCCGCTCGCGCCCGTCAGGGCGACGGTCGTGGCGGTGAGCAGGGAGCGGCGGGGCAGGGACGGCGGAGCGGTCACCGGTACTCCTCACAGAGTGCGCGCCATCGTGGGCCGGAAAGGCAGGCATGACGGTACACCTTTGCGACATGAAGTCAGTTATTGCGAAATGTCGCTTCTCGCCATCCCGTTGGCGTCAGCCCGTACGCCTGAGCGCTGCCGTGTTGGCGGGCGCGGTGCTCGCGTCCCTTTCCGGCTGCGGATCCCCCGGCTCCGACGGCCGCCCCGGCCCGAGCGGCCCTCCCGCGGTACTGCGCGTACCGGGGCAATACCCGTCAATCCAGAAGGCAGTTGACGTCGCACGATCGGGCGACGTGGTGCTGGTCTCTTCGGGGGTTTACCAGGAGTCCGTGGCCGTCCGGCGGCCCGGGGTGACACTGCGCGGCGCCGACCGCTCGCGGACCGTCATCGACGGGGAGTTCAAGCGGGCCAACGGCATCACCGTGACGGGCAAGGCCTCGGTGGTGGAGAACCTGACGGTACGCAATCACCTCGCCAACGGCGTCCTGTTCACCGGCGTGACCGACGAGCGGCTCCAGGGGTCCGGTGCGGGCGGCGCCGGTTACGACCCTCTGGACACCGCCGAGTTCCCGCCGCTGAAGGGATTTCGGGCGTCGTACGTCACGGCGTACAACAACGCCTTGTACGGGATCTACGCCTTCGACGCCCGCAGCGGCGTCATCGAGCACTCCTACGCCTCCGGCCAGTCCGACTCCGGGATCTACGTGGGCCAGTGCGACCCCTGCGACACGGTGGTGCGGAACAACACCCTGGAGCACAACGCCATCGGCGTCGAAGTCACCAACGCCTCGCGCGACTTGTACTTCCTCGGCAACGTGATGCGCCGCAACCGCGTGGGCATGACGGTCAACTCCAACAACCTGGAGGCGCTCGGCCCGCAGCACGAGGCCGTCGTCGTCGGCAACACCATCACGGACAACAACGACGACCGCAGCCCCGAACAGGCGGAGGGCGGATACGGCATCGGCGTCGGTGTCGGCGGCGGCACCCGCAACCGCTTCGAGCGCAACCGCGTCGAGGGCCACCGGGTCGCCGCGTTCGTCCTCAGCGACGTCCAGGGCTATCCCGTCAAGGCCAACCACGTCACCGGCAACGCCATCGGCCGCCGCGACACGGCCCTGGTCCTGGAGGCACGGCGCACCGGCGGCAACTGTTTCGCGGGCAACGGGGCGTCGCCGACCAGTCCGGCACCGTTGCCGCGCGCGGCGGCCTCCTGTCCGGGGCAGGACAAGCCCCTGACCGCCCCCGGCAGGACGCGTCCGGTCGATGTGCCGCCGGGCATCTCCTTCAAGGAGGTCACCGCCCCGGCCCCGCAGCCGGGAATGCCCACGGGGACGACCTCGCAGGGCCGCCCCGCGTACCGCCTCCCGGGCCCCGTGGACCTCGACGGCTACCGCCTGCCCTCATCCGTACGTGACTGACGTACGTGACTGACGTCCCAGGGGCCGCAGTCTGGGAACCCTTTGCGTCTCGGTTGATAATGACTCCCGACCGCCAGCAAAACCCCAGGTGAAAAGGTTCACTGCATTGGGTTCCCATCCCCCGATACCCACCCGCGTCGTCCTGCTCGCCGGCCCCTCCGGCTCGGGCAAGTCGTCCTTCGCCATCCGCTCGGGGCTGCCCGTCCTGTGTCTGGACGACTTCTACAAGGAGGCCGACGACCCCACGTTGCCGCAGGTGCCGGGCAGTTCGGACATCGACTGGGACTCCGCGGCGTCCTGGGACGCGGACGTCGCGGTCGCCGCCATCGAGGAGCTGTGCCGCACGGGCCGTACGAAGGTTCCGGTGTACGACATCGCCACCAGCTCGCGCGTCGGGCAGGAGGCGCTCGACATCGAGCGGACGCCCCTGTTCATCGCGGAGGGCATCTTCGCGGCGGACATCGTGGAGCGGTGCAGGGAGCTCGGCGTGCTCGCCGACGCGATCTGTCTGCGGGGACGGCCCTCCACCACGTTCCGCCGCAGGCTGCTTCGGGACCTGCGCGAGGGGAGGAAGTCCGTGCCCTTCCTGCTGCGGCGCGGGTGGCGGCTGATGCGTGCCGAGCGCGCGATCGTGGCGCGGCAGACCGCTCTCGGCGCGCACGCCTGCGGCAAGGAGGAGGCGCTGGGACGCGTCGCGGCGGCCGCGGCCGGGCGGTGCGTGAAGGCGCGGGTGCGGAGCGGTTCGTGACGGGTCAGAGCGGTTCGTGACGGGGCCGGAGTCTCGTGACTCGTAGAACACCCCCGTACATGCAGAAGGACCGGAAAGACCCCCCGGCCTTCCGGTCCCGCTGACTTTCCCCCGTGCTTCCGCCGCGTCCCCCCGGAGCGGCGGCCCCCGTACTTCCCCCGTGCTTTCCCCCGTGTCCCCCCGATCCTCAGGCGACCAACTCGCCGAAGGACTCCTCCTGGTCACGGCCGAAGCTGAGGACCTCGTCCTCGCGCAGCCGGCGGAGCGACCGCCAGATGCTGGACTTCACCGTGCCCACGCTGATGTCGAGGATGTCCGCGATCTCCGGGTCGGTGCGGCCCTCGTAGTAACGGAGGACCAGCATCGTGCGCTGCAGTTCGGGAAGGCGGGCCAGGGCCTGCCAGAGAACCGCGCGCAGCTCCGTGCCACGCATCGCGTCCGTGTCGCCCGCCGTCTCCGGCAGCTCCTCGGTCGGGTATTCGTTCAGCTTGCGGCGGCGCCACGCGCTGATGTGCAGATTGGTCATGGTGCGGCGGAGGTAGCCCCCGACCGCGGCCTTGTCGCTGATCCTGTCCCAGGCCCGGTACGTCGAGAAGAGGGCGCTCTGCAGCAGGTCCTCGGCCTCGAAGCGGTCACCGGTCAGGTGGTAGGCGGTTGCGTACAGGGAGGCGCGGCGCTCCTGGACGTAGGCGGTGAACTCCGCCTCCGACAGCGACTTCCGCTCCCCCGAGACCTCCCCGTACGCGGCTCCCCCGTGAGCTCCCCCGTCCGTTCCCCCATGAGCCCCGTGTCCCCCGTGGCTCCCCTGGAACGCGTCAACCACCGTCATGAACCCGGTGTGCTGACGCCCGGTGCCGCGAGCGCACCCCCGCCCGCTCACGGCACCGGACTTCTCAGATCCCCGTCCGACGTCGTGGAGACGCGTGACAACTGCGCTTGAGCTGGTGCTGTGCAGCGTATTCATCTCGCGCCCCCCGTCGGTGGAGTCCGGCTTCTTGCGTGTGACCAAAACTCTGCCCGACCCACTTCATGACGGTGTCCGCCGACTGTCACAGGCCTGTCACAGCGGCTTGTGACCCCTTCCACGCGTGAGGGTGCCGTGTGGGAGCGCTCCAGCAGTCGAACTGGGGCCGTGGCATGGGACAGAATGACGTCCGTGCCTTCCCTGTTGCTGATCGAGGACGACGACGCCATCCGGACGGCCCTGGAGCTTTCGCTGACGCGCCAGGGACATCGGGTGGCCACTGCTGCCACCGGCGAGGACGGCCTGAAACTGCTCAGCGAGCAGCGGCCGGACCTGATCGTGCTGGATGTGATGCTGCCGGGCATCGACGGGTTCGAGGTGTGCCGTCGCATCCGGCGCACCGACCAGTTGCCGATCATCCTGCTCACCGCGCGCAGCGACGACATCGACGTGGTCGTGGGTCTGGAGTCCGGCGCCGACGACTACGTGGTCAAACCCGTGCAGGGACGGGTGCTCGACGCCCGCATCCGTGCCGTGCTGCGGCGCGGTGAGCGCGAGTCGAACGACGCGGCGACGTTCGGTTCGCTCGTGATCGACCGGGCCGCGATGACCGTGACCAAGAACGGCGAGGACCTTCAGCTCACGCCGACCGAGCTGCGTCTCCTTCTCGAACTGAGCCGCAGGCCCGGACAGGCCCTGTCCCGGCAGCAGTTGCTGCGCCTGGTGTGGGAGCACGACTACCTCGGTGACTCACGGCTCGTCGACGCGTGCGTACAGCGACTGCGCGCGAAGGTGGAGGACGTGCCGTCCTCACCGACCCTCATTCGTACGGTGCGCGGCGTCGGTTATCGGCTGGACACGCCTCAGTGACCAAACCGCAGGACAAGCTCCGCGGCTGGGCCGCGGCGCGCAAGGCCATACTGGCGGGGCTGCGTTTCACGAGTCTGCGCCTCAGGCTCGTCGTCGTGTTCGGGCTCGTGGCGCTCACCGCCGCCGTCTCCGCTTCCGGCATCGCGTACTGGCTCAACCGCGAGGCCGTGCTCACCCGAGCGCAGGACGCGGCGCTCAAGGACTTCCGCCAGCAGATGCAGAACCGCGCCGGCGCGCTGCCGACCAACCCCTCGCAGGAGGAACTGCAGGCGACCGCCGCGCAGATGGCGAACAGCAGCCAGCGCTACAGCGTGCTCCTGGTCGCCGAGAAGAAGGGCGGCGGCCAGATCGTCGGCTACTCCGACCTGGACGCCTTCACGCTCGCCAAGGTGCCGGAATCGCTGCAGAAGGCGGTGAACAAGAAGCAGTCGATCACCTCGGGCAACAAGAGCCCCTACCACCTGTACTGGCAGCGCACCGTCGACCACGGCACCCCGTATCTGGTGGGCGGTGCCACGGTGATCGGCGGCGGCCCCACCGGTTACATGCTCAAGTCCCTTGAACCGGAGGCGAAGGACCTCAGTTCGCTGGGCTGGTCCCTGGCCATCGCCACGGGTCTCGCGCTGATCGGCTCCGCGCTGCTCGCGCAGGCCGCGGCCACCACCGTGCTCAAACCCGTGCACCGCCTGGGAGTTGCCGCGCGGCGGCTCGGCGAGGGCAAGCTGGACACCAGGCTGAGGGTGTCGGGCACCGATGAACTGGCCGATCTTTCCAGGACGTTCAACAGAACCGCCGAGAACCTGGAGAAGAAGGTCGCCGACATGAGCGCCCGTGACGAGGCGTCCCGGCGCTTCGTCGCCGACATGTCGCACGAGCTGCGCACCCCGCTGACCGCGATCACCGCCGTCACCGAGGTCCTGGAGGAGGAGCTCGACGCGGAGACCGGCTCCGTGGACCCGATGATCGAGCCGGCCGTGCGCCTGGTGGTGAGCGAGACCCGCCGTCTGAACGACCTCGTGGAGAACCTCATGGAGGTCACCCGCTTCGACGCGGGCACGGCGCGCCTGGTCCTCGACGACGTCGACATCGCCGACCAGATCACCGCGTGCATCGACGCCCGCGCCTGGCTGGACGCGGTCGATCTCGACGCCGAACGCGGGGTCATGGTCCGCCTCGACCCGCGCCGCCTCGACGTGATCCTGGCCAACCTCATCGGCAACGCCCTCAAGCACGGCGGCTCCCCGGTGAAGGTGTCGGTGCGCCTGGAGGACGCCAAGCTCGTCATCTCCGTACGCGACCACGGCCCCGGCATCCCCGAGGACGTCCTGCCGCACGTCTTCGACCGCTTCTACAAGGCGAGCGCGTCCCGGCCGCGGTCCGAGGGCAGTGGCCTCGGCCTCTCCATCGCCCTGGAGAACGCACACATCCACGGCGGCGAGATCACCGCCGCGAACTCGCCCAAGGGCGGCGCGGTCTTCACGCTGTGGCTGCCGCGTGACGGCGGGAGCGAGGCCGAGGGCGAGGGCGACGGCGCGGGCCGGGCCGAGGACGACAGGGCCGAAGGGAGCCAGGCATGAACAGGCGACGGATCAGTGCCGTGGCCGCCGCCGTGGGGCTCACCGCCGCGCTCGCCGGGTGCGGGATCAGGTCGACGGAGGTCCCGACCGATTACGGCCCCGCCCCGTCCCGGGTGCCGTGCGTGATGTCGGGCTCCAGCATCGCCTCTCAGTCGGGCAACGGCGTTCCCGTGCAGGTCTTCCTGGTGTGCGCGGCCCAGCTGGTGAGCGTCGACCGGACCGTGCAGATCCGCACGGACAAGGCGGACACCGACCGGCTGCACATCGCCCAGGCGCTCCTCGACGAGCTGGCGACGACCCCGTCGGAGCCCGAGAAGCAGGCGGGCTTCGCGACGGACGTGCGCGGCGGCATCACCGTCTCGGGGCCGCGCGAGGGCGACCCCGCCGACACGCTGCGCTTCAGTACGCCGCCGGAGGACCTTTCGGCGTTCGCGTTGGCACAGATCGTGTGCACGCTGGCCGACAGCGCGGCGTCGTCGGGCGAAAACTCGGTGATCATGGGCGGTCCCGCGGACGACCCGCTGCGCGAGTACGAGTGCGGCGCGGAGGTCCGGTCCCGTCCCGGGACGGTGGCCCCGCCCACGGAAACCCTTCGGTAACCGGCACGTAACCGCCTCTGTTACGCGGAACCGATCCTGCCGCCCGGGACGTCTTGGGGGGCGTGCGTCAAGGCTCGGGCGGCCGTGTTGCCGCCATCCGCTTCCGCGCGGCGGGAGGATTCCTCCTCGTCGCGCACCTCCTGCTCGTCGGGTGGATCACGCTGCGTCCGCTGGACGTCCCCTGGGTGAGTGCCGCGAATCTGCAGCCTCTCGCCGGGATCAAGGCGGACCTGGCGCTCGGCGGTCTGCAGGCGGCCCGCCGGATCGGCGAGAGCGTGCTGCTGCTCGCCCCGCTCGGGGTGCTGCTTCCGCTGGCCGGCGGGCGGCTCGTCGTCTCTCCGTGGGGTTCGCTGGTGCGTACGGTCGCGGCCGGAGCCCTGCTCTCGCTGGGCATCGAACTGCTGCAGACCGGGGTCCCCGGACAGGTCGTCGACATCGACTCGCTGCTCCTGAACACCCTCGGGGTGGCCCTCGCGCATGTGCTGATCGTGCCCGCGGTGCGGGCCAGGCTCCGCCGCCGTGAGGACGGGGAGCACCGCGCGGCCCTCCTGCGGGAGGACACTCCTCAGGGTCCGACCCCGACGATTCCCAGGGTCGGCATCGCACCGTAGAGCGATGCTTTGACCTGGTTCGCGAACGTAGCTTTGAGTCATCGAGGCCGACGAGGAAGCCTCACACCCACGGTTCGCGAAGGAGCCCGACATGACCGCCCTTGCCCGCCCCACCAACGGCCGGATGATCGGCGGAGTGTGCGCAGCCCTGGCCAAGCGCTTCGGCACCTCCGCGACGACGATGCGCGTGATCTTCGTGCTCTCCTGTCTGCTGCCGGGCCCGCAGTTCCTGCTCTACATCGCGCTGTGGGTCCTGCTGCCCTCCGAGAGCAAGGCCCGCCAGGCCTGGTGACCGACAGGCCATACCGCAGTACGCCGATGGGGCGCCCCTCCTTGTGAGGGGCGCCCCATCGGCGCATGTACGGGAAGAGAGTCAGACCATGCTGACCGGCAGGCCGCCGCCCGCGCCACCGACCGGCAGGCTGCTGCTGCTCACCGGCAGGTTGTCCGGGCTCACCGGCAGGCCGCCGAGCAGACCGGAGACCGGGTCGCCGCCGGGCGTGGGGCCGGCCTTGTCGCCCGCGAGACCCACCGCGGGGGCGGTCTGCTCGACGGTGGGCTTGGCGGTGCTCAGACCGCTGGCGAGGGCGTTCTGTCCGGCGGCCAGGGACTCGGGGGCACCGGCGGGCAGGGTCTTCGCGGCGTCCTCCAGCGGGAGCACGGAGGAGACGGTGCCGAGGGCAGCGGCGGCGTCGGGGACGGCGGGGGCGGCGTTCGCGGCACCGGCACCGGCGGCGGCGAAGGCGGCACCGAGGGCGGCGACACCGAGGGTCTTGGCGGCAGACTGCTTCATCTTCAATGCGTCCTTAACGTCTTTGCTGAGCGGTTTGCTTGGGGGGGGCTTTGAGCGGTTCAACGACCGTAAACAGCCCCGATCACGGGCCGCAAACAACGGAAAGCGGCCGGGAGTCGAGAACTCCCGGCCGCTGACGCCGTACGCAAAGGCGAACGAACTTCCGTCAGTTCCCGACAGAAGCGCTGGTCGAGACGGTCTGGCGGAACAGCCATTCGGACTTCAGCTCGGCATAGCCGGGCTTGATGACGTCGTTGATCATGGCCAGCCGTTCATCGAAAGGAATGAATGCTGATTTCATCGCATTGACTGTGAACCACTGCATGTCGTCGAGCGTGTAGCCGAAAGTGTCGACCAGGTGCTCGAATTCGCGGCTCATGCTGGTGCCCGACATCAGGCGGTTGTCGGTGTTCACCGTCGCACGGAAGTGCAGCCTGCGCAGCAGACCGATGGGGTGCTCGGCGTAGGACGTGGCGGCGCCCGTCTGGAGGTTGGAGGTCGGGCAGAGCTCCAGAGGGATCCGCTTGTCGCGCACGTAGGAGGCGAGGCGGCCGAGCTTCACGGTGCCGTCGTCGGCGATCTCGATGTCGTCGATGATCCGCACGCCGTGGCCGAGGCGGTCGGCGCCGCACCACTGCAGGGCCTGCCAGATCGACGGCAGGCCGAAGGCCTCGCCCGCGTGGATCGTGAAGTGGTTGTTCTCGCGCTTGAGGAACTCGAAGGCGTCGAGGTGGCGGGTGGGAGGGAAGCCCGCCTCCGCGCCCGCGATGTCGAAGCCGACGACGCCCAAGTCGCGGTAGCGGTTGGCGAGTTCGGCGATCTCCAGGGCGCGGGCGGCGTGCCGCATGGCGGTGAGCAGCGCGCCCACGCGGATGCGGTGGCCGTTCGCCTTCGCGCGGCGCTCGCCCTCGCGGAAGCCTTCGTTCACGGCCTCGACGACCTCTTCGAGGGTGAGGCCGCTCTCCAGGTGCTGCTCGGGGGCGTACCGGATCTCGGCGTAGACCACGCCGTCCTCGGCGAGGTCCTCGGCACACTCGGCGGCCACGCGCTTGAGGGCGTCCTTCGTCTGCATCACCGCGCAGGTGTGGGCGAAGGTCTCCAGGTACCGCTCCAGGGAGCCGGAGTCGGCCGCCTCGCGGAACCAGATCCCGAGCTTGTCGGGGTCGGTCTCGGGCAGGCCGTCGTACCCCGTCTCGCGGGCGAGGTCGACGATCGTGCCGGGGCGCAGGCCGCCGTCGAGGTGGTCGTGCAGGAGCACCTTCGGGGCGCGGCGGATCTGTTCGGCGCTGGGCGTTTCACGGTCCGTGTGACCGGTGGTGTGAGTCTGGCTCGTCATTTCGGCACTGTAGCCCCTACGCGCGTAGAACTCACTGGTCGATACGTAACAGTGACCCTGCGGACGGGTGGCGTACACCATGGCTTCTGACACTGTTCTGTCATGGCACAGCAAGGGACCGCGGGGCCGGCGGGCGCGGCCAGGCTCGGGCGCGTGATCGGGACGGCGCCCTCGGCGGTCAGCGGAGTGGTGCTCCTGCTGCCCGGCGGCACCGAGACCTCCACCCGCAAGCCCTCGCCGATGGCGACCGTCGGCGTGCGGGCACTGGGGCGCAGACTGGCCCACGACGGCCGCGAGGCAGGCCTCGCCACGCATGTCGTGCACTACCGCTGCCGGGGCTGGAACGGCGCGCAGGCGCAGCTCGCCCACGACACGACCTGGGCGGCGGACGAGATCGTACGTCTCTACGGCGACGTCCCCATCTGCCTGGCCGGAGTGGACATGGGCGGTCGTGCGGCGCTGCGCGCGGGCGGCCACGAAGCGGTCAACTCCGTTCTGGCGCTGGCCCCTTGGCTTCCCGAGGCGGACATGGCGGCGCCGCCGGAGCCGGTGAAGCAGCTCATGGGGCGGCGGGTGCTCATCGTGCACGGCACGAACGACGAGCGGACCGATCCCGAGCTGTCGTTCCGGCTTGCCGAGCGGGCCAAGAAGGCGAACCGCGACGTGTGCCGGTTCGAGGTGCACTCCGACGGGCACCGGCTGCATCAGCATCAGTCCGAAGTCCTGGCGCTGGCCTCGGACTTCGTGATGGGCGTGCTGTTCGGGACGGACTTCGCCCGGCCCCTGGAGGACGCCTTGGCGGCACCGCCGCCGCTGGGTCTGCGCATGCCGCTCGCCTCCGGCTTCGGTCAGTCGCTTCGACGGTGACCCCGCGGTGGGCCCGGCGTCGATCACCGGCTTCGCCGAGTTCGCCCTCAATCTCCCCCAAGCCCTTGAGGAGCGGGGAGGGACCCCCCTGACAAGCTCGAATGCAGCAGCTTGCCCTTCCGGCTCAGCAGGAACTCCTTGAACGCCGCCACCGGCGGTGTGTCCGGGTGGCCGCCCAGCCAGGCCACGCCGATCTCACGCACCGCCCGCTGGCCCGTCACGGTCAGCTCCACAACTCCCGGGCGGGGCACGGCCGGTGGGGGCAGGAGAGCCACGCCGAGGCCCGCCGCGACCAGGCCGCGCAGGGTCTCCGCCTCCTCCCCCTCGAAGGCCACGCGGGGCTTGAAGCCCGCCTCCTGGCAGAGGTCGTCCGTGATGCGCCGCAGGCCGTACCCGGGCTCCAGGGTCACGAAGGCCTCGTCGGCGGTCTCGGCGAGGCGGACGCGCTTGCGGGAGGCGAGGCGGTGGTCGTCGGGGACGACCAGGCGCAGGCGCTGCTCGTCCAGGCGGCGGGCGACCAGGTCGGGGGCGTCGGGCACCGGCGAGGTGAGACAGAGGTCGAGCTCGCCCGCGCGCAGCCGCTCCAGCATCGCCTCGCCGTAGTTCTGGACGAGGCTGAAGCGGATGCGCGGGTGGTCGGCGCGGAAGGCGCGGATCAGGCCCGGCACGGTCTCCGAGCCCATGGTGTGCAGGAAGCCGAAGGCGACCTTGCCGGAGGCCGGGTCGGCGTCCGCCCGCACCGAATCGGCGGCGCGCTCCACCTCGCCGAGCGCCCGCTCGACCGAGGCAAGGAAGGTGCGGCCCGCCGGGGTGAGCGAGACGGTGCGGCCGCGGCGCGCGAACAGGTCGACGCCGAGGTCCCTTTCCAGGCGTACGAGGGCGCGGGAGAGCGTCGACTGGGGGATCTGCATCTCCTGGGCGGCGCGCGTGACGTGCTCGGTGCGGGCGACGCCCGCGAAGTACGCGAGGCGGGGCGCGAGCAGCGTCACGATGTCCTCCGCGTCACTGTTCCGTGACAGGCGCTGCTGTGACCTCTGCTGATGCGGCATGGGAACGATTATGGCTTTTCCATGCATTGGACGCATCAAAAAGGTGGTCGTACGTTCATGGCATGCCTCCTGCCAGTAGCGGGGCGGCCGCCACCCATGCGGTCGCCCTCCCCCCGCCGTCCCCTTCCACCGACACACGCCTGACCCCCGGCGGGCCCGGCTACCGCCGCATGAGCTTCGCGCTCTTCCTCGCGGGCGTCGCCACCTTCGCCCTCCTCTACTCCACGCAGGCCCTTCTCCCCCTCGTCTCCGCCGACTTCGGCGTGAGCGCGAGCACGGCCAGCTGGACGGTGTCGGCGGCCACCGGCGCACTGGCCCTCTTCGTCCTTCCGCTCAGCGCCCTCAGCGAGCGCTACGGGCGGCGCGCGGTGATGACCGCGTCCCTGACCGTCGCGGTCGCGGTGGGGCTCGTCGTGCCCTTCGCCCCGTCGGTCGAGGTACTGATCGCGCTGCGCGCCGTGCAGGGCGCGGCCCTCGCCGGGCTCCCCGCGTCCGCGATGGCGTTCCTCGCCGAGGAGGTGCGGCCCAAGGCGCTGGTCGCCGCGATCGGTATGTTCGTGGCGGGCAACTCCATCGGCGGCATGAGCGGGCGCATCGTGACCGGCTGGGTCGCGCAGGCCTGGGGCTGGCGCGTGGCGGTCGGGGTCGTCGGCATCGTCGCGGTGCTGTGCGCCCTCGCGTTCCGCGCGCTGCTGCCCGCACCGCGGCACTTCACGCCCGGCACGCTGAGCCCCAAGTCCCTTGCGCGTACGGTGCGTACGCATCTGTCGAACCCTCTCCTGTGCCGTCTGTACGCGATCGGGGCGCTGTTCATGACCGTCTTCGGCGCGGTCTACACGGTGATCGGATACCGCCTCACCGAGGCGCCGTTCTCGCTCCCCCAGGGCGTCATCGGCTCGATCTTCCTCGTCTACCTCGTCGGTACGGTCTCCTCCGCGGCGGCCGGCAGGCTCGTGGCGCGGCTCGGGCGGCGCGGGGCGCTGTACCTCGCGGTGAGCACGACGGCGGGCGGACTGCTGCTCTCGCTCTCGGCCTCGCTGGTCCTCGTGCTGCTCGGGCTCGTGCTGATCACCGCCGGGTTCTTCGCGGGGCACGCGGTGGCGTCCTCGTCCGTGAGCCGTACGGCCACCACCGGGCGGGCCCAGGCATCCGCGCTCTACCAGTCCGCGTACTACCTGGGCTCCAGCGCGGGCGGCACGCTCGGCGCGGTCGCCTTCCACGCGGGCGGCTGGGCCGGGACGGTGGGGCTCGGGATCCTCGCGGTGCTCGGCGTCGTGTCGATCACGGTGTGGGGCTCGCACGCCGCGCGGACGCAGGAGCGGCGCGGGGTCGTGGCCGCCGCGCACTGACGGACTCGCCGTGTACTGACGGATTCGCCGAGCACTGACGCATTCACCGCGCGCCGACGGATTCACCGCGCGCCGACGGATTCGACCTGCTGTTTTTCCCACTCCGGGGGCCGTTGTCAGTGGGCTCCTGTAGCTTCCGAAGTGTCGGGCCTCACTCTCGGGCCCTTCTCGGAATCGCAGGGGTGGGTTGGGATGAGCGACGCCGCAGGGACGACGACCGATCTGGACGTCACGCTGGAGAAGCACCGGGTCGAACTGACCGGGTACTGCTATCGGATGCTGGGTTCGGCCTTCGAGGCCGAGGACGCCGTGCAGGACACGATGGTGCGCGCCTGGCGCAGCTTCGAGAAGTTCGAGGGCCGCTCCAGCGTCCGCTCGTGGCTGTACCGCATCGCGACGAACGTCTGCCTGGACATGCTGAACGCCGGCAACCGCCGCGCGCGCCCCATGGACCTGACCGCCGCCGCACCGCTGGCCCAGGCCGCGCTCACTCCGCGCCCGGACAACACCTGGCTGGAGCCGATGCCGGACGCCCGTGTGCTGCCGAGCCTCAGCGACCCCGCCGAGGCCGCGGTCGCCAAGGAGTCGGTGCGCCTGGCCTTCGTCGCCGCCCTGCAGAACCTGCCGCCCAAGCAGCGGGCGGTGCTCATCCTGCGCGAGGTCCTCGCGTGGAAGGCCAGCGAGGTCGCCGAGCTGATCGACACCTCGGTCGCCTCGGTGAACAGCGCGCTGCAGCGGGCCCGCGCCACCCTCGCCGAGCGGCCCGAGGACGACGCCGCGGTCTCCGACCCGCTGGACGAGGAGCAGCAGAAGCTCCTCGACCGCTATGTCGCCGCATTCGAGGGCTATGACATGGCGGCGCTCACCGCGCTGCTCGCCGAGGACGCCGTCATGACGATGCCGCCGTTCGACCTCTGGCTGCGCGGCACCGCGGACATCACGGGCTTCATGTCGACGATGGGCGCCCCGTGCGCCAACGGCCGCCTGCTGCCGGTGAACGTGAACGGCACGCCGGGCTTCGCGCAGTACAAGCCCGACCCCGACAAGGGCGGCTTCATGCCCTGGTCGATCCAGGTCATCGAGATCTCAGAGGGCCGTATCGCCGGCTTCCACTGCTTCCTGGACACCCAGCGGTGGTTCCCGCTGTTCGGGGTACCCCTCCATCTCGACGACTAGGCCGAGGAGTTCGACGAGGCCGACGAGCCCGAGCAGGGCCAGCAGGGCGGGGGTGGGATTCCTGAGGCGGATCCGGCTCCCTGCCCTGCGGGCGGCAAGCTGCAGACGGGCGATGACGTCGACGGTGGGCAGGTCGGCGGTGGTGACGGCGGCGACGTCGCAGATCACATCGCCGCCGGGCCCGTGCCGGGCCGTCGCGACCTGTTGGCACAGGGACGGGACATCGTCCGGGCCCAGGGGCCCGGCGATGCGGATGAGGTTCTCTTCGGAATCGGCCACGCAAGGATGACTCGCGGGGCCGGTGGAACTCATCGGTGCCTGCGGCGGTCAGGACTCCGTCGGCTGCTGCCGCTTGCGGACCCGCAGCGTCAGCGGGTTCACGAAGTCGCCGCGCCCGTTGTCGTACTGCTGCTCATGGAACGTCTGGCCCGCCCCTGAGCCGTACATGCGGAAGAACCACTTGCTGTTCCATTCGTTCTTCGCGTCCGAGAGCCGCTTGAACTCCTCCCCCGCCTTGGCGGCGCTTCCGGAGAGCTCGCGCAGCAGCTTGTTCAGGCGGTCCATGTCGAAGCCGGTGGGCGGCGTCTTGCCGCCGGGGCGGAGCAGCGGGATGGCGGTCTTCTTCTTGAACTCCTCCACCAGCTTGGGGAGAAGCTCCTGCAGCGCGTCCCCGGAGTTCGCGGTCCTGGTGTAGTTCTCCAGGGTGACGCGGTCCTGGCCGTCCGCGCTGAGCGCCGCGACGCCCGCGAAGTGGAAGCCCCAGATGTCCTGGGGCCGTTCCGTGGGGGTGGCGGACTCGGCGAAGTCCAGCTTGTCGCCCTGGCCCAGGGAGACCGTCGTGTAGCCCTCGCCGACCTCGGGGGCCGCGGCCTTGTTCACGCCGAGGTCCGCCGACGCCGCGTCCATCTCGTCGGGATGCTCGCGCAGGGCGCCGCCGTACCGCTGCGGGACGGTTTCCTCCGGTGCGTCGACGCGGTCGGCGAGTTCACCCGCCACGGAGTCCGCGGTGCTGTTCCCCCAAGGCCTGACGCCGCCCGTCAGGACGACGTCCGTCTGCCTGCCGCCGCCCATCAACTCCCGTGCCACGTCGATGCATTCGGACTTCATCAGGTTCGCGAAGCCCGACTCGGAGTTCTTGGGGTTCTCCCTCGTCCTCGGCTGGACCCGCACGAGTTCGACGCCCTGGCGCGGGTCGGACGGGTTCTGCACGGAGATCCGCGCTCCGCGCGCCTCCAGGGTGTAGTTGCTGCCGGCGTCCGTCAGTGCCTGGTTGCTCGCCGCGAGGACGCCGGGCTCCGCGTAGAACTCCTTCGGTTCGCGCTCGGTGTCGTGCACGGCCAGCGTGCCGTCTCCCGCGACCCTCAGGGGCAGTCCGAGCTCCCCGGCGGGCAGTTGCTGCCCGGTCTCCTCCTCCACGTCCTGCTGGAACGGGTCGTGGGTGCGGGCCCCGAGGTGGTCCACCGAGTGCTTCGAGACGCGGTCCGGGTCGGGGACGAGGACGCCCTGCGGTGACTGCGACTCGAAGTAGGGGCCCTCGCCCTGCTCGCTGACCAGGCTCTTGACCCGGCCGGAGGCGTAGCGCTGGATGCCGGTGCGCTGGATGCCGCCGGTGGGGGTCGCGTCGGACTCCGGGGCGGCCACCACGGGTGCGTCGCCCGTCAGCGCGCGGTGGGCGTTGGCCTCCGCCTCGCGCTCGAACCGGTCGGAGGGGTCGGAGACCTTCAGGCCCGCGCCGTTGTCGGTGCCCGCGACCGGGCCCTTGCGCTGCTGGATGACGTGGGTCAACTCATGGGCGAGGGTGTGCCGGTCGGCCCCGCCCTCCCCTATGACGACATGGCTGCCTGAGGTGTAGGCACGGGCGCCGACCTCCGCCGCCGAGGCCTTCGCCGCGGCGTCGCTGTGGATGCGTACGTCGGAGAAGTCGGCGCCGAGCCGGGCCTCCATGTCGGTGCGGGTCGCGTCGTCCAGGGCCCGCCCCGGTGAACGCAGCACGTCGTGCACGGCCGAGCGCTGCACCTGCGGCTGCTCGCCCGCCCATGCGTGCCCGGACCGGCGCAGCAGCTGGACGACGGCCGCGTTGCCCGCGGCGTGCTGGAGGGCGAGGAGTCCGGCGGGCGGTGCCGAGTCCTGGACGGCATGCCGCGGGGCCGGGCCGCGGACGGGCCCGGCCCCGGCGGCCCGGCTGTGTTCGTGGTCGTGCAAGGTGGCTGCCCTTCCCGCGCAGGATGCGACTCATCCCTGCATACGCGGAATGCCCCTGCCGGGTCCAGGTACGGAAGGGCAGACCGTGCCCTGAAAGGGGCGCGGGGAACTGCGCGATCAGCCACGGACAACCCGCAGTCGGCGTACCAGAACCGCCGCCGAGCTCCTAGCCGATCCGGTCCAAAACGATCGGCGTCGCCGAGAACTCCGTCCCCGCGGGAGCGATGTCGAACGCCCCCTCCACCGACTCCAGCGCGTACGCGAAGCGCTCGGGCGTGTCCGTGTGGAGGGTCAGCAGCGGCTGGCCCTCGGTCACGGCCGCCCCCGGCTTGACGTGGAGTTCGACGCCCGCCCCCGCCTGCACCACGTCCTCCTTGCGCGCACGACCCGCGCCGAGGCGCCATGCCGCGACGCCGATGTCGTACGCGTCGAGGCGGGTCAGGACGCCGGACGACGGCGCCGTCACGACGTGCTTCTCGCGGGCCACCGGCAGCTTCGCGTCCGGGTCGCCGCCCTGTGCCGCGATCATCCGGCGCCACACGTCCATCGCGGAGCCGTCCGCGAGGGCCTTCGCCGGGTCGGCGTCCTTCAGGCCCGCCGCGTCCAGCATCTCGCGGGCGAGCGCGAGGGTCAGCTCGACGACGTCCGCAGGACCGCCGCCCGCGAGGACCTCCACCGACTCCCGTACTTCGAGGGCATTGCCCGCGGTCAGGCCGAGCGGGGTCGACATGTCCGTGAGCAGCGCGACCGTGCGGACGCCGCTGTCCGTGCCCAACTCGACCATGGTGGAGGCCAGTTCGCGGGCGTCGTCGAGGTTCTTCATGAAGGCGCCGGTGCCGACCTTCACGTCCAGGACCAGCGAGCCCGTCCCCTCGGCGATCTTCTTGGACATGATCGAAGAAGCGATCAGGGGGATCGCCTCCACCGTGCCGGTCACGTCGCGGAGCGCGTACAGCTTCTTGTCGGCGGGGGCCAGGCCGTCGCCCGCCGCGCAGATGACCGAGCCGACGCCGTCGAGCACGTTCAGCATCTCCTCGTTGGAGAGCAGGGCGCGCCAGCCGGGGATGGCCTCCAGCTTGTCGAGGGTGCCGCCGGTGTGGCCGAGGCCGCGGCCCGACAGCTGCGGCACGGCCGCGCCGCACGCGGCGACCAGCGGGGCGAGCGGCA
Source organism: Streptomyces sp. NPDC041068 (assembly GCF_040647455.1). Taxonomy (NCBI): domain Bacteria; kingdom Bacillati; phylum Actinomycetota; class Actinomycetes; order Kitasatosporales; family Streptomycetaceae; genus Streptomyces; species Streptomyces sp. NPDC041068. Next base: position 155,771 of record NZ_JBEZCG010000007.1, read on the forward strand.
GCGTGATCTTGTCGCCGACGCCGCCGGTGGAGTGCTTGTCCGCCGTGGGGCGGGACAGGGACGAGAAGTCCATGCGCTCGCCGGACGCGATCATCGCGGCCGTCCAGCGGGCGATCTCCTTGCGGTTCATGCCGTTGAGCAGGATCGCCATCGCGAGGGACGACATCTGCTCGTCGGCGACCGCGCCGCGCGTGTACGCGTCGATGACCCAGTCGATCTGTTCGTCGCTGAGCTCGCCCCGGTCGCGCTTGGTGCGGATGACGGAGATGACGTCCATGGCATGTCCTTCCAGCAGATACGGCGTCGTACCGGATCGACTCTACGCGCATAGAGCGGAGGTGTGGAGAAGGCCCCCGTCAACGGACGGGGGCCCGGCTTCAGTTGAGGTGCTGCGGGCCGAACGCGTCGGGGAGCATGTCGCCCAGGGTCCGGATGCCCGACGGCGTCTCCAGGAGGAGTTCCGCGCCGCCGAACTCGTAGAGCAGCTGGCGGCAGCGGCCGCACGGCATCAGAATGTCCCCCTTGCCGTCCACGCAGGTGAAGTGCGTGAGGCGGCCGCCGCCCGTCAGCTGGAGCTGCGAGATCAGACCGCACTCGGCGCACAGGCCGAGGCCGTAGGAGGCGTTCTCCACGTTGCAGCCGGAGACGGTCCTGCCGTCGTCGACCAGTGCCGCGGCGCCGACCGGAAAGCCCGAATAGGGCGCGTACGCGCGGGACATGGCCTCGCGCGCGGCCTCCCTGAGGGTGTCCCAGTCGGTGTCCGCGGCAGCAGTCGTCACTTGCCCTGTCCCTTTCGGTACGGCATTCCGTCCGCCTTCGGCATCCGCAGCCGCTGGGCGGAGAGCGAGAGGACCAGCAGGGTCACCACGTACGGAGTCGCGGTGACGACCTGGTTGGGCACCTCGTCGGTCAAGCCGTACCACAGGAACATCAGCGCGGAGACGGCCGCGGTGATCACCGCGGGGACGTACCGCTTGCGCCAGGCCAGGTAAATCGCGCCGATGACCAGCAGGATCGCCAGGAGCAGCAGGAGTGCGTGCACGTTCGTGCCGCCACCCCGGAGCTTCAGGCTGTCGGTGTAACCGAACAGGCCCGCGCCCAGCGCGAGTCCGCCCGGCATCCAGTTGCCGAAGATCATCGCGGCGAGGCCGATGTAGCCGCGGCCGCCGGTCTGGCCCTCCAGGTAGATGTTGGAGGCGACCAGCGAGAGGAAGGCGCCGCCGAGACCCGCGAGGCCGCCGGAGACGACCACGGCCAGGTACTTGTACTTGTAGACGTTGACGCCGAGCGACTCGGCGGCGATCGGGTTCTCGCCGCAGGACCGCAGGCGCAGACCGAAGGAGGTGCGCCACAGGATCCACCAGCTCAGCGGGATCATCGCGACGGCGACCACGGTGAGCGGGGAGAGGTTGGTGATCAGACCGCCGAGCAGGCCCGCCAGGTCCGAGACCAGGAACCAGTGCTTGCCGTTGAGGTCGGAGAGCCAGTCGGAGAGCCCCGGCACGGAGAAGGTGCCGAGCGATTCGACGGGCGGCGACTGCTTGGACGTACCGCCCTCCTCGCCCTCGAAGGCGAAGGTGGAGAGGTAGCGCGTGGCACCCAGGGCCAGGATGTTGAGGGCCACACCGGAGACGATGTGGTTGACGTTGAAGGTGACCGTCACGATCGCGTGCAGCAGACCGCCGAGCGCACCGCCCAGGACACCGAAGAGGACGCCCACCCACGGGCCCCACTGGAAGCCGGCCCAGGCACCGAACCAGGTGCCGAGGATCAGCATGCCTTCGAGGCCGATGTTGACCACGCCCGCGCGCTCGGCCCACAGGCCGCCGAGGCCCGCGAGGCCGATCGGCACGGCGAGTTGGAGGGCCGTCGACATCTGACCGGTGGAGGTGATGCCGTCGGCGCCGGTGATCATGCGGACCACGGAGGTCAGGACCAGGACGCCCGCGATGATCAGCAGCAGGACGGGGAGCGAGACGCGGCGGCGGCCCGGCGCGGGCTGCTTGGCCGAGGGCTTGGCGACGGTTGCCGTGCTCATCGGGCAGCCACCTCCTTCACGGAGTCGTTGTTGCCGTTGTTGCCGTTGCCGGCGCTGGGGGCCTTGGCCCGTGCGGCGGCGGCCAGTTCCTCGCCGACGCGCTGCTGCTGACGGCTCAGGCCCCAGCGGCGCACGGCCTCGTAGGAGACGACGACCGCGATCACGATGAGGCCCTGCATGATCACCGCGATCTCCTTGTCGTACGGCTCCGGCTGGGCGTAGTCGAGGGCGGGCGACGCCTTGTCGAGGAAGGCCCAGAGCAGTGCGGCGAAGGCGATGCCGACCGGGTTGTTGCGGCCGAGCAGGGCGATGCCGATGGCGGTGAAGCCGAGGCCCGCGGGGAAGGAGAGGCTGTAGGTGTGGGTGTCGCCGAGCAGGATCGGCAGGCCCGCGAGGCCCGAGACCGCGCCGGAGATCAGCATCGCGCTGAGCACCATGCGCTTGGCGTTGACGCCGCTGGCCGCGGCGGCCGACTCGGAGGCGCCGGTGGCGCGCAGGTCGAAGCCGAACCGGGTGCGATTGAGCACCAGCCAGTACAGGACACCCGCGAGGACCGCGATGACCACGAAGCCGTAGATCTCGCCGCCCGCCACCTTGATGCCGGGGAACCAGCCGGACTTCTCCATCACGCCGGTCGTCTGGTTGTTGCCGACCGGGACGCCGAAGTTCTCGGTGAGGGTGAGGTAGGCGATCACGCTCGTCGCGATGGCGTTGAGCATGATCGTGGCGACCACCTCGCTGACGCCGCGCGTGGTCTTCAGGATGCCCGCGATGCCGGCCCAGAAGGCGCCGGTGAGCATGGCGACCAGCATGAGCATCGGGATCTGCAGGAAGGACGGCAGCGCGACGTGCGCGCCGACGACGGCGGTGACCATCGCGGCGAGCCGGTACTGGCCGTCCACACCGATGTTGAACAGGTTCATGCGGAAGCCGATGGCCACCGCGAGGGCCGCCAGGTAGTACATCCCGGCCTGGTTGATGATCAGGACCTGGACGTCGGAGAAGGTGGCCTGCTCCAGCATCAGGGTGTACGGCTCGATCGGGCTCTTGCCCGAGGCGAGGAGCACGACCGAGGTCAGCGCCACGGCCGCGATCAGCGCGATGACCGGTCCGGCCACCGCGAGGAGCAGACGCTCCTTGTCGAACTTCTTCATCGGGCCTCGTCCTCCGGAGTCTCCGGGCCTTCTTCTACGTGCTCGAGGTGGCCGGAGGCCGCGCCCGTCATCGCCGAACCGAGCTCCTCGGGCGTGATCGTGGCCGGGTCGGCGTCCGCGACGAGCCGTCCGCGGTAGATGACGCGGAGGGTGTCGGAGAGGCCGATCAGCTCGTCCAGGTCCGCGGAGATCAGCAGCACGGCCAGGCCTTCGCGGCGGGCCTCGCGGATCTGGTCCCAGATCTGCGCCTGCGCACCGACGTCCACACCGCGGGTGGGGTGGGCGGCGATCAGGAAGCGCGGCTTGTGGCTCATCTCGCGGCCGACGATCAGCTTCTGCTGGTTGCCGCCGGACAGCGAGGCGGCCGTCACGTCGATGCCGGGGGTACGGACGTCGTACTCCTCGACGATGCGGCGGGTGTCGGCCTGGGCGCCCTTGAGGTTGAGCCAGAAGCCCTTCGCGTTGGGCTTCTCGGTGACGTGGCCGAGGATGCGGTTCTCCCACAGCGGGGACTCCAGGAGGAGGCCGTGGCGGTGGCGGTCCTCGGGGATGTAGCCGATGCCGTCCTCGCGCCGCTTGCGCGTGGGGTGTCCGGTGATGTCCTCGCCGGCCATGCGGATCACACCGGAGTCGGCGTGCTTGAGGCCGATGAGCGCGTCGATCAGCTCGGTCTGGCCGTTGCCCTCGACACCCGCGATGCCGAGGACCTCGCCCTCGTGGATCGTGAAGGAGATGTCGTCGAGCAGCGCGCGGCCCGACTCGCCCTCGGCGAGCAGCTTGAGGCCCTCGACCTGGATCATCGCGCGCTCGGTGACCGTCGACTCCGCCGTCTCGGGAGTGGGCAGCTCGCTGCCCACCATCAGCTCGGCGAGCTGGCGCGGCGTCGTCTCGGACGGGATCGCCGTGCCGACGGTCGTGCCGCGCCGGATGACGGTGATGTCGTCGGCGACGGAGAGGACCTCGCCGAGCTTGTGCGAGATGAAGATGACGGACAGGCCCTCGGACTTGAGCTCGCGGAGGTTGTCGAAGAGCGCGTCGACCTCCTGCGGCACGAGCACGGCCGTGGGCTCGTCGAGGATCAGCGTGGTGGCGCCGCGGTAGAGGACCTTGAGGATCTCCACGCGCTGCCGGTCGGCGACGCCGAGGTCCTCCACGTACGCGTCGGGGCGCACGCCGAGGCCGTAGCGGTCGGAGATCTCCACGATCTTGCGGCGGGCCGCGCCGCCGATGCCGTGCAGCTTCTCGCTGCCGAGGACGATGTTCTCCAGGACGGTCAGTTGGTCGGCGAGCATGAAGTGCTGGTGCACCATGCCGATGCCGCGGGCGATGGCGTCCGCGGGGCTGGAGAAGGCGACCTGTTCGCCGTCGACGGTGATGGTGCCCTCGTCCGGCTTCTGCATGCCGTAGAGGATCTTCATCAGGGTCGACTTGCCTGCGCCGTTCTCGCCGACCAGGGCGTGCACGGTGCCCTTGTGGACGGCGAGGTGGATGTCGTGGTTGGCCACGACGCCCGGGAAGCGCTTGGTGATGCCGCTGAGCTCAACGGCGGTGCCACCGCGGGCGGTTGACGCCTTGGCGGTGGGCGGAGGGCTGGTGGACGCGTCGATGGCGCACTCTCCTCGGGGGCCGGAAGGCCTGAAGGGCCGGAGGGAAAGGGGCCGCCTACGCGCGCAGTGCCCCTGCTATGAGGGGAGGTTCCTGGACGGGACACTCCCCGGGGGGACGTTCCGTGAGCCGGAAAGCCCCTGGTGGATCCGAACTTCCCGGCTCTCGCGGGACGTTGGGGTGTGGTCCGCGCGAACGGGGCGCGGGTGAACCATCGTCCCCCACACCCCGTCGCACGAGAATCACGCTGCCGTCACGGCAGTCGGATCGGTCTGCCGACGCCGTTACGGCGTGGTCTTGACCTTGATCTTGCCGTCCTTGATGCCGGCCTCGGCCTTCTCCAGCGCGGCCTGGACGTCCTTCATCTTCATGAACTCGGGGTTCGACTCGGCGAGCGCGACGCCGCCGGACTTGAGGTCGGCGCGGACGACACCGCCCTTGGCGTTGCCCTTCTCGACGGCCTTCGCGAGGTTGTAGACGGAGCCCGCGACGTCCTTGGTCGCCGAAGTCAGGATGTACTTCTTGTACTTGGCGAGGGCGTCCTGCTTGTACTGGTCGGAGTCGACGCCGATCGCCCAGACCTTCTTGGCTGCGGCGGCCTCGATGACGCCCTGACCGGAGAGGCCCGCGGCGTGGTAGACCACGTCGGCGCCCTTCTCGATCTGGCCCTGCGCGGCGGTCTTGCCCTTGTCGGGGCTGGAGAAGCCGCCGTCCTCGGCCTTCTCGGTCAGGTACTGCTTGACGACCTTGACCTTGGGGTCGGTGTCCTTGACGCCCTGCGCGAAGCCCGCCTCGAACTTGTGGATGAGGGGCACGTCCACGCCGCCGACGAAGCCGACGGTCTTCGACTTGGAGGCCTTGGCAGCGGCGACGCCCGCGAGGTAGGACGCCTCCTGCTCGCTGAAGACCAGGTCGGAGACGTTGTCGGCCTTGACGGTCTCGTCGTCGACGATGCCGAAGGTGGTCTTCGGGTACTTCTCCGCGACCTCCTTGATGGCGGGCGCGTAGGCGTAGCCGACGCCGATGACCGGGTTGTAGCCCTGCTTGGCGAGCTGCGTCAGGCGCTGGGTCTTGTCGGCGTCCGACTCGCCGTCGACGGGCTCGACGGCCTTCTCGCCGGTCTTGAACTCCTTGGCGGCCTTCTTCATGCCGACGGTCGCGGCGTCGTTGAAGGACTGGTCGCCGGCGCCGCCGACGTCGTAGGCGATGGCGACGCCCTTGTTCTTGTCGTCCTTGCTCGCGGCGGCGTCGCTGGACGTGCCACCACAGGCGGAGACGGTTACGGCAAGCGCGGCGGTCGCGGCGCCCGCGACAGCTATTCGAGACACCCGGCGCATAGAGACGAACTCCTTGAGTCAAGCAAGCACAAGCAAGTACAAGCACGTACGGGCGCCTCACCCGGCGCCGATTTCGCCGCAGCGTAACGCGCGTAGACCTGACATAAGAACCCTTCTGTCCGGTCCGTTATCGAGCTGTGGCCACGAGGCGTACGGCGGATGTCAGGGGTGAGAACACGCCAAAGGCGCCCCCTTCAACAGAGGGCGCCCAGGTGGCAGAAGGAGTGCTACGTACAACCTTGATCCACGTAATACGTACAACCCGAGCGGGGGTGGTACGTACAACTCGGGACGGGTCGGACCGGCACCGAATTGTGGGGATTTCCCTGCGGGTCTCTCCAGAGGTTTCCTAGGGAGTCGTCCTCACCTTCACCTTGCCGCTGACGATGTCCTCCTCGGCCTTGTCCACGGCGGCGACGACGTCCTTCATCGCGGTGTACCTCGGGTTGGAATCGGCGAAGCCGACGCGGCCCGACTTGAGGTCGTAGCGCTGCTCGCCCGTCATCGGGTCGCCCTCGACGACCGACTTCGTCAGGTCGTACACCGCGCCGCCGACGTCCTTGAGGGCCGAGCCGAGGATGTAGTCCTTGTACTTGGCGAGGGCCTTCTGCTGGTACTGGTCGGAGTCGACGCCGATCGCCCAGACCTTCTTCGAGCCCGCCTCCTGGATGACGCCCTGGCCCGAGAGCCCCGCGGCGTGGTAGATGACGTCGGCGCCCGCCTCGATCTGCCCGCTCGTGGCGTTCTGCCCCCGGTCCGGGCTGGAGAATCCGCCCTCCTCGGGCTTCTCGGTCAAATAACGCTTCTCGATTTTGATCTTCGGGTTGACGGACTTCGCGCCCTGCACGAATCCCGCCTCGAATTTATGGATGAGCGGAATGTCCACGCCCCCCACAAATCCGATGTGTTCGGTCTTGCTCGCCTTGGCGGCTGCGACGCCCGCGAGATAGGAGCCTTCCTCTTCGTGGAAGACCAGGTCCGCGACGTTGTCCGCCTTCACGGTGTTGTCGTCGATGATCCCGAAGGTGGTGTCGGGGTACTTCTTCGCCGCGGCCTCCACCGCCGGGGCGTAGACGAAGCCGACCCCGACGACGGGGTTGTAGCCCTGCTTGGCGAGCTGCTCGATGCGCTGGTTCTTGTCGGCGCCGGACTCGCCGTCGCCCGGCTCCATGTCCACGCCGCCGATCTCGAAGTCCTTGCGCGCCTTCGAGAAACCCGCGTACGCCGCGTCGTTGAAGGACTGGTCGCCCTTGCCGCCGATGTCGTAGGCCAGGCCGATGCCCTTGTCCTTGTACGACGAGCCCGCGGAGCCCGTGTCCTTGTCGTCGTCCTGCGACGCCTCGTTGCTGGTCTTGCCGCAGCCGGCCGCGGCGAGGGCGAGGACTGCGAGGGCCGCGGCGATACGGGTGGCGTGAGTGGCGCGCGTGGCACGAGTTTTCCGCGTACGAGATGGTCGAGATTTCCGAGAGAGACGACGCACAGGAAGCACCCCTTGATCCCCAACGCGCCGCGTACGGCGCTGATTTCGGCGCACATTAACGCGCGTAGAAAGGGAGGGGAACGGTTTCTCCAGGTGCCGTTACCTCTTCGTGCTTTTCCTGGCAGGAGCCGATTGCGTCCGCGTGAACGGGGCGGGCACAACCGGCTCTTTCGCCCTGTCTCGCCGCTAGAGTCCCGCGTCCAACAGGGCGGCGGCGGTGAAGAGTTCGACGCCTACGGTGATGGCGGACTCGTCCGCGTCGAAGTCTCCCTGGTGAAGGTCGCGGACGGCGCGCTCCCCCGGCCTGCGCACGCCGAGCCGGGCCATGGCTCCGGGCACGTGCTCCAGGTACCAGGAGAAGTCCTCGCCGCCGAGGCTCTGTTCGGTGTCCTCGACGGAGAGCGGGCCGCGCCGCTCGGTCATGGCGTCCCGCAGCAGGTCGGTGACCGCGGGGTCGTTGACGACGGGGGGCACCCCGCGCACGTAGTTGATCTCGGACTTGGCGCGGTAGAGGTCGGCGACCTCCTGGACCGCGCCGTGCACCAGGTCGGGCGCCTCCCGCCAGGCCTTGAGGTCGAGGCAGCGGACGGTGCCGGAGAGTTCGGCGTGCTGCGGGATGACGTTGCAGGCGTGGCCCGCCTCGATGCGGCCCCAGGTCACCGAGAGGCCCGAGCGGGCGTCGGCCCGGCGGCCGACCAGGGCGGGGACTTCGGTGGCGACCCTGGACACGGCGGTGACGAGGTCGGTGGTGAGGTGCGGCCGCGCGGTGTGCCCGCCGGGCCCGTCGAGCGAGACCTCCAGGCGGTCGCAGGCGGAGGTGATGGGGCCGTGCCGCAGGCCGATGCGGCCGGCGTCGACGCGGGGGTCGCAGTGCACGGCGATGATCTTCCCTACGCCGTCGAGGACGCCTTCCTTGATGGCGTCGGCCGCGCCGCCCGGCAGGACCTCCTCCGCGGGCTGGAAGACGAGCCGCACCGGAAAGGGCAGCCGGCCCTGCTTCGCCAGCTCGGCGAGGACGAGTCCGGCGCCCAGGACGACGGTGGTGTGCACGTCGTGCCCGCAGGCGTGGGCGCGGTCGGGCACGGTGGAGCGGTACGGCACGCCGACCTTGGTGTCCGGGATGGGCAGCGCGTCGATGTCGGCGCGCAGGGCGAGCATGGGCCGTACGCCGTCCCTCCCCCGCGCTGTCGACCCCGCTCGAGCAGGGGAGACCCCGTTCCCGATGTCACAGACGAGCCCCGTACCAATGGCGAGCACACGGGGCGCCAGGCCCGCCTCCTCGAGCCGGGCCTTGAGGGCCGCGGTCGTACGGAACTCCTGGTTGCCGAGCTCGGGGTGCATGTGCAAGTCGCGCCGGAAGGCGACGAGTTCGGCACGCAGCGCTTCGGGCAGCGCGCCGGGAAGCGTTTCCGCGGGAGCGGACTCCGTTCCGGGCACGTCGTCGGACACCTCTTCGGACGCACGGGACATCAGTTGGTTCACCCTCTGAAGGGTAGGGCGACGTACGGGCCAACTGGCCCACGATCAACAAAAGTTCAGCCCGATAGGGGAAGAAATTGTGGCCGCGTGGCGCATGACCCTTGGTCGCGATGGGTAAACTTTTATGCCATCACGGGGGATGCGGATGCCGTCCGACACCTGTAAGAGGCGAAGGTCACCGCCGTCGGCAGGGGCGGCCGGGCAACCGTACGGGTATCCACTCCGGCACGTTCTCACCCCACGCAGCGCTGTGACGAGAGGGAGCATGCCACGATGGCCGCGTACGGGTTCTGCTGGATGGACCTCAAGACCCATGATCTGCCCGGCACCGCCGCCTTCTTCTCGGCGGTGATGGGCTGGGACTTCGCGGTGGACGAGGACGACTGGCGCAAGGCCACGAAGATAGCGGTCGGCGGGCGGTGGATCGGCGGCGTGAGCGACCTCGCGAACCCCGTCCATCCGCCGGGGACGCCCGCCCACATCGCCTACTACCTGGCGGTCGACGACGCCGACCGCCGCGTGGCCGCCGCCACGGAGCGCGGGGCGCAGCTCGTCGTCCCGCCCTTCGACGCCGGCGACCAGGGCCGCATCGCCGCGCTGATCGACCCGGTGGGCGCCGCGTTCGCCCTGTGGCAGCGGACGGAGGACGCCGGGTGGGACGTCCCGCCGGGCACGCCTGGAGCCCCGTACCGCATGACCCTCTCCTGCGAACAGCCGGACATGGCACGGCAGTTCTATACGGAGGTGGCTGGCGCGCCACTCGCCCACGCCGACTTCCTCCCCGCGGACGCCGCCGACGGGGCCCCGCAGTGGGAACTGACGGTGGGCGTCGAGGACCTGGCCGGGGTCGTCACCCGGGCACGCGAGCACGGCGGGGGTACGACGGAACTGGTCGGCCCCGGCGCACGACTGAGCAGCGCGGAGGGGCTGACGGTGGTGGTCCGTCCCCTGGAACCGTGAACCCGAACGGCGTCGGAGTGCGGTGAGGCCCGCGGCCGGCGTCAGGGCGCGGTGAGGCCCGCGGTCGGCCTCACAGTGCGATCAGCCCCGCAGCCGTCGTCCTGAAGCCGCATGCCTCGAAGTAGAAGTCGCTCAGGTCGTCGTCGAAGTCGACGTGCAGCCATTCGCACCGGGCCTCGCGCGCGCCCTCCGCGGCGCGTGCGACGAGGGCGGCGCCGATGCCCCGGCCCCGCCACTGTCCCGCCACGACGGTGTCCAGTACGAAGGCGTGCACGCCGCCGTCCCAGGCGACGTTCACGAACCCGACCAGCGCCCCGGCCCCGTTCGCCTTCCCGTCGCCGTTGCGCGCGCAGACCCAGCCGAGGCTGTGCCGCTCCACCTGTGTCCGCCACTCGATGTCCATCAGGGGGTGGTCGAAGCCCTCGGCGTGCAGGACGTTGACCTCGGGGTCCTTGAAATCGCCTCGCCATGTGTAAGTGATCGCCACGCGGAGAGCCTAACTGCGGGAAAATCTTGTACGCCGCCGCGTCCGCCCCGGCGTGACAATGAGGCGTCCACCGACGCCACGCCCCGGGGAGCAGCCACCGGCCATGACCGAGGACCACGGCACGACGACAGCGACCTGGCAGCCCACGGCCCCGGGCGTTCTTCGACTGCCCTCGGGGCGGCTCGTCCGCGGGCGTGGGCTGCGCCGTCCGCTGCCCGAGGGGGACGTGCCCCACCTCGGCTTCTATCTGCTCGGCAAGCAGCCTCCCGAAGTCCCCTGGGAATGGCGGTGGTTGCGCTGGCCCGACTTCCGGCTGCCGAGCGATCGGGAGCGGGCGCGGACGCTGCTGCGCGAGGCGTGGGAGCGGTCGGCCGGGGAGCGTGTGGAGGTCGCCTGCGGCGGCGGGCGCGGACGGACCGGGACGGCGCTGGCGTGCATCGCCGTGCTCGACGGCGTGCCCGCCGCGGAGGCCGTCTCCTACGTACGTACGCACTACGACCGGCATGCGGTGGAGACCCCGTGGCAGCGCAGGTACGTGGCGCGCTTCGCGGACCACAGCTGACGGCTCGTAGCCGCGGGCCACAGCTGACGGCGCGCAGTTGACGGCTCACGTTCGACGGCTCACGTTCGGCCCGCAGCCGACGGCTCGCGTTCGACGGCCCGCAGCCGACGGCCTCCCGATGCGCCCCGAGGAGAACCCGACCCGATGGCCGACACCGACCGCATACCGCCCCTCGAACCGCCCTGCCCGCCGGACGCCGCCGAAGTCCTGGCGCGCATGACGCCGGAGGGGAAGAGGCCTCTCGCCCTCTTCCGGATGTTCGCGCACAACGTACCGATGTTCGACGCGATGAACGCCTGGGGCTCCTACCAGCTGGGCGACGAACGGACGGGCGGCACGCGCGAGCGGGAGATCGTCATCGACCGCGTCTGCGCGCTCTGCCGCGCCGAGTACGAATGGGCCGTGCACGTCGCCTTCCTCGCGCCGAAGGCCGAGCTGACCGAGGAGCAGATCACCTCGCTCACCCACGGCGAGAGCACCGACCCGTGCTGGACCGCCGAACGCGACCGTCTGCTCATCGAGCTGACGGACGCGACGCACGGCGACGGGGGCGACACCGACGACGCTCCGTGGGCGCGCCTGAGCGCCGAGTTCGACCGGCAGGAACTCCTCGACCTGCTCTTCCTTGCCGGCCGGTACCAGGCGGTGGACCAGGTCACCCGCGCCACCCGGCTCAGCCCGGAGCCGGGGACCCCGCGGTTCGACGACTACCTGCCGCAGCCGTGACGACCGACGTCAGCCGGTGCACGTCCCGCGCCGTGCCCGTCACCCCGGACAGGAAGCCCTGAGCCCGCGGTGAGGCGTTCTCGGTGAGCCAGCTCGGGTCGATGTCGCAGACCGCCACCTTGACCTCCGTGCCCGCGAGGGCGAGGGGCAGCGTGTGCACGACCGTCGAGGGGAAGCTGAGGATGGTGCGGCCGATGGGGCCGCGGCGGGCGATGAGTTCGAGCGGCAGGTCGGGGCGGACCACCTGCAGGCCCGTCTCGACCGCGAGGCGGTGCAGCTTCTCGGCGCTCTCGCGGCGGTGGGCGAAGTAGCGGGTGGCGCCGTGCGTCACGGACAGGGCCCGGACCGCGTCGACATAGCGGTCCGGGTCGACGACGCCCGTCTCCACCAGGGACGTGCCGACCAGGTCCGCGCCCCGGGTGAGCCGGGGCGGACCGAAGCGCTCCCTGGTCCAGGCGAAGGCGTTGACCGTGATCGTCACGCCCTCGGGCGCGCTGTCGATCGGCATGGCGGAGAAGACCTCCACCGTGCGCGCGCCGCCGGGCGTGAGGCGGCGCCGTGCCGAGGCCGAGACCGGGGCGAAGACCAGGTCCCGGGGGCCGGGGCGGCCGCCCTTGCGGTGCCAGCGCTGGAGGCGTTCGCCGCGGGCGAGCTGGGAGATGAACTCCATGGTCGCCGTGCCGTCGTCGACGACCACCAGGGAGCGGGCCCGGGTGATCGTCAGGAGGAGTTGTACGTAGCGGGAGAACGGGTCGCCGATCACGATCCGGTCGGCCCTGCGCAGCGCGCCCGCGAGGCCGCCGATCGTGTGGAAGGGTGCCGTCGCGCCGCCGCGCGCCTCCTCCCAGCGGACCTCGACGCCCTCGTCGCGCGCGAGCTGCGCCATGCGGCGCAACTGGCCGCGCGTCATGGGGTCGTTCGGGGAGAGGACGACGACGGTGAGGCCCCCGGTCGGGCCCGTCGCGGCCGCGGCGTGCGCCCACTCCAGTACGTTCAGCAGCTGAACAGGGCTCTCCACGAAGGCGAGCGTGGAGGGGGCGGTGGCGCCGGTGACGTCGGCGGCTCGGCCGACTCGGGGGCTCATCGTCGTATGTCCGTATCCCGTTAATCCGTGTCCGGTTAAAGCGGGCCGCGCGCTCAGACGGCGACCGGCTCGGCGCCCGCGGCCTCGTTCTCGGCGACGACGCCCGCGACGCGGCGCAGCTTCTTCATCGGGCCGAGCTCCGACTCGTAGACCTTCTTGACGCCGTCACCGAGGGACGCCTCGATGGTGCGGATGTCGCGGACCAGGCGGGTCAGGCCCTGCGGCTCGACGGAGGCGGCCTGGTCCGAGCCCCACATGGCGCGGTCGAGGGTGATGTGGCGCTCGACGAAGGTGGCGCCGAGGGCGACCGCGGCCAGCGTGGTCTGCAGGCCCGTCTCGTGGCCGGAGTAGCCGATCGGGACGTTCGGGTACTCCTGCTGAAGGGTGTTGATGACGCGCAGGTTGAGCTCCTCGGCCTTCGCCGGGTACGTCGAAGTGGCGTGGCAGAGAAGGATGTTGTCGCTGCCGAGCACCTCGACCGCGTGGCGGATCTGCTTCGGCGTCGACATGCCCGTGGACAGGATGATCGTGCGGCCGGTGGCGCGCAGGGCGCGGAGCAGCTCGTCGTCGGTCAACGAGGCGGAGGCGACCTTGTGGGCGGGCAGGTCGAACTTCTCCAGGAAGGCGACGGCCTCGGTGTCCCACGGCGACGCGAACCAGTCGATGCCGCGCTTGGCGCAGTGCTCGCTGATGGCCTGGTACTCGGACTCGCCGAACTCCACGCGGTGGCGGTAGTCGATGTACGTCATGCGGCCCCAGGGGGTGTCGCGCTCGATGTCCCACTGGTCGCGCGGGGTGCAGATCTCCGGGGTGCGCTTCTGGAACTTCACCGCGTCGCAGCCGGCGTCGGCGGCCACGTCGATGAGCGCGAACGCGTTCTCCAGGTCGCCGTTGTGGTTGATGCCGATCTCGCCGGTGATGTACACGGGCTGACCGGGGCCCGCCGTCTTCGAACCGAACTGGCGGAGACGGGAGTTGGCGCCGATGGAGGTGATGGTGCTCATGGCAGGAAATTCCTTAACTGTGGAGGGAGTCGAGAGAGGGGCCGAGGATCCAGGTGGCGATCTCTCGGATCGCGCCTTCACCGCCGGGGACGGTGGTGACCGCGCGGGCTGCGCCGCGCACGACGTCGTGGGCGCTCGCGACCGCCACGGGCCAGCCCACGAGGGCGAAGCACGGGAGGTCGTTGACGTCGTTGCCGACGTAGAGCACGCGCTCGGGAGCGATGCCCTGCTCCTCGCACCACTGCTTCAGTGCGAGGTCTTTCCGGTCGATGCCGTGCAGGACCGGAAGCTTGAGCTTCTTCGCGCGCGCGGCGACGACCGGGTTCTGTTCCGTGGACAGGATCAGCATGTTCAGGCCGCTCCTTCGGAGGGCCGCGATGCCGAGGCCGTCCCCGCGGTGCACGGAGACGAACTCCCGTCCCTCGGAGTCGATCAGCACCCGGTCGTCGGTCTGGGTGCCGTCGAAGTCGAGGACGACCGCGTCGATGTCGGCGGCGGTCGGAAGGGCGGCGTCGCCATCTGGGCGATCCGCGTCGAAGAGGGGGGCCAGCGCGCGGGCGCGGGCGAGGTCGTGCGGGTCGTCGACCTCCAGGACGCGGGCCGGGTCGGTGCGGACCGGCTCGGTGCGGCCGAAGAAGCGGTGCTTCTCGGTGCGGAATCCCGCCGCGTCCATCGCGTAGGCGGCGCCGGTCTCCAGGAGGTCCTGGGGGCGGTCCTGGCGGCGTGGGCGGAATGACTTGTCGTGGTTGACGCCGTAACCGCCGCCGGTGCGGGTGGAGTTGGCGAGCGTGGTGGTGCCGCCCACGGCGTCCGTGCGGCGCGCGTCCAGGGCCGCGCCCTCGTCCGTGGCGTCGTCCGCCGCGTCGCGCCAGATGAAGCCGTGGAAGGGGGCCACCGTGACAGCGGTGTCCGCGCCGTTCTCCACGACCGCCGACGCCACTGCGTCGATGTCCTCGCGGGTGAGGAAGGGGCTGGTGCACTGCACGAGCAGGACGACGTCCACCGCGTGGCCGTGCAGGGCCTCGTGGGCGTCCATGGCGTGCAGGACGGCGGCCTCGCTGGTCGCGGTGTCGCCCGCGATGGCGGCGGGGCGCAGGACCACTTCGGCGCCGGCGGCGCGAGCGGCCTCGGCGATCACGTGGTCGTCCGTGGAGACCACGACGTCCGTGACGAGCCGGGCGGCCAGGCACTCGCGGATGGCGCGGGCCACCAGGGGCACGCCGCCGACCGGGGCGAGGTTCTTGGCGGGCACGCCCTTGGAGCCGCCGCGGGCGGGGATGACGGCGAGGACGCGGCGTACCGGCGGGCCCGCTGGGTCGGGTTGGGGCATGGGGGCTCCTTGGGAGGGGTGGGGGTGCACTGCTCGCGGGGCGTTCACAGCTCGCCCATCCGCCGGATGACGGGGGCCACGCGCTGCACGCCGTGGCGGTAGGCACCGCGGGCGGCGCGGCGCACGATCTGCCGTACGGGGCCGGGGTCCTTGTCGGCCGCGGGGGCGCCCGGCAGCGGTGCGCCGTCGGGGCCCAGGTGGTGGCGGGCGAGGATGCCGGGCAGATAGCCGCGGGCCGTGGTGAGGCTGTAGTAGGGCTGCAGGGGCGGGAGTTGAGGCTGGGCGAGGAGGCCCGTGACCTTCTCGCGCGCCTCGTCGAAGGCCCTCTCGTACGCACCGTCGGCCGCGACGCCCTGCCGTGCCAGCCACGTCTCGTCGGGCACGGGCAGGTGGCCCGCGTCCAGCTGGTCCCAGGAGGCGAGGCACCCGGAGCCGGTGAAGTGGTGGTTGCCGAGCGCCTCGCGCACCCCGAGGTCGGTGAGGACCGCGGTGGGGATGCGGCGGTGCAGGGACTCCAGGGCCGCCGTCGAGGAGACGGTGACCAGGAGGTCGGTGCGGTCGAGCACCTCGCCCATGTGCCCATAGACGAGGCGGCAGTTGGCGGGCAGTCCGCCGTCGATACGCTGCGCCAGCTTCTGGTAGGGCAGCTCCTCGATGTGCGTGGTGTGCTCGCCGGGCTTGCTGCGCAGCTTGAGCAGGACCTCGCGGTCGGGGTGCAGCCGGGCGTGCTCGACGATGCGGCGCAGCAGGTAGGTGCGGTGCGCGGCGGTCTCCGGCACGGAGGGCTGTGCGGCGAAGACGACGGTGTACGGGTCGTGCTTCTCGTACGGTGCTCCGCCGAGGAACGGCAGCGCTGCCTCCGTCACCGATGAGGCGTCGGCGCCCACTCCTTCGTACACCGCGCGGAAACGCTCGGCGTCCTGGCGGGAGTTGGCGAGGACGACGTCCGCGCCGTGCCGCAGGAGGAGTCCGTCGGCGAGCTTCTCGTAGACGACGCCGACATAGCCGGTGACGACGACGGGCCTGCGCCTGGTGCCCTCGGTGAGACGGGCGTCCTGCGTGACGCGGGCGAGGCCGTGAAGGACCGCCTGGACCGCCCCGCCCACCAGGGCGAGGACGAGCACGTCGGGGGCGTCCCGCTCCATCTCCCGCAGGAACTCGACGGCGGTGACCTCGCGCAGGGAGTCCGCGCGCACGCCCACCTCTTCGAGCTGCCGGGGCGTGGGGGTGGCCCGGCCGCGGAGCAGGTACCCGCCGAGCCGATGACCGTCGGGCTGATTGTCCGATACGATACGGTTCGCTGTGAGAGCGCCCCATTTCCATCGCGTATCGGAGTCGGCGAGCACGGCCACCCGCAGCGGGTTTCGATGACTTCCTTGCACGTCCCAGACGCTAGGAAGGCATTTCGATTCGCGGCCCAACTCAGGTGCAACAAACGGTTAACAGCATGCCGACGAATGGCGAATCAGCTCGGGAAAGGCCTTCTCGAAGGGCCGGTTAACCATTCCGCCACACGTCGTTCACCTGACATCCCACTGCGGGTCGACACGAATGACGGGCCGACACCTAACGTCACCCACGTGGTTAAGCTCTCCGTCATCGTGCCGTTCTACAACGTGCAGCAATACGCGCCCGACACCTTGAGGAGTCTGCGCGCGAACGCGCGTGACGACTTCGAATTCATTCTCGTCGACGACTGCTCGCGCGACGAGACGCCGGACATCCTGGAGCGGGCGGCGCGCGAGCTCCCCGGCGCCGTCCACCTCAGACACGAGACGAACGGCGGCCTCGCGACCGCCCGCAACACGGGTCTGGACGCGGCGCGCGGCGAGTACCTCACGTTCCTGGACGGCGACGACTGGCTCGCCCCCGGGTACTTCGAGCAACTCCTCGCGTCCATCGAGGAGTTGGGATGCGACTTCGTACGCACCGACCATGTGCAGTGCACCGCGCGCGCCCGCTCGGTCCACCGCGTCCCGCACGGCAGGCGCGGCGAGGTGATGAGCCCGCGCGACGTCATACTGCCCGCCGACCGGTCGACGTCCGTGGACTACGCGTACGCCTGGGCGGGCATCTACCACCGCAGGCTCGCCGACGCGGGCCTGCTGCACTTCACCGACGGCCTGCGCACCGCGGAGGACCGGCCCTGGATCTGGCGGCTGCACCGCGAGGCGGAATCCTTCGCCGCGGTGAGCCTTCTCGGGGCGTTCTACCGGCGCGGTGTCGCCTCGTCCCTCACCCAGATCGGTGACGTACGCCAGCTCGATTTCATCAAGGCATTCGACCAGGTGGTGCGGGAAACCGCGGACGACAGGGACGCGGACAAACTGCTTCCGAAGGCCGTGCGCACTTACTGCGCGATCATCTCCCACCATTTGGGATCCATCGAAAGGTTCGAGCCATCCGTGGCGCGCAAATTGAAGTCAATGAGTGCGGCCGCGCTGAAGCGGATGCCGCAGGGCGTTCTCGACGACGCGCTCGACTCCATGGACGTCCAGCGGGCGACCCGGCTGCGCAGGCTGCGCCGGCGCCCGGTGTCGGCGGAGGTGGCCGCGTAATGGCCACGACGCAGATCTTCATGGCGTCCACGCTGTACGGCGCGGCGACGCTCGCCGCGGCCCTGGACGCCGACCGCTTCGGCCCCGCCGACCGGCGCATCCTCCTGGTCAGCAACAACGCGGCGACGCCCGAGACGACGACGGCGCTCGACGCGATGCCGGGGTTCGCGCGGCTGCGCGACCGGTTCGACGAGGTGCGCTCCTGGAACGAGGCCATCTCCCCTTTCCACCCGGGCGGTTGGGCCCCGCGCGGCGACGACGTCGTGCTGTGGGAGCGCTACGTCCGGCTGCTCTGGGACCTCGGTGACGACGCCGTCGAGCTGGCCGTCGAGTCGATCCAGGTCAACCCGGCGCTCGCCCTCGCGCAGATCTTCACCGGCGCCCCCGTGGACGTCTACGCCGACGGCCTGATGAGCTACGGCCCCACCCGCAACAAGATCGACCCGCTGGTCGGCACGCGCGTGCGGCGCCTGCTCCATCTGGACCTGGTGCCGGGGCTCACGCCGCTGCTGCTCACGGAGTTCGGCGTCGAGGCGGAGGTGGTGCCGACCGACGCGTTCGTGAAGGTGCTCGCCGAACTCACCGAGGCAGAAGCCGAGTTGCCGCAAGGGGAAGTACCGGACATCGAGGCGCCCGCCCTCGTCCTCGGCCAGTACCTCTCCGCGCTGAACATCCTCACCGCCGAGGAGGAGGAGCAGCTGCACATCCGCATGGTGCGCGGCGCCGCCGAACTCGGCCACACCCGCGTGGTGTTCAAGCCCCACCCCACGGCCCCCGCCCGCTGGTCGCGCGCCCTGGAGAAGGAGGCCGAGGCGATCGGCGTCGAGCTGACGGTGCTCGACACACCGGTGCTCGCCGAGGTGCTCTACCAGCGGATGCGGCCCGCGCTCGTCGTCGGCTGCTTCTCCACGGCCCTGCTCACCGCCTCCGCGCTCTACGGCCTGCCCGCGGCACGCACCGGCACGGACCTGCTCCTGGAGCGCCTCGCGCCCTACCAGAACAGCAACCGCGTCCCGGTCACGATCGTCGACGCGCTGCTGCCCGAACTCACCGACCGCACGGCGGTCACCGGGCAGGAAGCGGCCATGGGCATCGGGGAGTTGACGAACCTCCTCAAGGCCGTCGGCTTCGCGATGCAGCCGCAGATCTACCCCCGGCTGCGCCCCGACGCCGAGCGCTATCTCTCCCGCAGCCTCGGCCCGCGCACGGTCCGCTACTTCAAGCGGCGCCGCCTGACCGCGCTCGCGCTGCCCGGCGCCCTGCCCTCGCAGCTGGCCTTCATCCCGCGCAACGCCACGGTGCGCCGGGTCGCCCGCCGCGCCCGCTCCGTGCAGCGCTCGCTCAAGCGGACCGCGCTCGGATGACCTCTCCCGGCACGACGCTCCCGAAGCCCTCTCCGGGAGCGGGCACCACCACGTCCACGTCCCCCTCCACCGCACCGGCCTCCCGCGAGAGGCCCCGGCTCCGCGCCCTCGACGGCCTCCGCCTGGTCGCCGCGCTCATGGTCGCCGCGTATCACTACGGCGGCCGTGACGGCGAGATCGCCCAGGCGTGGGGCAGCTCGCCGAGGGACCAGTTCCCCACGGCCAGCGGCTGGTTCGCGTACGGCTGCCTGGGCGTCCAGATCTTCTTCGTCATCAGCGGCTTCGTGATCTGCATGAGCGGCTGGGGGCGGCCCCTGCGCTCCTTCTTCGCCTCCCGCGCCTCGCGCCTGCTGCCCTCCTACTGGGCGGCGATCGTCCTGGTCACCGCGGTCTTCGCGCTGCCCGTCGTCGCCTACAAGGCGGTCTCGCCCAGCGACGCCCTGGTGAACCTCACCATGCTGCAGCAACCGCTGGGCGTGGACCGGGTGTTGGGCGTGTGCTGGACGCTCTGGGCCGAGCTGCGCTTTTACGCGCTGTTCGCGCTGTGCGTGGTCCTGCCGGGCGCGACCCGTGCGCGGGTGGTGCTGTTCTGCGCGGTGTGGACGCTCGCGGCCGCCGTCGCCGAGGCCGCCGACGAGCCACTGCTCGACCTGGTCCTGATGCCGGAGTACGCCCCGTTCTTCATCGGCGGCATCGGCATCTATCTCATCCACCGCGACCGCCGCGACGTCACGGCGTGGGGCATCGCGGGCGTGAGCTGGCTGATCGGCCAGCACTACGCGGTCGCCCGGCTGTGGCACGCGCCGGACCCGGACTTCTTCTCGTACCGCTCCTCGGCGGGGATCATCGCGGTCGTGACGGCGGGCTTCGTGGCGGTGCTCCTGATCGCCCTCGGCTTCCTGCGCCGGGTCGACTGGCGCTGGCTGACGGTGGCAGGCGCCCTGACGTACCCCTTCTACCTGGTGCACGAACACCTGGGCTGGGTGACGGTCGAGGCGCTGCACCGGGGCCTCGGCCTGCCGTCGTACGCGACGCTCGCCCTGACGGTCACCGCGATGCTGACCCTCGCCTGGCTCCTGAACCGGTACGTGGAGGGGTGGCTGACTCCCTTGATCCGTACGGGACTCACGACGCCGGGCAAAGCCCGGGGGCACCGGTAGCGCGGCTGGGGCCGAGCGGGTCGGTCAGCGTCGAGACATGCGCTTGACCTGAAGTCCGCTTGAGGTTCTACGTTCGAGCACATGACAACCTTCACGTACTCGCACAGCGACGCCGACCTCGTCAACCAGCCCGTCGGCTACTGGAGTTCGGCCGCGGGCGCCGCCGTCGTCCACCACATCCGCACCACCCTCGCCGAGTACGGCCTCACCCAGCCCCAGTGGTGGGTCCTCAACCAGCTCCTGACGGCGCCGGAGGGCCGGCCCCGCGAGGAGGTCGTGGCGGTTCTGAGGGGCTACCTGGAGGTCGGCGAGGGCTCCCTGCACCATGACATCGGCGCCCTGCACGACCGCGGTCTGATCACCGAGGACGCCGCGGGCCGCATCGCCCTCACCGACGAGGGCCGCGCGCTGCAGGCCCGCGTGGCCGGACGCCAGAAGCAGCTCCGCGCCGAGATCCACGAGGGCATCACCGACGAGGAGTACGTCCACGCCCTCAAGGTCCTCCAGCGGATGATCCACAACGTGGGCGGCTCGGCCTGGCACCACTGACGAGCCGCCCTGTGGCGTCACACGCTGCTGAGCGACAGCTTCACCGCGAACCCGAGGAACAGCGCACCCGCCGCCGAGGTGGCCCCGGCCGAGAGCCGCTTGCGGCGGCGGAAGGCGGCCGCGAGCCGCGTACCGCTGAATATCAGGGCCGTCAGGTACAGGAAGCTCGCGATCTGGGCCAGCGCGCCGAGCACGACGAAGGACAGCGCGGGATAGGCGTAGCCCGGGTCGACGAACTGCACGAAGAAGGCGATGAAGAACAGGATCGCCTTCGGGTTGAGCAGGCTGATCACAAAGGCCCGCCGCAGCGGCCGCTCCCCGGCGCCCGCCTCCGCGTCCTCCGTCACCCGCTCCGCGGCCCGCTCGTGCCGGGCCCGCCACATCCCCCACGCGGCCCGCATCATCCCGATCGCCAGCCAGGTCAGATACCCGGCGCCCGCGTACTTCACGATTCCGAAGAGCACGGCGTTGGCCTGCAGGAGCGAGGCCACACCGGCCGCCGACAGCGTCATCAGGACGGTGTCGCCGCACCAGACACCGGCAGCGGCGGTGTACCCGGCCCGCACGCCGCGCCGCGCGGCGACGGAGAGGACGTAGAGGGAGTTGGGGCCCGGCAGCAGCACGATGAGGACGAGGCCCGCGAGATAGGTCGGAAGATCGGTGACACCCAGCATGCGCGGAGTCTCGCACGCACGTACGGGATGAGGACATGGGTGTCCGCTGGGCGGACGCGCAGCGGCGGCACGGCTGTGCCGCCTCAGAACGCGTCCGTCGGCACGTACGCCCCCCACACCGCCCGCAGCGCGTCGCAGACCTCGCCCACCGTGGCCCGCGCCCGCAGCGCCTCCTTCATCGGGTACAGGACGTTGGCCTCCCCCTTCGCCGCCTCCTTGAGCGCGGTGAGGGCGGCGGTCACCGCCGTGCCGTCGCGGTTCTCGCGGAGCTTCGCGAGGCGGGCCGCCTGCTGGGACTCGATGGCCGGGTCGACGCGCAGGGGCTCGTACGGCTCCTCCTCGTCGATCGAGAAGCGGTTGACGCCGACCACGACGCGCTCACCGGAGTCGGTCTCCTGCGCGATGCGGTAGGCGTTGCGCTCGATCTCGTTCTTCTGGAAGCCCTGCTCGATGGCGTGCACCGCGCCGCCCAGGTCCTCGACCCGTTGCATGAGTTCGAGCGCCGCCCTCTCCACGTCGTCCGTCATGCTCTCCACGACGTACGACCCCGCGAAGGGGTCCACCGTCGCCGTCACGTCCGTCTCGTACGCGAGGACCTGCTGGGTGCGCAGCGCCAGGCGGGCCGACTTGTCGGTGGGCAGCGCGATGGCCTCGTCGAAGGAGTTGGTGTGCAGGGACTGCGTGCCGCCGAGGACGGCCCCCAGGCCCTGGACCGCGACCCGGACCAGGTTCACCTCGGGCTGCTGCGCGGTCAGCTGAACCCCCGCCGTCTGCGTGTGGAAGCGCAGCATCAGGGACTTCGGGTTCAGCGCGCCGAACTCCTCCCGCATCACCCGGGCCCAAATCCGCCTGGCCGCACGGAACTTGGCGACCTCCTCCAGGATCGTCGTACGCGCCACGAAGAAGAAGGACAGACGTGGCGCGAAGTCGTCCACGTCCATGCCCGCCGCGACCGCCGTACGGACGTACTCGATGCCGTCGGCGAGCGTGAAGGCGATCTCCTGCGCGGGCGAGGCGCCCGCCTCCGCCATGTGGTAGCCGGAGATCGAGATGGTGTTCCACTTGGGGATCTCGGCCCCGCAGTACCGGAAGATGTCCGCGATCAGCCGCAGCGAGGGCTGCGGCGGAAAGATGTACGTGCCGCGGGCGATGTACTCCTTGAGCACGTCGTTCTGGATCGTGCCGGTCAGCCGCGCCGCCTCGACCCCCTGCTCCTCCGCCACCAGCTGGTACATGAGGAGCAGCAGCGCGGCGGGCGCGTTGATCGTCATCGACGTCGAGACCTGGTCGAGCGGGATGCCGTCGAACAGGACCCGCATGTCCTCGACCGAGTCGACGGCCACGCCCACCTTGCCGACCTCGCCGTGCGCGATCGGGGCGTCGGAGTCGTGGCCCATCTGGGTCGGCAGGTCGAAGGCGACCGACAGGCCCGTCGTGCCGTGCGCGATCAGCTGCCGGTAGCGGGCGTTGGACTCCGTGGCCGTGCCGAAGCCCGCGTACTGGCGCATCGTCCAGGGCCGCCCCGTGTACATGGAGGGATAGACGCCGCGCGTGAAGGGATACGCACCCGGGGCGCCGAGCCGCTCCGCCGGATCCCAGCCCTCCAGCGCCTCCGGGCCGTACACGGGCTCGATGGGCAGTCCTGACTCCGACTCGTGTGTCATGACTCCAGTGTCATGACTCCGGCTCGCACCCGCGCCCGGGACGCGTCACTCGCGGCAAACCGGGAAACACTTCCCTGTGTGCTGTCCAGGGGCTCGCTCCTGGACGATGTCGGTGTCCAGGAGCACGGGGGGCGTGATGGGCAAGGGCGCGATATCGGCGGGAGCCGTGGCGGTGCTGCTGCTGGCCGCGGGGTGCAAGGCGGCCGCGGTCGACACGGACGGCGGGCGGTCGGGTGACGCGAAGCCGGGCGGCGGGGACGGCAAACCGGGGGCTTCGGCCACGCAATCGCCGAAGCCGGGCCCGGACTCGGACCCGGACTCGACTGTGGCCCCGGACCCGGACTCGACACCGGAGCCTTCCACGCCCGCTCCCGCGAAGACGCTCATGGAGGAAGGCGACCGCGACGGCCAGGTGCGGGAGCTGCAGGCCAGGCTGCGCCAGATCGCCTGGTTCTTCGAGCACCCCTCGGGGACGTACGGCGCCTCCACCACCGAGGCGGTCAAGGGCTTTCAGGGCAAGCGCGGCCTGCCCCGCACCGGCCGGACGGACACCGTCACCTGGCAGCGGCTGCTCGCCATGACGCGCGAGCCGACGCGGTACGACCTGTACTCGGGCGGCGGCATGCCGCCCGCGAAGCCCGACAAGCGCTGTCTGACCGGCCGGGTCCTGTGCATCGCCAAGAGCAGCCGCACCCTGACGTGGATGATCGACGGCAAGGTCGTGTCGACGATGGACGTGCGGTTCGGCTCGCAGTACACGCCGACCCGCGAGGGCACCTTCAGCGTCTACTGGAAGTCCCGGCACCACGTCTCGACGCTCTACGACACCGCGATGCCGTACGCGATGTTCTTCAGCGGCGGCCAGGCCGTGCACTACTCGTCGGACTTCGCCGCCACCGGCTACGGCGGCGCCTCGCACGGCTGCGTGAACGTCCGGGACGAGAAGAAGATCGCGAGCCTGTTCGCGCAGGTGCGCAGGGGCGACAAGGTCGTCATCTACAAGTAGGGGCCCATCCGGCCGAAAGGTCGTCATCTACGGGTAGAGGCCCATCCGGCCGGGAAAAGCGGCGTGGGCGGGATCGGGGGAACGTATCCCGCCCACGCCGAGGGCACGGAGCCGAAGGTACGGGGGGAACCCCCGGCTCAGTGCGCGGGCCGATGACCAGTCGGCTCACTTCTTACTGCGTCACCGCTTCCGAAAACGTCACACCCCGCGGCGAAAACTTTTCGCCACGGATCACGGAAGGTCCGGCAGCGCGCTGTACGACGCCGTGGGCACCGGCCGCGAAGCGCTCGGCGACGACATGGGCGGGCCGGGGAAACCGCCGGAGTCACCGCCGCCGCTGCCGCCGCCGGAGTCACCTCCCGGGCCACCGTCGTCGTCGCCGCCCGAACCGTTCTCGCCGTCACCGTCGCCGTCGCCGTCGTGGCCGCCGCCACCGTCCTGGCCGCCGTTGCCGCCCTGCTGGCCGCCGTCGCCGGGACCGGAACCGGAGCCGGAGCCGGAGCCGCCGAGGATCCGGCCGCAGAACTCCTCCACGCGGGCGGCGCCCTTGGCGACCTCCTCCAGGCGGCGCCGCTTCTCGCCCTGCAGCTCACCGCTGCGGTAGGCGCGGCAGGCGGTCACCGCCTTGCGGTACCACTCCTTGGCCTGGTCGGGGCGCGGCGTCCTGTCGGTGCCGGGCTGCTGCGTGGCACCGGAGTTGTCGCCGTCGGCCTCGGCCTCCGGCGGCGAACTGTTCACGGGCTCCCGGGTCGGCTCGTCGTCGGGCTCCGTCGTCTCGTCCGGGGTCAGGTCCTCCGAGGGCTCTCGCGCGCGGTCCGAGGGGGAGGCCGACGGCTCCTCCTCCGGGGTGGCGACGGGCGACGCGGACGCGGCGGGACCCGGGTCGTCGTGCCTGCCGAACGGCGAGGGCAGCACGCCCGCGCCCGCGGCCACGGCGACGCCGCCGATCATGCAGCCGGCGAGCGCCGCGGCGATCCCGAAGCGGACCGGGCGGCCCCATCGGCTGGGCCGGGGCCGCTCTCCGGCGCGCGCGAGGCGTACGGTCTCGCCTGCGGCGGCCTCGTGGGCGGACGTGGCGTACGGTGCGGACCTGACGGTGGGCCGTGCGCCCGCCCCCTCCGCGCGGGCGGCCCGGAAAGCGGCCAACGCGGCGGCCTCGCCCGGGAGTTCACCCGGATCGGCGCCCGCAGCGGTCTCGGTCCCGTCCTCCGCGGCCAGCGCGCCGAGCGCCTGGGCGAGCCGGTCGGACTGTGCGCGTACGTGAGGGTCGACGCCTTCGAGGGGCTCCCCGCGCAGCAAACGCTCCGCCGCGTCGCGGTCCAGCCACTTGTACTGCTCGTCGGCCATCACATGTCCTTCTGCGTCCGCGTACGCGAATGCGTCACACCGGCGGACGTCACCGCGCGGCCGCGCGGCTCTCTCTGAGGGGGTACTGCGCCGAGCGCCTCGGCGGGGTCGGCGCCCGTCGCGCCGAGCAGCTCGGCGAGCCGCTTCAGGCCCCGGTGCGCCGCCGTACGGACGGCTCCGGGGCGCTTGCCGAGGGTCTGCGCCGCGCTCTTCGCGTCGAGGCCGACGACGACGCGAAGGACGACCGCCTCGGCCTGGTCCTGCGGGAGTTGGGCTATCAGGGCGAGCGCCTCACCGGTGGCGAGGGACTCCATCGCCTCGCCCGCGGTGTCCGCCTCGGCCGGTTTCCCGGTGAGCTCCGACTCGTCGCCGCCTATCGCGGGGCGGCGTCCCCGCATGCGTATGTGATCGAGGGCGCGATTGCGCGCGATGCGCGCCGCCCAGCCCCGGAACCGGTCCGCGTCACCGCTGAACCGGTCGAGGTCGCGCGCTATCTGCAGCCAGGCCTCCGAGGCGACATCCTCGGCGTCCGGCTCGGCGACCAGCGTGCGTACGTATCCCAACAGCCGTGGGTGCACGGCGCGGTACACAGTCCGGAACGCGGTCTCGTCCCCGTCCTGTGCCGCAAGCACCGCGGCGGTCAGCTCCGCGTCGTCCCCCAGCACTCTCTCAATCCTGCCACTCGGAGATCTGCGCCCGGCCCCGGCGCGAAGCAGCACGCTACGGCCTTGTCCGGGCCTACGTCCATGTTTGTACAACGTGCAACTAGCGGGTGACGGAACGCGGTGTGACAGAAAACGCACGCGCGGCGCTGAAGGGAGTACGGACCGCACGCGGTTCGTACCGTGTGCCGGCCGGGGCCTCTCCTGTGGGGGGTGGCGGCCCCGGCCGCGCACGTTCCGCCCCGTCCTCCGGCCGACAGGCCCTGGAGTGCGGGGCTTCTCTCCGGGCTTCTGTCCGGGCCTCTGTCCGGGCTTCTGTCCGGGCCTCTGTCTGCCCGGCCGTGCGACCTGTGCGCTCCCTGGCAAGGGGAGGGAAAACGAGCCGCGCACCTGTGAGGACAACGCCAGAGAACTCGCCGTCCGGCAACGGCAGACCTCCTCCACTGCGCCATGCTCGCCGCGGAGTGGCGCGGCTCCAACTGGGCCTCCCGAGCCGAAGCCTGCGGATGGGGCGGGAGTCCGGGGCTCCGCGGGGTCGATGGGGGTTGCGCGCGCAGTTCCCCGCGCCCCTAACGGGGCGCTTTCTTGGGCTTCTTGGCCTCGTCCGGCTTGGCCTTGTCCGACTTGCCCGACCTGGCCTTGGGCTTGTCCGGCTCGGCCTTGACCTTCTTGGTCTTGTCCGGCTTGGGGTGTCTCTCGTGCTTGCGCTTGCCGGGGGCCTTGGGCTCGCCGGAGGCCCTGGGCTTGTCGGCGCCCCTGGGCTCGCCCTTGCCCTTGCCCCTGCCCTCACCCTCGCTCGCCCCGCCCGTCACCGCCGGAGGCTCCGGGCTCTCCGGAGCGCGCGGAGCCGACGAGGTGGGGCGAGGGTGGTCGCGAGGTGCGGGCGGTGGGTCCGTCACCGCGCCCACCGCCGCCAGCGCCGCTCCGCCGAGGAGTCCGCCGGCCAGCAGCACGCCCGCGGCCGCCCGCAGCGAGAAGCGGCCGCGACGGCGCACGCGAGGGCGCCAGTCGTCGCGGCGACGGGTCCGCGCCCGGTGCGCTCCCCCGTCACGCGCCGCGCGGAACGCCGCCACCGCATCGCCCTGCGCGGCCGCGTCCGCCTCGGCCCGCACCGCCGAGGCGAGCAGCGCGTCGAGGGACGGCCCGCCCTGCGTCCCCCTGGATCCCGGGGGCTCGTCTGCGTTCATCTCGACTCCCCCAGCGTGTCGGGACCGTCATCCGTCACACCGTCCCGCCCGTCGAGACCGAGGCGCTCGCCCAGCTTCTTGAGCCCCCGGTACGCGGCCGTCCGCACCGCGCCGGGGCGCTTGCCGAGGACCCGGGCCGCGGCGGGGCCGTCCAGGCCGACGACCACCCGCAGCAGCACGGCCTCCGCCTGGTCGCGCGGCAGGGTCGCGATGAGGCCGAGCGCCCGCTCGGTGGAGATCGCCTCAAGCGCCGACGCCGACGTGCTGTGCGGTCCCGGCAGTTCGAGCATGTCCTGTTCGAGCGCGGCGGGACGCGGCCGCGCCTTCTGTCTGCGCAGGTGGTCCAGGGCCCGGTGGCGGGCGATCGTCGCGGTCCAGCCGCGGAAGCCCGCCCCGTCCCCGCGGAACCGCCCGAGGTCCCTGGCGATCTCCAGCCATGCCTCGGCCGCGACGTCCTCGGCCGCCTCTCCGTCGCTGCCGACGAGGCCACGCAGATAGCCGACGAGCCCCGGCTGGACCAGGCGGTACGCGACCGCGAACGCGACCTCGTCGCCCTCCTGGGCCGCGGCGACGGCCCTGCCCAGCTCCTCGTCGTGCGCCCGCGCGCGACGGGGTTCCCCACCCTGGCCCAACACGTTCCCATCCGGCCGACGCTGCACCGTTCACCGTGCCCGTGCCCCCACGGCAACCAGCGCCGCCGGGCGCGGAAATGTCACAGTGCGCACGCGAATGGCTACGTGTCCAGGGGGGCGCAGGCCCGTGGGTCCTGCCGCAGGCCCGTGGGTCCTGCCGCACGTCCCTGGCTCAGACCTCGAAGAGCGAGCCCCCGCCCGCGCCCCCAGGGCTGATCTTCGAGATGTCGATGGTCAGCGCCGGCGCCGGGGCCACCGCGCCGACCGGCTCGTCGTACGCGGACATCCGCATCGTCATCGTTCCCTCGCCGTCCTCCTCGACACGGGCGCCGACGACGTACGGCTTGCCCTCGGCGGCCACGTACAGACTCGTCCCCTGCTCGTCCTCGCTCTCGACGATCGGGACGACGCTCATGCCGTAACGCCGGGTCTCGGGAAGGGCCTTGAAGGATTCGTCCGAGTCCGGGGCCCCCGGCATCGACGCGGTGAACTTGTCGAGGTCGCAGCTGCCCATCGGCATCGAGGGTCCCGAGCCCGCACCGGTGGGGATCTTCAGATACTTCCCGCGCGCCATGGCCGTCCGCTCCCGGACCCGCGCCGCGGTCTCGGGTCCGCGCTGGGCCCCCAGCTCGCGGATCGCGTCGAGCGAGGCGTCGCTGAAGCGCACGTACGTCGCACCGCCCGCGATCATGATGAGGTCGCCCCGCTGCATGGGGCCCGCGTCGAAGGTGCCCTTGCAGTTGCTGTCGCGGTCCATGTGCAGCGAGACCTTCTGGCGGCCCTTCGGGGTGGCCATGTCGACGCCGATGCGCACCGAATCCGCGTCCTTGAGCAGCCTCATGCCCTCGACGGCGAGCTCCTTGCCGCGCCGCTCGTCCTTGGGCACGACCGGTTCGAGGGTGCCACCGGAGTAGGTCACCGTGCGGTCCGTGCCGCAGGACGTGAGGGCGCCCGCCAGCGCGGCCACCGCGAGCGGGAGCGCGGCCGCCCGCACCCACCGTCTGCTCGTCCCCATCAGATCCCCCACCCGTTCCGCCACATCACAACTGTCACATGACCCAGCGCACCCCACCGTCCCGTTGTCACACCTGATGCGTGCGGGATACATCACGCGACAAATCGCCCCCTCGGCTACAACCCTTTACCCCTTCGGTCAGTCGTACGGACTCGCTTGGTTCACCTGTAATTCGCTGAGGGGTGGGGCAATTGAGCCCGCGTAAACCGCGTGAAAAGGCACGTAGCGCACATGCGTACAGACCGCTGAGTCTCAAGCGCAGGGCATGGCTGACGATCGGCGCCGTCGTCCTGGGGGGCGTGGGGGCGGTGACGTACGCGATGGCCGACCCGAACTCCGGGGGCGGCCCCGGCGCCGACCCGCGCGCCAAGCGGCCGGCGAGCGTGCACGACCTGACGCTGAAGGAGGACGGTGCGACGAAGCGGGGGCTGCCGCGCACGTCGACCGAGCAGTTCTCGATGCTCGGCGTCTCCTGGAGCGGCGCCACCAAGGAGCTGGACGGCACGGCGCAGGTCCGCACGCGCGCCATCGGCTCCGGCGCGTGGAGCGCCTGGCGCGCCCTCGACCTGGAGCTGCACCTGTCCGAGAAGGCGGAGGCGGGCTCGCGCGCCGCGTCCGATCCGCTCTGGGTCGGCCCGTCGGACGGCGTGGAGGTCCGCGTCGTCGCGGCCGACGGTACGGCAAGTTCCGCGCTGCCCAAGGGACTTGAGGTCAACCTCGTGGACCCGGGCGTCACGTCCAAGGAGGCCGGGAACCCCGCCCTCGACGGCGGCCCCGGCGCGGCGGGCACCACGGCGGGCACCACCGCGCGCGGCACCGCGATGGCCCCTGCGGCCCCTGCGGCCTTCGCGGCAGCAGGCGAGGCCACGCAGCCACCGGAGCCGACCGCCTCCGCCCCGGCCCCGACGAACGGCCCCTCGACCGGCCCCTCGACCGGCCCGACGGATCCCGGGGACCCCGGCCCCACGACCCCGACCGAGCCGACGGAGGCCCCCTCCTCCCCGGCCCCCACGGACTCCGCGTCGCCGACCCCCGACCCCACCCCGACCAAGCCGACGCCCCCGCCGTCCACGGTCACCCAGCCGCCCGTCGTCACCCGCGCCGCCTGGGGCGCCGACGAGTCGACGGTGAAGGACCCGCCGGAGTACATCGAGAAGGTCAAGGCGGTCTTCGTCCACCACACGGTCGGCGCGAACGACTACAGCTGCGCCCAGTCCCCGGCCCTGGTCCGCGGCCTCATGGCGTACCACATCGAGACCGAGGGCTGGAACGACCTCGGCTACAACTTCCTCGTCGACAAGTGCGGCCAGATCTTCGAGGGCCGCGGCGGCGGCATCGACGTACCCGTCCGCGGCGCGCACACCTACGGCTTCAACGGCGACTCCGCGGGCATCGCCGTCCTCGGCGACTTCGAGGGCGACCCGGCGACGAACAAGCCGGCGGGCAGGCCGACCCGCGCCGCGCTGGAGTCGGTGGCGCGCGTGGCGGCCTGGAAGCTCGGCCAGTACGGCGGCAACCCGACCGGCAAGGTCACGCTGACCGCGGCCGACGACACCGGCGTGTGGAAGAAGGGCGAGCAGGCCTCGCTGAACACGATCTCCGGTCACCGGGACGGCTTCGCGACCGTCTGCCCCGGCAAGAACCTGTACGCCGAGCTCGGCGAGATCCGCCGCTACGCGAACAGCGCGGGCAAGAACTCCGCGATCCCGACCGGTGACTTCAACCTCGACGGCATCACGGACCTGATCGCGGGCACCCCGAAGGCGTCGTCGAACCGCGGCCGCGTGACGGTCGTCCCCGGCGGCCTCGAAGGCCCCGTGGGCGGCTCCCGCATTTCACTGACCCAGGCGAGCGAGGGCGTCCCCGGCGCCTCGGAGGCCGGCGACGACTGGGGCGCGGCCACCGCGTGGGGCGACCTGAACGCGGACGGGTACGCCGACCTCGTCATCGGCGCCCCCGGCGAGGACGACTCCTCGGGCAACAAGGACCGCGGCGCGGTCACCATGCTGTACGGCCCGAAGTTCACCTCAGGCACGGACATGCAGCTCTCGGACGACTTCCACTACCCGGGCGCCCGGTTCGGCTCCGCGGTCGCGTCCGGTGACTTCAACGCCGACGGCAAGGCGGACGTCTTCGCGGCGGCGACGGGCACGGGCGGCTCGTGGGCCGCGCGGCTCGACCCCGAGCACGAGTCGGGCGGCAGCCTCACCTCGGGCGACACCGCCATCGCGTACGCGGACGCCGCGTCCGGCGACTTCAACCGCGACGGCTACGCGGACGTGGCGCTGACCTATCGCGACCAGGCAGGCAAGGGCAAGGTCGCCTGGTTCAGGGGCGGCCGCTCGGGCCTGAGCCGGGTCGGCGTCCTCTCCGTCCCGGGCGGCCGTTCGGTCGCCGTGGGCGACGTCAACGGCAACGGCTACGACGACCTGGTCATCGGCCAGCCGTACACGGCCGAGTCCGGCGCGCACGCGGGCGGCCAGGTGACGGTGGTCCCCGGCACGTCGACGGGCTTCACGACGACCGGCATGAAGACGGTCCACCAGGCCACCACCGGTGTTCCGGGCGCCGCGGAGGCGGGCGACGCGATGGGCTGGTCGGTCGCGGCGGGCGACTACAACGCCGACGGCTACGCGGACGTCCTCACCGGCGCCCCCGGCGAGGACATCACCCGCACCTCCAACCGCAAGGACGCGGGCACCTCGCTCCTCCTGAAGGGCTCCTCGTCCGGCCTCACCGGCACGGGCGCGAAGGCCTTCTCGCAGGACGAGCCCGGCGTCCCCGGCTCCACGGAGTCCGGCGACCGCCTCGGCTCCTCGGCGACGCTCGCCGACCTGTCCGGCGACGGCCGCGCGGACCTGGCGATCGGCGTCGAGGGCGAGGACACGGGCGACGGCACGATCCTCCAGCTGGACAGCGGCAGTTCGGGCGTCCCGGGGTCGAGCGGCGTCTACTACGGGCGTACGTTGCTGGGGACTCCGGCCGGGGCGCGCCTGGGCCAGGCACTGACTCCGTAAGCGGCTCCCGCGCCGCCCCTCCGACGGAGGGGCGGCGCGGGGCCCGGCTCACTCCGTGTCGCTGGGCACCCCGCAGTCGTCGGGCTGGGGACGGCCCTCGGGCCGGCCGATGCCGACGAACTCCAACTTCCTCGTACGCGGGTCGAGTTCGACCACGGCCACCGGCTTGTCGTAGGCGTTGCCCGCGTTGGTCAGACAGATCCAGCCGCTCGTCCCGCGGACCCGGTTGACCGCTTCGAGACGCTGCCACATGTCGGAGACCCGCTTGAGGGGCGGCGCCGTGCCCTCGGTCTGCGCGCTGGCGAGCACCACGGCCTTTCCCGGCACCACTCGTCGACGGGGCGGGTGCGGAAGGTCCCCGCCAGGTAGCGGGTGACGAGGTCAGCGCCGTCCGAGGCGAGGAGGTGGTGCATGCGGTGCGCGGCGGCGGTGACGAAGAGGGCGTCGGGGTGGGCGTCCCCGGAGTCGCGGTAGTGGCCCTGGAGCAGGGCGTGGTCCGCGTGCCAGGTCGCTCCGTCGGGGCGCAGCCGGTACAGCCGCCGGGTCAGCAGGCAGCGCAGGCCGAGGTCGCCGATGAAGTGCCGGGGCAGCGGGGCCAGCCGGTGTCGTCCAGGAGTTCGGCGATGCGGTAGGCGCTCAGCCGCTCGGTACGGCCCTCATGGACGGCGCGCACGAGGATCTGGGCGCACTCCACGTCGTGCGCCACGGAGAGGTGGGTGAGCAGGTCGAGCCAGTGGCTGCGGTGTTCGGCGGGAAGCTCCCCGGGCCTTTCGCCGCCGATGAGTTCGTCGACGAGTACGTCGGCCACGGACCGGTCGGCGATCCGGCGCCCCTGGTCGTCCTCGCCTGCGGGCACACGGGCGTCCAGGATCGCCCAGTCGGTGCACTCCTCGGGCGTGGGGAACGACGCCGCGGCGGTGGCTGCGCCGAGGCGCGTCACGAACAGCGGACGCCCGCCGCTCAACCGATGCACACCGCTGTGCACCCGCAGCCGTACGGCGTTGTCCGACTGCTCCTGGCCGCTCCTCAGCCTGCTGAGCTCGTCCTTCTGCTGGTCGTGAGTGAGGACGGGCATCCGTACGCGAAGGACGCCGCGCCACAGCGGCGCGTGATCGGGCACGCCGCCGGGCGGCCGGCTCCACTCGGGCAGCACGCCGTCCTCGCGTCGGGCGGTCGCGAAGATCACGAGGCGGTCGCGGTGCCCGCGCTCGCGGTCCTCCAGGGCGGGCTTGAGGAGCCGTCTGCCCAGGGAGCCGTCGGCGTGGTCGAGCAGCAGAGCGGGCCGTCCCACGCGCGACATGCGCCCGCGCACGCCGTGATGGGCGGCGTCGATGTCCTGCCGCAGGGCGCGGAAGAGGAAACCCTCGGCGATTCTCCGCGCTTCCCCGCCCTGCTGGAAGTCGTCCCCCAACGACCGCGGCCCGACCAGTGGTTGACCACCCGCACCCGGATACTCGCCGTAGCAGTCGGCGAGGGCGGCGAGCCCTTCCGCGGACACCCGGGCGAACATCCCGTCGAGCAGGGCGTTGAGAAAGGGCCCGGCCGCCAGTGACCGGCTCGCCGGGGCGCAGCCGCTGGTGGACGGGGAAGAGCCCTGCCGTCAGTGTCCAGCTCGGAGAACGGGGCGGCGAGGCGAGCTGTGCCCTCTCGATCCGCGGCGAACACCGGCAGCGCGCCACCGCGTTCGGCTCCTACGGCCGGGCCACGTGCACCGCGGAACTACCGGCGGGACCGAAGGAACCAGCAGGACCGGAGGAACCGGAGGGACCGGCAGGACCTGCAGGACCTGCAGGACCGGCAGAACAGAACTGACCGCCCCCCGTCACCCCCTCCCCTTCCCCCTCCCCCTCCGCGAAACCACCGCCCGCAACACCCTGCGCCCCTCCAGCGACACGTCCAACGCCTGGCGGAGGCTGCCGGTGTGGCCCGCGGACTTGTTCGCGAGGAGTTCCAGGATGCGGATCTGGCGGCGGAGTTCGGCCGCCACCAGGGGAGTCATGCCGTCCGTACGGCCCTCGCGCCGCGACGTCACCGAGCGGGCGCCGTCGTCGGGCGCCGTGTCCAGGAGTCGGTGGACCTGGAGCGCGGCGACGGAGCAACCGTCCGCCCACTCCCGCACCTCGGCGCCCGAGTACGCCACGGGCACCGCGTCGAGCATCCGCCACGCGAGCGCCGCGGCCTCGGAGGACGTCCCCGGCAGGCCAGAAGCACCGGAGTCGGACCCCAGCCTCTCCCTCGCCTCGGCCAGCGGGCCGCCCCAGTCGCCGCCCTCCGCAAGCCTCGCCCACAGCGAACGCAGCAGGTCGTCGTCGCCGCCGAGCACCGGCACGCACCGGTCGAGGCAGGCCAGACCGCTGGCCGCGAGGCCCCGCTCGTCGGCCTGCGCGATCAGCTCCACCAGGCTCATGCTGTACGTCTCCCGTCACGGACCCTGCACTGCCCCTTACTGCGTGCACGGCCCCGGGAACGTCACTGCGCAGTCACCGCGCCCTCATTGAGGGACCACGCCGAGCCGGTCCAGGAAGCGGAAGAAGAGCTCCTCCGCAGAGGGCTCGGCCTCCGCTCGGAGCACATCGAGCAGCGGCGCCGTCCGCACCGTCCTGCCCGACTCCGCGGCCCAGGCGACCGCCCGCTCCGCGGCGTCACGCGGCTCCAGGAAGTAGTCCTCCACGGTCAGTCCGTCGTCGCCGAGATACCCGGCCATCGCGCCCCGCGCCAGGCAGGTGGTCCATGCCCCGCTCTCGGGCGCCGCCGCCTCGATCACCACGCAGTCGCTGTCCATCACGTACCCGAAGAGCGCGGGCGCGCCCGTCTCCAGGGCGAGCGTGTTCATGTTCCCCACGTCGCGCGCGCCGTCGCCGCCCGGCACCTCCCACACCTGCCAGCCGTCGGGCCGCCGGTCGAGCAGGGTCAGCTCGTCCCGTACGCCCGCCACCGCCGCGCACTCCGCGAGCGGCCGCTCGCTCCTGCCGACGAGGTAGTACCCCCAGTAGCCCATGCCTCATCCCCCCGCTGTGCCCATACTGCTTTCCGGGGCCGAATACACCACAGACGTACGCGAGTTCGCCACCGGAAAGCGGAAATCACGGGGCGACGTGGGGCCCCTGCGGCGCCTGGAACTGCGGCGGCTGGAACTGCGGCGGGCCCGACCTGGCCTTGAGGTCCTGCATGCGCGTGAGGCGGTGCACGAAGACGATGGCGAGGATCGCGGCCACGATGTCGAGGACGTCCGCGATCATCATGTTCGCGACGGCCGACTTGATCTCCTCGGGCTCCTCCGCCCTCATGTACGTCCTGCTGGCCCACCGCCCGACGAGGAGGTCCGCCACCCACAGCGACCACCAGGCGTTGAGGATCCCGGGTGAGTCGTGATTCGTGCGCGTGTCACTGGCGTTCCAGATGTCCAGGGCGATCCGCCGCGGGAACCAGAGGTTCACGATCGGCACGAGCCAGCCCCACACCGCCCAGCCGCGCTTCTTCTGGTGCTCGTTCGGCGCGAACACCTCGGCGTTCACGCGCACGCGGTGGAACCACACGATGAAGACGACGGCGGTCGCGATCAGCGCCGCCACCTGCAGGAAGCCGGACGCGGCGTACAGCGAGTCGGCGCGCTCGGCCTCCTGTTCCACGTCCGCCCCGAAGGTCCCCGAGATCAGATCGCTCGTCACGTCCCGCATGACGATGCCCGCCCACAGCGAGTACAGATCGACGACGGCGGCGACCCCGAGCAGCACCATGACCGCCCGGCTCAGTCCGACCGGCGAGCGCAGCCAGGCGGGAGGGCCGGCAGGCACATAGGGCTGCTGCGGCGGAAACGGCTGGTACTGCATGGTCGAGCGACCCCCCACGGGTGGTTCACGTACGGATGAGAACCGCCCGCGTCCCTCCCCAGGGCGCCATCGACGGCCATTGGACCGTACCAGCGGCGGCTATTGGACCGTATCAGCCAGTTTCACGAAGTCATTCCAGGCCAGGGTGGGTTTGCGTGGGTCCCAGAGCTTCTGCGCCGTCGCCCGCAGCGGCATCCGGATGCCCTGCGCCACCTGCTCCTGGCTCTGCGACCCCGCGAGGTCGCACCACACCGCGAACGTGCCCCCGAGGATCTGGTCGTCGTACTTCTCGTCGACCGCCCGCGTCCCGCGGATCACCAGCGGTGTCCAGTTCTCGTAGATCCGCTGCCCGGTCGGATAGCGGAAGGTGTTGGGCTGCCCGAGGACGTAGTAGAGGTACTCGTCGTTGTAGTTGACGAGCTTGCGGCCCGCCTCCAGGTACTCGACGGGCTCGCGCGCACCGATCTCCTTTCCCGTCCAGTACGCGACTTCGAGGTCGTCGGCGGCCTGCTCGGTCCCGCCGCGGAAGAACCCGTCGTTCCAGGCCTTCAGCTTCTTCTCGTACGGGCGCACGGTGTCGGCCCGGTCGTTCAGCCAGCCCGTGGCCAGGTCCTGCACGCGGCCGTCGGGGCCGTAGCGCTCGCGGGCCGCGGCGGCCAGCTGCGGATAGGACGCCTCGGGGTTCTTGACCGTCAGGGCGCGGTATTCGTCGGCGCCGAGGTGCCAGTACGCGCCGGGGAACAGTTCGGCGTACTCCTCCAGGAGGTCGTCGACGATCCGAGCCGCCCCCGGCTTGGAGATGTCGACGGCGCCGCGCTGGGCGATGCCACGGGCGTCGCGGAGCTGCAGCGAGGGGTGCTGGCGGATGACCGCGCCGAGGTGTCCGGGCGAGTCGATCTCCGGTACGACGGTGATGTGCCGGCTCTCGGCCAGCTTCAGGATGCGGCGGACCTCGGCCTTGGTGAGGTGGTCGGAGGAGACGATCTCGGGGTGCGAGTCCGACTCGATGCGGAAGGCCTGGTCGTCGGAGAAGTGCAGACCGAGCTGGTTGAACTTCAGGTCGCCCAGCTCACGGATGCGGTCCTCGATCCACTTCGCGTCGAAGTGCTTGCGCGCGATGTCGAGCATGAAGCCCCGCTGCGCCTTGGCGGGGCGGTCCCGCACGACGCCCTCCGGAGCGGTCCTGCCCCCGCTCACCTCCTGCTTGAGGGTGCGGGTCCCGTGGAAGACACCGGCCTCGGCGGGCGCGGCGATCCGTACGGTGCGGTTCTTCACGGTGAGGGTGTACGACTCCGGGCCGCCGTCCGCCCCGGGCTTGAGCGCCAGTTCGACGTCTCCCTCGCGGGGGCTCTCGTCCCCGGCGTACCGGAGCTTCAGCTCCCCGGCGAGCAGGCGTCCCTCGTCGGCGAGGTCGTCGTCGCGGACGACGACGCGGCCGCCGTTCTCGTCCGGACGCCAGCCGGGGCCGCGGGCCGCGGTGTGCTCACGCACGGCGGGGATGGTGGCCGGAGCCTTGGAGAGGGGGTAGCTCCTGGTCGGGTCCGGGGAGGGCGAGGCGGCGGACTTCCCGTCGGACGGCGGCGCGTTCCCCGGCGTGCCGCCGTCGCCGGAGGGCCAGAGGAGCACGGTCAGCGTGACGGCTCCGGCGGTGGCGAGCCCCGCGGCCGCGAGGGGCGCGCGCCTCACCACGTACCCCGTACGGCCTCGACGCCTCCCGCAGCCCTTACGCCTCTTACGCCTCTTACGCCTCTTACATCCCCTGCGTCCCCTACATCCCTTACGTCACGCATCAGAGCCAGAGCCAGAGCCATGAAGCCACGCTACGACCGCGCCGCGGAGCGCGCCCGTCCACACCGCACCGCGAAACTCTCCCATCTGAGTGAAATTCGCTCATCCATCGGACACCTCCCTCCACACCTCGCTAGCGTTGCGACAACCCCCACATCGCACCGCCCCTGTCCCTCGCCGCCCCCTGCCCAGGAGCGCACGCTGCCCCCGCACGGTTCCCCTCGTCACCCCGGCCACGCCATGCCTGGAGCCATCCCGCACCAGCTGAACTCCGCCTCTCCGGGCGCAGCCGAGGCCGCTCTCCTCACCTGCTGCGGCAGTCGGCACTGGGCCCGCCGCATCGCCGCCCATCGCCCGTACCCCGACCTCGACG
Organism: Streptomyces sp. NPDC041068; assembly: GCF_040647455.1. NCBI lineage: Bacteria > Bacillati > Actinomycetota > Actinomycetes > Kitasatosporales > Streptomycetaceae > Streptomyces > Streptomyces sp. NPDC041068. The sequence continues at coordinate 193,843 of NZ_JBEZCG010000007.1, forward strand.
CACTGCTCGCCGCGTCCGACGAGGCGGCGTACGACCTCGCGCCCGCCGACCTCTCCGAGGCCCTGGCCTGCGAACCTCTCGACGCCGTCATCCCCCACCAGGGCGTGCCGAACGCCGGCTACAGCGCGGCCCACACCGCCCTGCGCGCCGCCCACGCCGCGTACGAGAGCCGCTTCGGCCACACCTTCGTGATCTGCCTGGACGACGCCGCCCCGGGCGAGGCCCTCGACCAGCTGCTCTCCGGCATCCGGTCCCGCCTGGGCAACGATCCGGAGGACGAGCGCGCCGTCGCCGCCGAGGAACTGCGCCGCCTGGCGCGCGGCCGCCTCACCCGGTTGGTCCTCGGCCCGGCCGGCGGACACGCCGCCCGAGGAAGTCGCCCACAAACGCGCCCCGATAGCCCGTACGTGCCTGTTTGATTGCCTGTTTGATCACACCGGCGGACCCGGGGCGGGTCCACCGACAACTCGTCGATACGATGACGAGCGGCCGGTGGACCGTACCCGGCCGGGCTCGTCCGACGCCGCGGAGTCACATTGCCTACGCGTGGCGGCCGGCCCCAATCCCCGCTCCCGGAGGGTTCTGCCGTGCCGGCTGGAACGCTGTACCGCGGCCGGGAAGGAATGTGGTCGTGGGTGGCTCACCGAGTCACCGGCGTCCTCATCTTCTTCTTCCTGTTCGTGCATGTGCTCGACACCGCTCTCGTCCGCGTCTCTCCGGAGGCGTACGACGATGTCGTGGCTACCTACAAGACGCCGATCGTCGCGCTCCTCGAGTACGGCCTGGTCGCCGCCATCCTCTTCCACGCGCTCAACGGCCTGCGTGTCATCGCCGTCGACTTCTGGTCGAAGGGTCCCCGCTACCAGAAGCAGATGCTCTGGACCGTCGTCGGCATCTGGGTCGTCCTGATGGTCGGGGCGCTCTACCCCGTCCTCGGCCACGCCGTCCGCGAAGTCTTCGGGAGCTGACGCCAGACATGTCCGACACCACGCTTGAGAAGTCCGGTACGTCCGGCGTCGGCCCCGTCGAGGGCGTCTCGCTCTACGACGTCGACAACCCGGCCCCGGTCATCGAGGCGCCGCGCAAGCGCACCTCCAAGACCCCGCGCTCGACCCGCGGCAACTTCGAGATGGCCGCATGGCTGTTCATGCGCCTGTCCGGCGTCGTCCTGGTCGTCCTCGTCCTCGGCCACCTGCTGATCCAGCTGGTGCTCGACGGCGGTGTCTCCAAGATCGGCTTCGCGTTCGTCGCCGGCCGCTGGGCCTCGCCGTTCTGGCAGGTCTGGGACCTGCTGATGCTGTGGCTCGCGATGCTGCACGGCGCCAACGGCCTGCGCACGGTCATCAACGACTACGCGGAGCGCCCGAACACGCGTCTGTGGCTCAAGGGCCTGCTGTACACCGCCACGGTGTTCACCATCCTTCTGGGCACGCTGGTGATCTTCACCTTCGACCCGAACATCCGCTAAAGCCGAGGCGACTTCCGTGAAGATTCACAAGTACGACACCGTCATCGTCGGCGCGGGCGGCGCCGGCATGCGCGCCGCCATCGAGGCGACGAAGCGCAGCCGCACCGCCGTGCTCACCAAGCTCTACCCCACGCGTTCCCACACGGGCGCCGCGCAGGGCGGCATGGCCGCCGCGCTCGCCAACGTGGAGGAGGACAACTGGGAGTGGCACACCTTCGACACGGTCAAGGGCGGTGACTACCTGGTCGACCAGGACGCCGCCGAGATCCTGGCGAAGGAGGCCATCGACGCGGTCCTGGACCTCGAGAAGATGGGTCTGCCGTTCAACCGCACCCCGGACGGCACCATCGACCAGCGCCGCTTCGGCGGTCACACCCGCAACCACGGCGAGGCCGCCGTGCGCCGGTCCTGCTACGCGGCCGACCGCACCGGCCACATGATCCTCCAGACCCTTTACCAGAACTGCGTCAAGGAGGGTGTGGAGTTCTTCAACGAGTTCTACGTCCTCGACCAGCTCATCGTCGAGGTCGACGGGGTCAAGAAGAGCGCGGGCGTCGTCGCCTACGAGCTGGCGACCGGCGAGATCCACATCTTCCAGGCGAAGGCCGTGGTCTACGCGTCCGGCGGCACCGGCAAGTTCTTCAAGGTGACCTCGAACGCGCACACGCTCACCGGTGACGGCCAGGCGGCCTGCTACCGGCGCGGGCTGCCGCTGGAGGACATGGAGTTCTTCCAGTTCCACCCGACCGGCATCTGGCGCATGGGCATCCTCCTCACGGAGGGCGCCCGCGGTGAGGGCGGCATCCTCCGCAACAAGGACGGCGAGCGCTTCATGGAGAAGTACGCCCCCGTCATGAAGGACCTCGCGTCACGCGATGTGGTGTCCCGCTCCATCTACACGGAGATCCGTGAGGGGCGCGGCTGCGGCCCCGAGGGCGACCACGTCTACCTCGACCTCACGCACCTCCCGCCGGAGCAGCTGGACGCCAAGCTCCCGGACATCACCGAGTTCGCGCGCACCTACCTCGGCATCGAGCCCTACACGGACCCGATCCCGATCCAGCCGACCGCGCACTACGCCATGGGCGGCATCCCGACGAACGTCGAGGGTGAGGTCCTCGCGGACAACACCACCGTCGTCCCGGGTCTGTACGCGGCGGGCGAGGTGGCCTGCGTGTCGGTGCACGGCGCCAACCGCCTCGGCACCAACTCCCTCCTGGACATCAACGTCTTCGGCCGTCGCGCGGGCATCGCCGCTGCCGACTACGCGGCGAAGAGCGACTTCGTCGAGCTCCCGGAGAACCCGGAGGAGCTGGTCGTCTCCCAGGTCGAGCGGCTGCGCGACGCCACGGGCACCGAGCGGGTCGCCGAGCTCCGCAAGGAGCTGCAGGAGACCATGGACGCCAACGTCATGGTGTTCCGCACGGAGCAGACGATCAAGACGGCCGTGGAGAAGATCGCCGAACTCCGCGCCCGCTACAAGAACGTCTCTATCCAGGACAAGGGCAAGCGGTTCAACACCGACCTCCTGGAGGCCATCGAGCTGGGCAACCTGCTCGACCTGGCCGAGGTCATGGCGCAGTCCGCGCTCGCCCGCAAGGAGTCCCGCGGCGGTCACTACCGCGAGGACTTCCCCAACCGCGACGACGTCAACTTCATGCGCCACACCATGGCGTACCGCGAGGTCGGCGACGACGGCGCCGAGTCGATCCGCCTCGACTACAAGCCGGTCGTCCAGACCCGCTACCAGCCGATGGAGCGTAAGTACTGATGGCTACCCCGACGATGGACAAGCTGGAGGCCCTGGAGAAGGACTCCACGTCCTCCCACCTCATCACGGTCACGTTCCGCGTCCGCCGCTTCAACCCCGAGGTCTCGGCGGACGCCACGTGGGAAGACTTCCAGCTGGAGATCGACCCCAAGGAGCGCGTCCTCGACGGCCTCCACAAGATCAAGTGGGAGCTGGACGGCACGCTGACGTTCCGCCGCTCCTGCGCGCACGGCATCTGCGGCTCGGACGCCATGCGGATCAACGGCAAGAACCGTCTTGCCTGCAAGACCCTGATCAAGGACATCAACCCGGCCAAGCCGATCACGGTCGAGCCGATCAAGGGTCTGACGGTCCTGAAGGACCTGGTCGTCGACATGGACCCGTTCTTCCAGGCGTACCGCGACGTGATGCCGTTCCTCGTGACGAAGGGCAACGAGCCCACGCGCGAGCGCCTGCAGTCCGCCGAGGACCGTGAGCGCTTCGACGACACGACGAAGTGCATCCTCTGCGCGGCGTGCACGTCCTCGTGCCCGGTGTTCTGGAACGACGGCCAGTACTTCGGCCCCGCGGCGATCGTGAACGCCCACCGCTTCATCTTCGACTCGCGTGACGAGGCGGGCGAGCAGCGCCTGGAGATCCTCAACGACAAGGACGGCGTGTGGCGTTGCCGCACGACGTTCAACTGCACGGACGCGTGCCCGCGTGGCATCGAGGTCACGAAGGCGATCCAGGAGGTCAAGCGCGCCTTGATCACGCGCCGCTTCTGACTCCCTTCTCGTACGTGCGCCCGGGCCCCGCTCCTTTCGATTCGAGGAGCGGGGCCCGAGTGCGTCCAGGCACGGACTGGCCGGAACTGGTGGGGGCGTTCGGGGCGTCTTTGGCGGGACAGGAGTTCAGCTCGGCGAACGAGATGCGAAGGAGATGCGGGGGATGCGGGGGATCTGGGGTATGTGGGGGCGCGGGGAGAAGACAGGGCGGCGCCACTGTCCGGAATTGACCCATGAGTGCCGTCATGCCTGAAGAGTGGCGTGATCTGTTCGACTCACTGGCGGGATGCGTGCCCAAGTGCCCCGCGGATACCGTTGCTTCCCTTGTCTTCCCCCCACCCTCCGGGAGTCCAGAGTGAACCGCCCCATCCGTCTCATGACGGCCGCGCTGACCGCGTCCGCGGCCCTGCTGTTGACTGCGTGTGGTTCCGGAGGGGGCGACGACGACTCCTCGGACAAGATCGCCGGGGCGGACGGCGGGGGTGAGGCGTCGGCCTCCAAGGAGCCCGCGAAGAAGCCCGACGGGATCAAGCGCCCCGAGGTCGAACTTCCGTCGGATTTCAAGGCGAACTTCGTGAGCTGGACCAACAGCGACCCGAAGCTGCAGAGCATCCTGGACGACGGCCGGGAGGAACTGCGGGCGAAGTACGCGGCGATCATCGAGGCCGACCCGAACTCGAAGGCGGTCGCCTTCTACGACTCGGGCAGCTCCCTGGCCACCGCCCGCAAGTGGATCAAGAGCTTCGTCGCGACCGATGACAGCCTGACCGGCGAGATCAAGGCCTACAACCCCAAGGTCCACGTCACCGACAACGGCGCGGGCGTCCTCTTCTACTGCGTCGACGAGCGCAAGTCGTCCACGAAGAACCGCAAGACCGACAAGGTCACCCACACCCCGGACAGCCCCGACTCGGTCCTGCAGTACCGGGCCAGGCTCACCAAGTCCCCGCAGGGCGTGTGGCAGACCGTCTCCCTCGACACCGTTCCGGGCGGGTGCAAGTGATGCGAGCCGAGACCAAGGCCTGTGCGTTCCTTCTCGCCACGGCCCTCTCCGTCGGCCTCTCCTCCACGGCGTACGCCATCGGAGGCAAGGACAACCAGAACCCCCCGGGTCCCTCCGGCGGCGCCGAGGGCAACACCCTCATGGCCGGTGCCGGGACCACCAACATCCAGGTCTCCCAGGTCAGCGGCGGCAAGGGCGGGTCGTCCAAGCCCGTCGTGCCGGTGGACCCGAACTGGAAGCCACCGGCCTGCTGGTACGAGCCCGTTGCCACGCCCGAGCAGGTCAAGGAAGCGGTGGAGCGGCTCAAGAAGGAGCCCAACAAGGACCTGGTTCCAGTGACGCCCACGCTCAGCTGGGGCCGGGACCTGATGATCGACCACTACGAAAAGGGCAAGACGCAGTCCGACGGTGCCGAGGGGTACAAGGACTTCAACATCGGCAAGGACGGCAAGTTCTGGCGAGGCGTCGTCAATCCGGACATGGAGGACGACCCGGAGGCGTACGACTGCGAGAAGAACCTCTTCTGGCAGGACGCGGGGACCGTCCCGAAGATCGCCAACGCCCCGACGCCCAAGGTGCTCGCCTCGTACGCGTACGACCAGATCAAGGTCCCCGACACCAAGGTCGAGATGAAGCCGGAAGGCAAGTCGACCGTGAATCTGCCGACTTGGGTCTGGCTGGACAAGGGCAAGTTCGAGCCCGTCAAGGTCAGGGCCGAGCTGCCCGGCACCGACCTCTGGGCCGAGACCACCGCCAAGCCCAAGAGCCTGCACCTGGACCCGGGGACCTCTGACGCCGATACCTTCCCCTCCGACGGCGAGTGCCTGGTCAACGACGACGGCAGCATCGGCACCCCGTACACGAAGGGGTCCTCCAAGGAAGACCCGCCGTGCGGCATCAAGTACCTGCGGGCCACCGGCGGCGCCCCGTACCAGATGAAGGCCTCCATCACCTGGGAGATCACCTGGGAGGGCTCGGACAACGACGGCGTGCACGACCTGCCCAACGGCACCTTCGAGGGGACCCAGGACGTCGACGTCCAGGAGATCCAGTCCATCAACCGGTAGTCGCTTCGGAGGGTGGTCGCCAGGGCAGGTCCGGCCGCCTCGGAGGGTTGTCGCTGAGGGCCGTACGGTCGAAGAAAGGCGCGCGTCGTGGTGTGGTTCATGCGTGCCTGCGCCCGTGCGGCGCCCGCCGACCTAGCCTGACGGAATGTCAGACAACCAGCCGGTCGGCCTGTCCGCTGACCAGCCCGCCGCCCGGCCGACGGAGCTGCTCGGCTTCGACAACGTCCTGTTCCCCGTCGGCGACCTCGGCGAGGCCGTCGGGTTCTACGAGCGCGCCGGCTTCCCGGTCGCCTTCCGGCTCGACGATATCGGGCTGGCCATCCTGAAGGTCGGCAAGGAGACGCCGGGCGTACTGCTGCGCGTGGAGGACGGCATCGTGCCGCGTACGCCACCCTGGCCCTCGCCCCGCGTCTGGCTGGAGGTCCCGGACGCCCGCGCGAAGGGGCAGGCTCTCGCGGCCGCGGGGATTCCGCTCCTCGCGGAGCCGTTCTCGGTGGCCACCGGGTGGACCGTGGAGATCGCCGACGCGTGGGGGAACGTCATCGGCTTCACGGATTACCTCAAGCGGCCGGGGCTGGCACGCAGTTCATGAACGCGGCGGGCGGAGCCGGTACCCAGTTCGCAAGCCCGGCGACCGGAGCCGGTGCCCAGTTCGCAAGCCCGGCGACCGGAGCCGGTGCCCAGTTCGCGAGCCCGGCGGGCGGCGGCTAGCGCCACGCCGCGCCCCCGTTCTCCTCCGCCACGACCATGATCCGGCGCAGCATGTCGGCGAGCTGCGCCCGCTCCTCCTCCGGCAGCACGCCGAGGAGCCGTTCCTCCTCGCGGCCGAGCACGGCCATCGCGCCCCGCCACGCCGCCCTGCCCGACTCCGTCAGCTCCACGTCGACCCGTCGACGGTCCTTCTTGGAGGGGGTGCGGCGGACCAGGCCGCGGCGCTCCAGACCGTCCAGTCGGCCGGTCACGGAAGCCGGGGCGAGGCCCAGGTCCTCGGCGAGCTCGGAAGGGCTCGCGGCGCCGCCCCTGCCCGCCAGTTCGTGCAGGGTGTCGAACTCGTGGCGCTCCAGGTCGAAGTCGGCGACGGACTGCTCGCGGACGCGGCGAAGGTGGACGGTGAGCTTGCTCATGCGTGTGACCGCGCCCTCGACGACCGGGTCGAGCGTGGGCAGGACCGGGAGCCAGCGCTCCACGTGACCGTCGGTCCAGTCGCGCGCCGAAGCCTCTGCCGGCCGATCGCGCCGACCCTGTCGGCCCCGCTGATCCCGCTGATCCCCGCATGTCGCCGTCGGCGGCGAGCCGCTCCACGGTCCGCACCCGCTCCGGGTAGTGCCTGGTCATCAGCCACCCGCCAGCGGGACGAGCTTGAGGAACGTGACCTCCGTGCCTGGCGACAGGTCGACCTCGGCGTCCAGGTCCTCGATCTGCCACTCACCGACAAGCACCAGGAAGCCGTTGCGCCCGAACGCCTCGACGGCCTGCCGGAACTGGCGCTCGGGGTCTATGCGACGCGGGGTGCGCAGCTCGTACCCGTTCAGCGTCCGCTCGGCGTCCGTCGGCCGCACAAGGCCGCGGAAGACGCCGGTCGTACGGGAGTTGCACTCCGCGACCTCCTGGAACACGCGCCGCCGGATCACCTCGCGCAGCGCGAGCCGCCCCTCGGCCACGTCCAGGCCCCCGCCGGCGTGGCGCTCCCCTGCTGTCGTCTCGTCGACGAACGTCACCATTCCCATGACGTCGACAGTAGAGCCGACCACTGACAACGCCCTCCGGCGCCGTCTCGCGACGGGCGCCAACACCGCGCCTCCGCCGCGGCGTTCATCCCCGCACCAGCGCCCACACCGTCTTGCCGTACCTGCCGCGCCGCCACACGCCCCACGCGTCCGCGAGCGTGTCGAGCAGGCGCATGCCGCGGCCGTTCTCGTCCTCCCAGGCGGCGGCCGTGCGCAGCTCGGGGCCCGACGAGCTCTCGTCGGACACCTCGATGAAGCACGAGCCGTCGGCGAGCACCGTCACCGCGACCTCGAACTCCCGCTCACGGACGAGTCCGTGGAGGATCGCGTTCGTCGCGAGCTCCGACACGAGGAGCACGGTGTCGTCGAGTGCCCCGTGGTCCGCCGTATGCCCCCAGGCCGACAGATGGTCGTGCACCCTCATCCGCGCGAGCGGTACGGACGCCGGGTGCGGCGGCAGCCTGAAAGCGTCACGTCTTAACAAGTCCCTGTTCCCCCTCCGGCACAGCACACGTCAAGAACCGCACAAACATCCGACATACAATGCTGCGCAGAGGAGTCATCCCATGTCACTGAGTCATGCTCTGGCCCGCCCTTATCCGGCCAGGTTCGGGCCAACCACCCACGCCAGGGCGGAAATACACACTTCTGCCCTGCTCAGGCCTGCCGCGACGCCAGCTCCACGACCGTGATGTCCGAGGGCGCCCCGACCCGCACCGGCGGCCCCCACGCGCCCGCGCCGCGCGTCACGTAGAGCTGCGTGTCGCCGTAGCGCTCAAGGCCTGCCAGCGTCGGGTTGGCAAGGTCCGCGATGAAATTGCCCGGCCACAGCTGGCCACCGTGCGTGTGGCCGGAGAGCTGCAGGTCCACGCCGTGCTCCACGGCGTCGTGGATGACCACCGGCTGGTGCGCGAGGAGCACGGAGGCCCGCGAGCGGTCCCGGTCGCCGAGCGCCTTGGCGAAGTCGGGCCCCTTGCCCTCGTTCTCACCCGCCACGTCGTCGACCCCTGCGAGGTCGAACCAGGGCAGCTCGGTGCGGGCGTTCCGCAACGGGCTCAGGCCGAGTTCGCGTACGTGGTCGACCCACTGCTCGGCTCCGGAGAAGTACTCGTGGTTGCCCGTGACGAAGTACGCGCCGTGCCGTGCCTTCAGCCCCGCGAGCGGCGCGGCGGCCGGCCGGAGGTCCTCGACGCTGCCGTCCACCAGGTCGCCCACCACGGCGATCAGATCGGGCTGCGTGGCGTTGATGGTGTCGACCACGCGCTGCGTGAAGCCGCGTCCCAGGATCGGCCCGAGGTGGATGTCGCTCACCACGGCGATACGGAACCCGTGCGCACCGCGCGGCAACTTCGCCAGCGGCACGGTGACGCGCTTCACCTCGGGACCGCGCAGCACGCCGTAGGTCCCGTACCCGACGGTCCCCGCGGCGACGGCGGCGGCGGTCCCGCCGACGATCCGGGAGACGAAGAGGCGGCGGGAGGGAGCGGCGGCCGGGGCGGAGGCGGCCTCTTCGGAGAGGGGCCTCACAGGGGCGGCCTCTTCGGAGAGGGGCCTCACAGGGGTGGCCTCTTCGGAGCGAGGCTCTTCGGAGCGTGCCTCCTCACTCCCCGACGGCATGCGCTCCACCCACCTCCGCAGCAAGGGCCGCACCAGCTCCCCCACCAGCAGCGCGAGCAGCAGGTAGAGCGCGAGGGCCATCCACATGAACCCGGGCCAGGCGAGCACCTGCTGGAGAAGGAAGGGCGCCCCCGCGCGCTCGGCGAGGAGCGCCGCGAACATCAGCAGCGGCGCGGCCACGAAGAGCACCGTCCCCGCGCGCCGGGCGAGCCCCGGCCCTGCCGTGGTGTCACGGACCAGACGGCGCCAGGCGTACCAGTGGAGCCCGGCGAAAGCCGCGAGGACGGCGACGACCACGAGGACGACGAGGACGACCACGGCTATGAGGTTCTGCGCAGAGCACGGACTCCACGGAACCCGATGGCCCCAACCACCGTCCCCAAGACAAAGGAGACAACGGCGAGCGTCAGGTGCACCCAGAAGTACCCGGTCGGGTTGTCGGCGTCATCGAAGGCCAGCCCACTGCCGTCCTTCCACAGGTTCTTGACGAAAGTGATCCAGATGAACCAGCTCCACACCCCGAAGGCGAGAAGGAACCAGGAGACCGGGCGGCTGAGCTTCATACGTTCAGTATCGCCAGGCTCTCTTCCGCACCGCCGCCGGGGTGGGGACGACGGGACACAGCGCACCTCGGCGCCGACTTCCACAGCCCGGCCCTGTACGTTCTCGTCCGTGCCTGCCTCCAAAAAAGCCGCCATGCTGCTCGCTACCGCGACATTGCTCACCATGTCGACCACCGCGCCCGCTTTCGCGGACGGCAAGCCGGGCGACAAGGACCAACCGAAGCCCCCGGCCTCGATGTCGACCGTCGGCGGCGCCCAGCTCGGCAAGCCGGGCACCCAGGTGAAGCTCAAGCCGGGCGCCCCCGTCCTGCCCAAGGACCTGACGGCACGCTCCTGGATCGTCTCGGACGCCGAGTCCGGCGAGGTCCTCGCCTCGCACAACTCGCACTGGCGGCTGCCCCCCGCGAGCACCCTCAAGATGCTCTTCGCAGATACGGTTCTGCCGAAGTTCCCCAAGACGCAGAAGCACAAGGTGGCACTCTCCGACCTGCAGGGCATCGGCGCGGGCAGCAGCATGGTCGGCATCAAGGAGAACGAGACGTACAGCGTCCACGACCTGTGGCTCGGTGTCTTCCTGAAGTCGGGCAACGACGCGGTGCACGTCCTGTCCGCGATGAACGACGGCGTCGACGAGACCGTCAAGGACATGCAGAAGCACGCCGATGACCTGCAGGCCCTCGACACGCACGTGGTCTCCCCCGACGGCTACGACGCCAAGGGGCAGGTCTCCTCCGCGTACGACCTGTCGCTGATCGCCCGCTCCGGGATGCAGAAGAAGGACTTCCGCGAGTACTGCTCGACGGCCACCGCCAAGTTCCCCGGCGAGACCAAGAAGGTCACCAAGGGCAAGGACAAGGGCAAGACGAAGCGCGAGTCCTTCGAGATCCAGAACACCAACCGGCTGCTCACCGGCGATATCGGTGTCAGCCCCTACAAGGGCATCGCGGGCGTCAAGAACGGCTACACCTCGAACGCGGGAAACACGTTCACCGGTGTTGCCGAACGTGACGGCAAGGTTCTCCTCGTCACCGTCATGAACCCCTCCTCCAACGAGACCCACGCGGTCTACAAGGAGACCGCGCGCCTCTTCGACTGGGGCTTCAAGGCCGCGGACAAGGTCGACCCGGTGGGCGAACTCGTCGCCCCGAAGGGCGCGGCCACCGGCGGCGCGGGCAAGGGCGCCCCGGGCGGCGACGGCAAGGGCACGGTCGAGAAGGCGGCGCACTCCTCCGACAGCGGGTCGAGCGGCATGGCCATCGCCCTCGCGATCACGGGCGGTGTGATCGTGGTGCTCGCCGCAGGCGTCTTCGTGGTCAGGCGCCGGATGCCGCTGCCGGGCCCGAACGGCCGTCGGGCGCGTCAGGACTGACGGCGGGCGCCTCTTCCCCCTCCGTCTCCGCTTCCGCTGCACGTGACGCCTTCTGCGTCGCCGTCCAGGCGGCGCAGAACAGCAGCAGCTTCGCGGTGAAGTTGATCCACAGGAGCAGCGCGATGGGCACTCCGAAGGCGCCGTACATGCTCTTCGCGGCGACCCCCTTCATATAGCCGCCGAGCAGCAGCTTGAGCAGCTCGAACCCGGCCGCGCCGATCAGCCCGGCGGTGATCAGCTCGCGCCGGTGCGGCTGGACGCCGGGCAGCAGCGTCAGGGCGTAGAGCAGCAGCAGGAAGTCCGCGAGGACGGCGATGGCGAACGCGACGACCTGGAGCAGCACCGCGCCCCAGCCCTTCTCGTCGATGCCGAGGAGGTCGGCGGTCCAGCCGACGGCGGTCGATGCGAGCGCGGACGCGGCGAACGACGCGAGGCCCGCGCCGCCGAGGCCGATGAGCACCCCGGCGTCCTTGGCCTTGCGCAGGACGGGGTTCTCCTCCTCGTCCTCCAGCTCCCAGACGGCCCGCAGGCACTCCCTTATCGAGCCGACCCAGCCGATGCCGGTGAAGAGCAGCAGGGCGCCCGCGACGAGACCGACGGTGCCCGCGTTGGCGACCAGGGCGTTCAGGTCCAGCTGGTCGGAGATGCCGGGGACCTGCTCGGTGAGCTTGTCCTCGATGCTGTCCTGCTGCTTCTTGGAGAGCGTCGCCGCGGCGAGAGCGGCCGCGACGGTGAGCAGCGGGAAGAGCGCCAGGAAGCTGATGAACGTCATGGCGGCCGCGAGACGGGACCAGTGCACGCGGTCGAGCCGCTCATAGGCGTGCCACGCGTGCGTGCGCATGCCCTTCTCCACCAGGGGCCCGATGCCGGGCAGTTTCTTCAGCCAGTCCATGACGCCTCCGTGCCTGCTGTTCTCCCCGGATTCCTGCCCGCCGCGCGAAAGACCAAGGTCCGGGTACCCCAGAACCTCAGCACAGTGGCGAGCGCCATGCCGATTCCGGCGCCCGAGACGGTGTCCGCGCGCTGCGAAGTGAGGCCGAGTCCGTAGTGGGACACGGCGATGCACAGCAACTGGACGAGGGCCCCCGCGATGTTGACCCCGAAGAACACCGCGTACTGACGCAGTCGCGAGACCTCCGCGGTCCTGCCGCGGTAGGTGCCGAGCGCGTTGCCCGCGTACGCCACCGAGCAACCCGCCACGAAGGAGAGCGATTTCGCGGTGAGCGGGTCCAGGCCCATGGGGCCGCGCAGCCAGACGAACAGGCCGAGGTCGGCCGCGTACGCGCAGATCCCGGCGGCGGCGAAGCCGAGCAGTTCGGGTCCGAGCGACCGCAGTCGCCCGCGTAGGGAATTCAAACCCACCTGTGCGCGACTCATCTGTCCGCGGCTCGTCCGACCCATCTGTTCGCGATTCACCAGTCCGCGACCGCGAGCCCGTACATCGCGAGCCAGACGAGGCCGATCACGGCGAGCGCCCTGTCCCGCAGGACGACGTCCTCCGGCTCTCCCGCGGTGCCCCGGTCGGCGAAGACGGCGTACCGCAGGATCGCGAGGATGAAGGCCACCATGGACAGCTGGCGCCAGGGCAGCAGGCTGCCGTTGGCGGTGCCGCCCTCCTCCATGGCCCACAGGCAGTACGCGAGGACGGCGACCCCCGCGGCCAGTTGCCATACGAAGCGCAGGTACCCGGTGGTGTATTCGGTGAGCAACGCGCGCGTGGCACCCAGTTTTTCGGAGCTCGCGGACATCTGCACGGCTTCGGAGTAGCGCTTGGCGGAGACCATGAAGAGCGCCCCGAAGCCCGTGGTGATCAGGAACCAGCGCGAGAGCGGGATCTCCAGGGCGAGCCCGCCGATCATGGCGCGCATCAGGAAACCGGTCGTGACGATCGTGAGGTCGACGACGAGCACGTGCTTGAGGCTGACGCAGTAGGCGAGTTGCATGCCCACGTACGCGGCCAGGAGCGCCGCGGTCAGCGGGGTGCACAGGACGGCGGCAGCCGCGGGCGCGAGGACGGCCAGGAGCCCTCCGGTGGCGTACGCGACGGGTACCGGGACCTGTCCGGCGGCGACCGGCCTGCGGCACTTGGTGGGGTGGGCCCGGTCGGCCTCGGCGTCGCGCGCGTCGTTGATCAGGTAGACGGCGGACGCGGCGGCCGTGAACAGCACGAAGACGATCGCGACTTGAGCGAGCGCATGCCGCGAGAAGAGCTCACCCGCGGCCGCGGGCGCCGCGACGACCAGGACGTTCTTCACCCACTGGCGCGGGCGCGCGGTCTTGAGGAGGCCGAGCGGCAGCCCGACCGGGCCCGGTTTCGGGGGCTGGGGCGTGCGGGGCCGCTCCAGGACGGCGGCGATACGTTCAGGCACGGCCACGGCCTCCGTTCATCCAGGTGGCACCCGCACGCGCGGTGAGCGCGCCGAGCGCCGCGCCCGCGGCCACGTCCGAGGGGTAGTGGACGCCGACGACCATCCGGGAGACGCACATCGCGGCGGCCAGCGGCGGGACGAGGTGGGCGCCGACGGGGCGCAGCGCGCCGTACGCGACGGCTGCCGCGGCCGCCGACGTGGCGTGCGAGCTGGGGAAGGAGTGCCGGCCCGCGGTGCGCACGAGCGGCTCGACTCCGTTGTGGGCGCCGGGGCGCGGGCGGCGGACGACCCGCTTGACGCCCATGCTGGCCAGGTGCGCGGCGGCGGTCAGCGCCGTGCCGCGCAGCCAGGCGCTTCGGCGCTCGCGGTCGACGGCGGCGCCCGCGAGTCCCGCGACGATCCAGAGCGCGCCGTGCTCGCCGCTCCAGGACAGGGCGCGCGCGGCGGCCGCCACGCGCGGGTTCGTGCCGCAGTCGCGCAGGGCCGACAGCAACCGGTGGTCCATGTCGTGCATGTGGCCTCATTTTCGAAGACATTTCGAGATCTGGGCATCTCGACTCTTCTAGGCAACCCCCCAATAATTCCGGCAATATTGGGTGACACTCCATCAATCACCCATTTCGGTGAGGGGAGGGATGGTTTAGAGCGAACCACACTTCAACGGGCGATACGGTCACTTTCATGCCTGCCGACTCCCCCGCCGATTCCCACGCCGATTCCCTTGCCCGCACCCCCGCGCCGGCGTCCTCCTCCGTGTCCGTCTCCGGCTGGGGCCGTACCGCACCCACCACCGCCCGGCTGGTGAGACCCCGTACGCACGAGGAGGCCGCGGCCGCGGTGCGCGACTGCGGGAAGCGCGGCGGCATCGCACGCGGCCTGGGCCGGGCCTATGGGGACGCCGCGCAGAACGCGGGCGGCGCCGTCTTCGACATGACGAGCCTCGACCGGGTGCGCGCCATCGACGCCGACGCGGGCACGGTCGTCTGCGACGCGGGTGTCTCGCTGCACCGCCTGATGGAAGTCCTGCTCCCCCTCGGCTGGTTCGTGCCGGTGACCCCGGGGACCCGCTATGTGACGGTCGGCGGGGCGATCGGCGCCGACATCCACGGCAAGAACCACCACGTCTCGGGGTCGTTCTCGCGCCACGTCCTCGCGATGGACCTGCTCACCGCGGACGGCACGGTCCACACGGTCGCGCCCGGCGCTCCCCTGTTCGACGCGACGGCGGGCGGCATGGGCCTGACCGGCGTGATCCTGTCGGCGACCATCCAACTCCAGCCGGTCGAGACGTCCTTGATGAGCGTCGACACCGAACGTGCCACGGACCTCGACGACTTGATGGCCCGCCTCACCGCCACCGACCACCGCTACCGCTACTCGGTCGCCTGGATCGACCTCCTCGCGCGCGGAGCCTCCATGGGCCGCTCGGTCCTGACCCGTGGCGACCACGCCCCCCTGGAGGCCCTCCCGGAGCGGGCACGCGCGCGTAGAGCCCCTCTCGCGTTCCGCCCGGGGCAGCTTCCCGCCGCCCCCTCCTTCGTCCCCGAAGGGCTGCTCGGCAAGGCCTCGGTGGGCCTGTTCAACGAGCTCTGGTACCGCAAGGCGCCCCGCTCCCGCACCGGCGAGCTGCAGAAGATCTCCACCTTCTTCCACCCCCTGGACGGCGTTCCGCACTGGAACCGCATCTATGGCCGCAGCGGCTTCGTCCAGTACCAATTCGTCGTCGGATACGGCAAGGAGGAGGCCCTGCGCCGCATCGTGCGGCGCATCTCGGAGCGCGGCTGCCCCTCCTTCCTCGCCGTACTGAAGCGCTTCGGAGAGGGCGATCCGGGCTGGCTGTCCTTCCCGATGCCCGGCTGGACGCTCGCCCTCGACATCCCGGCGAACCTCCCCGGCCTCGGCGCCTTCCTCGACGACCTCGACGAGGACGTGGCCGCGGCCGACGGGCGCATCTACCTCGCCAAGGACTCCCGGCTGCGGCCCGAGATGCTCGCCGCCATGTATCCACGGCTCGACGACTTCCGCGCGCTGCGGTCCGATCTCGACCCGCGCGGCGTGTTCCGCTCGGACCTCTCACGCCGCCTCGCCCTCTAGGAGACCGGTACTCATGAAAGACGCCTTCGGCACCCCTCAGTCCCTGCTCGTCCTCGGCGGCACCTCCGAGATCGGCCTCGCCACCGCGCGGCGCCTCGTCGCCCGCCGCACCCGCACGGTGTGGCTTGCCGGGCGCCCCTCGCCGGACCTGGAGAAGGCCGCGGCCGGGCTGCGCGACATGGGCGCGGACGTGCGCACCGTCGCCTTCGACGCGCTCGACTCCGAGTCCCACGAAGAGGTCCTCGGCAAGCTCTTCACCGAGGGCGACGTCGACATGGTGCTGCTCGCCTTCGGCATCCTCGGCGACCAGGCGCGCGACGAGGACGAGCCCCTCTCGGCGGTGCGCGTCGCCCAGACCAACTACACGGGCGCCGTCTCGGCCGGCCTGGTCTGCGCACGGGCCCTGCAGTCCCAGGGGCACGGCTCCTTGGTGGTGCTCTCGTCGGTGGCCGGCGAGCGCGCGCGCCGCTCGAACTTCATCTACGGCTCCAGCAAGGCGGGCCTCGACGCCTTCGCCCAGGGCCTGGGCGACGCGCTGCACGGCACCGGGGTGCACGTGATGGTCGTGCGCCCCGGCTTCGTGCGCTCGAAGATGACGGCGGGCCTGGAGGAGGCCCCCATGGCGACCACCCCGGACGCGGTGGCGCAGGCCATCGAGACGGGGCTGCGCAGGCGCTCGGAGACGGTGTGGGTGCCGGGGGCGCTGCGGGTGGTCATGTCGGCGCTGCGGCACGTGCCGAGGCCCGTGTTCCGGCGCCTGCCCGTCTAGGGGTTCAGCGGCTCAGCCCTTCGGCTGGGGGTTCAGCGGCTCAGCCCTTCGGCTGGGGGTTCAGCGGCTCAGCCCTTCGGCGGTTCGTACGTGGCGACGGCGGGCAGGGTCAGCGGGTTGCCGCTCTGCATCACGTAGACCTTGCCCGCGCCGACGAACTTCCTGGTGACGGGCACCGGGACGATCGGTCCGAGCCAGAGCTGCCGCTCGCCCTTGGCCGTGACCTCGCCCTCGGCGGGCAGGCGCGGCCAGGTCGGCCTGACGCAGCGGCCCTCCGGAGAGCGGTAACGACCCACTCCGAAGAGGAGGCCTCCGTCCCGGCCGTGCGTGACGATGCCCCTGGAGAGGCACGGGTCGTTGTCCGCGTCCTTCTGTTCGTGCCGACGGGAGCCGTCCCAGCGCAGCAGGATGTGCTCGACGGGGGCTCGTTCTCGACCTCTCCGTGGTTGAAGGTGTGCGAGCCGTACGCCCACACCTCCTTCGAAGACACCGCCTCCACACCGTCCGGGGAAGCTCCCGGCTCGGGCGGAACGGGCTCAGGGAAGCGGTAGTCGGGCGTCTGTGTGAGCGTCCAGGTCCTTCCGTCCCAGTGCATCGCCGCGGGCTGGTTGAGTTCGACCCGCGGGCGTGGCACGCGCTGCCGGCGGGAGCCGTCCCGACGGGCCGCGCCCGCCCCGGATGTGATGCCGGAGGCGAAGAGCCACACGTTGGTCCGGTCCGGAGGAGTCGAGCCGTGGATGGAAGATGTTCCCGTCGAGCTCGGCGGGCGGCTTCTGGCGCTGCCATTCGGTGCCGTCGTAGTGCACCAGGAACTGACTGTCGGGGGGGGCGTCCATGCTGCCGTTGCGCCCCTCGTATCCCGCGGGCCATGTGTCGTCGGCGGACGCCGCGGTGAGGGCCGGCGCGGCCAGGATCACGCCGGTCTTCTTCATGGCCCTCTTCTAGCGCTTCAGGGTGACGACGACGGCTTTGTGCGTGGGTGATCCGGACTGCAGGACGTCGACCTTGCCGACGCCGAGCACCTTGTCCGTGCCCGGTACCGGAATGATCCGCTTGAGCCAGAGCTGCTGCTCCGATTCCGGGCGCACGCCGTCGGCCGTCGCGGGCAGCCGGTGCTTCTTGATCTTGGTGCAGGTGCCGTCGGTGGTGAGGTGCCAGTTGCCGTTCATGAAGAAACCGCGGTTGCCGTCCCGCATCACGGGGGTGCGGTACTCGCATGCTCCGGGGAACGGCTCGGAGTCCGTCCAGCGCGAGCCGTCCCAGCTCAACAGGACGGCCTCCGACTCCGGATCGCGGACCTCCTCGCCGTCGTACCCCTTGTAGGAGTGTCCTCCGTAGACACGGGCGTACGTCTTGGAGGCGACGTCGATCCCGGTGAACTCGGCGTACGGCTCGGGCGGCACCGGATCGGGGAAACGGAACGCAGGGGTCTTGGTGAGCGACCACTTCTTGCCGTCGAAGTGGGCCGCGGCGAGCTGCCTGACCTCGCCGCCGGGACCGCCGACGCCGGGTCCCGTCGTCCGGGCGCCGACCGCCCACACGTCGTCCCGGGCCGAACCACCGAGGGCGACGATCTTCTCAGCGGGCAGGGGCGTCACCGTCCAGCGGCTGCCGTCCCAGTGCGTCACCTTGCCGTCGCCTTGGAGCACCCACACATCGTCCGGGGAGATGACCTCGACGTCCTTGATCGGCCCGGCCGGAGCGTTCCCCACGGGCCCCCAGCGGGTGCCGTCCCAGAGCGCGTACCTCGGGTTCGCCGGGGCCGACGCGCTGTTCTCCGTGGTGTGCAGCCAGATGCCCGCCGATCCCAGGGACTCCATCCGCGAGATGAACGGATTGCCCTTGATCGGCATCGGCTCGCGCGACCACTTCTTGCCGTCGAAGTGCAGCAGGTGCCCCTTGGCGAACCGCCCGTCGTCGACGCGGTCGGCGCCCAGGGCCCAGATGTCGTCCGGAGCCAGAGCGGCCCCGTCGATCAGATCGCCGTCGACGTCGTCGATGCGCTCATACTCCCAGGATAGCCCGGTCGCGCGGGGCTTCGGCCCGGAGTCGGTGTCTTCCTCGGGCCGCTCTGTACCGCAGCCCGCCGCCACGACGGCGAACACGACGGCAAAAGCCGCCGACCTCCGCATTCTGCGCATGGTCCCCCCGGCACGATCGGCCGGGGGCGCCGCCCCCGGTCAGCGAGCGGGCAGCGTACCCCGCGCCGCGGGGGCCTGGGCCTGAGGGGGCACTACAGTGCCGCCGAAAACGAAGTCGCGCAGCTTGCGCCAGATGCCGTCGGCACCCTGCTCGTACAGGGCGAAGCCGGTGCAAGGCCACTCCGCCTCGTACTCGGCGAGCTCCTCATAGGCACGGTCCATGGCCTCTTCGGAGATGCCGTGCGCCACCGTGACGTGCGGGTGGTACGGGAACTGCAGCTCGCGCGCCACCGGCCCCGACGCGTCCCGCACCCGCTCCTGCAGCCAGGAGCATGCCGAGGCGCCCGCCACGACCTGTACGAAGACGACGGGCGACAGCGGACGGAAGGTGCCCGTCCCCGAGAGGCGCATCGGGAAGGGGCGCCCGGCCGCCGCGACCGAGACGAGGTGCGCCTCGACCGCGGGCAGCGCCGAGGCGTCGACCTCGGTGGGCGGCAGCAGTGTCACGTGTGTGGGGATGCCGTGCGCCGCGGGGTCCCCGAAGCCCGCACGCCGCTCCTGGAGCAGGCTGCCATGTGGCTCCGGGACCGCGATCGAGACGCCGATCGTTACGGTCCCCACGTCGTGCTCCTGTCGTCGTGTCGATGGGCAAGGGGGCGCTGCCCGGCGGGCAGCGCGAGTACGGCTGTTGCGCTCGGTCCGGCGGCTCAGTGCTTGGCGGGCAGGAAGCCCACCTTGTCGTACGCCTGCGCGAGGGTCTCGGCGGCGACGGCACGGGCCTTCTCCGCGCCCTTGGCCAGGATCGAGTCGAGCGTCTCCGGGTCGTCCAGGTACTCCTGGGTGCGGTTCCGGAACGGCGTCACGAACTCGACCATGACCTCGGCGAGGTCGGTCTTCAGCGCACCGTAGCCCTTGCCGGTGTACTTCTGCTCCAGTTCCGCGATACCGGTGCCGGTGAGCGTGGAGTAGATGCTGAGGAGGTTGCTGACGCCGGGCTTCTCCGCCACGTCGTAGCGGATCACCGTGTCGGTGTCGGTGACGGCGCTCTTGACCTTCTTGGCGGTGGTCTTGGGCTCGTCGAGGAGGTTGATCAGACCCTTCGGCGTGGACGCCGACTTGCTCATCTTGATCGACGGGTCCTGGAGGTCGTAGATCTTCGCCGTCTCCTTGAGGATGTACGGCGACGGCACCGTGAACGTCTCGCCGAAGCGGCCGTTGAAGCGCTCGGCGAGGTCACGGGTGAGCTCGATGTGCTGGCGCTGGTCCTCGCCGACCGGGACCTCGTGGGCCTGGTACAGCAGGATGTCGGCGACCTGCAGGATCGGGTACGTGAAGAGGCCGACGGAGGCGCGGTCGGCGCCCTGCTTGGCGGACTTGTCCTTGAACTGCGTCATGCGGGAGGCCTCGCCGAAGCCGGTGAGGCAGTTCATCACCCAGGCGAGCTGGGCGTGCTCGGGCACGTGGCTCTGGACGAAGAGCGTGCAGCGCTCGGGGTCGAGACCGGCGGCGAGCAGCTGGGCCGCGGCGAGCCGGGTGTTGGCGCGCAGCTCCGCGGGATCCTGCGCGACCGTGATCGCGTGCAGGTCCACCACCATGTAGAAGGCGTCGTGGGACTCCTGCAGCGCCACCCACTGGCGCACCGCGCCGAGGTAGTTGCCGAGGTGGAACGAGCCGGCGGTGGGCTGGATCCCGGAGAGCACACGAGGACGTTCAGAGGCCATGGTCCCCATTCTCTCAGGTGACTCTCATAGCTCGGAAACAGGTGTGTGACGGGTGGGAACCGATCGGGCACGGCCGGTGTATCAAAGGTGTGAGGGCACAGGGGGAGGTCCTGGAGGGGGGCCGCGTCGTCGACGAGGGTGCGGTGATCGCCCGCGTGCGCGCCGGAGAAGCGGAGGCGTACGCGGAATTGGTGCGCGCGTTCACCGGCATCGCACTCAGGGCGGCGGTGGCACTCGGCGCGGGATCGGACGCGGAAGACGTGGTGCAGCAGGCCTTCTTCAAGGCGTACTGCTCGCTGGGGCGGTTCAGGGACGGCTCGGCGTTCAAGCCGTGGCTGCTCGCGATCGTCGCCAATGAGACGAGGAACACAGTGCGTTCGGCGGTCCGGCAGCGTTCGGTCGTCGGCCGGGAGGCGGCGCTCGCGGAAGCGGAGCCGTTGATACCGGAATCGGCGGACCCGGCGGTCGCGGCCCTGCGGGACGAGCGCAGGACGGCACTGCTCGCCGCCCTGGACCAGCTCGGCGACGACCACCGCCTGGTCGTCACCTACCGCTATCTCCTGGAGATGGACGAGACGGAGACGGCCCAGGCGCTCGGCTGGCCGCGGGGCACGGTGAAGTCCCGGCTGAACCGCGCGCTGCGCAAGCTGGAACGACTGCTTCCCGGGGAGGGAGGTGAGGGACATGAGTGAGCGGCACCACGAGGGCGAGCCGGCCGACGCGGACGAGGCGGCGCGGCTGCGCGAGGAACTGCGCGCGCTCGGCCGGTCGATGGACGCGCGGGAGCCGGGCGGGGAGACGATGGCCGAGCGGGTCATCGCGCAGATACTCGCGGAGCGGGCGCCGGTCCCGGTGGCCGAGCCGCCCGGCGCCGTCGAGCGGCTGCGCCGGCTGCGGCGCGGTCTTCGGATGCGGTGGCGGACGGTGACGGCGGCGCTGTGCGGACTGCTGACGGTGCTCGCGCTCACGCCTCCGGTGCGGGCAGCGGTCTTCGACTGGTTCGACTTCGGCGGCGTCGAGGTGCGGTACGACCCGTCGGCGACACCGTCGGCCGGTCCGGGCGCGCCCGGGTGCGCCGATCCGGTGTCCGTTGCGCAGGCCCGGCGCCTGGCCGGGTTCACTCCCGCGGTGCCCAAGGCGCTCGGCGCACCGGACGCGGTGTCGGTGACGCGCGAGCCGGGCTCCCGTGTCCTGGTCAGCCTCTGCTGGCGCGAGGGCGACCGGACGATACGCCTGGATGAGTACGGGGCGCTGCTGGACCCCGGCTTCGCCAAGACGGTGCCGGTGCTGCCCGACTGGGTCGAGGTCGGCGAGGAGACGGGGCTGTGGTTCGCGCGGCCGCATCGGCTCACGCTCTGGCTGGTGGAGGAGGACGGCGACCGCTGGCGTCGGACCGAGCGGACGGCGGGGCCGACGCTGCTGTGGACGCGCGGGCAGGAGCTGACGCTGCGGCTCGAAGGGGTGGCGTCGAAGGAGCGGGCGCTGGAGATCGCGGAATCCGTTCCAAGTGGTCGGCCCGGATCGGGAACCTGAAGGCCTCGGGCGGTGTACCAGAAGTGAATCGACGCGGAGGGGCCGCGCCGACGGGCGGCTGGGGGATCGGACATGCGGACGGCAAGGGGACTGCGCGGATCGGCGGCCGGACTGGGGATCGCGACGGCTCTATTGATGCTCGGCGCACCGCAGGCATCGGCCGGCGGCCCGACGAGCGTGCTGCTGGTCTCACCGGAGAGCACGAAGAGCGCGTCGCTCTACTACAACGCCGAGGAATACGGCCAGCTGGAGCGCTGGATGGAGCCCGCCGACGGCACCAAGAAGCGGGGCGAGAATCCGCCGGGACTGAACATCGGCGACGGCAGCCGACAGATCAACATCACATGGATGGTCCACGACGTACAGCCATGGCGGGTGGATCGGGCCTATCCACCAATGAACGGCAAGGGAGACGACGTCTGGGTGCACAGGTCGACGGACATCGAATCGCTGCAAGGCGAGTGGTATCGCGCCAAGGAACCCAAGCACCTGATCTCCCTGTTCAAGGAGCTCGGACTCCTCGGCAAGGCGTCCGACGAGGGAAGCTCCGGGATCGCACCGCGCACGGAGACCAGCCCGGAGCCCACGGCCTCCGAGGAGAACAAGGACCAGCAGGCGGCCGCCACAGGGGGCGGCGGACCAAGCAGTGACGGCACGGAGTGGTGGTGGGCGATACCGGGCGCCGGAGCAGGTGCCGCCGCCGCACTGCTGCTGCGGGGGCCGGTGACCGAGGGCTGGACGGCAGCGAAGACCTGGCGCCGTCGGCCTCGGGAGACGGGGCCGCGGCAGGAGTTGCGGGACATCTGATCGAAGGCCGCCCCGCTGCCCCTGCCCCGCCACGGGGGCAGGACAGGGGCGGTGGGGCTGCGGCTTCGGCCAGGGAGTGTCCTGTCGATCTGGCCGGCTGAGTAAAACCAGGTGCGGCCGGTCGCCGCGCTGGTGTGAGATGCGGGACATGACGATCGTTCTGAACCAGCCCGGCGTCGACGGGCTGACCGGGGCCGTGGATGCCCTCCGCGTATGGCAGGACGACCGCACGCCGCTGCAACTCCATCCGGGAGACCTCGGCTGGGCCTGGGCACTGGGGGCAAAGAGGCTGGCCGCGGCCGTCCGCACGTGGAGCGTGGACGGACGGATCATTGCCGTCGGATACCTGGACGGCCCTGATGTGCTGCGCCTGACGACCGCGCCGGACCTGCGACAGGACGAGGCTCTGGCGCGTCAGCTGCTGGCGGACCTCAATGATCCGGAGCGCGGGCTCCTGCCACCGGGGAAGGTCGGCCTCGAAATCCCCAACGGCGCCCTGCTCCGCGAGGTCCTCCTGGAGGCGGGCTGGAATCCGGACGAGCCGTGGACGCCGCTGCGCCGCGACCTCGCCGAGCCGGTGGCGGACTCCGGCCTGCGGATCGAGGTAGCCGGTCCGGAGACGGCGGGGGTGCGGACCGCAGTCCACCGCTCGGCGTTCGGCAGCCCGAAGTTCACCGAGGAGATCTGGCACGTCCTCGCGGCCGGGCCGGTCTATGCCGACGCCCGCTGCCTGATCGGCTACGACGACCAGGACAACGCGGTGGCCGCGGCGACGGTCTGGTCGGCTGGGCCCGGCAAGCCCGGCCTGCTGGAGCCGTTGGGCGTGCACGCCGACCATCGCGGTCGCGGCTACGGGACGGCGATCAGCATCGCCGCTGCGGCGGCGCTGCGTGAACTGGGTGCATCAAGCGCACTCGTCAGCACCCCGAGCTCGAACGCTGCCGCCGTCGCCACCTACAAGGCAGCTGGATACGAGCCGTCGTCCGAACGGCTGGACGTCAGCCGAGCCGCCTGAAAATGATCAGGCGGCGGTATCGGACAGGCCGCGTCGCTGCCTCTGGCTGGGGCCGAACGCCCTTTGAGGACATGGGGGGTAGGTCGGGAGTTCGATGATGGTCGGATGGTTCGTCGTGGTGAATTGACCGATGCGGCCTGGGCGCGGATCCTGCCGCTGATGCCGCGCTCCGACGGGCGTCGTGGCCGGTGGCGGGATCATCGCCAGGTCATCGACAGGACACGCCCCAGGCGGTGGGCAGGCCCGGGGCCGGGTGGGCTGTCATCAGGTCGGCGACCTCGGACCTGATCTTCGCCAGGGCGTGCTCGTCACCGGTGCGCGCGGCGGCGACACCTCGGTCGATCCACTCGGCGACGGTCGCCATGTGCTCCGTGCCGAGTCCACGGGAGGTGAGGGAGGGGGTGCCGATCCGGACGCCCGAGGGGTCGAACGGCTTCCGGGGGTCGAACGGCACGGTGTTGTAGTTCACGACGATCCCGGCCCGGTCCAGGGCCTTCGCGGCGACCTTGCCCGGAACGTCCTTGGGGGTGAGGTCCATCAGGATCAGGTGGTTGTCGGTGCCTCCGGAGACCAGGTCGAAGCCGCGGGCGAGCAGGGCGTCGGCGAGGGCCTTGGCGTTGGCGACGACCGCGTGGGCGTAGTCGCGGAAGGAGGGGCGGGACGCCTCGTGGAGGGCGACCGCGATGGCCGCGGTGGTCTGGTTGTGCGGGCCGCCCTGCAGGCCGGGGAAGACCGCCTTGTCGATGGCCTTGGCGTGCTCCTCGCGGGACATGAGCATCGCGCCGCGCGGGCCGCGCAGGGTCTTGTGGGTGGTCGTGGAGATCACGTCGGCGTGCGGCACCGGTGAGGGGTGGGCGCCGCCCGCGATCAGACCGGCGATGTGCGCGATGTCGGCCACCAGGACCGAGCCGGCCTCGCGGGCGATCTCGGCGAAGGCGGCGAAGTCGATGGTGCGAGGGAGGGCGGTGCCACCACAGAAGATCAGCTTGGGGCGTTCCTTGAGGGCGAGGTCGCGGACTTCGTCGAGGTCGATGCGGCCGTTCGTCTCGGGGTCCGAGGTCCGGCGCACCCCGTACTGCACGCCGCGGAACCACTTGCCGGTGGCGGAGACGCCCCAGCCGTGGGTGAGATGGCCGCCCATCGGCAGGGCCATGCCCATCACGGTGTCGCCGGGCTCGGCGAAGGCGAGGTACACGGCGAGGTTGGCCGGGGAACCGGAGTAGGGCTGGACGTTGGCGTGCTCGACGCCGAAGACGGCCTTGGCGCGGGAGACGGCCAGGCGCTCGACGGGGTCGATGTTCTGCTGGCCCTCGTAGTAGCGGCGGCCGGGATAGCCCTCGCTGTACTTGTTCTGCAGGACGGTCCCGGAGGCTTCGAGGACCGCGGTGGAGACGTAGTTCTCGCTGGGGATCAGGCGCAGGGTGTCGGCCTGCAACTGCTCCTCGGCGGCGACGAGGGCGGCGAGTTCGGGGTCCTCGGCGGCGAGGGCGGGATGGTGCCGAGTGGAAGAGGAAGGGAGAGTCATGGCGTCCTCCGGGGCGAGCGGTGAGTGTCCGGTCGTGGTCCCGGGTGCCCAGGCGGGCGGCACCTCGAAGGGTTCTGCCTCGCACGGCTTCCTCGGGGTTCGTTCCCCGTACGCCAGTCGCCGTGCTGTAGGGGCCACCATAGCTGGCACGCCGATACGGCATGTTTCTTCGTCCGCGATGCGAGCGACGATAGAACTTGGGCGCCACACCCGCCCCACGCCGCAGGACGATCGGAGACCCCGTGTCGACTACGCCATCTCCCTTTGGATCATCTTCGTCAGCTGCTTCATCTTCGTCAGCCGCTTCAGCTGCGTCGTCGTCTTCGTCATCGGCCACCGAGGAGTTCATCGCCTCGGCCGAGGCGCACAGCGCGCACAACTACCATCCGCTGCCCATCGTGGTCGCCTCGGCCGAGGGTGCGTGGATGACCGACGTCGAGGGGCGCCGCTATCTCGACATGCTCGCCGGGTACTCGGCGCTCAACTTCGGGCACGGCAACCGCCGGCTCATCGAGGCCGCCAAGGCGCAGCTGGACCGGGTGACGCTGACCTCGCGGGCCTTCCATCACGACAGGTTCGCCGAGTTCTGTACGCGCCTGGCCGCGCTCTGCGGCAAGGAGATGGTGCTGCCCATGAACACCGGCGCGGAGGCCGTCGAGACGGCCGTCAAGACCGCGCGGAAGTGGGGGTACCGGGTCAAGGGGGTGCCGGACGGGCAGGCGAAGATCGTTGTCGCGGCCGACAACTTCCACGGGCGGACCACGACCATCGTCAGCTTCTCCACGGACGAGGACGCGAGGGCGGACTTCGGGCCGTACACGCCCGGCTTCGAGATCGTGCCGTACGGCGATCTGGCGGCGCTGCGGGCTGCGGTCACCGACAACACCGTCGCGGTGCTGATCGAGCCGATCCAGGGCGAGGCCGGGGTGCTCGTGCCGCCGGCCGGATATCTGGCGGGGGTCAGGGAGTTGACCCGGGAGCGCGGGGTCCTCTTCATCGCGGACGAGATCCAGTCGGGGCTCGGCAGGACGGGCCGCACGTTCGCGTCCGAGCACGAGGGCGTGGTACCGGACATGTACGTGCTGGGCAAGGCGCTCGGAGGCGGGGTCGTGCCGGTCTCTGCGGTCGTGGCCGACGCGGATGTGCTCGGGGTGTTCAAGCCGGGTGAGCACGGGTCGACGTTCGGCGGCAATCCGCTCGCCTGCGCCGTGGCGCTCGAGGTGATCGACATGCTGTCGACGGGCGAGTTCCAGCAGCGGGCCACGGAGCTGGGCGAGCATCTGCACGCCGAGCTGGGGCTGTTGACCGGGACCGGCAAGGTGACGCAGGTGCGGGGGCGTGGGCTGTGGGCGGGCGTCGACATCGCGCCGTCGTACGGCACGGGCCGGGAGATCTCGGAGAAGCTGATGGATCGGGGGGTGCTGGTCAAGGACACGCACGGTTCGACGATTCGGATCGCTCCCCCGCTGGTGATCAGCAAGGAGGATCTGGACTGGGGGCTCGATCAGTTGCGGGCGGTGTTGAGTTAGCGGAGGTAGCGGCGGCGGCAGCGGAGGCAGCGGCGGCAGCTGAGTTAGCGGTGGGCGTGGTGGCTCTCGTCGCTTCGGCTCGTCGTAGCAGTTCGTCGTAGCTGCCCGTTGGAGCTGCTCGTCGTAGCTGCTCGTTGGAGCTGCCCGTCGCAGCTGCCCGTCGGGTGCGGGGAGTACAGGGAGAGGGCGGGTCAGGCTTCCGGTTCCTCCGCTTCCCTCTCGTGGGCCCCCCTCTCGTGGGCCCCCCTCTCGTGGGCCCCCCTCTCGTGGGCTCCCTTCTCGTAGGCCGCTTTGAAGGGGGTGTCGCCCAGGGCCGTTCGGCTGCGGTGCGTGGCGCGGTCCACGTCCTTGCGTTCCGCGGAAGGCAGGGGTGCGCCCTCTGCCTCGCGGATGCGGGCGCCGTGCCGAGGAGGCCGGCGGCGCGGGTGTGGTCGCCTGCCGGGGAGTGGGCGCCCGCGAGGCCTTCCAGGGCCAGGGCCACGGCGCGTTCGTCGCCGGTCGTGCGGGCCACCGCCAGGCCCTCGCGGTGGAGGTCCTCCGCGCGGGCCGCGTCGCCTCGCTGTTCGGCGACGTATCCGAGGTGGGCCAGGATCAGGGCCGTGCCGGAGTCGACTCCGAAGCGACGGTTGAAGTCCAGCCAGGGCAGCAGGAGTTCCTCCGCGGTGTCCAGGTCACCGCAGTGGCGGGCGCCGATGGCGAGGCCCGTCTCGGCGAACTCGCTCGGGCCCTGGAACCGTCCGACGTCAGGGGCTTACGGACGCCGGACGTCGCCCGTGCGTGGACCGTCAGTGTTCCGTGCGCGCTCCCCTGCACAGTCGTTCCCGTGACCGCGACACCGCGGTCACGGAAACCGAAAGGACCGAGCGGCCAGGCCCGGCCCACCCCGCCCCGCCCCGCGCCGCCCCGAGGAGTCACCATGACCGCATCGCGCGAAATCCGTCTCGCCGCCCGCCCCGCCGGTGAACCCACCGCCAGCGACTTCGAGTTGGCCACCACCGAGGTCCCCGAGCGGCTCGGCGAGGGGCAGGTCCTCGTCCGCAACACCTGGATGTCGGTCGACCCCTACATGCGGGGCCGCATGGACGACGCCCCGTCGTACATCCCACCGTTCCAGCTGGGCGCCCCCCTCGAAGGCGGCGCGGTGGGCGAGGTCGTCGCCTCCGAAGCCGCCGATGTGCCGGTCGGCGCGACCGTCACGCACTTCCTCGGCTGGCGGGAGTACGCCGTGCTCGACGCGGCCGCGGTGACGGTCGTCGACACCTCGATCGCACCGGCCGCCGCCTACCTCGGCCCGCTCGGCGCGACGGGTCTGGCCGCGTACGCCGCGCTGACCCGCATCGCCCCGGTGCGCGAGGGAGACGTCGTCTTCGTCTCCGCCGCGGCCGGCGCGGTCGGCAGCGTCGCCGGCCAGATCGCCCGTGAGCTCGGCGCCTCCCGGGTGATCGGCTCGGCGGGCGGCCCGGCGAAGACGAAGAAGCTCCTGGACATCTTCGGGTACGACGCCGCCATCGACTACCGCCGGGGCGGCCTGCCCGAACAGCTCGCGCAGGCCGCGCCCGACGGCGTGGACGTCTACCTCGACCCGGTCGGCGGCGACCACCTGGAGGCCGCGATCGGCGCGATCCGTCCCGGCGGCCGCATCGCACTGGTCGGCGCCATCAGCACCTACAACGCGACCGACCCCGCGCCGGGGCCGAACAACCTCTTCCAGGCGGCCAAGCAGGAGGCGACGCTGCGCGGCATGCTCGTCACCGGCCACCTCGACCTGTTCCCGGAGTGGACCGGCCGGGCGGCACCGCTGCTCGCCGACGGCCGCCTGCGCACCGAGCAGACCGTCGTGGACGGGCTCGACCGGGCGCCGGAGGCATTCCTCGGGGTGCTGCGCGGGGCGAACACCGGCAAGATGCTGGTCCGGCCCGGCGCCGACGCCTGACGGGCGGACAGGCGGACGGGCAGGCAGACGGGCGGACGGGCGGAGGTCAGGCCATTGCCACCTTGGTGATCCGGTAGGTGACCTTGTACTTCCACTTGCCCATCCAGGTGCCGCCCTCGAAGGCCCAGGGCTTGTCGCCGCTGTGCAGTTCCGAGACGGGCAGGCTGAAGGTGAGCTGGCCCAGCTCGTCGTCCGGGTCGGCCTTCCTGAGGACTTCGGAGGCCGCGGTCATGGTGACGTCGATCAGCTGCTGTCCGACCTGTCCCTGAATGGGGGTGAGGTTGTTGACGGCGTTCAGCATTTCCTTGAGTGCCTGGCCATACCTGCCCCAGTCGGCGACGAAGTCCTCGTCGAACGCCGCGATTCCGAGGTGCAGCGTTTCCGAGAGGGGAATCTCCCCCTCGAACACCACGGCCTCGGCCGGGTTGAATGGCTTGGTCTGCTGGTCATTGATGTCGATCGGCTTGGTGAGCACCACATTGCGCTGCTCACCGCCGATGACGCCGCCCACGACGTAGAACTCGTCGCCGCCGAGGTTGTCCTCGGTGTCGTAACAGTGCACGTTGACCAGCTCGACGCGCAGACGCGCCTTGTCACTCGCCATGAATTCGGATTCCTTCCGCGAGGCATGAGTGAACGAATGGGCAATGCGCCATCAGTCTGCGGAGCCCCGCGCAGGGCGAACAGAAGTGATTCCGGCCAGCTGGACACCGACCGGATTCTGCACAGATGCGTGAGCGACCCGGGAATGGAGACGACTCACGTGACGTTCACCGCATCTGCAGAATTCGAACTCGCCCTGCAGACAGGGCGAGTTCGGCCGTCATACGGAATTCACAGAATTACGTGAGGGATGAACCGCGCGTACTCGTCCGTGATGAGCCCCGACGATTCCCTGATGCCGAGCCCCGCCGCCTCGCCCTCCACGACCCACGCGCCGAGCACGACCCGGTTGCCGTCGAAGTCCGGCAGCGGCGCCAACTCCTGATAGCAGCACGCCTCTTCACGCAGGACCGGTGCGGGGGAACCCGACACGGAACCTGACGCGGAACCCGACGCGGAACCCGACACGGAGCCTGACGCGGAGCCTGACGCGGAGCCTGACGCGGAGCCTGACGCGGAACCCGGCTCGTGCACCGTCACCCCGGCGCCCTCCCTGCCCAGCAGCGGCTTCGCCACGTACCCGGTGGACGCGGCCAGTTCGCGCGGGCCGTCCAGGTAGGCGGGCAGCAGGTTCGGATGCCCGGGGTAGAGCTCCCACAACACCGCCAGCAGCGCCTTGTTGGACAGGAGCATCTTCCAGGCCGGCTCGATCCACAGCGTCGATCCGGTGCCGCCGCCGTTGTCGAGGGTCTCCATGACGTGCGGCGCGAAGCGGTCCGTGGTCAGCCACTCCCACGGGTAGAGCTTGAAGCAACTGCGCATGAAGCGGAGCTTCTTGTCGACGAAGCGGCGCGAGAGCCGGTCCCAGCCGATGTCCTCCATGGAGATGGACTCCGTGGCAAGGCCCGCCTGATCCGCCGTCTCGCGCAGATACGCGACCGTCATCAGGTCCTCGCCGAGCTCGTCGGCGGCGGAGTGCGCGAAGTACAGCGGGCCGCCGGGCGGCAGCAGCGGGGCCTGCTTCTTCCAGGCGTCGACGAGACGCTCGTGCAGGGAGTTCCACTGGTCGGCGCCCGGGAAGCGCTCCTCCATCCAGAACCACTGCGGGCTCGCCGCCTCGACCAGGGAGGTGGGCGTGTCGGCGTTGTACTCCAGCATCTTGGCGGGGCCCGTGCCGTCGTAGCGCAGGTCGAACCTGCCGTACAGGGAAGGGAGTTCGTCGCGCCGGCGCCAGGCCTCGGTGACGGCGTCGGCAACCCGGGGGTCCGTGATGCCGAGGTCGGCGAGGCGGTCGTGCTCGACGATGTGCGCGGCGGCGGCCAGGCACATCGCGTGCAGTTCCTCGACGACCTCCTCCAGCGCCTCGACCTCGGGGAGCGAGAAGACGTAGTACGCGCTCTCGTCCCAGTAGGGGCGCAGGGTGTCGTCGGGGTAGCGGGTGAGCGGATAGATCAGCCCCTGGTCCTCGACGGTCTGCTGCCAGCCGGGGCGGGGGTCCGTGGTGCGGCGTTCCATGAGTCGTACGCTTCCGAGTCCGATGCGAGGTCCGGGTCCGATGCGAGGTCCGGGCCCGATGCGAGGTCCGGGTCCGGCTCAGCCGCCGCCACTGCCGCTGCCCGAGCAGCCGAAGCCGTCGCGGTCCACGGCCTCGCTGCGGCTGAAGGTGCCGTAATCGGCGTAGCGGCCGTCGACTTCGGAGTCGTAGTACCAGGCGGGGTCGGTGCGACCGGAGGACTTGCCGGTGCCGGTTCCCGTACCGGAACCCGTGCCGTACGAACCCGAGCCCTTCTTGCGGGCCTTGCCCGACGAAGACGAAGACGAAGACGACGAGGACGAGGACGAGGACGACGAGCAGTTCTTGTCGGCCATGACCTTGTACCCGAGGATCGCGTCGTAGCTGTCCCGGTCCACACAGCGCCGGTCCGGGTCCGAGCCGCAGGAAGTCAGGGCCGCCGCGAGGACGCCCATGCCGCCGAGGACGACGGTGCTGGAGCGCAGCCGCCGTGGTTGCTTCTGTGTCATGTGGTGCCGATCCCCCGTGCTGCTCCGCGCTTCGTACGCGGTGTCGCGTACACGATCAGCGATCAGCGTAGGGAAGCACCCGCGCGCCGTGCCAGGCGGCTCCACCGGATATCCCTTGGGTCTCCTTTGACTCACCTTCATCTAAAGTCACTTCGTGTCTCTTGGGATGATTTGCGCACTCGGCTCAGCGGTCTGCTTCGGCACCGCATCGGTTCTGCAGGCGGTCGCCGCGCGCGCCACCGCGCCGGGCACCGGCTCCGGCGTCGACCCGGCGCTGCTGCTGCGCGCGCTGCGCCAGTGGCGCTACCTCGCGGGGCTCGGCCTCGACGGGCTCGGTTTCCTGCTGCAGATCGTCGCCCTGCGCTCCATTCCGATCTACGCGGTGGGGGCGGCGCTCGCCGCGAGCCTCGCCGTCACGGCGGTGGTCGCCGCGCGGCTGCTGCATGTGCGGCTCAGCGGTGTCGAGTGGGGGGCGGTGGGGGTCGTCTGCGCAGGGCTCGCGATGCTGGGGCTCGCGTCCGGGGACGAGGGGGATCACGGGGGTTCGACGGCGCTTCGGTACGTGATGCTGGGCGTCGCGGTGGCCGTGTTGGTGCTCGGGGCGCTGGCGGGGCGGTTGCCGGGGCGGGGGCGGGCGTTGGCGCTCGGGCTCGGGGCGGGGTGCGGGTTCGGGGTGGTCGAGGTGGCGGTGCGGCTCATCGATGACGTGTCGCCGGGGGCGTTGGTCGCCAATCCGGCTGTGTACGCCTTGGTGGTGGGGGGTGGGGCGGCGTTTCTGCTGCTTACGTCTGCGTTGCAGCGGGGGTCGGTGACTGCCGCCACCGCGGGGATGGTGATCGGGGAGACGATCGGGCCTGCGTTGATCGGCGTGGTCTGGCTTGGTGACCGGACGCGGGAGGGGCTGGGGTGGCTGGCGGTGCTGGGGTTTGTGGTGGCGGTTGCGGGGGCGTTGGCATTGGCCCGGTTCGGAGAGGCGCCGGCGGATGGGGCTCGGTAGGCCTCCGGCGGTTCCTTCCCCAAGCCCGCCCCTTCCCGAAACTGGGGCTCCGCCCCAGACCCCGCTCCTCAAACGCCGGAGAGGCTGAAGAATTGGTGCCCGGGGGGGCTGAAGAGCTGGCGCCGGACGGGCCGAAGGACTGGCGCCGGACGCACTGAAGAGTTAACGCCAGACGAACTGAAGAGCTAGCACCGGCGGGCTGAATGGTTGGTGCCGGAGGGACTGAGGAGCTGGCGCCGGACGTGCCGAAGAGCCAGCGCCCGAGGCACTGAAGAGCTCGTGCCGGACGTGCCGAAGAGTTAACGCCCGAGGCACTGAAGAGCTCGTGCCGGACGTGCCGAAGAGTTAACGCCCGAGGCACTGAAGAGCTAGCACCGGACAGGCCGAAGAGCCAGCGCCCGAAGCACTGAAGAGCTCGTGCCGGACAGGCCGAAGAGTTAACGCCAGACGAACTGAAGAGCTGGCGCCGGACGCGTTGAAGAATTGGTGTCGGGCGGGATCGATCCGCTGAGCCTGTCCGGCGGTTGAGTACGGGCTCGGCGGAGCCGGTGACTTACGGCAGCACCCGGCACAGTGCCTCAAGCGCCCCCGCCCACCCATGCTCCGCAGGAGTCCCGTACCCCACCACCAGCGCGTCCCTCTGTCGTACCGTCGCCCGGGGGTGGCGGAAGCGGGAGAGGCCCTGTACCGCCAGGCGTTCCCAGTTGGCGGCCTGGACGATGGACTGTTCCGTGCCCGGCGGGAGTTCGAGCACCGCGTGCAGGCCCGCCGCGATGCCCGTGGCGCGGACCTCGGGAGACCGTGCCGCCAGCGCCTCGACGAGCTGGTCGCGGCGGCGGCGGTAGCGGAGTCGGGCGCCGCGCACATGGCGGTCGTACGCACCCGACGTGAGGAACTCCGCCAGCGTCAGCTGATCGAGCGTGCCGCAGGACAAGGCCGCGGCGTCCTTCTCGCCGAGCACCTCGTCCCGCACGCCTGACGGCACCACCATCCAGCCCAGGCGCAGGCCGGGCGCGAGGGACTTGCTGGCCGTGCCGAGGTAGACCACGCACTCGGGGTCGAGGCCCTGGAGCGCGCCGACGGGCTGACGGTCGTAGCGGAACTCGCCGTCGTAGTCGTCCTCCAGGATCAGCCCGCCCTCACGCCGCGCCCAGTCGACCGCCGCCGCCCGTCGGTCCGGGTGCAGCGGTACGCCCATCGGGAACTGGTGGGCGGGGGTCAGCAGGACCGCCTTCGACGAGCCCGCGCCCGAACCCAACCCGGCCGTGCTCGTGCCCAGTTCGTCGAAGTCGAGCGGTGCCGTCCGCAGGCCCGCGCGGTGCAACAGGTTCCAGTGGACGTCCAGGCCGTACGACTCCACGGTCACCTCGCGCAGGCCGCGGCGACGCAGGACCGCGCCCATGAGCGACAGGCCGTGCACGAACCCCGCGGTGACGACGATGCGGTCGGGGTCCGCGCGTACGCCCCGCGCCCGCGCGAGGTACCCGGCCAGGGCCTCGCGGAGTTCGACGCGGCCACGCGGATCGCCGTACCCGAGCGCGTCGTTGGGCGCCTTCGCCATGGCACGGCGGGCCGCCTTGAGCCACTCCGCACGCGGGAAGGAGGAGAGGTCCGGGGTGCCGGGACTCAGGTCGTACGTCGGTGCCCCGACGGGCCTACGGGTCGGCGCCGGCCGCACCGGCGGCGTGATCACACGCTCCGCCACCCGCGTGCCCGAACCCTGCCGCGCGGTGAGCCAGCCCTCGGCCACCAGATCCGCGTACGCGTCGGCGACCGTGTTGCGCGCGATGCCGAGGTCGACGGCGAGGGAACGGGACGACGGCAGCCGGGTGCCGGGGGCGAGGCGGCCACCGCGCACGGCCTCGCGCAGCGCGTCGGTCAGGCCCTTGCGGACCCCGCCGTGCGCGGCGTCACCGCCCGTCTCCAGGTGGAGGTCGACACCCAAAGTGGCCCAGGTTTCTCCCATGGAAATGGACCATACCTTTGGGCTACCGGGACCATAGTGTCATTGCCATGACGACGAACGAGAACGCCACCGCGAGCACCACATCGAGCACCACATCGAGCACCGCATCGAGCACCACCGAGAGCGCCTCCGCCAAGGAGTACGTCCACGAGCACACCCCCCGCCTCGCCTGGGCCAAGCACGCCCCCGAGGTCTTCAAGGCCATGATCAAGCTCGACACGGCCGCCCGTAAGGGACTCGACCCGGTGATCTTCGAGCTCGTCAAGATCCGCGCCTCGCAGATCAACCACTGCGCCCTCTGCCTCGACATGCACACCAAGGACGCGCTCGCGGCGGGCGAGAGCGTCGAGCGGATCATCCAGCTCAGCGCGTGGGAGGAGTCGCAGCACTTCTACACGGCCAAGGAGGTCGCCGCGATCGAGCTGACCGAGGCGATCACCGTCCTGACCGACGGCTTCGTGCCGGACGAGGTGTACGAGAAGGCCGCCGCCCACTTCGACGAGGCCGAGCTCACCCAGCTCATCGCCGCGATCACCGTCATCAACGCGTGGAACCGCTTCGGCGTCTCCACCCGCCAGGTGCCGGGTCACTACAAGGCGGGGGACCTCAAGTGACCCCTCGCACCACGCACTTGGACAAGGGCGTCGCAGGTGCGATGAGCGCGCTGAGCTCCGCCGCCAAGAAGGGGCTCGGCGATCCCGTGCTCGCCGAGCTGGTGATGATGCGGGCCTCGCAGATCAACGCGTGCGCGTTCTGTCTGGACATGCACGTGGACGTCGCGTCGGAGAACGGCGAGACGTCGAAACGGATCGCTCTTCTCAACTCCTGGGAAGAGGCCGGGGAGTTCTTCGACGAGCGCGAGCGGGCGGCGCTCGCGCTGACCGAGGCGATCACCGTGCTCACCGACGGCTTCGTGCCGGACGAGGTCTACGAGACCGCCGCCAAGCACTTCGACGAAGCCGAACTCGCCCATCTCATCGGGCTGATCACCGTCATCAACAGCTGGAACCGGCTGATGGTCAGCCGCCGCATCGCCCCCGGAGGTCCCGCATGGTGAACCCCGTCGACACGCTGCGCGCCCTGCACCACGGCCGGGCGCCCGGCGATCCACTGATCCTGCCCGGACCCTGGGACGCCGCGAGCGCCCGGGTCTTCGAGGAGGCGGGCAGCCCCGCGCTCGCCACGCCCAGCGCGGGGATCGCGCTCTCCCTCGGATACGAGGACGGGCAGGTGCCGCCGAAGGAGATGTTCGCGGCGGTCGCCCGGATCACCAGGACCGTGTCCGTGCCGGTGACGATGGACGCCGAGACCGGCTACGGCCTCACGGCCAAGGAGCTGGTGGACCGGATTCTGGAGGCGGGGGCCGTCGGCTGCAACCTGGAGGACTCGTACGGGGGCAAGGGCGCGACGGGGATTCTGCGGGATCCCCGGGAGCAGGCGGAGTGGCTCACGGAGGTGCGGGAGGTCGCGGGGGAACGGCTCGTCATCAATGCGCGGGTGGATACGTTCGTGCGAGGGGTCGCGGATCCGGAGCGGGCCATTGAGCGGGCTCGGCTCTATGCGGCGGCGGGGGTGGATTGTGTGTATCCGATCCTGGCGCCGGCGGAGGTGATTCCTGTTCTGCGGGCGGGGATCGAGGGGCCGCTGAACTTCTTGGCCACGGCGGATGGGCCATCTCCGCGGGAGCTGGGGGAACTCGGGGCCACGAGGGTGACGTTCGGGCCGGGTTTGCTGAAGCGGGCCATGGGGGCTTTGCGGGGCATGGCTGATGAGCTGACGTAGACGTGGGGATGCCGGGCGCCTCGTTGAAAAGGCACCCGGCATCTTGGTGTTGTGCCCACCCGTTCCGCCGCGCGGAACGCCTGCCCACAACGCGGACGGGGTGGGCGAGGTGGACGAGGCAGGCGTGCGGAACGCCTCTCCGCGGCCGGGGACAGCGGCAGTTGGACGGGCTGCTAGTTGGGTGGGCCAGTTGGGTGGGCCAGTTGGGTGGGCCAGTTGGGTGGGCCAGTTGTGTGGGCCAGTTGTGTGGGCTACTTAGGCAGCCACGCCTTCCACTTCTGTTCGTTCTTGTCGATCCACGCCTTCGCCGCGTCCTGCGGGGACATCTTCTTGTCCGCGATCATCAGGGAGACCTCGTTCTGATCGGCCTCCGACCACTTGAAGTTCTTCAGGAACTTGGCCGCGTCGCCACCGTTCTTGGCGAAGTCCGCGTTGAAGTACTTCTGCAGGGGCGTGTGCGGGTAGGCGCACTTGATCTTGGCGGGGTCGGCGTCGCAGCCCTCCTTGTACTCGGGCAGCTTCACCTCCGTCATCGGCACCTTCTCGAAGAGCCACTGCGGCTTGTACCAGTACGTCAGGAACGGCTTCTTCTGCTTGGCGAACTGCTCGATCTGGGTGATCTGCGCCGCCTCGGAGCCCGCGAAGACGACCTTGTAGTCCAGGTCGAGGTTCTTCACGAGGGCCTTGTCGTTCGTGACGTACGACGGAGAGCCGTCCATCAACTGGCCCTGGCCGCCGCTCTCCGCCGTACGGAACTGGTCCGCGTACTTGTTGAGGTTCTTCCAGTCGGTGACGTCCGGGTGCTTCTCGGCGAAGTACGTCGGGACGTACCAGCCGATGTGCCCGGTCACGCCGACGTCGCCGCCGGGGACGATCGTCTTCTTGTCCTTGATGTAGCGCTGTTCCTGCTCGGGGTGGCCCCAGTCCTCCATGATCGCGTCGACGCGACCCTGGCTGAGGGCGTCCCAGGCCGGGACCTCGTCGATCTGGACCTTGTCGACGCGGTAGCCCAGCTCGTGGTCGAGCAGGTACTCGGCCACGGCGACGTCCGCCTGCGCGCCCACCCAGGACTGGACGGACAGCGTCACGGTCTTGGCGCCCGCCGCGTTCGCGTACGGGGAGGACTGCTTGGTCATGTCGGCCTTGCCGCACCCGCTCAGCGCGAGCAGGGCGGCGGCCGCGGTCGCGGCGCTCAGTACACGCGTAGTACGTACTCGCATGTCACGCCCCCTTCTTCGCACTGCGTTCACGGCGGTCCGTCGGCTGCGTCACCCGGTCCAGCATCAGGCCGAGGCAGACGATGGCCGCGCCGCCGACCAGGCCGGACGCCAGGTCGCCCTGCGCGATGCCGTACAGGACGTCGTAACCGAGTGCGCCACCGCCGACCAGACCGCCGATGACGACGACGGCGAGGACGAGGACGACCGCCTGGTTGACGGCGAGCAGCAGCGCCGGGCGGGCCAGCGGGAGCTGGACCTGGCGCAGCTGCTGCCAGTTGGTCGCGCCGAGGGACTTCGACGACTCCATCGCGGCGGGGCTGACCTGGCGCAGGCCCTGCGTGGTGATGCGGATGACGGCGGGCAGCGCGTACACGATGGCCGCGGCGACGGCCGGGGCGCGGCCGATGCCGAACAGGGCCACGACCGGGATCAGGTACACGAACTGCGGCATCGTCTGGAAGATGTCGAGGACCGGGCGGAGCAGCCGTTCGAAGCGTGCGCTCCGGGCCGTCGCGATGCCGATCGCGAAGCCGATGACCATCGTGACGGCGACCGCGGCGAGGACCTGTGAGAGCGTGTCGAGGGACTTGTCCCACACGCCGAGCACGCCGATTCCCGCCATCGCGAGGACGGCGGTGAGCGCGGTCTGCCAGGTGCCGATCAGCCAGGCGAGGGCCGCGACCACGAGCAGCAGCGACCACCAGGGCATCCAGAGGAGGCCGTCGCGGACCGGGTCGAGGACCCAGGTGGTGAAGTGCGCGGCCCAGTCGGCGGTGCCGCCGAGGACGGGCACGCCGGTGTAGATGTGGTCGACCATCCAGTCCTTGGCGGTGTTGACCGGCTCGACGATGTTCACCGTCCAGGTATCCGGCCAGTCCAGGCGGTCGGCGTAGCGGAAGGCGACGGCGACGACGGCGGTCACCACGGCGGCGAGAATCGAGCCGCGCCCGCCGGTCACCCACCAGTAGGCGGCGCCCTGCGTCTGCCGGTCCACGGGGCTCGCGCCCATGCGCTCACCGGCCGCGCTCGTGACGCGGTCGAGGACCACGGCGAGCAGCACGATCGGGATACCGGCGGCGAGGGCCGCGCCGACGTCGACGGAGCCGAGCGCCTGGTAGACGCGGTCACCGAGACCGGCGCCGCCGATCATCGAGGCGATCACGGCCATCGAGAGCGCCATCATGATCGTCTGGTTGAGGCCGAGGAGGAGTTCCTTGCGGGCCAGCGGGAGGCGCGCGGAGACGAGGCGCTGCCGTGCGGTGGTGCCGAGCGAGGTCACGGCCTCCATCACACCGCCGTCGGCGCCCCGCAGGCCGAGCGCGGTGAGGCGGGCCATGGGCGGGGCGGCGTAGATGACCGTCGCGAGGACCGCGGCGGGGACGCCGACGCCGAAGATCAGGACGGCTGGCAGCAGATACGAGAAGGCCGGGAGCACCTGCATGGTGTCGAGCACCGGGCGCATCATGCGGAAGATCCGGTCGTTGAGCCCTGCCGCGAGGCCCATGAGCGCGCCGAGCACGACGGAGGCGAGGACGGCCACGACCATCAGGGCCAGCGTCTGCATCGTCGGCACCCACATGCCGAGCAGCCCGCACAGGCCGAACGCGGCGGCCGTGAGGACCGCGAGCCGCACGCCCGCGACCCGCCAGGCGATCAGAGCGGCACCGGCGATGACACCGGCCCAGCCGCCCGCGAGGAGCACCAGGTAGACGGCGCGCACCGACAGGACGATGGCGTTGCTGATGTGCCCGAAGAAGTAGGTGAACAGCCAGTGGCTGTCACGGTTGTCGATGATCCAGTCGGTGGTCCTGGCCAGCGGCTCGGACAGGTCGACGGTGAGGGCGTCCGGCCAGGCGCCGGAGGCCCACTTGGCGTTCGCGATCGGCACGAGGATCGCCGCGGCGAGGGCGAGCAGCAGGAGCTTGCCGACGGCACGGTGACGCAGCAGCGCGCCGATTCCCGTATCTCGTACGGGGCTGGATGCGGTGGCGGTGGCCATCAGGCGACCACCTCACCCTTGCCGGGGACTGTTGGCGCGGGGGCCGCGGGGGCCGCGGTGCCCGCTACGACGGCGAGCAGCCCCGCGTGGTCCACCACGCCGAGGCACCGCTTGCCGTCCATCACGCGCACCGGGAAGCCGGAGCGCGCGACGGCCTCGATGGCCTCGGCGACCTTGGCGTCGGGCGCGAGGGCCGCGCCGCGGGTCTCCTCGTCGGCGTCGGCGGGGCGCATGGCGCTGCGCACGCTCATCACGTCGGCGCGGGCCACGTCCCGTACGAAGTCGCGGACGTAGTCGTCGGCCGGGGAGCCGACGATCTCCTCGGGGGTGCCGATCTGGACGACGCGGCCGTCGCGCATCAGGGCGATGCGGTCACCGACCTTGAGGGCCTCGCTGAGGTCGTGGGTGATGAAGACCATCGTGCGGCCCTCTTCGTCGTGCAGGCGGCAGATCTCCTCCTGCATGTCACGGCGGATCAGCGGGTCGAGCGCGCTGAACGGCTCGTCGAACAGCAGGACTTCGGGGTCCACGACGAGGGCGCGGGCCAGGCCCACGCGCTGCTGCTGACCGCCGGAGAGCTGGCCCGGCTTGCGCTGCTCAAGGCCTTCGAGGCCGACCTTCTTGACGACTTCGAGTGCCTTGGCCCGGCGCTCGGCCTTGCCGACGCCCTGGATCTCCAGGCCGTACGCGACGTTGTCGAGGACCGAGCGGTGCGGCAGGAGGCCGAAGTGCTGGAAGACCATCGCGGCGCGGTGGCGGCGCAGTTCGCGCAGCCGGGACTTGT
Source organism: Streptomyces sp. NPDC041068 (assembly GCF_040647455.1). Lineage (NCBI taxonomy): Bacteria > Bacillati > Actinomycetota > Actinomycetes > Kitasatosporales > Streptomycetaceae > Streptomyces > Streptomyces sp. NPDC041068. The sequence continues at coordinate 234,004 of NZ_JBEZCG010000007.1, forward strand.
CCATGGCGAGGACGTCCTCGCCGTCGATGGCGAGGGCGCCGGAGGTCGGCTCGATGAGGCGGGTCAGGCAGCGTACGAGGGTGGACTTGCCGGAGCCCGACAGGCCCATGACGACGAAGACCTCACCCTTCTTGACCTCGAAGGACACATCGCGCACGGCGGCGGTGCAGCCGGTCTGCTCCCGCAGTTCGGCCGGGCTCAGGCCGTGCAGCGAGGTGTCGTCCGGTATTCGCTCGGCGCCGGGGCCGAAGACCTTCCAGAGGTTCTGGACGGCGAAGACGGGACCGTCACCGGGCGCCGCGCTCTTGTCCGCCGTGTCCGTGTTCGTCACGGTGGCCTCGCTCATCGGCCGTCACCACCAAGGATCTCGGCACATTTCTCCCCGACCATGAGCACTCCGATCATCGGGTTCACGGCGGGCATCGTCGGGAAGACGGATGCGTCCGCGATACGGATTCCTGTCAGACCCCGGATCTTCAACTCCGGGTCGACCACGGCGAGTTCATCAGTGGAAGCGCCCATTCGGCAGGTGCCCGCAGGGTGGTAGACGGTGTGCGCGGCCTTGCGCACCAACTCGCTGATCTCCGCGTCGTCGGTGACCTCGGGACCGGGGAAGACCTCGCGCTTGAGCCACTTGGCGAACGGCTCGGCCTGCGCGACCTTGCGCGCCAGCTTGATGCCGTCGACGAGGGTCTGACCGTCGTAGTCGCCCTCGTCCTCGAAGTACTTGAAGTCCAGCGCGGGCTTGACCTCGGGGTCGGCCGACGTCAGGTAAAGACGCCCGCGGGCGCGGGACTTGGGGATGTTCGGCGTCATGGAGACACCGTGCTCGGGGCGCTCGTAGCCGAGGCGCTCCGGGTTGTCCGTGAACGGGATTTGGTAGAAGTGGAACATCAGGTCCGGGCCCTTGTGCTCCGGGTCCCGCTTCACGAACAGACCGGCGTCCGAGTCCATCGCGGAGTTGCCGGGGATCGGTCCGTTGGTCTCCCAGACGATGACCGACTCGGGGTGGTCGATGAGGTTCTCGCCGACGCCCGGCAGGTCGTGCACGACCGGGATGCCGAGGGCTTCGAGATCCTTCTTCGGGCCGATGCCGGAGTGCATGAGCAGCCGCGGCGTGTCGACGGCGCCGGCGCAGACGAGCACCTCGCGGCGGGCGGTGAGGAGCTTCTCCTCGCCCTCCTTGGTGCGGACGTGGACGCCGCGGGCGGTCTTGCCGTCCAGCTCCAGCTTGGTGGCCCAGGTCTCCAGGAAGAGAACGAGGTTGGGGCGGTCACCGGCCTCCATATGGGGGTGGAGGTAGGCGACCGAGGCGGAGGAGCGCTTGTTGTTCTCCGGGTGGTACGAGAGGTCGAAGAAGCCGACGCCCTCGTCGAAGGGCTTGTCGTTGAAGCCGACGACCTCCGGGACGCCGAGGGCGGTCTTCGTCGCCTCGACCCAGTCGGTGGCGATCTGGTTCTGGTCCTTCTTGGCGACGCGCACGATGTTGTTGCGCAGCTTGCCGAAGTAGGGGTCCATCGCCTTGGCGTTCCAGCCGGTGGCGCCCGCCTCCTCCCACTCGTCCCAGTCGGACGGCAGCGGCTTGAAGGAGATCAGGGTGTTGTGCGACGAGCACCCGCCGAGCACCTTGGCGCGGCTGTGCAGGATGTGCGAGTTGCCGCGCGGCTGCTCGGTGGTCGTGTACTCGTAGTCGAGCTCGCCGCCGAGCAGGCCGAGCCACTTGCGCAGCGTGAGGACGTCCTCACGGCCGATGTCGCTGGGGCCGCCCTCGATGACGGCGACGGTGACGTCCGGGTTCTCGGTGAGACGGGACGCGATCACCGATCCTGCGGTGCCGCCACCGACGATGACGTAGTCGAACTCGGTCTGGGACATGCGTGGTGCTCCTCTTCCTGCGAGGTCGTGCCAAGGTGCTTGCGCGTAATGAGCGGGGGGTGCCTGAACTTCCTGAACTGTCGGACTTCCGTACGCGGCTGGGGTCTAGCCCGCGAACCAGCGGACCGGCGCGGGCGCCAGGTTCTGGTAGATGTGCTTGGACTCGCGGTACTCGGCGAGCCCGGCGGGACCGAGCTCGCGCCCGACGCCGCTCTTGCCGAAGCCGCCCCACTCCGCCTGCGGCAGGTAGGGGTGGAAGTCGTTGATCCAGATGGTGCCGTGGCGCATCCGGCGGGCCATGCGGCGGGCGAGGCCCTGGTCGGTGGTCCACACGGCGCCGGCGAGGCCGTACTCGGTGTCGTTGGCGAGCGCGACGGCCTCGTCCTCGGTGGTGAAGGTCTCGACGGTCAGGACGGGCCCGAAGACCTCCTCCCGCACGACCTTCATCCCGCGGTGGCACTGGTCGAGCACGGTCGGCTCGTAGAAGTAGCCCTCGGCGGGGCGGACGTCACTGGGCTCGGGGCGCTTGCCGCCGGAGCGCAGGACCGCGCCCTCCTCCAGGGCGGAGGCGACGTACATCTCGGTCTTCTCGCGCTGCTGCTCCGAGACGAGCGGTCCGCACTCGACGCCCTCTTCGGTGCCGCGGCCGAGCTTGATCTTCTGGGCGCGGCGGGCGAGTTCGGCCACGAAGCGCTCGCGGACGGACTCCTCGACGATGAGGCGGCCACCGGCGGAGCAGACCTGCCCGCTGTGGATGAAGGCGGCGTTCAGCGCCTGGTCGACGGCGGTGTCGAAGCCCTCGTCGGTGGCGCAGGCGTCGGCGAACACCACGTTCGGGTTCTTGCCGCCGAGCTCCAGGGCGACCTTCTTCACGCCGAGCGCGGCGGCCTGGGCGACCTTGGTGCCGGAGACGAGGCCGCCGGTGAAGGAGACCAGGTCGACGTCGGGGTGGTCGGCGAGCCGGGCGCCCACGGTGTGGCCGGGGCCGGTCACGATGTTGGCGACACCGGCGGGCAGGCCCGCCTCGACCAGCAGCTCGATGAGGGCCACCGTCGTCAGCGGGGTGATCTCGCTGGGCTTGATGACGAAGGTGTTGCCGGCGGCGAGCGCGGGCGCGATCTTCCAACTGGCCTGGAGCAGGGGGTAGTTCCAGGGCGTGATCATCGAGCAGACGCCGATGGGCTCGTGCACGACGACGCTGTGGATGTCGTCGGAGCCCGCGTCCACGACACGGCCCGCGCCTTCGCCGATCACGAGGTCGGCGAAGTAGCGGAAGGCGTCGGCGACGCAGTCCACGTCGACGCGGCCCTCTTCGAGGGTCTTGCCCGCGTCGCGGCTCTCCAGGAGCCCGATCTCCTCGCGGTCGCGTACGAGGAGATCGGCGACGCGGCGCAGCAGCGCGGCGCGCTCGGCGACCGGCGTACTCGGCCAGGGGCCCTCGTCGAAGGCCTTGCGGGCTGCGGCGATGGCTGCGTCCGCGTCTTCCGCCCCGCCCTCGGCGATCACGGCGAACGGCTTCGCGTCCGCCGGGTCGAGGATCTCGCGGGTGGTGCCGGAGGCGGCGCTCAGCCACTCTCCGCCCACATGGATGGTCTGTTGTGCGGACACGTCCCGTTTGCCTTCCGTTCCTGTCATTTGCCCCGCCTGTCACTCGCGGTAGCCGGGTGCACCTGCCCTGAGGTGGAGAAACCATGCGCATCCAGTGGCCGAAAGTGCGCTGTGTCACTGAGCATGCGGGCACTCGGGGCAAAACGTACGCTCGATACACGGTTTGTCACCGGAGGTGACGCTATGAGTGGAATGTCCCGTAAGCAAACTTTGGGAAGCGCGGCATGCTGCGTGGCGGCCCTGCTGATCCTGCCCGCATGTTCCTCGGATGGCGACGGCAAGGACAAGGCAAGCGGCACGAGCAGCGCCGACGGCGGGAGCGACGGGGGCGGCGAGAGCAACGGCGTCGCGGGCATGAGCGCCCAGGAGATCTCCGATAAGGCGAAGCAGGAACTGCTGGACGCGAAGTCGGTGCACATCTCGATGAAGGCGACGGGCGCGGACGCCACGAAGGACTCCGACTCGGACTCGGACGCGTCGGACTCGGACGACCCGACGTCCATGGAGCTGACGCTCGACCGGGACGAGAACTGCACCGGCACGATGAGAATGGCCAATGGCGCCACGCTCGAACTGGTCAAGCGCGGCGACAAGGTGTGGATGAAGCCGGACGAGACCTTCTGGAAGACACAGATCCCCGGCGGCGAGGGCGAGGCGGCGGCCGAGCTCTTCAAGAACCGCTACATCCACGGCAGCACGAGTGACGCGATGCTCAAGGAGGTCGCCGAGGTCTGCGACCTCGGCAAGATCCAGAAGGACATCGAGGACGACTCGGACGACGACACGAAGTCACTGGAGAAGGGCGGGGCCGCGAAGGTCGACGGCACCTCCGCGATCACCCTGACCGGCACGGACGACGGCAAGGAGACCACGCTGTACGTCGCCACCGAGGGCAAGCCCTATCTGCTCAAGGCGGTGGAGAAGGGCGACGGCGACGACACGACGACGACCTTCTCGGACTACGACGAGCCGGTCCCGTCGAAGACGCCGTCGGCGGACGAGTCGGTGGACGTGTCGAAGCTGCGGGAACGGTTGCAGAAGGTGTGACCCCGCGGGGGCCGGTCAGCGGGCCTCGTCGATCTCGTCGTCGGCGGGCTCGTCGGCGGCCGTGAGGCCCGCCACCCACACGGGCATCAGCCAGTGCGTGACGAAGACGGCGAACAGGACGGGAAAGATCAGCCCCTCGGCGTCGTGCCCGGTGGCCCAGACCGCGCCCGCCCCGACGGCGGCGGCGAGCAGCACCCACAGCATGACGCGGTGCGCGAGAGCGACCACCCGGGCCTTCTCCGCCCGCTGACGCTCGTCCAGGGCGCGGGCGCGCAGGTCGAGCATCCCCCGGACCGAGCCGTTGATGACTCCGGTGGTGAAGCACCACGGCAGAATCAGGGCGAGCAGCGCGAACACCGCCCAGCGCTCGTCGCCGACGACCGCGAAGAGCCAGGCCGCGACGCTGGCGCCGGTCAGCGCGATGTGCACCCCGACGGCGAGACGCCTGCGGGCCGCGGTCGCGTGCAGCGGCGCGCCCTCGCGGCGGTTCATGAGCGCGTACATCCGCCGGTCGTAGCCCGTCATGGGGCGTTCGTCGGCCATCGTCACTGATTCCTCCCGTAGACCTGATCCGTGAGCGGGCGAAACGGTTCGAGGGAGAACAGCGCCTCGACCGGCAGCTCGAAGTACTTCGCGATCTTCAGCGCGAGGTCGAGGCTCGGGTTGTACTGCCCGCGCTCGATGTAGCCGATGGTCTGGTAGTGGGCCCCCACTGCCTCGGCCAGGCTCTGACGCGACACCTTTCGCTCGGCGCGCACCATCGCCAACCTGTTGTGCACTTGCTCGCTCATGTATAAGAAGTACTACATTCACGAGTACAACAGCAATGACCACGCCGGCCAGAACCACGCCGGCACGAGCCACGAGGCCAGGGAGCGGGAAACATGTTCGGCACCAAGCGGGAACTGATGGTGATCGCCCTGCGCGACACGGACGCGGTCGCGGACGAGCTGCGCGAGGCGCTCGCGACGGCCGACGAGAGGGACCGCCCCGGCCTCGAGCGCGCCGCGGCACTCCTCGCCCGCACGGCCGCCGTCCCGGACACCGAGGTACGCGGCCGCTGGGCCCTGCGTCAGATCGCCGCCGCCGGGCACACGGGCCCCGCCGACTCGGTCCACGCGATCAAGGCCCTGCGCCAGGCCGAGCCGGGCCTGAGCCTGGCGTCGGCGGTGCGGCTGTCCAAGGAGGCGGCGGCGCTGCAGGCGGCGGGGACCCCTCACTCCTGAGCCGCCAGCAGGTCCCGCGCACACCTCCGCAGCCACGCGTGCGCCGGGTCCGCGTCGTGGCGCGGGTGCCAGGCCATGCCCAGCGGGAGGGGCGGCAGCTCCACCGGGGCCTCGAAGGTGACCAGGCCCAGGGCCTCCGCCAGAGGGCGGGTCCATGACGCGGCCAGGCCCACCAGGTCCGTGCGCAGCAGCACGAAGACGGACGACGAGAACGTCGCCATGCTGCCCACCACCCGCCTGTTCAGGCCGAGTTCGGCGAGCGCGGCGTCCAGCGGACCGGACAGGCGCCCCCTGCGCGAGACGGTCACATGGTCGGCCGCCGCGAACCGACGGGCCGTCAGCTTCCCTTTCAGCAAAGGGTGTCCGGGCCTCGCCATGCCGATCATGCGGTCCTCGCGGATCTTCTCCACACGCACCTCGGGCGCCGTCGTGTCGATCACGCCGAGCTCCAGATCGGCGGTGCCCTGCCGCAGCATGGGTTCGTCGACGTGGCTCTCGCCGAGGAAGCGGAGACGCACGCCGGGGGCCTCGTCGGCGGCGCGGGCGAAGAGCGCGGGGCCGTACGCGGCGGCGATCGCGTCGGAGCCGAGGATCGTGAGGGTGCGGGAGACCGTGCGCAGGTCGACGGCGCCGGGCCCGGCGAAGAGCGCGCGGGCCCGCTCCACCACCGCGCCCACCTCGGCCTGCACGGCCAGCGCGTGCGGCGTCGGCACCATCTGCCGCCCGGCCCGTACGAGGACGGGGTCGCCGAGGGCCTTGCGGATGCGGCCGAGGGTGCGGCTCATCGCGGGCTCCGACAGATGCAGCCTGCGGGCCGCGCCGGACACGCTCTGCTCGTCGAGCAGGACATCGAGGGCGAGCAGCAGATTGAGGTCGAGCCCGGCACCACTGGATTGCGTCACACGCATCAATCCCTTGTGTAAGTTGCACTGGAAAGCAAGTCAGGGCCGAGCCTACGGTGGCAGGGCATCCCACACCACGACGCTCCCGAGGAGGAGCCTTGTCCTCGCCTGCCCTGAAGCCGCCGACGCCGCAATCGACATCAGCGGCCCCTTCCGCGCCCCCGAAGCCCCCATCCCCCCTGAAGCGGTCGACGCTGTTCACCCTCTGCGCCTGCGTCCTCGTCGCGCAAGGCATGGTCGCCGCCATCAACCTCCTTGTCCCGCAGCTGAGTTCGTCCGGACTGCACCCCTCGTCGAGCGAACTCCTGTGGATCGTCGACGCGTACGTCATCGTCTTCGCGGGGCTCCTCATCCCGGCCGGCGCGCTCGGCGACCGGTACGGCCGCAAGGGCGCGCTGCTCACCGGACTCGGCCTCTTCGCCGCGGGCGCGACCGTCAGCGCGCTCGCCGTCTCCCCCGCGATGCTGATCGCCGGACGCGCCGTCTCCGGCGCGGGCGCCGCGCTGATCATGCCCGCGACCATGTCGATCCTGATGCGCGTCGCACCACAGCAGGACCGGCCGCGCGCCGTCGCCTCCTGGACGCTCGCCGCCGGACTCGGCGGCCTCACGGGCAACATCGGCGGCGGGCTCGTCGGCCAGTACCTGTCCTGGCGCGCGCTGTTCTGGGTGGTGGTGCCGCTCGCCGCGCTGCTCGCCCTCGCCGTGGCCCGCACGACGCCCCGGACCGACAACACGGTCGGAGACCGGGCGCCGTCCCTCGACCCGCTCGGCACGCTCCTGCTCACCGGCGGCCTGCTCGCGCTGCTCTTCGGCATCATCGAGAGCCCGATGTACGGCTGGACGTCCGCGCGCATCCTGGCCGCCTTCGCGATCGGCGCGGCCCTCGTCGCACTCTTCGTCGCGCACGCCCTGCGCTCGCGCGCCCCGCTCTTCGACCCCCGGGTCTTCGCCACGCCGCGCCTGCGCGCCGCGACGCTCGGCACGGCGGCAAGCTTCTTCGGCCTCTTCTCCCTCTTCTACGTCAACTCGCAGTACCTGCAGTACGAGAAGGGGTACGGCGCCGCACGCGCGGGCCTCGCGATCATCCCGCTCACCATCGGCATGGTCCTGGTCCCCAAGCTCGCCGCGCGCTGGTCGGGACCGCCCCGCGTGGTGGCGGGCGGCGGCCTGCTCCTGATCGGCCTCGGCCTGCTCGGCGCATCCACCGCGACCGGCTCAACCCCCTACGCGGTCTACGCCTGCTGGCTCCTGATCATCTCGGCGGGCACGGGCCTGTGCATGCCCACGCTCACGCTGAGCGTCGTCGGCTCGCTCCCGCCCCACCAGGCGGGCCTCGGCTCCGGGCTCAGCACCTCGGCGCGCGAGGTCGGCGCGGCACTCGGCGTGGCCGTGACCGGCACGACCCTCGCCTCGCACACCTCGGGCGGCTTCCTGGGCGGCATGGAGGCGGCGCTGCGCTTCGTGGCGGTCGTGGTGATCGCGGCGGCGGCCCTGGTCGCGCTCGGCTACGGCAAGAAGTCGTGAGCACCACCCGAAACGACGACCGCCCCGGCAGCTGCTGCCGGGGCGGTCGCGCACAAGTCGTACGACTCAGATGAGGCCGAGACCGCGCACGGCCTCGCGCTCCTCGGCGAGCTCCTTGACGGACGCGTCGATGCGCGCACGGGAGAACTCGTTGATCTCGAGCCCCTGAACGATCTCGTACTTGCCGTCCTTGGCGGTGACGGGGAAGGAGGAGATGAGCCCCTCCGGAACGCCGTACGAACCGTCGGACGGGATGCCCATGGAGGTCCAGTCGCCCTCGGCGGTGCCGTTGACCCAGGTGTGGACGTGGTCGATGGCGGCGTTGGCGGCGGAGGCGGCCGAGGACGCGCCACGGGCCTCGATGATCGCGGCGCCGCGCTTGGCGACGGTCGGGATGAAGTCGTCGGCGAGCCAGGCCTGGTCGCCCACGACCTCGGCGGCGTTCTTGCCAGCGATCTCCGCGTGGAAGATGTCCGGGTACTGGGTGGCGGAGTGGTTGCCCCAGATGGTGAGCCGCTTGATGTCGGCGACGGACGAACCGGTCTTCTTCGCGAGCTGCGACAGCGCGCGGTTGTGGTCCAGGCGGGTCATCGCGGTGAAGCGCTCGGCCGGTACGTCCGGGGCGGCGGCCTGCGCGATGAGCGCGTTGGTGTTGGCGGGGTTGCCCACGACCAGCACCTTGATGTCGTCCGCGGCGTGGTCGTTGATGGCCTTGCCCTGCGGCTTGAAGATGCCGCCGTTGGCCTCCAGGAGGTCACCGCGCTCCATGCCCTTGGTGCGGGGGCGGGCACCGACGAGCAGCGCGACATTCGCACCGTCGAAGGCGACGTTCGGGTCGTCGCTGATCTCGATCGAGTTCAGCAGCGGGAAGGCACAGTCGTCGAGCTCCATGGCGGTGCCTTCGGCGGCCTTCAGAGCGGGCGTGATCTCAAGCAGTCGCAGATTGACCGGCACGTCCGCGCCGAGCAGGTGGCCCGAGGCGATGCGGAAGAGCAGCGCGTAGCCGATCTGGCCGGCCGCGCCGGTGACGGTGACATTCACGGGAGTGCGGGTCATGGCGATCTCCGTAAGACAGCTGGCGGTGGGGGTCCCTGTCCTTCGTACCGGATCCCCTATTTCCTGGATCCCCGCCGACACCACGCCGAGTCCTCGATCGCCTCTCGATGATCGATCTCTTGGCATCAAGAGAGATCCGCCGTCAGGCTATCGCGCCCCGACCACCCCTGGCCGCCGGGTCCGTGTGGCCCCGCCCACAGCTTTCCCCCGGGGGCGGCCGCCACCTCGGGAGAGGGAACGTGGCGGCCGCCGTGGGGGTGTGACCACTCCCGTGGGGGTACGGTGCGCCTGCCCTCCGGGGGGCGGGTCATTCCCCTTGCCCCCTGACTTTTCTGCGCGGGGCGGTATCTCCTTTGCCGACGCTCCGCGGCGGATGTCTCCCACCCGCCCGTCTCGCGGTAGTGGACATGGGGACGGACAAGCAGGGAGTGCAATCGGCGACGGGCCGCAGCCGCGCACGCACGCGAGGGGACGCGGGGGTATGTGCGCACGGAGCACCGAGCACAACGCCAACCCCAGCCGCAGCAACAACACCCCACAACAAAGATGGCGAGTACGGACATACCCCCGCGGCCCCGCACCCAAAGAAACAAGGCGTACGACCCGCACAGGGCAAAGCACCCACACCAAAAGACGAACCAGCCCCCACACCCCACACACCCGCAGACGAACCCCAGCCCGCCCGCGGCTACTCCGTGCAGCCCGTCTGGCCGGACGTCAGCGTCGCGCAGGCCTTCGCCGCCGTGCCGTTCTTGACCGCCACCATCGGGGTGTACGCGTCGAAGTCCTCGTTCACCGTGCCGTTCTGCTTCGCGGACGCTCCCCCGCCCGACCCCGTGATGGTGACCTCGTCCCCCGGAGCCGCCTGCGTGATCCGCGCCCACGCGGCCCCGCACGCCTTGCTGTACCGCACCTCGACCAACGCCTTGCCGATCGTGGCCCGGGACGTGGTCTTCGCCAACTCGCCGCCACAGCCCATGTTCTCGGGGTCCTTGCCCGCGCAGTCCTTGCCGTTGCACTCGACCCCGGCGGGCAGGTCGTCGTCACTGGTCGTCGGCGCCACGGACGGCTTGGACGCGTCGTCCCCCTTGTCGTCGCCGCCGAAGCCGGTCAGGAAGACCGCGGCCGCGATGACGACGAGGGCACCGACCACCCCCGCGAGGAACATGGTCAGCTTCCTGCGCCGCCGCTGCCCGTCGGGCGAGTCCCCGCCCCGCTGCGGCTCGTGCGTGCCGGGCGGCGGCGCACCCGCGACACCCCGCCCGCCCTCACCGAAGGCGGACGCGGAGACATCGCCGTACGAGCCATGAGGACCGTACGACCCCTGAGAGGCGGAGGCCCCGTACGCGGAGCCGGAAGCAGGCCCGGCAGGACCCGCAGGCCCGGAAGCCTGAGGCGGCACGGTGGGCACCACACCGGCGGGCCCGGCCACCCCCGTCGCCCGCCCGACGCCACCGAAGCCCCCGGCGGCCCCGGAGCCATTGCGCGCGGCGGCGGCACCGCCACCAGGCTTCGCCGCACCGGCCGACTTGGGCTCATCGGACGGCTTGGACGTCTTGGACGACTTCGAGTCCTTGGCCGACTTGGCGGAACCGGCGGGGTTGGGCCCCAACTCCCCCAGCGCGGCCCGCGCCTGGGAGATGCGGATCGCCTGCATGGTCATGTCGTGCCGCATCTCGGAGCGGCTCCAGGCACGCTCCGCGAGCTCCCACATGGTGATGAGGTGCACAGGCGGCGTACCCGTCACCTCGGCCAGCGCGACGATCGCCCCCTTCGGCGCGAGCAGCCGCCCGTTCAGATAGCGCTCCCACGACGTCTTGCTGTAGCCGGTCCTGTCCGAAACCGCCGCGATGCTCAGACCGCTGCGGTCGACCAGCCTGCGCAGCTGACTGGCGAACTCCCTGACCTGCGGATCGAGCTCATCCGGTAGCGCCTTCCAACGAGGCATTGCTCCCCCTATTCCCCCCGTACGTGCCTGTCCTGCCCCCGCGCCGACCCCGCGCCGCCCCTGCGTCGCCCGTTCTGGACTACCCAGAGGGATGCGCAAAGCCAGGATGTCAGTTCCCGGAGTAGGGGCGCACGGGAGCATTCGGGCCAGTGGCGTGCAAGGTCGCACTCCCCGTGGCCCGCGACCCCGGCCCAGCGAGCCCGGCCCAGCGGCCCCGGCCCAGCGGTCCCGACCCGCGGTCCCCGGTCCAGTGTCCCACCGCCGTCCCGCTCCCCGACGCAGAACCCCAGGCTGCGGCCCGGGACGTCCCAAAGCTTCCCGATTGCGGGAGTTGACCCTTTTTCCACGGTCCCCGACACGGAAGCATCGAGGGCAGTCAGCGCACCACTAGGGGGATCACATGCGCAACACCCAGGGCAGGCCGAAGAGGCTCATCATGGCGGCGGTGGCCGTGGCGGCGGGGGCGGGCGTCGCACTCGGCGGCGTCGCGCCGCTCGCCCAGGCCACCGGGCCCCACGTCGTCGACGGCAAGGGCGTCGCGTACAACGACTGGGGCGACGAGGGCGACCTGTCGCGCTGGAGCCACGCGGACAGCAACGCCACGCGGCTGTGGCAGACGGTTCTGTACGCGGACGGCGCCAAGTGGAAGGACAGCAACGGCCAGCGGCACACGTTCAAGAAGTCGGACATCGACGGCCGCTTCGGCAAGAGGACCGAGTCGGCCACCAAGTACTGGCAGCACAACGAAGACCTCGAGGACGTCGACGGCATCGCGGGCAAGGAGACCTTCGGGGCCGCGGACGACTTCCTGGACGGGCCCAACGGCAGCGGCGGATGGGTCACGTACAGCGGCTACAACCACGAGGTGACGTTCAAGAGGGTCGGCGGCACGTACTACGTGAAGGTCTACGGCCAGTGGAAGAAGGCGGCGTACGACTGGCGCAGCTGATCCACGGCGGCACGCGCCGCACCGCACCGCCCCGGGGACCGCCACGCGTTGGCGGTCCCCTCAGCGCGTGCTCTCAGCCCGCGCTCCGCGCAAGGAGCCACAGCACCCCGACGAGCAGCACCGCCACGCCGACGAGCGCGACGCAGGCGACGAACCGCCAGGAGGGTCCGGCGCGGTGCCCGCGCGATTCCTCCCGCCCCTCCCACCCCTTCCACCCCTTCCACCCCTCCCGCGCCTCCCGCGCCTCCCGCGCCGGCGAGGGGACCGGCTCCCACCAGGGCACAGTCGGCTCCTCGCCGTCACGGCTGCCGCGGTCACGCCCGCCGATGCCCTCCCGCGCCGGGGAGACACTCGCCACGGCGCCTTCCGCACCGCCCCGCTCCACCCCGCCCCGCGGCCAGGCGCGCACCGCCAACTCCCAGCGCACACCGAAGCGTTCGCAGTCGACGCCCGCCACCCGGCACAGCGCGGCGACCGCCTGGCGGGGCGGCGGCTGCTGGGCGTTGAGGTAACGCTGCCAGGAGGACTTGCTGTACGCGGTCTGCTGACCGAGGGCGACCAGACTGAGCCCCGTGCGGTCCTTGAGCAGCCTCAACTGTTCGACGAAGTGCTGCACCTCCGGCGGAAGTCCCTCTGGAAGAGGCTGCCAGCCCGTACCCATGGCCCACCCCCCGAGCCTCGCCCGCCCCGCTTCGGCGGGCCGTCCCGCCCGCTTGGCCGAAGTGACGGCGGGATACGGCGGAATGGTTCCGCCCGGCTCCCGCCCGACTCCGTCACAGGCATCGGACCAGGGTCGTAGCACTCCCCGAACACCATTGCGGAATGGTCACTTCCGTGCCACAGGGGCTTGGCATCCCTTGAACGCGCTTGGCGGGTCCATGACTCTGGATCTCGAGCGGAACGCACCGCTTACATCGGGAGAATCCAGCAGGAAGCACGCTCCCAAATCGGCGGCGCCCGTCCTCCCACGGGGGAGAGGACGGGCGCCGTCTCTCATTTCCCGCACCGCGATCCGCACCGCGATCCACCCCTCAATACGCACCGCGACCCGCACCGCAATACGCACCGCGATCCACCCCTCAAGAGGGCGTCACCCCCCAAAGCACTGCCGCCCTTCGCTCCCCGCCGTCACCAGACACACCCGCGCCCCGGAGGGCCCACCGGATCCACGGCCCCCGTCCACCGTCGCCGTCATCCGCGTAGCCAGATAGCGCCGCGCATCCCGTGCCTCGTCCGCCGCGACCGTCTTCCGCGCGGCCCCCGGCACCGTCAGCTCGACCCGGTCCCCGGGCCGCAGCCCCCTGGCACGCACCCACACCGCGTGGCACGCCTTGCCGTGCCGCAGCTCGACGCGGCGGGCGTCGGCGAAGTCCCGTACGGCGAGCGAGGCCACCTGACCCTGACCGCCGCAGCCCATCCGCACCGGATCCTTGCCCTCGCAGGCCCGCCCGACGCAGCGCGGTTCGTACGGCGCGGGCGCGGTCCCGCGCGCCGCCCCCGGACCGCCCTGCGCCCCGCTCCCCGCGCCGACCCCCGCCGCCACGGCGAGCCCCGCGAGCACGGCCGCCGCCGCGACGCCCGCGGCGAACACGACGCCCCGACGCCGCCGGGCCACCGGACCGACCGCGTCCGCCGAAGCCCCGGAAACCTCCTCCGCCGAGCCCGAGGCGGCCACGCCCGCACCCACGCCCACGCCCACGCCCACGCCCGAGCCCACCCCCGGAACCGCCACCCCACTCCGCGCCGCCCGCCCGCTCCACGCCGCGTCCGCGAGCTCCCACAGCGCGAGCAGCCGCCCCGGCTCCTCGCCCGCGAGACCGCACAGCGCGACGACCGCCTGGCGCGGCGCGGGCTTCTTGCCGTTGAGGTACCGCTCCCAGGACGACTTGCTGTACGGCGTACGCAGGGCGAGCGCCGCCAGGCTCAACCCCGTGCGCTCCCGCAACTCCCTCAGCTCCGCGCTCAGTTGCCCGCACTCGGCGGGCGGTGCCGACGCGGCGCCACCAGGCCGATCCACACTCACTTGCGCAACTCCCCCCAGGTGTCGGGACCCACGATCCCGTCGTCCACCAGGCCGCGCGCCCGCTGGAAGCGCGTGACCGCCTTCTTCGTCCCGTCCCCGTACGCGCCGTCGACCGCACCCGCCCCGAACCCGGCCCGCTTCAGGAGGCATTGGGCCTCGACGACCTCCCAGCCGCTGCCGCCCCGGTCGAGCAGGGCCTCCCGGGTCAGGCTGTACCCGGCGTACCGCGCGCCGTCCTCCCGGCCGTCGTCGCAGTCGTACGTACGCCCCTTCTGATACGAGTACACGCCCCGCCCTTGTTCATCGTCGCCCCACCACGCGCCCCCGACGAGCAGCCCGGCGCCGAACGCCACGGCCACAGCGAGCGCGGCGCCGCCGACCGCGAGCCGCAGCGGCACAAGCCGCCGCCCCGCATCCACCGGCGCCGACTCCGGCCCCGACTCCGACCCCGACAGCTCGGCACCCCCGACAGCACCCCCGACAGAACCGCCCCCGCCCGAGGCCGCCACCACCTCATGCAGCACCAGAAGCCGCGTCGACTCCGCCCCGCACACCCGCGCCAGCTCCTCGACGGCTTCGCGCGGCACGGGCAGTTTGCCGTTGAGGTAGCGCTCCCAGGAGGAGCGGCTGTACGAGGTCTTGGCGGAGAGCGAGGCCAGACTCAGCCCGCTGCGGTCCTTCAACCGCCGGAGCTGGACGACGAGTTCCCGCTCGCGGTCCCCCAGCGATACGGGCAGTTCCTTCCAACGCGACATGTTCCACTCCATTCGCGTCTTCCCCCGAGGCGACAAGCGCCCTTGTCCCCACGAAGGATGGCGGATGCAGACACACCGGTTCCCCGGACCCGCGGCCCCGTCCCACGATCGCGTCACCGGGCGGCACATCCCCGCAGGTCAGCCCGTGGGACGTCCCCGAAGGGCCCAACTCGGCCATTTCTTCTGGCCGTTGACCCGTTCGTCACGGCAGTGTCAGTGGTGCACACCGGGCGGCGCGGTCCACTCCGCGCCGCCCTCCACACCGACAACCACCGGGGGAATCATGATCAGCACGCGCAAGCGCCTCACCGTAGGCTTCGCCTCCCTGGCCCTCGCGGGCGGTCTCGCGGGCGGCGTCCTCTCCAGCACACCGGCGGGCGCGGCCCAGCCCGAGAGCACCGCCAAGGTCGCCGCCCCCTGCGGCTACAAGGGCGGCCACCCGACCCTGTACATCGGCTCCAACGAGGGCAAGGCGATCAAGCACGCCCAGTGCCTCCTGAACAAGGTCTGGGGCTGGGGCGACTACGTCAAGATCGACGGCTGGTACGGCGAGAAGACCGCGCACGCCGTGAAGGTCAGCCAGCAGAACTGCAACAAGACCCGCAAGCCCGACATCGCCGTGGACGGCGTGGTGGGCCCGAACACCTGGAAGGTGCTGCACCCGGACACGAACAAGAGCTTCTGCCAGCGCTGAGCGCCACCGGCACCACCGGCACCACCGGCACTACCGGCACCACCGGCGGCACGCTCCTGAGGCGCGGCCCGTCCTCCCCCGGGGGAGAGGACGGGCCGCGCGTCGTGTGCTCAGGCCGCGCTCAGCCCCCCGTGCCGCCCGCCGCACCCGGCGTCACCAGGCCCGTCTCGTACGCCACCACCAC
This sequence comes from Streptomyces sp. NPDC041068, assembly GCF_040647455.1. Classification (NCBI taxonomy): domain Bacteria; kingdom Bacillati; phylum Actinomycetota; class Actinomycetes; order Kitasatosporales; family Streptomycetaceae; genus Streptomyces; species Streptomyces sp. NPDC041068. The sequence goes on from NZ_JBEZCG010000007.1 coordinate 249,797, forward strand.
CGCCTGCGCCCTGCTGTCCAGGTCGAGCTTGCTCATCGTGCGGTTGAGGTGCGTCTTGACGGTGGCCTCGCTGATGTAGAGCCGCTCGGCGATGTCCGCGTTGGTCAGACCGCGCGCGATCAGCTTCAGGACCTCGACCTCGCGCAGGGTCAACACCCCGAGGTCCGGCGGCGGTTGGCTGTCGTCGGCTTCGGGCCCCGCCGTCTGCCGCGCGAACGCCTCGACCAGGCGCCGCGTCACGCTGGGCGCGAAGAGCGCGTCGCCGCCGCCGACGGCCGCCACCGCGGCGAGCAGCCGCTCGGGCCCGGAGTCCTTGAGCAGGAACCCGGAGGCCCCCGCGCGCAGCGCCCCGTACACGTACTCGTCGAGGTCGAAGGTGGTGAGCACCAGGATGCGAGGAGGCGGTTCGGGCGCCTGCTCCAGGATCTTCGCGGTGGCCGTGATGCCGTTCATGCCGGGCATGCGGATGTCCATCAGGACGACGTCGGGCCTGGTCCGCGCGGCGAGCTCCACGGCTTCGTCGCCGTCGCCCGCCTCGCCCACGACCTCGATGCCGGGCGCGGCGCGCAGCAGTCCCACCAACCCCGCACGGATGAGGAATTGGTCGTCGACGACGAGCACCTTGATGGAAGCGGTCATCCGGTCATTCCGATGCGTCGTCCCCCCGCGCCGCGGCCCGTGCCGAGGTCGGCAGGGTGAGTCGCACGGCGAACCCTCCCTCGCTCAGCGGGCCGATGCTGATCGTCCCGCCGTAGAGCTTGGCCCGCTCCCGCATCCCAAGCAAGCCATGCCCGCTACCGGTGCGTACTCTGGCCGGAATCACCCCCTTTCCGTCGTCGGTGACGGACACCTCGATATGGCCGCTCCGGTAGGCGAGTTCGACGGCGGCCGCGGCGCCGTGGGCATGTTTCAGTACGTTGGTCAGCGCCTCCTGCACCACGCGGTACGCGCACAGCTCCACGCCGGGCGCGAGCGGCCGCGGCGTTCCCGTGACACGCAGCTCGACGGTGACGCCCCCGGCGCGCACCCGCTCGACCATCTCGTCCAGGCGGGCGAGCCCCGGCATCGGCGCCGCGGGGGCCTCGCCGTCGTGCTCGCCGCCCTCGGCGCGCAGCACCCGCAGCATGCGGCGCAGCTCCTCCAGGGCCTCGCCGCTGGTCCCCGCGATGGTGCCGAGCGCGGCGCGCGCGGTGGCGGGGTCGGAGCCGAAGACGAACGTGGCGAGGCCCGCCTGCACGGATATCACCGACATGTGGTGGGCGACCACGTCGTGCAGCTCGCGCGCGATCCGCCCCCGCTCCTCGGCGACCTCACGCCTGGCCCGCTCGTCCTGCTCCCGCTTCAACTGCCGTGCCAGTTCCGCCGTTTGCCGGGCGACGTACCCGAAGCGCAGCAGGACGAGGGAGAAGCCGGCGGCCTGGCCGATGACGGAGGCCATCACGGAGTTCTCGCTGACCAGACCGGCGTAGATCCAGACGGCGCACATCAGCCCGGCGCAGGGCAGGGAGACGCGCAGGGGCCGCAGGGACGCGACGGTGTAGACGGCGAGCATGGGCCCGAAGGTGTTCACGACGGGCCAGTAGCCCGCGGTGATGTACACGACGCACACCGCGTGCACGACGAGCAGCACCGTGAGCGGCGCCTTGCTCCTGACCACGACCGGCAGGTTGACCAGCGCCACCAACACATAGCCCGTGGCGTCCAGTTCGGGCCAGCCCTGCTTGACGGACTCCTGCCCGAGCAGCACGGCCACCGTGGTCAGGGCGACCGCGATGAGCGCGTCGACGGCAAGGGGGCGGATCCGCATCGCCGCAGCGTAACCCGCATGCGGGCGGGGGAACGTCAACCGGTCGCGGTACCGCGGAAGTTGTAGGAACCGGAGGCCTACCACCCAAGTGGTAGACGAAGTTCAACCGAGCGTGCGACGTCACGGCGGGCGGCGGACCGTAGCGTCGGGAACCGGACCGCGGGCCGTGGCGGGGAGGCAGCGGCGGGGGAACCCGGTCCGTACGACGGTGGCCCGTCCCCTCGGGGGAGGACGGGCCACCGTCGCGCGAGGGCGCGGTGCCCGGCACCGCACCCGCACCGCCTAGATCGTGTAGTGCAGGGTGTCGTCCAGGAACGGAATCTCCAGCCACGGGCTCGGCTGCGCCATCATCGCGAGGAGCACGATGGCGAGGCCGAGCGCCCCGTACGTGACCATGTCCGTGAAGCGGGAGCGCACCGCGAGCATGCCCACGTCCGGCAGCGCCCAGCGCAGCACGGCGCCGCCGATCAGCGCGATGCCGATCAGCATCGTGCCGACGCGGAACACGTCGAGCGCGGTGAGCAGCAGCCCGAGCCCGACCAGGGAGACGACGCCGAGCAGCGGCCACTGGCGGGCCGGCGCGGGCGCGTCACCGGGCGCGGCGCGGCCGCCGCCCTCGGGCCTCGCGGTGTCACGGGTGAACAGCGGGAAGCGGCGCGACACCTTCCGCGGCCGCCCGTCCGGGCCCGGCGCGCTGACGGCGCCCTTGGCCCGGGGAGCCTCCGGGGTGCCGGTGCTCCCCGGGTCGCGTTCTGCGCTCATGGCCTCGTCCCTTTCCGGTTCGGGTTCAGCCCGCGGAGCGTTCCGCGGCCTCGACGACGTTCACCAGGAGCTGGGCGCGGGTCATCGGTCCTACACCGCCCGGGTTCGGGGAGATCCAGCCCGCGACCTCGGCTACGCCCGGGTGGACATCGCCGACGATCTTGCCGTTCTCGTCGCGGGAGACGCCGACGTCCAGGACCGCGGCGCCCGGCTTCACGTCCTCGGGCTTGATCAGGTGCGGCACGCCCGCGGCGGCGACGATGATGTCGGCCCGCTTCAGGTGCGCGGCGAGGTCACGGGTGCCGGTGTGGCACTGGGTGACCGTGGCGTTCTCGGACTTGCGAGTGAGAAGGAGCGGCATGGGCCGGCCGATGGTCACGCCGCGGCCGACGACGACGACCTCGGCGCCCTTGATCTCCACGTCGTGCTGCCGGAGCAGCCGGATGATGCCGTACGGGGTGCAGGGCAGCGGCGCGGGCTCGTTCAGGACGAGGCGGCCGAGGTTCATCGGGTGCAGGCCGTCGGCGTCCTTGTCCGGGTCCATCAGCTCCAGGACGCGGTTCTCGTCGATGCCCTTGGGCAGCGGGAGCTGGACGATGTACCCGGTGCAGGCCGGGTCCTCGTTGAGCTCGCGGACGACCGCCTCGATCTCCTCCTGGGAGGCCGTGGCGGGCAGTTCGCGCTGGATGGAGGCGATGCCGACCTGCGCGCAGTCGCGGTGCTTGCCCGCGACGTACTTCTGGCTGCCCGGGTCGTCACCGACCAGGACGGTGCCGAGTCCGGGCGTGACGCCCTTCTCCTTCAGGGCCGCCACGCGGGCGGTCAGTTCGGACTTGATCGCGGCTGCGGTGGCCTTGCCATCGAGAATCTGGGCGGTCATGCCCCCATCTTCCCGGATGAGCCCCGCCCGGTACCAATCAGGGCACTCCTGCGGCCCACCCGCTGTTCAGGAGGTTGCACTTGCACAACACATACGGAATGCGGCTGGACAAATAAGCCAGGGCTAAAGAACGATATGCGGCACAGTGCCGCGGGCAGTGTCGGGGGGACGGACCGCATCTGTAGAACTTTCCTCCGTGATGTGCCGCGTCGTCCCCGCACTACCCGACGGAGGAAGACCGCCATGAGTTACGGCGACCCGAACAACCCCTACGGGCAGCCGCCCCAGCAGCCCCCGGCCGCTCCCGGATACGGCTACCCCCAGCAGGCCCCGCCCGGCGTCCCGCCCCAGCAGGGCTACGGCTACCCGCAGCAGCCGGCCTACCCCGGCTACCCGGGCGGCAACATGATGCAGCAGACGATGCCGGGGCTCCTGGTCACGGCGCGGGTCTTCCTTTTCCTGATCTCGGCGGTGCAGATCCTGGCGACGATCGGCTTCCTCTACGGCGCCGCCGTCGCCAACGACGTCTCCGACAGCGCCGACGAGTTCGGCTTCTCGGACGCGGGCGACTTCGGTGACGCGGCGGCCGGCATCTTCGTGGTCTTCGCGCTGATCGCCGCGGCTCTGGCCACGCTGTCGATCACGCTGGGCGTGAAGTTCAGCCGCGGCGGCCAGGGCGTGCGGATCACCACGGTGGTGTACGGCGCCCTCGGCGGTGTCGTCGGCCTCCTCTACCTCTTCGTGGGCCTGGACACCGGTCTCGCGACCGCGATCATCGGTCCGCTGATCTGGGTCGTCTTCGCCGTCATCATCACGATGGCCCCGGTCGTCCCGAGCGGCACGGCGTGGTTCAACCGCCCGCGCTACTGAGCGAGTTGGGCTCCCCACCACACCGGTTGGGCGTCTTTACGCCATTTCCTCCCAAGGGCCTTATCTCTCACCGCGTATGAGAGGTAAGGCCCTTGGTCGTCCCCCTATCCTGTGCCGCATCGGCTGCCGACGAACGGGGGACGGAGCCTTGTACAGCATCATCGTCGTGCCACCGCTCATGCCGGACGCTCCCGGGGAGAGCGGCGCACAGATCAGGCTCGGTCCGGGCGAACGGCTCGCCTTCGGCCGGTCCGCCGAGGACAACGGCCTGCGGATCGACCACAAGTGGGTCTCCCGCACGGCGGGCGAGATCACCGCGCACGGCGCCTTCTGGATACTGAGCAACCTCAGCGCCCACCAGACGTACGTGGTGGAGAACCCAGAGGGCGCGGGCGAACACATCAAGATCGGTCCGGGCCGCCTGGACGCGCCCGTACCGTTCGAGTTCTCCCGGGTGGTCCTGCCCGCGGCCGGCGACCTGCTGCACTTCGACGTGTGGGCACCGCGCCACGACTTCCTGCGCGGCGGGACGGGAGCGGAGGGGCGCGGCCCTGGCCCTGCGCGACGACGACGAACGCCCGCCGGACCCCGCACAGTACGGCGCCGACGAACTCCGCACGGACCGCGGCATCCCCGCGGCCTACCGCAAGCTGATCGTCGACTCGGCCCACGACTGCAAGGAAAAGGACGTCACCCCGGCCCTGATCGCGGCCCTCCTGAAGCTCGAGAGCAACTTCGACCCGGACCTGTCGGACCCGGCGAAGGACGAGTTCGGCATCGCGCGCTGGACCCCGAGCGTCCTCCGGTACTGGATCGACCCGAAGAAACGCACCACGAAGATCAAGGACTTTGAGCCTCCGTTCCCGCCGGACGTGTCGATCCCGGCAGTGGGCCGCTACACCTGCGACATCGCGCGTCAGCTCTACGGCCCCGACAAGCTCAAGGGGAACCGGGGCGCACTGATCGCGACCGGGTACCGCACGTCCGTCGGGGTCGTCAACAAAGCCGGCGGCGTCCCGACGAAGTACCGCCCCCACGCCGACCGCGTCGAGCTTTACCTCAAGGAGTACACGCCCAAGGCCAGTTGAGGACCCTCCGACGTCCCAGGTACCGGCCGTGGCCGCCCGAGCCGAGGCTGGAGCGGCACGACACCGGCCGGGTCATCGGTCCGGTACCGACCGCACAGGGGGAGAGCTCATGCGTGTCACACACAGGTGGGGAACCGCACTCGGCGCCATCGCCGCCACCGCCTCTGCGCTCCTGATCGCCCCGGGCACCGCGCAGGCGGCCGACGTCGAGCGCGCGGCCTGGGAGTGCCCGAAGGGGTACGTGTGTTTCTGGACCAAGGCCGGCGGCAAGGGGACGCGTTGCTACGTCGACGTGGACATTCCGCGCTGGACAACGGCGGCGTGCAACGACTACCGCTTCATGTCGGTCTTCAACAACGCCAAGACCAACACGGGTGAGCCCGCACACGTCCGCTCGTACCGCGGATACGACTACACCGGCGAACGCCATCACTTCGTCCCGGGCGCCAAGTCCGGTCTCGCCAGTGACCCGAATCCGCGCGGCGTCCGGATGAGGTCCGTCGCCTGGGCCTGGAGCTGACCGTACTCACAGGAGAAAGCCCGGCGGCCACGCCCTCCTCGGGGGAGGGGCGTGGCCGCCTTCATGTCTTCTTCGGGTCCCGCTCAGTGGAAGAAGTGCCGCGTCCCCGTGAAGTACATCGTGACGCCCGCCTTCTTCGCGGCCTCCACGACCAGTTCGTCGCGGACCGAACCGCCCGGCTGGACCACGGCCTTGACGCCCGCCGCGGTCAGGATCTCCAGGCCGTCGGGGAAGGGGAAGAACGCGTCGGAGGCGGCGTAGGAACCGCGGGCCCGCTCCTCGCCCGCGCGCTCGACCGCGAGCTTCGCGGAGTCGACGCGGTTGACCTGGCCCATGCCGACGCCGACCGAGGCACCGCCCTTGGCGAGCAGGATGGCGTTGGACTTCACCGCGCGGCACGCCTTCCAGGCGAAGGCCAGCTCGGCGAGCTCGCCCGCGTTCAGCGCGTCGCCCGTGGCGAGCGTCCAGTTGGCGGGGTCGTCGCCGTCGGCCTGGAGGCGGTCGGTGACCTGGAGCAGCGCGCCGCCGTCGATCTGCTTGGTCTCCACGGCGTTCGACGGCGCCTGGTGGGCCCGCAGCACACGGATGTTCTTCTTCTTGGTGAGGGCTTCGAGGGCGCCGTCCTCGTACTCCGGCGCGACGATGACCTCGGTGAAGATGTCGGCGACCTGCTCCGCCATCTCCTTCGACACCGGGCGGTTCACCGCGATCACGCCGCCGAACGCCGACAGCGGGTCACAGGCGTGCGCCTTGCGGTGCGCCTCGGCGACGTTCCCGCCGATCGCGATACCGCACGGATTGGCGTGCTTGATGATCGCGACGCAGGGCTCGTCGTGGTCGTACGCGGCACGGCGCGCGGCGTCCGTGTCCGTGAAGTTGTTGTACGACATCTCCTTGCCGTGCAGTTGCTCGGCCTCCGCGAGGCCGCCCGTGCCGTCGACGTAGAGCGCGGCGCCCTGGTGGGGGTTCTCGCCGTAGCGGAGCACGTTCTTGCGCGCGTACGTCGAACCGAGGAACTCGGGGAAGCCGGACTCGTCGGCGGCGGCGTAGTCGTCCGCGAACCACGAGGCCACCGCCACGTCGTACGCGGCCGTGTGCTGGAACGCTTCTCCCGCGAGCCGCTTGCGCGCCGTCAGGTCGAAGCCGCCGGCCTTGACCGCCGTGAGCACGTCGGCGTACCGCTTCGGGTCGGTGACGACCGCGACCGAGGGGTGGTTCTTGGCGGCGGCGCGGACCATGGACGGGCCGCCGATGTCGATCTGCTCGACGCACTCGTCGGGGGTCGCGCCCGAGGCGACGGTCTCCTTGAAGGGGTACAGGTTCACGACCACGAGCTGGAAGGGCTCGACGCCCAGCTCGGCGAGCTGCCGCCGGTGGTCCTCCAGGCGCAGGTCGGCGAGGATGCCCGCGTGCACCTTCGGGTGCAGGGTCTTGACCCGGCCGTCCAGGCACTCGGGGAAGCCTGTGAGCTCCTCGACCTTGGTGACGGGCACGCCCGCGGCAGCGATCTTCGCGGCGGTCGAACCGGTGGAGACGAGCTCGACACCCGCCTCGTGCAGCCCGCGCGCGAGCTCTTCCAGGCCGGTCTTGTCGTAGACGCTGACCAGCGCGCGCTTGATGGGGCGCTGCGCGGCGTTCGCGTTCGTAGCTTCGGCGGTCACGGGATAAGAACCTTTCGTCCCTCAATGCGGTAGCCGTGCCGGGCCAGACGCCCCACGACATCGACGAGCAGCGTGCGCTCGACTTCCTTGATGCGCTCGTGCAGAGCGCTCTCGTCGTCCTCGTCCCGTACCTCGACCACGCCCTGGGCGATGATCGGGCCGGTGTCGACGCCGTCGTCGACGAAGTGGACGGTGCAGCCGGTGACCTTCACGCCGTACGCGAGCGCGTCACGTGCGCCGTGGGCCCCCGGAAAACTGGGCAGCAGCGCGGGGTGCGTGTTCACGAACCGCCCGCCGAAGCGCGCGAGGAACTCCTTCCCCACGATCTTCATGAACCCGGCGGAGACCACCAGGTCGGGCTCGTGCGCGGCGGTCGCCTCCGCCAGGGCGGCGTCCCACTCGTCACGGGTCTCGTGGTCCTTCACCCGGCACACAAAGGTCGGGATCCCGGCGCGCTCGGCGCGCTCCAGGCCCGCGATGTCCGCGCGGTCGGCGCCGACCGCGACGATCTCGGCGCCGTAGGCCCCGGGGCCCTCGGCATGGATGGTGTCGATCAGGGCCTGAAGATTCGTGCCCGACCCGGAGACCAGCACGACGAGTCGCTTGGGGCGCGCGACCACAGCGCTCTCGGCCACAGCGGGGCCCTTTCTCGGAAGGTGCGTCTTTGTACGGTCGTACGAAGGCTTCGAGCCCCGCGATACGGGGAACTCTACGAAGCGGCCGACCGTCAGCAACGATACCGGCACACGGAACCGCCCCTCACGGGACGGGGGCGCGGGCGGGAGGTAGCGTCTGGGGAAACGCGCCTGAATACCGACGAACGCCGTACCGCAGAGCCTTCGAGCCGCTCCGCCACGGCCCAACCAAGGGGAAGACGCACACCTGATGCCGGACCGTAGCCGCCCTTCGTCTCCACCGCAGGACTCCGATTCCCAGGGGCCGGAGTCCCGGGGCTCGGGTGCCCAGGGAACGGGCAAGGACGACGACAACCCCTTCGCGCCACCGCCGGAGGGGACACCGGACCGGCCGTGGCAGCCGCGCCGCCCCTCGGGCGACTCCTCCCCGGACGGTTCCCAGGGCGGTGAGCACGGCTCCCCCTGGGGCAACCAGTGGAGCGACCGCCAGCCCGGCCGCTCCCCGGGCAGCTTCGGCGAACGCCCCGGCCAGCAGGGCGGCCCCGGCCAGGAGGGGCCCTCAGGACCCGGCGGCGGCCTGCGCTGGGACCCGACGGACCCCGCCCAGCGCCGCGCGCGCTACGCCCTGCTCTCCGGCATGTGGGCCTTCTTCTTCGCCCTGTTCGGCTGGCGCTACGTGGCGCTGCTGCTCGGCGCGCTCGCGACGATGTGGGCCGTCCAGTCGCTGCGCGCCAAGCCGCGCACGCCGGATCCGACGGCCCCGGCACCGGCCGTGGCCAAGGGCGGCGCGCCGCAGTCCGGCCCCTCGTCCACGCGTCCGCAGACGACGGCCGCGGTCAGCGGCCTGGTGACGGGGGCGCTCGCGCTGGTCATGGTGGCGGGCACGTTCACGGCCCAGCTGGTCTACCGCGACTACTACACGTGCGTGGACGACGCGCTGACCAGCGCGTCGAAGCAGAACTGCGAGGACCTCCTGCCGAAGCAGCTGCGCCCGCTGCTGGGCGAGCAGGACGACTAGCCCTTCTGCTACGCCTCGGGCCCCGTTCACCGCGCGCTGCGGGGGACGGGGTCTTTGCGTTGCGTTGCGCTGCGTTGTGCTGCCGCGGGGTGCGGGGGACGGGGCCTGTGCGTTGCGCTGCCGCGGGGGTGCCGGGTGCGGGTACGTCGGGGGGCGGAGCCTGTTCGTTGCGCTGGTGTGGTGTGCCGGGTGCGGGAGCGTCGTGGCTGCTCGCGCAGTTCCCCGCGCCCCTTCGGGGCGCCCGCTCGGCGGAGCCGTCGGGCATGGCACAGCCACCCGCGCCGCAAGGTGAACAGAGCCGAGTCCCCCGCTCAGGACGGCTCCGGTGGGCGGCCTTCGCCCGCCTCCTTCAGTGCCTGCCAGCGGGCCTCTCGGGACGCGTCGTCGTACCAGGTCGGGGCCGCGGCGTCGCGCTCGGGCGGTGGCAGGAAGTCGTACGGCTCGAAGCCCGGTGCTTCGGGCGGCTCCGGGGCTTCCGTGGCCGCGACCCCCGCAGCCGTCTTCCGCCCGGACCACGGAAGCGGCACCCTCGGCAGCCGGGGACGCGGCAGCCTCGGCCTCGGCACCCACAGTTTCGGCACCCGCAGCTTCGGCAGCGCGACGCGCGGCAGCCACGCCCACCGCCCCGCTCCGGGCGGCTCCCGCAGCCGCCACGCCCGCAGCCCCAGCGCCGCGGGGACCCCGACCAGCGCCACCCAGGCCACCGCCGCCGCCCCCACCTGCCACCACACCGGGCCGAAATCGGCGAGCACCGCCACGCCCATCGGCCCGCCCGCCAGCGCCGCGAGCCCCGCCATCGCCGCCCCGCACAGCACCGCCGCCCCCGCGACGCCCGCGGCCGTCCGACCCCGCGACCACGCCTCGTCCCGCTCCCCGAAGGCGGGCGCCGCCGCCTGCACCGCGCACCACGCCACCACCAGGCCCGCCACCACGGGCACCGCCCCCGCGGCCCAGCTCAGCGGCGACCCGGGCCCCGCCGGCGGCACCGCCGCGAACAGCGGGAAGGGCGGCAGCAGGGGTCCCGCGTCCACGGCGAGAGGCCCCGCGACGGTCGCCGTGCCGAGGGCGAAGCCGGGACCGAGGCCATAGGCCGCGCCCCACACCGCCGCGTTCGGCACCAGCGCGAGGGCCAGCAGAAGCACCGCGAGCCGCCCCGACCACACGTCCGTGACCTGCGCGAACGACGCCTGCGCCGCTCCCGCGTGCAGCACGAGCGACACCGCGACGAGCAGCGCGCCCCCGCCGACGAGCACCGCCGTCCCCGCCGCCCCGGCCCGTGCGACGGCCAGCGCCCTGCGGCGCACGAAGAACCCCCGTACGAACAAGGCCCGCGCCCCGCCGGGCAGCGCGGTCAAGGTCCGCCGCAGGAACCCCGGCAGCGGCCCGCGCGGACGCCCGTGCGCCGTCCACACCCCGAACCCGGCCGCACCCACCGCGAGCAGCGGCACATGGACGGCCGCGCCGACCCAGTCGGGCCGCAGCTCGCCGCCCGCCGCGTACAGCGCCGCGGCCGCGCCGCACAGCAGATACCCGGTGACCACCCCGCACCACGCCGTCCGCACGGAGTGCCCGCGCCCTTCGGGAGCCGCCGCGTCGCGCGCCGCGCGGTGCAGCAGCCATGCGGGCAGCGCGACGAGCAGCAGCGGCGTCACGCCGACCGGCGCGGGCGCCCCCGAGAGCGTGTCCGTCCTGATCAGCTCCGTGCCGTGCGCGAGGAGCCACAGCCCCGCCGCGACGTGCAGCGCGCCGCCGGGCCCGCTGTCCGGATACGGCGAGCTGATCCACAGCACCATCACCAGGACCGCGAACGAGCCGAGCCCCAGGCCCGCGGCGACGGCCCCGCCCACCACGCAGGTGGCCAGTCCGGGCGAACGGTCACGGGCCCGTTCGCGCAGCGGCTTCACGGGCGGCAACGAGGCGCTGTGGTCGGTCGTTTGGGTCACACGGCCATGCTCCCAACGACACGCGCTTTCTCCTCGTAACAGGCGAATACCGGATGTGTCGCTCAATATACGTTTATGTACTTTTTCGTACGGCGGAACGGCTGAGACATGACCCAAATCCCCGCCATCCCGCTGCCGTCCCCCAAGGAACGACGCAGGCTGCGCGAGGCAAAGTCGCTGAGCCAGGCGGACCTCGCCGCCAAGGTGGGCGTCACCCGCGAAACGGTCCGCTCCTGGGAAACGGGCCGCACCAACCCAAGGGGCCGCAAACGCGAGGCGTACGCGAAACTCCTGAACACGATCGCCGCGGAACAAGAAGGAAGGGCCGAGCCGGCACTTGCTGAACCCGTGGTCGCAACCGTTGTGCCCACGGACGGCGGCACGACGAAGACAAGGCCCGAGCCCCCGGCGAAACAGGCAGCGAAGCCACGGAGTCCGGTGCCGGTGGCGATGCCGGTGACGGTGCCGGTCACCACGGCCACGGTCGAGAACGACCGCCCCCTCACCCCGGCCCAGGCCTTCGACGCCCTCTGCGCCCGCACCGCCCCCACCCTGGTCCGCCAGACCTACCTGCTCACCGGCAGACGCACCCTGGCCCAGGAATCCGTGGAGCGCGCCTTCCAGACGGCCTGGCAACGCTGGCCCGAGGTGGCCGTGGACCGCGACCCCGCAGGCTGGGTCCGCGCGGCGGCGTACGAGTACGCGATGTCTCCCTGGCACCGCTTCCGCCCCAGCCAACGCCACCCCGACGCCCCGCCCGCGGAACCGGCCGACCGCGCCTTCCTCGACGTACTTCTGAGCCTGCCGCCTGCGCAGCGCCGCACCCTGCTGCTCTACGACGGCGTCGGCCTCGACCTGCCCGAGACCGCGGCGGAGACGGAGGCGAGCACACCCGCCGCCGCGAACCGCCTCCTGCACGCGCGCGAGGCGATCGCCGAGCAACTGCCCGACCTGGCGGACCCCGAGACCCTGCACCGCCGCCTCGGGGAGGTCGGCGAGGCGGAGAAGCTGCGCACGCCGAAGGCGGACCGGGTCCGCACCGGGAGCGAGCACCGCGCCCGTTTCTGGACCCGCGCGGCGATCGCGTTCACGACGCTGATCATCGGTGCGACGGCCCTGACCCTGAAAACAGCCCCGACCCACTACGAGCCCCCGCAGTCCCCCGGTAAGGCGATCAGCGGAGTACCGCCCAGGATGGGGCCGGGCTCGCTCTCGTACGAAGAGACGGAACTCCGCAGGAAGCTCCGCGAGGAACTGCAGAACGGCCCGGAACGCCTGACACCCCAGCCGAACTAGGCATCACGTGGGCGCCCCCGAAAGAGGCGCGGGGAACTGCGCGAACAACCCCCGCAACCCGCGGACGAACAACAGAGTGGGCCCGCACCTCAGGAGAGGTGCGGGCCCACTTTCAACCCTGCTGAAGCGCTGAAGCGCTGAAGCGAGGTCAGCCCGCCAGGATGGCCCTGGCCAGCTTCGCCGTCTCGGTCGGCGTCTTGCCGACCTTCACGCCGGCGGCCTCGAGCGCTTCCTTCTTGGCCTGCGCGGTGCCGGAGGAGCCGGAGACGATGGCGCCGGCGTGGCCCATGGTCTTGCCCTCGGGCGCCGTGAAGCCGGCGACGTAGCCGACGACCGGCTTCGTCACGTTGGCCTTGATGAAGTCCGCCGCGCGCTCCTCCGCGTCGCCGCCGATCTCGCCGATCATGACGATCAGGTCGGTCTCGGGGTCGGCCTCGAACGCCTCGAGGGCGTCGATGTGCGTCGTGCCGATGACCGGGTCGCCACCGATGCCGACGGCCGAGGAGAAGCCGATGTCACGGAGCTCGTACATCATCTGGTACGTCAGCGTGCCGGACTTCGAGACCAGGCCGATGCGGCCCGGCTTCGTGATGTCGCCCGGGATGATGCCGGCGTTGGACTGGCCCGGGGTGATGAGACCGGGGCAGTTCGGGCCGATGATGCGGGTCTTGTTGCCCTTCGACTTCGCGTACGCCCAGAAGGCGGCGGAGTCGTGGACGGCGATGCCCTCGGTGATGACGACGGCGAGCGGGATCTCGGCGTCGATCGCCTCGACCACGGCGGCCTTGGAGAAGGCCGGCGGCACGAAGAGGACGGAGACGTTGGCGCCCGTCTTCTCCATCGCCTCGGCGACGGTGCCGAAAACCGGGACCTCGGTGCCGTCGAAGTCGACGGACGTGCCGGCCTTGCGCGGGTTCACGCCGCCGACGATGTTCGTGCCGTCACCCAGCATGAGCTTGGTGTGCTTCATGCCCGTGGCACCGGTCATGCCCTGGACGATGACCTTGCTGTCCTTGTTGAGGAAGATAGCCATGGCTGTTCTTTCCCTCGTCCCTTACTTCGCGGCCGCGAGCTCGGCGGCCTTGTCGGCCGCGCCGTCCATGGTGTCCACACGCTGCACGAGCGGGTGGTTGGCGTCGCTCAGGATCTTGCGACCCAGCTCCGCGTTGTTGCCGTCGAGGCGCACGACCAGCGGCTTCTCGACCTTCTCGCCCTTCGAGGCGAGCAGCTCCAGGGCCTGCACGATGCCGTTGGCGACCTCGTCGCACGCGGTGATGCCACCGAAGACGTTGACGAAGACGGACTTGACGTCCGGGTCGCCGAGGATGATCTCCAGGCCGTTCGCCATGACCTCGGCGGAGGCGCCGCCACCGATGTCGAGGAAGTTGGCGGGCTTCACGCCGCCGTGGTTCTCACCGGCGTACGCGACGACGTCGAGGGTGCTCATGACGAGACCCGCGCCGTTGCCGATGATGCCGACCTCGCCGTCGAGCTTGACGTAGTTGAGGTTCTTGGCCTTGGCAGCAGCCTCGAGCGGGTTGGCTGCGTCCTTGTCCTCAAGGGCCTCGTGGTCGGGCTGGCGGAAATCGGCGTTGGCGTCCAGGGACACCTTGCCGTCCAGGGCCAGGATGCGGCCGTCCTTGGTCTTCACCAGCGGGTTGACCTCGACGAGGAGCGCGTCCTCGGCGACGAAGGTCTCCCACAGGGTCACCATGGCCTCGGCGACCTTCTCGGCCACCTCGGCCGGGAACTTCGCCTGGGCCACGATCTCGCGGGCCTTCTCGATGGTGACGCCCTCGACGGCGTTGACCGGGACCTTCGCGAGGGCCTCGGGGGTCTTCTCCGCGACCTCCTCGATGTCCATGCCGCCCTGCACCGAGGCCATGGCCAGGAAGGTGCGGTTGGTGCGGTCCAGGAGGTACGAGACGTAGTACTCCGCCTCGATCTCCGGGGACAGCTCGGCGATCATCACCTTGTGGACCGTGTGGCCCTTGATGTCCATGCCGAGGATGTCCGTCGCGCGGGCGACGGCCTCGTCCGGGGTCGCCGCCAGCTTCACGCCGCCGGCCTTGCCGCGGCCACCGACCTTCACCTGCGCCTTGACGACCGACTTGCCGCCCAGCTTCTCGGTGGCCTGACGCGCCGCCTCAGGCGTGTCGATGACTTCACCGGCCAGCACCGGTACACCGTGCTTGGCGAAGAGGTCCCTCGCCTGGTACTCGAACAGGTCCACGCGCGTCCGTCCCTTTTCCGTGATCTCGCTGCGATCTCGCTGCTTTGGTGTCAGCTGTCTGCGTGGGCGTGCCGCGGAGGGCAACGTGACTGCGCTGTCACAAGGGAGGCGTAGGACGGAGTCCGGTACGCGGCATGTCCGTCTCGCAGGTTATCGCCGTGGGACGTAGGTCCCTAAATCGCAGATCACATTTGGGCGGTGATGACGGTCACAGATCGCGCGGTCACCGCGGCAAAATCCCCCGGCCGCCGCCGCGGGCAGGCGGCCCCTGTGGCTTCAGGGGCCGCCCGTTTGCTCTGGTTGCTCCCGCGATCAGGCGGTGTACGGGGTGTACGAGGCGACGGAGTCGTACGTCGGCAGGTACTCCGGGGTCACGTCACCCGTCACGCCCTGGACGCCGGTGACCGCGTTGCCCGCGAGCGCCTGCGCGTCGGGGGCGACGGTGCCGGTCAGGTCCTGCGCGAACGGCCGCACGTCACCTGTCACACCCTGCGCCAGGCCGTACGCGCTGCCGCCCACGCCCTGCACGACGGGCTGCACCTGGTCGGTGACGCCCTGCACGAGCGGCGTGACCGAGCCGACGACGCCGCCCGCGAAGGGCTGGACGTCATCGCCCACGACCGTCTGGACAAACGGCTGCACGTCACCGACGACGCCCTGCGCGAGGTACGACACGTCACCGACGGCCTGCCCGGCGACCGGCAGGACACCGTCGACGGCGGTGGCGGCGACGGGCGGCAGCACGGAGGCGGCGGTCTCGTCGACGATCGGCGAGGCGGCGGTGGTGGCACCCGTGGCTGCCCCCGTGGCGACGGCGGTGGCCGTCGCGGTGGCGTCCTGGGCCTGGCCGGGGGCCTGCGCGACGGTGCCATCGAGGTTCGGGGCGAAGGCGGAGAGAGGGCCGAAGAGGTAGTCGATGTCGTCGACGCCTCCGAGGCCTCCGACGCCGTCGACGCCGTCGACGTCCGGGAGCCGGTCCTGGACGTCCTTCTGACCGAGGTCCTGGTCCTGGACGCGCTGCTGGATCCCGTCCTGGAGCCGGGTCTGGAGCTGGTCCTGGACCTGGGTCTGCTGCGGCGCGTGCTTCCGGACCTGGTCCTGCACCTGGTCCTGCACCTGGTCCTGCACCTGATTCCCGACCTGGTCGCGGTCGACGGACCCGACCGTGTCCCGGACGTCGGACACCTTGCCCTTGGCCTCGGCGACCTTGCCCTGCGCGTCGGCGACGTCCACACCGTCGACGCCACTCTTGACGCCCTCGACGCCCCCCTTGACGTCATCGACGCCGCCCTTGACGTCCGCGACGGTGTCGGACGCCTGGTCCGGCACGGCGATGGAGTGCTGGGGCAGCTCGTCCGCGCTGGCGACGGCGGAGCCGAGCGCCCAGGCGCCGGTGACGCCGGCGGCTATGACGATGGAACGGCGGATGTTCTTGTTCATGCTGGTTCGGATCCTTCGAATTCGAGCTCTGACTGTGGACCCGGTCCTTCGGAGACGTCCGCGGACGTCAGATGTACGGGGACCGGCGGGCAGACCTGTTCCGCCCCCGCGCGGCAGGTCGTCGCGGGGAAAGGGCTGCCCTAGCCAGGGAATTCGGGGATGTCCCGCTGTCTGTCACGGGTCGGCGCGGGCTCCGGGGAAAGCCCGGGGCCGGAAGCCAGGCGGATCGGCGCACGGCCGCCGAGCGCGGCGGCGTGCAGATCGCCGTGGCCCTGCCGGGAGGAACTGCCGTCGCCCGCCGTCGCGTTGCCGATGCTGCCGCCCGGCTCCCCGGGCGCGGGCAGGGGCGGATGCCCCGTGCCGACCTCGCCCGCGGTGGAGTCGCCGTGCGCGTGACGGTGCCCCGGGTCCGCCCCCGGGCGCCAACCGACGGCCGTGTACGAGGAGTCGGCCCTCGGCCCGGCCGGCCGCTCGGCGCGATGCTCCCGCCTCGCCGAGGAGTCGCCGTCACGCGACGGCTCGGCCTCGTGAGCGGGGGCGGGCTCCGGCTCGGCACCGCTGCCGTGACCGGGCTCTCCACCGGAGTCCGGCAGCGGCCGCTCGGGGAGCACCTCGGAGGGGTCCTGGGCCTTGCGCAGGGCTCCGGTCGCCTCGTGCACGACCTCGCCGACGGGACGTACGACCGGACGCACGGTGCGGGTGAGCGGCCGGGTCACCTCGGTCACCGGTTCAGCAGACGCCACCGTTTCGGCAGGCGCCTCCGGTTCAGCAGGCGCCTCCGGTTCAGCAGACGTCACCGGTTCAGCAGGCGCCTCCGGCGCCTTCGTCACGGCCCGCGTCACCTCACGGACGGGATCCGTCTGCAGCCCGTCCGCCGCTTGCGCCCGCTCCCCGAAGAGAAGCCCGAGAACGAACAACCCGCCGACCAGCAGCACCACTTGCAGCGCACGCCGCCCGGCCGCGGCGCGCACGAAGCGCGGGGCGGTACCGGACGGCACGGCTGCGGAAGCTGAACTCAAGGCGGAGAAGGTCCTCTGGGGCGGAGGGAGAGGAATCGAGGGGAGACGAATCGAAGGGAGAAGAATCGGGGGGAGGAAGAAGACGGCGGGGCGGAACTCATCGCTCCGCCGACAAGGCGCGACGATCCTCGCACGGGATG
The DNA here is from genome assembly GCF_040647455.1 of Streptomyces sp. NPDC041068. Classification (NCBI taxonomy): domain Bacteria; kingdom Bacillati; phylum Actinomycetota; class Actinomycetes; order Kitasatosporales; family Streptomycetaceae; genus Streptomyces; species Streptomyces sp. NPDC041068. The sequence goes on from NZ_JBEZCG010000007.1 coordinate 267,109, forward strand.
CCCGCCCGTGCGCAAGCCCCCTGTTACCGATGCGTATTCATGTCCGGTTCCCCACGCTCGTGTCCGGTATGGGAAGAGGGCGCCTTTCGATCGCCGCGGCCATCACGTCCGGGAAGAGGTCCGGCGTACAGGCGAACGCCGGTGCGTCCAGCGCGGAGAGCGCGGCCGCGTGCTCACGGTCGTACGCGGGTGTCCCTTCGTCGGAGAGCGCGAGCAGCGTCACGAACTGCACGCCCGACGCCTTCATCGCCGCGACCCGCTTCAGCATCTCGTTGCGTATGCCGCCTTCGTAGAGGTCGCTGATGAGGACGACGATCGTGTCGGCGGGGCGGGTGATCTGCGACTGGCAGTACGCCAGGGCCCTGTTGATGTCGGTGCCGCCGCCCAACTGCGTGCCGAAGAGGACGTCGACCGGGTCGTCGAGCTGGTCGGTGAGGTCGACGACGTTCGTGTCGAAGACCACGAGCCGCGTGTTGAGCGAGCGCATGGACCCGAGCACCGCGCCGAACACCGAGGCGTAGACGACGGACGCGGCCATCGACCCCGACTGGTCGATGCAGAGGATGACCTCCTTCTTCACGGACTGCGACGCCCGCCCGTACCCGATGAGGCGCTCGGGCACGATCGTCCTGTGCTCCGGCAGGTAGTGCTTGAGGTTGGCCGCGATGGTGCGGTTCCAGTCGATGTCGTGGTGGCGCGGCCTGCTGACGCGGGCGCTGCGGTCGAGGGCGCCGGTGAGCGTGGAGCGGGTCCGCGTCGCGAGCCGCTTCTCCAGGTCCTCGACGACCTTGCGCACGACGGCACGCGCGGTCTCCTTGGTCGTCTCCGGCATGGCCTTGTTGAGGGAGAGCAGCGTGCCCACCAGGTGCACGTCCGCGTCGACGGCCTCCAGCATCTCGGGCTCCAGGAGGAGCGTGGAGAGCCCGAGCCGGTCGATGGCGTCGCGCTGCATGACCTGGACGACGGACGAGGGGAAGTACGTCCGGATGTCCCCGAGCCAGCGCGCCACGGACGGCGCGGACCCCCCGAGCCCCGCCGAACGGTCCCGCCCCCGGCCGCCCTTGTCGTCGCTCCTCCCGTACAGCGCGGTGAGCGCGCCGTCCATCGCCGCGTCCTGCCCCGCGAGTGCGCACCCCGTGCCGTCGGCGCCTTCGTCACCGCCCAGCACGAGCCGCCACCGCCGCAGCCGCTCGTCCGTCATGTCGCTCATCGGGCCACCCCCACAAGGTCGTTGCTCTCGCTCCGCGCCGGCGGCATCCCGAGCAGCAGGCGCACGACGGGCTCGACGGCGTCCGCACGCGCGGCGTCGATGTCCTCGGCGAACCCGGGCACGCCGCCCCCGCCCACCGGACTCCCGGCCCCGCCCCTCCCGCGCCGCACCAGTTCCCCCAACGTCCGCCGCACACCTGGCTCGTACGCCGAGAAGGTCCTGCGCAGCAGCGGCAGTACGTCGATGAAGGCGCCGTCCGACACCCCGCTCAGCCAGTCGTCGACAAGGCCGAGCAGCCGCTCGTCGTGCACGAGCAGCATCCCGCCCCCGGACCCGCCCCCGACGAACCCCTCGATCCAGGCGGCCCCTTCGGCAGGATCACTCCCCCGGGACAGGGCAAGCCCCATGAGCCGAGCGACTTCCTCATCCCCCAACTCCCCACCGTCCAGCAACAACCGCACGGCCCGCCCACGGACGACTCCGGCAACCCCTTCCCGCCGAGCGAGCACCCTCAACACGGAAACCCAGCGCCCCCGGATGTCCTTCTGGCCGTCCACGTTGTGGGCAGGCGTTCCGCACGGCGAGTGGGGTCTCCCCTGCTCGAGCGAAGCCGAGAGCTTGGGGAAGGGTGGGCACAACGCACCACTGCCGGGTACCGATGAACGAGGCGTCACCTCAATCCCGAAGCCACCCTCTGCCTGAAACTCCCCGAGCAACCCCACCGCCCCATGAACCCCGTCCACATACCCCCGCAGAGCCACCGCCGCCTCCGCGTCAACCCCCACACACGCAGGCGGCAACCCCACGAACACCCGCTCGGCAAGCCCCAGAGCCACCTCCCCCAAAGCCTCCGTACCCGTCCCCCGAACATCCCCGTACCGAAGCGCCCTCACCAACGCGGGCAGCGCCTGCGCAAGCTGCCCCACATCCGTGTCCAACGCCGCCCGATCCGCGAGCACCCGCATCACCACAGGCAACGCATCCGGCAACTCCGCCAACAGACACCGCTCGGCAAGCGCGGTGACAGCCGCGAGACCCCCCGCCTCGACCGCCTCGGAAGACGCCTTGCCCGTGGCGGCACCGAGCACGGTCGTCCCCCACACCCCCGCCTCCGCGACCCGCACGGACAGCTCCGGCTCCCACCGCAGCCGCCACGTCTCCCGGAACGTCCCCGTGCTCCCCCGGGACGCCACCGGCTCGCCCCACCCGATGCCGAGCAGCCGCAGCCGGTGCAGCAGCCTGCTGCGCCCCGCGTCCGTGTCCTTGCGGAGGTCCAGCTCCAACTCCCTTTCCAACGCCTCCGGTTTGAGCCGCAGCCTGCGCTGCACGCGCGCGAGGTCCCGCTGCAACGGCACCGCGGGCGCCGCCTCGGGCACCTCCCCCAGCACATCCCCGACCACGAGCCTGTCCCGCACCAGGGCGAGCGGTACGTCCGAGCCCTCGCACATCACCGCCCGCACGGCGTCGGTCGTCTCGGTGAGCCCGGCCAGCGGCCGCCCTCGCATCGCGGCGAGCGTCTCGGCGAGCCGCACGGCCTCGATGACGTGCGCGGACGAGACGAGCCTGTCCTCGTCGCGCAGCAGCCCCGCGACCTTCGTCATCCAGCGCTCGACGGGCCGGTCGGGGACGCTGAACAGATGGCCGTACCACCCGGGGGACGCGATGCCCGCGCCGTACCCGCTGGAGCGGGAGAGCCGACGGTGGGTCCAGGGCACCCACGTCAGCTCCGCCTTCACCTTGGGCAGCCCCTTGAGCAGGGCCCGGTCGGCGACCACGGTGCTCTTGCGCCGCAGCGCGGGCACATGCCAGGCCCCGCACACCACGGCGACCCGCTCGGGCCCGAACTCCTTCTGGGCCGCGCGCATTTGGAGCCGCATGTACGCCTCGCGCACCAGGTCACGGCCGTGCCTGCCGTCCCCGTAGGTCTCGCGCAGGGCCCCCATGGCGTCGCTCAGCGCCTCGAACGGCGCGAACGCGTCGCTGCCCGTCCCTCGGTGCTCGACGACGTCCTCCCACCAGCGCTCGGGATCGTCGTACCCGGCGGTCCCCGCGAGCACCGCGATGGGGTCGATCCGTACGGCCCCCTCGCCCTCCGGGGTCTCCTCCCCCGCGCCCTCCTCCGCGCCCTCCTCGGCGCGCGCCAGCGAGTGCGCCGCCGGAAGGTCGAAGAAGCGCACCGGTACACCGCGCGTGACGGCCCACCGGATCGCCACCCACTCCGGGGAGAACTCGGCGAGCGGCCAGAACGCTGAGCGGCCCGGCTCGTCCACGACGTGCGCGAGCAGCGCGACCGGCGGCCGCATGCCCTCGTCGGCGGCGAGCTCCACGAGGGAGTCGGCCTCCGGCGGACCCTCGACGAGGACGACGCCGGGGCGCGCCTCGTCGAGCGCGGCCCGCACGGCGCGCGCCGACCCGGGCCCGTGGTGCCGCACCCCGAGCAGCAGCGGTTCCCGTGCCGTCGTCATGCGCTCACCTCACGGCACGCGCGGTAGAAGTCCTTCCAGCCGTCCCGCTCCCGCACGACCGCCTCCAGATACTCCTGCCAGATCACGCGGTCCGCCGCGGGGTCGCGCACGACGGCGCCGAGGATGCCTGCCGCGACGTCACCGGGGCGCAGGACGCCGTCTCCGAAGTGGGTCGCCAGGGCAAGGCCGTTGGTGACGACGGAGATCGCCTCGGCCGTCGACAGGGTGCCGCTGGGCGACTTCACCTTCGTACGCCCGTCGGCCGTGACGCCGTCGCGCAGCTCGCGGAAGACGGTGACGACACGGCGTATCTCGTCGATGCCTTCGGGGCCCGTGGGCAGGTCGAGGGAGCGGCCGATCTGGTCGACGCGGCGCGAGACGATGTCGACCTCGGCGTCGGCGCTCTCCGGCAGCGGCAGGACGACGGTGTTGAAGCGGCGGCGCAGGGCGCTCGACAGGTCGTTGACACCGCGGTCGCGGTCGTTGGCCGTGGCGATGAGGTTGAAGCCGCGCACGGCCTGCACCTCGTGACCCAACTCCGGTATGGGCAGGGTCTTTTCCGACAGGATCGTGATCAGCGTGTCCTGCACGTCGGCCGGGATGCGGGTCAGCTCCTCGACGCGCGCGGTCATCCCCTCGGACATGGCGCGCATGACGGGGCTGGGCACGAGCGCGTCGCGGCTGGGGCCGTGGGCGAGCAGCCGCGCGTAGTTCCACCCGTACCGGATGGCTTCCTCCGGGGTGCCCGCCGTGCCCTGCACGAGCAGCGTCGAGTCCCCGCTGACCGCGGCGGCGAGGTGCTCGGACACCCACGTCTTGGCGGTGCCCGGCACGCCGAGGAGCAGCAGGGCGCGGTCGGTGGCGAGCGTGGTGACGGCGACTTCGACGATGCGGCGCGGCCCGACGTACTTCGGCGTGATCACGGTGCCGTCGGGCAAGGTGCCGCCGAGGAGGTACGTCGCCACGGCCCACGGCGAGAGCTTCCACCGCTGGGGCCTGGGCCGGTCGTCCTGCTCGGCGAGTGCGGCGAGTTCGGCGGCGAAGGCGTCCTCCGCGTGCGGCCGGAGCGCCTGCGCGCCACTCGCGGAACCGGGCACGGGCGTCGTCCGATTCGCGGTCGCGGACGTCGTCGAGTCGACGGAAACGGTCATGGAGCGATCCCCCTCCAGCTCGTCCGGACGCATCTGGCCCGGATGTGTCTCCACCGTGCACCACGCCACTGACAATCGCCCCGGACAGGGCGCTGACCTGCACGAACTACCAGCGCAGGACCGATTGTCAGTGGCGGCGCCTACCTTCGAATCATGACTCAGCAGGGGGTGCGCTGGACGGCGGATCAGGTGCTCGCACTCGCGCCTGACGCCCCGTCACGCAAGGCGGGAAGCAAACTCGGCGTCGCCGGCCCATGGTCGGAGGCGGGCAGTTCTGACGAGGGGACGGTGTGGGGGCTGTGCAAGGGCAGTGGCAGCAAGCCGTATCAGACGGTCGTCGACATCGCGGACACGGCGGGACCCGCGTACAAGTGCAGTTGCCCGAGCCGGAAGTTCCCGTGCAAGCACGCGCTGGGGCTGCTCCTTGTCTGGGCGGGGGCGGACGGAACCGTGCCGGTGGGGGAACCACCGGGCTGGGCCGAGGAGTGGCTGGCGTCACGCCGCAAGAAGGCGGAGGCCAAGCGGAGTTCGGCTGCGACACCTGCCGCCCCTGCCGACCCTGAGGCCGCGCGCAGAAGAGCGGAGAAGCGGGCCGAGCGGATCACCGCGGGGGCGACAGAGCTGGAGCAGCGCCTGTCCGACCTGCTCCGCGGCGGCACGGCCGCGGCCGAGCAGGCGGGGTACGGCCTGTGGGAGGAGACGGCGGCCCGCATGGTCGACGCCCAGGCACCCGGACTGGCCGCGCGGGTGCGGGAGTTGGGCGCCATACCCTCCTCCGGGTCGGGCTGGCCGGTGCGCCTCCTGGAGGAGTGTGCGCTGATCCACCTCCTCGACCAGGGCTGGCTCCACCGCGACACCCTGCCGGACGACCTGGCGGCCACGGTGCGCTCCCGCATCGGCCTGCCCGCGCAGCCGGAGGGCCCACCGCTCCGGGACCAGTGGCTGGTCCTCGCTCAGTACGACACGGCGGACAGCAGACTCACCACGCGCCGCATATGGCTGTACGGAACGGACTCCGGCCGCACGGCGCTCCTCCTCTCCTACGGGGCGGCGGGCCGCGCCCCCGCGCTCGCGCTTCCGGTGGGCCTCGCGCTCGACGCGGAGGTGACCGGATATCCGGGCGCGGGACAGCTACGCGCGGCCCTGGGCGAGCAGTTCACGGCACCGGCGCCCACCGCGCGGCGGCCACCGGGCGTACGACCGGACGAGGCCGCCGCCCGCTACGGCGAGGCCCTGCGCGCGGACCCCTGGCTGGATTCATGGCCGACGACGCTCTCCGAGGTGATACCGACGCGGAACACCGGCATCTGGCAACTGGTCGACGCCACGACCGAGTTGGCCCTCCCCATAGCGCCGCACGCGGCATCCGGACCGGGCCTGTGGCGACTGGTCGCCCTGTCCGGAGGCGCCCCGCTGACGGTGTTCGGCGAGTGCGGCCACCAAGGCTTCACCCCACTCACGGCCTGGCCGAAGGGCGCAGGAGAGACGGTGCCGCTGTGCTGACGAACGGACATCGGGAGAAGCCGAACGGGCACCAGGAGAACAGGAGAAGCGGATGACGCACCCTTGGTGGGACGACCTCGTCACCACGGCCCTGCTGGGCACGGACCGCCGCGCTCTGCCTGCCGCACTCCACACCCCCGGCAAGGAGGCGCCCGTCGCCCTCCTGGACGCGGCGGCCGTGCAGACGGTGCGCCGCAGGGCGGGCCTGCGCGCGACCCCGGCAGCTGCCCTGCCCGAGCGCGCGGCGGCCGACCTCAGGCCACCGGTACCGCCCGCGGCCAGGCGCAGGCTCGCGACGCTCCTCACCGACCAGCCGGGCTCCGCGAGCGGCGGCCGCCGTGGCGCGGCGCCGGACCTCATGGAACTCCTCCCGCAGTGGCTGGCCCTGGCCAACTCCCGTGGCTACGGCGCCCCACCCGAGCTGCTGCCCGCCCTCCTGAACGCGGCACGCGGCCGCACGGACCTGCGCCCCCAAGCCCTCACCTTCGCGGGCCCGAGGGCCCTGTGGCTGGCCCGTCTGAACCCGGACTGGAAGTTCGCGCTCAGGGCGACACCCGGGGGAGGCACAGCGCTCCCGTCCCCGGACGACACACCGAAGATCCAACAACTGTGGGAGGAAGGCCTTTTCGCGGAACGAGTGGCCCTCCTGACCACGCTCCGCACCCACACCCCGCCCACGGCACGAGAGCTGCTCACCTCGACCTGGTCGTCGGAGCGCGCGGAGGACCGCCTGATGTTCCTGGACTCGCTCCGCACGGGCCTGTCCGCCGAGGACGAGCCGTTCCTGGAGCAGGCGCTCACCGACCGCAGCCGCAACGTCCGCGCCACGGCGGCGGAGCTCCTGTCCGCGCTCCCGCACTCGGCCCTGGCGGGCAGGATGTCGGCACGCGCGGCCTCCTGCGTGGCGGTCGACCACACCACCGACAGGCCGACCCTCACCGTCGAGGCACCGCACGGGTGCGACGCGGGCATGGAGAGGGACGGCGTCACCCCCAAACCTCCCGCGGGTCGTGGTGAACGCTCCTGGTGGCTGGGCCAGTTGGTGGACTCGGCCCCGCTCTCCACCTGGCCGCTCCGCCTCGGCAACCGCACCCCGGACGAGATCGTGGCACTCCCGGTGGCCGACGACTGGCGGAGCGAGCTGCACGCCGCGTGGTGCCGTGCGGCGGTGCGCCAGCGGGACGCGGACTGGTCCAGGGCGCTGCTCGGCGCCCCCGCGTCCCCCGACGCGGCGGGCCCGGGAGCCGTCTCCCTCGCCGAACGCGCCAAGCTCCTGGCCACGCTGCCCGCGGCCGAGCGGGCCGACTGGGTGGCCGGCTTCATCGCGGCGCACGGCCTGTCGGAGGCCTTCCAGCTCCTGGGCGTCTGCGCGGTCCCCTGGGCGGAGCCGATGGGCCGCGCGGTGGTGGACTCCCTGAACATCGCGCGGGACGCGGGCAGTTACCCCTGGAGCTTCAGCGGCGTGATGGGCCTCGCGGAGCGCTGCCTCGACCCGGCGGAGGCGGTCCGCCTGGACGCCCTCACCGCGACCCCGGACGAACCGGAAGGCGCCGCGCCGGGCGCAGGCGGCTACTGGTCGGAGGCGTTCCAACGCCTGGTGACAACCCTGCGCCTACGCGCGGCGATCCAGGCGGAACTGCCGCCGCCGTGACGCTTCCCACCGGGGCGGGGTCACGGGCGACCCCCGGGTGCAGACCCCGCCCACGGCACCGCAGGGTCAGACGGCCTGCCGTACATTCCCCCGTACCCACTCCACGATCGACGCGGTAGTGGCTCCGGGCGTGAAGATCTCCGCGACGCCCTTCTCCTTCAGCGGCGCGATGTCCGCCTCCGGAATGATCCCGCCGCCGAACACCTTGATGTCCTCCGCGTCCCGCTCCTTCAGCAGCTCCAACACCCGCGCGAACAACGTGTTGTGCGCCCCGGAAAGAATGGAGAGCCCGATCGCGTCGGCGTCCTCTTGGATCGCGGTGTCCACCACCTGCTCGGGCGTCTGGTGCAGCCCGGTGTAGATGACCTCCATACCGGCGTCACGCAGCGCCCGCGCGATCACCTTCGCCCCGCGATCGTGCCCGTCGAGCCCCGGCTTGGCGACCACCACGCGGATCGGCCCGGCTGCCACACCCATCACTGCCTCCATGTACCGATATCCGTACCGACACCACACTGTCCCGGCACAGATACCCCGCACCGCACCGGCCGGGGAAGTGAACGAACGTTATCCACAGCATCCCGCAAGCGGCAGTTTCACGGTGGAGAGCGAGGGGGAAATCACACGTTGGGACACGTTCGCTGCGCGCCCATCCGTTGCCCAGGGGCTCACGCTCCGCATCGGGACCAGGCGCGAGGGGAGCCGCAACGAGATCGCCGGACCACCACGCCGGCAGCCGCACGGCGTGGTGGTCGGGTGCATCGGCAACGCAACGGGGGCACGGAGCACGCACGACAGAACACGCACCACGCACCGCTCTGCATCACAGGCACCACCCAGCACCACACGCACCGTGCAACGGAATCCATGGGACCCACGGGGCACACAGAGCCGACAGGCCCCAAAGACACCACACACCCCACGGAATCCGCCCCTCGCCCAGCCGACTTCCTCGACCTCGACTCCCCCTAGGGCACACGGGGGACAGAGCCGTCCTCCCGTGCGTCAATCGGGAGGTCGACGATGCCGGTCACAGGGGCCCACCCCTTTCGCCCCCTCAGCACACTGCTGCCAAGAATCCCCGGGCTCCCAGCGCTCCTGAAGGCGACCGCCCTGGAACTGGCGATCCTCGCGGGCCACCTCCTCCTCTATCCCTCGGGCATCACCCAGGAACGCAGGACGGCCCCGGTCCAGCCGCCTCCCGACGCCCCCCGCCTCCCCCCGGACGGCAGGCCCCCGGTCCTCCTCCTGCACGGCTTCATCGACAACCGCTCGGTCTTCGTCCTGCTCCGCCGCACCCTGACCAAGGACGGCGGACGCCGCGTGGAGTCCCTCAACTACTCGCCGCTGACCTGCGACATCCGCGCCGCCGCGGAACTGCTCGGCCGCCACATCGAGGAGCTCTGCGAGCGCACGGGCCACACCCGCGTGGACGTCGTCGGACACAGCCTCGGCGGCCTGATCGCCCGCTATTACACGCAGCGGCTCGGCGGCGACGTACGCGTACGCACGCTGGTCACGCTCGGCACACCGCACTCGGGCACCCGCGTCGTGCCGCTCGCGGACGCGCACCCGATCGTCCGGCAGATGCGCCCGGGGTCGGACGTGATCGAGGAGCTGAAGGAGCCGGCCCAGGACTGTCGTACGCAGTTCGTGAGCTTCTGGAGCGATCTGGACCAGATCATGGTGCCACTGGAGACGGCGCGCGTGGACCACCCCGACCTGATCGCGCAGAACGTCCGCGTGACCGGCATCGGCCATCTCGCGCTGCCGGTGCACCCGGCGGTCGCGAACGGCATCCGCCAGGCGCTCGACCTGGCGAACCCGGGAGCGGACGCCAAGGGCACACCGAACGGGCTCACGGTGGCCTGAGCCGCAGCGGACTCACGGAAACGGACGCACGGTGACCTGAAGCGAAAAGAAGCCCTCACCGATCGAACTAACCTCGAACGCAGAGCCAAAGCTGTGCCCGCAGTCCGCCGAAAGACGGCCGAATGCCCGTTTCCTGAGACAACGAAACCTGCCGAAGATTGTCGCGCCCGTATACCGCCGGGTACAGTCGCCGCACTGCTCCGCCCCTGCTGCCGAGGCGAAAGAGAAGTTGGTGAACGACCGTCACCCGTCGGGGAGCTCGACTCCCCCGCCCTCGGCACCCGGCGCCGACTACGCGCACTACGCGGCGTACGACCACCAAGGCACCCAGGCCGGCGGCTACGGCTACGACACGTACGCCACCGGCAGCTTCGCCACCGACGGCACCGGCTTCGACACCGGCACCTTCGCCACGGACCCCCTCTTCGGCGACATGCCCGGCGGCACCGACGGCACCGACGGCCAGTACGACACCGGCCAGTGGGCGACCACCACGGGCACCCAGCAGACGCTCAACTACGACGCGTACGCCGCGCAGCACCACGCCGCCACGTACGACACCGGCAGTTACGACACCACGTCCGTATGGGCGACCGGCGGCTACCAGCACCTCGCCGACATCCCCTCGCAGCCGGGCCCGGACGCCACGGGCCAGTGGGACGCGGGCCTCTGGAACCAGGCGCCGCAGACCGGCCAGTGGGACACGCAGACCTTCGACACGGGCGCGTACGACGCGACGGCGTGGAACTCCGCGGGCGACGCCCACGAAGCGCACACCACGCACGACGCACACCACGCACACGACCCGCACGAAGCCGCCCACTCGTACGAGTCCGCAGAGCCCGAAGACGCCCAGCCGTACGAGCTCACCGACCAGTACGAGATCTCGACCGAATCCGCGTACGAGCACACGGACTCCGAACCGCCCACGGACTCCTGGGCCTCCGCCCCCCGCGCCTCCCGCGGGAAGAACGGCGGCAACCCCGCCGGCGGCGGCCGCTCGAGGACCCGTCGCCGCTCACCCGCCAAGCGCTCCGCCCTCCTCACCGTCGCCGTGCCCTCGGCGTGTGTGATGGGCGTAGCCGGGGTGGCCGCCGCCTCCGTGGGCAACTTCGGCGGCGACGACGACAAGGAGACGACGGCCTCGGCCCCGGACGCCACGGCCGTGAAACCTTCCGCCGCCAACAACAAGCTGGACACCCAGCTCGCGAACCTCTCGGCGGACGCGGGCGACTTCGCGGACCGCGCGAGCCGCACACAGGAGCGCATCGACCTCAAGGCCGAGAAGGTGGCCGCCGAGAAGAAGGCGGCGGCGGAGGCGGCGCGCAAGGAGCGGCTGCGTCCCAAGTTCGCGCTGCCGGTGAAGCAGCACGGCCTGAGCGCGATGTACGGCCAGGCGGGCATCAACTGGATGTCCGCGCACTCCGGCATCGACTTCCCGGTGTCGTACGGCACGGAGGTCATGGCCGCGACCGACGGCACCGTGTCCACGAAGTGGAACAGCGCCTACGGCAACATGGCGATCGTGACCGCGAAGGACGGCACGGAGACGTGGTACTGCCACCTCTCCACGCACAAGATCTCCAGCGGTCCCGTGAAGGCGGGCGACGTCATCGCCTTCTCCGGGAACTCCGGCAACTCCACGGGCCCGCACCTGCACTTCGAGGTGCGCCCCGGCGGCGGCTCGGCGATCGACCCGCTGCCGTGGCTGCGCAGCCACGGCCTCGACCCGACGTAACTCAGGCCGCCGCCTTCGGCGTCCGAACTGCTCGCGTCCGAACTGCTCGCGTCAGAGCTTCTCGACCGGTGCGTACCTCAGCAGGAGCCGCTTCGGCTTGGGCTCGCCGAAGTCCACCGTCGCCTCGGCGTTCGCGCCCGTCCCCTTCACGCCGACCACCGTGCCGAGGCCGAACTGGTCGTGCGTGACCCGGTCACCGACCGCGAGCGCGACCACCGGCTTCTCCGACGCACGGCGCGTGGCGAAGCCCTGCGCGCCGCCGGAGCGGGAGCGCGAGGAGGACAGCGTCGAGGCGATGCCTCCGGCCGGACCCGAGGAGCGGGACGGCGCCGGGGCACCGACGGAGCCCGTCCGCTTCCAGTCCAGATGGGCCTCCGGGATCTCCTCCAGGAAGCGCGACGGCGGGTTGTACGAGGGCTGGCCCCAGGCGCTGCGCATGGAGGACCGCGTCAGATAGAGCCGTTCACGCGCGCGCGTGATGCCCACGTAGGCGAGGCGGCGCTCTTCCTCCAGCTCCTTGACCTGCCCGAGGGAGCGCATGTGCGGGAAGACGCCGTCCTCCATGCCGGTCAGGAACACCACGGGGAATTCGAGGCCCTTGGCGGTGTGCAGCGTCATGAGAGTGATGACTCCGGAGCCGTCGTCCTCCTCGTCCGGGATCTGGTCGGAGTCGGCGACCAGGGCGACACGCTCCAGGAAGTCGGAGAGCGACCCGACGGGAGCGGCGCCTTCCGCGGTCTCCGCACCTTCCCCACCTTCCGCAGCCTCCGCGCCCTCGGCGGCTTCGGCGGCTTCTGCGCCCGCCGCGGTCCCCTCGGTGCCCGAATCGCCTTCCGCCCGGCCGTTCCCCTGCTCGAACTCCAGCGCCACGGCGGCGAGTTCCTGGAGGTTCTCGATGCGGGTCTCGTCCTGCGGGTCGGTCGAGGCCTGCAACTCGGCCAGATAGCCGGTCCGTTCGAGCACGGCCTCCAGGACGACGGCCGGGCCCGCGCCCGACTCGACGATGGTCCGCAGCTCCTCCATCAGCGTGTTGAAGCGCTTGACGGCGTTGGTCGAGCGGGCCGCCATTCCATACGCCTCGTCGACACGGCGCAGGGCCTGCGGGAAGGAGATCTTCTCGCGCTGCGAGAGCGCGTCGATCATCGCCTCCGCACGGTCGCCGATACCCCTCTTGGGTACGTTGAGGATGCGGCGCAGCGGGACCGCGTCCTCGGGATTGGCGAGAACGCGCAGGTACGCGAGGACGTCGCGGACTTCCTTGCGCTCGTAGAAGCGGACGCCGCCGACGACCTTGTAGGGCAGGCCGACGCGGATGAAGATCTCTTCGAAGACACGGGACTGGGCGTTCGTGCGGTAGAAGATCGCGACGTCGCCGGCCTTGGCGTCGCCCGCGTCCGTGAGGCGGTCGATCTCGTCGGCGACGAACTGCGCCTCGTCGTGCTCGGTGTCGGCGACGTACCCGGTGATGCGTGCGCCCGCGCCCTGGTTGGTCCACAGGTTCTTGGGGCGGCGGCTCTCGTTCCGCTCGATGACCGCGTTCGCGGCGCTCAGGATCGTCTGCGTGGAACGGTAGTTCTGCTCCAGGAGGATCGTCGTCGCGTCGGTGTAGTCCTCCTCGAACTGGAGGATGTTGCGGATGGTGGCGCCGCGGAAGGCATAGATCGACTGGTCCGCGTCACCCACGACGCACAGCTCGGCGGGGTCGTCACCCTCGCCTCCGGAGGGGCCGACCAGCTCGCGCACCAGGGCGTACTGGGCGTGGTTGGTGTCCTGGTACTCGTCGACCATGACGTGGCGGAAGCGGCGGCGGTAGTGCTCGGCGACGTCCGGGAAGGCGCGCAGGAGGTGGACCGTCGTCATGATCAGGTCGTCGAAGTCCAGGGCGTTCGCCTCGCGGAGGCGGGACTGGTACATCGCGTAGGCCTGGGCGAGGGTCTTCTCGAAGCCGTCGGCGGCCTGGGCGGCGAAGTCCTCCTCGTCGATCAGCTCGTTCTTCAGATTCGAGATCTTGGCGCTGAAGGACTTCGGCGGGAACTTCTTGGGGTCGAGGTCCAGATCGCGGCAGACCAAGGCCATCAGGCGCTTGGAGTCCGCGGCGTCGTAGATCGAGAAGGAGGAGGTGAAGCCCAGCTTCTTGTACTCACGGCGCAGGATGCGGACGCAGGCGCTGTGGAAGGTCGACACCCACATCGCGTTCGCCCGCGGGCCCACGAGCTGCTCGACGCGCTCCTTCATCTCGCCCGCGGCCTTGTTCGTGAAGGTGATCGCGAGGATCTGGCCGGGGTGCACACCGCGCTCGGCGAGGAGGTGCGCGATGCGGTGGGTGAGCACGCGGGTCTTGCCGGAGCCCGCGCCGGCGACGATGAGCAGCGGGGAGCCCGCGTGCACGACGGCCGCACGCTGGTTCTCGTTCAGCCCGTCGAGGAGCGTCGCCGGGTCGATGACCGGGCGCGGGGCGCCGTCGCGGTAGTGCGTGTCCCGGGACATGGGCGCGTCGAACTTCCCGTCGAACAGGTCGTCCGGAATGGGCTCCGGGGCGCTGTCCTCGGGCGGCGGCGGGGGCTCTTCCTCGGTACCCTTCGAGGGCTGGAGGTCCGCCAGGAAGCTGTCGTCAAAGAGGCTGCTCATCGCCTCCCGAGTCTAGGCGGCCCCACTGACAACCCGCCCCGGGTTCCGGCCACCTTCCCCTCGAAGCGATCCTCGCCTACGCCCCGCCCCCGGACGATCACCCTCCGCATTCACGGGGCATCCGCGAGGCATGCCCGCATCAAGAGCCTCGTAAAGTCACGAAAATGTATCGGGCATATCGAACATCAACCTTCACACGGAGCACACGAGTTGGCTAGCGTGCCCGGCGGGCCGCTCGTCCCCCACCGGCGAACCCCGCCGGGAACGGGTGGCCTCCGCCGAGTCCGACACGTTCGGAGCCGGGGACCCACCAAGACCTTGGGGTGAATCGGTCCCGTACGAAGTACGGGACTGTAGGGCAACCTTCCGGACCATCCGCCCGAACCCGACAGCTAACCCGGTAGGCGGTCTACGGAAGGAGTCGCCTCCTTGGCGTCGCACCGCAAGCCGCGGACCCGGGCAGCCGGAATACGTACGACCCCCGCCATCGGCATCACGACGGCGGCCCTCACCTCCGTGGCCCTCCTGTCGCAGAGCGCGCAGGCAGCGCCCTCCGCGCCGACGAAGCCCAGCCTGGAAGAGGTCCAGAAGAAGGTCGACGATCTCTACCACCAGGCGGGCGTGGCCACCCAGAAGTACAACTCGGCCAAGGAACGCACCGACAAGCAGCGCAAGAAGGTCGACCGCCTGCTCGACGACGTGGCCAAGCGCACCGACAAGCTGAACGAGGCGCGCCAGGAGCTCGGCTCCTTCGCCGCCGCGCAGTACCGCACCGGCGCCGTCTCGGACACGGCCACGATGATGCTCGCCGACGACCCGCAGGGCTACTTCGACCAGAACCACCTGTCGGACCGGCTCACCGAGCGCCAGAAGAAGGCGGTCGACGACTACCAGGCGCAGCAGGTGTCGGCGGCGAAGCAGCGTACGAAGGCGGCGAAGAGCCTCAAGACGCTGAGCGACTCTCGGGACGACCTCAGGACGAGCAAGCAGACCGTCCAGAAGAAGCTGGGCGAGGCCCGTGAGCTGCTTTCGGAGCTGACCGCCGAGGAGAAGGCCAGACTCGCGGCGATCGAGCGGAAGAAGGAGCGGGAGGCCAAGCGCAAGGCCGAGGAGCTGGCCCGCAAGCAGGCCGCCGAGGCGGAGCGCAAGCGCAAGGCGGAGGAGGCGGCCCAGAAGGAGAAGGAGCAGGAGGAGGGCCAGGACTCGGGCACCGGCTCGGGCTCGGGCTCCGACACCGGCTCCGGATCGGGATCGGGATCGGGCTCCGACTCCGGGAGCACGGACGGCACTTACGCCGCCAAGGCCGCGAAGGTCATCGACTTCGCGGAGGCCCAGATCGGCAAGCCGTACGTCTGGGGCGCCACCGGACCCGACTCCTACGACTGCTCCGGGCTCACCCAGGACGCGTGGAAGGCCGCGGGGATCTCCCTGCCGCGCACCACGTGGGACCAGGTGAAGGTCGGCACGACCGTGAAGACTGCCGACGCGAAGCCGGGCGACCTGGTGTTCTTCTACGACGACATCAGTCACGTGGGGATCTACATCGGCAACGGCAAGATGATCCACGCCCCGAAGCCGGGCGCGAACGTCCGCGTCGAGTCGATCTACTACATGCCGATCCACAGCGTGGTGCGTCCCGCGTAACCACCCTCTACGCGCGTGTGGCCCGCATCCTCCGGAGGATGCGGGCCACACGCGCGTAGAGGCGGAAAACTCAAGTCCGCGCAGGACTCAAGTGCGTGGAGAACTCAGGTCCACAGCACCGCGATGAAGATGTTCGCCGTGGTCAGCAGGCCGACCGCGCCGAACAGGCCCTTGTCGACCTTCTCCTCGTCACGCTTCACATAGACCAGCGCGAGGATCACGATCAGCACGGCCATCTTGATGCCGATCTTGAGGTTGTTGACCGTGTTGTCGTCCGCCCGGTTGAGGCCCACCAGGGCCACACCGGTGACCAGCATGATCAACGCACCGTGCAGCATCGCCGGGCCGAAGCGGGCCGTGCCCTGGCCCATCTGCTTCATCTGGGTCAGGAAGCCGCCCAGGAGCGAGGCGATGCCGATGATGTGCAGGCCGACGAAGAGATGGATGAGTACGTCCATGAGGCCGGAGCCTAGCGGGGGGATCCAGGGGCACAGCAGGGGCCCCTTACCACTACTCCGGGACCAGGTGTGCCATAAGCACCCCCTCGGTCACTGACGTGCACGAATGCGGCATCGCACCGTGATCGACACGGTCGGGCTCGGTCACCGTTCCGTCCACTTCTTCCAGTTGCGCACAATCCGTCACCAACCCGTGACGGTCAGGTTTAGCGTCCTCCACCAGGTGACCGGCTCCCCACCGTCGTCCCGCCCAGGACGGCAGTCGGCCACCACCGCCGAGAAAACCGGCGGCGGCCCGCTCCCCCTGTGCGGGCCGCCGCCGGACACGTAAGGAGCCCGATTCGTGGCAGCGCACCGCAAGCCCAGACAGCGCTCGCTCAGCGGGAGCACGGCCCGCACCGCAGCCACCCTGGCCCTCGCGGGGGCCGCGTCGGCGACCGCCTTCGACGGCACGGGGCACGCGGAACCGCGGCTCAGCCCCGCCGAGGTGAAGTCCAAGGTCGACTCGCTCTACCACGAGGCGGAGATAGCCACCGAGAAGTACAACGGCGCGGAGGAGAAGGCGGAGAAGGCCGAGAAGTCGCTCAGGGAGCTGCGCGACGAGGCGGCCCGCAAGACGGAGAAGCTCAACTCCGCCCGCAACGGCCTTGGTTCGTACGCCGCGGCGCAGTACCGCGCGGGCGGCATCGACCCCTCCGTGCAACTCGCGCTCTCCTCCGACCCGGAGCAGTTCCTGGACCGCGCCGCGCTCGCCGACCGGGCAGGCAGCCGCCAGGCCTCGGCCGTCAGCGGCGTACAGAAGCAGCTCCGCTCGATCGACCAACTGCACAGCGAGGCCGACGACCGCCTGGCCTCCCTCAGGGCGCGCCAGGCGGAGCTGCGCAAGCACAAGAAGACGGTCACCGACAAGCTCGGCGAGGCGAAGCGGCTGCTGTCCCGGCTCACCGCCGACGAGCGCGCCAGGATCGCCGACGACGAGGACGACAGGGCCGCCCGCTCGGCAGGCCGCGACGCAGCCCTTGGCGCGCCTTCAAAGGCCCCCAACGCCCGCGCCGCGTCCGCCGTCTCGTACGCGTACAAAGCCATCGGCAGCCCCTACGTATGGGGCGCCACCGGCCCGAACGCCTTCGACTGCTCGGGGCTCACGCAGGCCGCCTACCGCTCGGCGGGGGTCTCCCTGCCCCGCACCACCTACGCCCAGATCGGCGCCGGCGAGCGGGTCTCCCGCTCCGAACTGCGCCCCGGTGACCTGGTGTTCTTCTACTCCGGCATCAGCCACGTCGGCCTCTATGTCGGCAACGGCCAGATGATCCACGCCCCGAACCCGAGCGCGCCGGTGCGGCTCGCACCCATCGACCAGATGCCGTTCGCGGGGGCCACCCGCGTGGCGTGAGCCGGTGCGCCGCCGATCGATGAGCCGGTGCACTCGACCACCGGTGAGCCGGTGCACCCGACCACCGCTGATCAGGCGCGACGCCCACCAGTAGTGTCGGGGGCATGCCTAGCCGTACGCTGCCGCCGCCTCCGCCACCCCCGCATCTGCGCACCTGGCCGGACCGGCAGACGCTGCTCGCGGACCGCGGGAGTGCCCTCGGGGAGTTGCGCAGGCGGCACCTCGGGATGCACCGGCTCCTGCTGTTGTGGCTGTACGGCGTCGGCGGCGTCATCGGCTGGGCGCTGCTGACCCAGCCGATCAAGTTCATCGACGACAAGGACCCCAGCGTCTTCCTGCTGGCCCCGGTCCTCGCGGTGGCCGGCCTCGCGGCGCTGGCCCCCTCGGTGATCGGCGTCGTCCTCGGCATCCGCCGCGACCGGCGGATACGGGAACTCACCGACGCCTGGCTCGCGTTGGACAGTCATCCGGCGTCCGACGCCCGGCTGCGCTCGCCCGGCCTCAGCCTGTTCTGGCTCCTGTCCTCCCTCGCCCTGTGCGCGCTCGGCCTGTGGGCGTCCTTCGCCGCGGCCGCGTACGCCGAACCGGGCCGCGAGACGTACACCGACGTCGCGCTCGGCATGGGCACCGGCCTGATCCTGTGGCTGACGGGCCTCCTCGGCGCCGCGAAGGCCGCGGGACACTACCGCTGGGCCCTGCGGAAGCTGGGCCCGTCCCGGACGGCGCCCCGCGCCGCGCACCGCTAGCGCCGCACACCGCTGCCGTGCGGCGGCCGGTCAGACCGTGCGGCGGCCGGTCAGACCAGCCGTCGCGCCGTCGCCCACCGCGTCAGCTCATGGCGGTTGGACAGCTGGAGCTTCCTCAGGACCGCCGACACGTGCGACTCGACGGTCTTCACGGAGATGAAGAGCTGCTTGGCGATCTCCTTGTACGCATATCCGCGCGCGATGAGCCGCAGCACCTCGCGCTCGCGCTGGGTGAGGCGGTCCAGGTCCTCGTCGACCGGAGGCGCGTCGGTGGAGGCGAAGGCGTCGAGGACGAAGCCCGCGAGGCGCGGCGAGAAGACCGCGTCGCCCTCCTGCACACGGAAGATGGAGTCCACCAGGTCGGTGCCGGTGATGGTCTTGGTGACATAGCCGCGGGCGCCGCCCCGGATGACGCCGATGACGTCCTCGGCGGCGTCGGAGACCGAGAGCGCGAGGAAGCGCACCGGGCTCTCCGCGTCGGCCATCAACGGCGAGCAGCGGCGCAGGACTTCCACGCCACCGCCGCCCGGGAGGTGCACGTCCAGGAGGACGACCTCGGGGCGGGTCGCGGTGATGACCGTGACCGCCTGGTCGACGTCGGCGGCCTCGCCGACGACCTCGACGCCGGTGACGTCGGTCCTGCCGATCTCCGCCTGCACTCCGGTGCGGAACATCCGGTGGTCGTCGACCAGGACGACCCGCACGCGACGCCCGCCCGCACCGCCGCCCTCGTCCGAACCGGTCGGCTCCGCGGGCTCGTTCGCCTCGGTCGCGTCGCTCATGTCGTCGCCGTCCTCTCCATTTCCAGCTCGACTTCGGTGCCGCCGCCGGGCACCGCGCGCAGTCGCGCCGTGCCGCCGTTGCGCTGCATGCGGCCGATGATCGATTCTCGTACGCCCATGCGGTCGTCCGGCACCGAGTCCAGATCGAAGCCGGGGCCGCGGTCCCGGACGGACACGAACACCGTCTCTCCCTCGACTTCGGCGAAGACCTGCACCGCGCCGCCCTCGCCACCGTACTTGGCGGCGTTCACCATCGCTTCTCTCGCGGCCTGCATCTGTGCGGTCAGGCGCTCGTCGAGCGGGCAGTCGCCGACCACGACGACCTCTATGGGCACGCCGTGCTTGTCCTCGACCTCCGCTGCGCTGCGGCGGACCGCCTCGGCGAGGGTGTCGGGCTCCTCGTCCTCGTCCTTGCCGGTGCCCCCGGGTTTGTAGAGCCAGGCGCGCAGGTCGCGCTCCTGGGCGCGGGCGAGGCGGCGCACCTCGCTCGGGCTCTCCGCGTTGCGCTGGATCAGGGTCAGGGTGTGCAGCACGGAGTCATGGACATGGGCGGCGACCTCGGCCCGCTCCTGGGCCCGGATGCGCATCAGCCGCTCCTCGGAGAGGTCCTGCATCATGCGGACGAGATAGGGGCCCGCGAGGAGCGCGATGCCGACGAGGACGGCGAGCGCGGCCTGCAGGACGGCACCCAGGTGCGCGGCGGAGCCCTGTAGCACGAAGATGCCGGAGACCCCGGCGCCGACCAGGAGCACTCCGGCGGCCGACCGGGCGAGCGTCAGGGTGCGGCGGCGCCGCCCGACGGCCATCCAGCGGGCCCTGCGGGCGTTGTCGGCCTGCCGCCAGACGAGGGCGACACCGGCGGCGACGAGCAGGGTCGGGACGACATACGCCTTGGTCGAGCTGTCCAGGTCCACATTGCCGACGAAGACCATGGCGACGACGACCATCGCGAGGAGCGCGACGAGCTGGCCCTTGTCGGGCTTGCGGGCCACGAGTCTGCGGCGGCCGTCCGGCGCCGTCTCGGTCGTGACCGCCGCGGGCGGCCGCTCGGAGTCGACGCCGCCCACACCGAGCGGGACGAAGAACCAGAACGCCGCGTACAACAACGCGCCGAGGCCGTCCGCCGCGAACAGGCCGACGAAGACGAGCCTGACCCAGACCACGGGCAGCCCGAGATGCCCGGCGAGGCCGCGCGCGACGCCGCCGAGCCAACGGCCGTCACCGCTGCGGTACAGCTTGCGCAGCGGTCGGACGTCGTCGAGGGGCGGTGCAGCGGCTTCCGGCATGCCATCGATATTCACACGCGAGCACGCGTACGGGCATCAGGGTCCGCCCCCGAGACTTCCCTGATCTCGGGCCCCGCCCCGGCCCTGTCAGGGGCGGGACCCGAGGAGTCTCAGGGGCGATATCAGGGTTCGGCCAGGGTCGTCCCGACTGCCGCGGCGGGCCCGCGGCCGTCACCATGGACACATGACAGATCAGCAGCCCGCCGAGACGGCGGCCGAGGCGGCCATCGGCGACGCCCTGCGCACCGCGCACGGCGAGCGGGGCGGCGCCGCGGGCGGTGATGAGCCGGGCCTGCCCGTGGAGGAGCCCAAGCTCTTCCGCGACCGCCGGCAGAAGAAGCTCGGCGGCGTGTGCGCCGGGCTCGGCCGGCACTGCGACATGGACCCGGTGATCTTCCGCATCGGCCTCGCGGTGCTCGCGATCACCAGCGGCCTCGGCCTGGTCTTCTACGGCTTCGCCTGGCTCTTCGTTCCGTACGAGGACGAGGAGGAGAACGAGGCACGCAGGCTCCTCTCCGGCCGCGTCGACGGCCAGGCCCTGACCGCGGTGCTCTTCGCGCTCGTCGGCTGCGGCGTCTTCCTCACCCTGCTGAACAACGGCGGCGCGCTCACCTTCGCCGCCGTCCTCGCCCTGCTGCTCGCGGGCGCGGGGTACTGGTCGCGGCAGCGCGGCGCCCTCGACCCCGACCCGGTGGCGGCGCAGGCCGCGGCGGACGCCCCGCCCGAGGCCAAGGCGCCGCCCGTCACGGGCAGCCCTTCGTGGTGGCGTGACCCGATAGTCAAGGACGGCACGCACGACGGGATCTCGGGCTACTTCTGGGGCCCCGAAAGCCTGCCCGTCGCCTATCAGCCGACGGGCAGGCACCACCACGGCGTGCCCCGAAGCGAGGCCACGACCGCCCCGGCGCCGGAGCCCCGCGGGCCGCGCTGGATCGGCGGCTGGGTGTTCCTGCTCGCCCTGCTCGCCGGCGGTCTCGGCACCGGCCTGACCTGGGACGAGCACCCGCTGGGCACGTCGTTGCAGACCGGCCTCGCCTGCGCGCTCGCGGTGTTCGGGCTCGGCATCGCCGTCAGCGCCTTCCTGGGGCGCACAGGCGCCGGATCGATCGTGCTGGCGGTGCTCACCGCAGGACTCCTCGCGGGCTCGGCGGCCCTGCCCAAGAACATCACCACGCACTATGCGCGCACGGACTGGATACCGACCTCGGCAGCGGACGTCCGCCCCCACTACGAGGTGGGGCTCGGCACCGGCACTCTCGACCTGAGCAAGATCGACATCGGCAAGGGCAGGACGCTGAAGACCAGTGCCGAGGTCGGCGCGGGCGACCTCAGGGTGATCGTGCCGAAGGACGCCACCGTGCGCCTGGACGCGGAAGTGGGCGTCGGCGACATCGTGCTGCCGGACGACAAGGACAAGGACCTGGACGTCGCTCCGGGCCGGGAGAAGAAGGTGACGCTGGAGCCCTCCGCGGGCAGCAAGGACGGCGGCACGATCGATCTGCGCCTCGAAGTCGGCGTCGGACAAGCGAAGGTGACCCGTGGTACGTCATGAATTCCACCCCGGCAAGCTGGTGGCAGGCCTCTTCCTGCTGACGGTCGCCGTCGTGTACGCGGGTGACGCGGGCGGTGCCTGGGAGGCACCGTGGTTCGTCGCCCTGCCGCTCGTGATGGTCGGTCTCTTCCTCGCGGGCGTGGCGGCGACGATCCATGGGATACGCCCGAGGGGCGCCGCCCGTCCGGGTGGCCGCTCGCGGGTCGCCGGGGAGCGGCGGGACTAGAACCCCGTGGCACCCCTGCGGCGGGCGGCGAGCAGGGCGTCGACGGAGAAGACGGACGCCCCGGCGAGCACCAGCGGCAGCCACGCCATCAGATAGGCCAGGTCGTTGCCGTAGTAGTAGGGCTCGGTGGACCAGCTGACGGTCAGCCAGAGGCTGAGCGAGATCAGCGCACCGCCGAACGCGGCGAGCCGGGCGAACAGGCCGAGCAGGGTGCCGATGCCGACGGCCAGTTCTCCGAAGGCGATGGCGTAGCCGAAGCCGACGGGGCTCTTGAGGGACAGGTCGACGAGGGCGGGGATCGCGGAGATGTCGCGGACGCCCTCCATCATGGCGCCGATCGAGCCCGTGCCGTCGGCCTGCATGAAGGTGCTGTCGGTGAGCTTGTCCAGACCGGCGTAGATGAAGGTGACGCCCAGGAAGATCCGCAGCGGGAGCAGGGCGTAGCGGGTGGCGGACTCTCGCCAGTCGTCGCGCCTGACGTAGCTGGTGTGGCTGTCCGTCCGCATGTGCGTCATGGCACTCCGCCGCCTCTCCCGTACGCCTGTCGTCCCGTCATCTGACGATACGTACGAAGCGGGGCCGCTGCTCAGTGGCGTGCGCCGGATTCCACGACATCAACCCGGAAGCCCCAGGGGGAGGCTCGATGGTTCGGTTCCTGATGGTTCGGTTCCTGACGTCTGCGGTTCAGTCCGTGACGTCGATCGGGACCCGGTTCGTCTCCACGCCCGCGGCCGTGATCACCTGCACCTCGACGCGGCCGGGCTCGACGTCGACCGGGACGGGCACGGTCAGCGTCGCGTCGGTCGGATTGGTGAAGCCGCCCGGCACGGGCACGAGCGGGACGTGGACGTGCACGGCGCCGATGCGGACGACCGTGCGGGCGAGCCGGTCCGCGTCCCCCGCGCCCGGTGGGACGAAGCCCGCGCCGCGGATCTCGATGTCGTCGCCCGTCCGAATGGGGGCGTCGAGGTCACCGGCCTCCCGCGCGCGGACCACGGAGAGGATCACAGGACGGCCGCCTTCGGAGTACTTCCCCGTGAGATACGTCGCGGCCGACACCAGCACGAGCACGGCGAGCCCCCACGGCAGATCGGGCAGCTGCTCGGGCCGCCGCGCGAGGCGTACGGCGGCGAAGACCACGGCGACGGCGCTGACCAGGACGTACTGCGCGTCGGTGAAGCTGCCGCGGCCCGCGTCGTCGGTGAGCGGGTCGGCGGCGCGCGGCCGGTCCGCGCGCACCTTCTGCAGCCGCTGGCCGAGCACCCGCAGGCCGACGACCCTGCGTACGAGGACGGCGACCCCGCACACCACGGCGAGGACGGTCACCGTCCCGGCGGCGCGGGCGAGTTCGAGCCCGGCGATCAGCTCGTCGCGCTTGCCGTGCCCCGAGGCCGCGGCCAGCTCGCCCGCGAGGACGAGCACCGCGAAGACGACGAACAGCACCCAGCAGGCGGCCACGGCGCGTGAGGTGGAGAGCCGGTTGTCCTCGCCGATCACCGGCGCGAGGACCCCGCCGCGTGCCCTGTGTGCGTACGCCGCGCCGGTCAGCACCCCACCCACCGCCAGAGCCGCGAGGAGTCCCGCGGTGCGCGCTGCCGTCCAGCCGGTGCCGATCGCGGTGAGCGCCTGGACCAGGAGCAGCACCACGAAGGCTCCCCAGACGACGGCGAGCGTGCGCGTCCGCAGGCGGTGCAGCCAGGCCTCGCCCTCGGCCCTGCCGCGCTCGGCGACAGCCCGCGCGGACTGCGTCAGTTCGTCCGACACCCACTGCCGCGAGGCGCCCGCCGAGTGCGCGACGGCCGCGGGCAGCCCTTGTCCCGCGGCGAGCTCGTCGCGCTTGGCGAGGAACGCGGCCACGGCCTGCCGATGCCCCTCGCGTGCCCCGTGCGGGCAGCCGCCGCACGTGCAGCCGCCGCCGTGCGCGCCCTGCCTCGCCTCCTGCACCGCCACCGCGTACGCCGCCTTCCCCACCCTCGAAGCCCCTGGGGCTCCCCGCGAACTTCCTTGCAGAGAAAGGGAATTGTGCCGTACTGAAGGGCGAACGAATCCCCGGGGTCAGGTCAGCGGGGGTGAAAGGCCCGGAACGCTGTTGACGTGGGGGTCAGGCCAGCAGATCCGGTTCGCTGCGGCTGATGTCCTGCCACAGGGACTGGTAGTTGATCCACGCCACC
Organism: Streptomyces sp. NPDC041068; assembly: GCF_040647455.1. Classification (NCBI taxonomy): domain Bacteria; kingdom Bacillati; phylum Actinomycetota; class Actinomycetes; order Kitasatosporales; family Streptomycetaceae; genus Streptomyces; species Streptomyces sp. NPDC041068. Next base: position 291,585 of record NZ_JBEZCG010000007.1, read on the forward strand.
AGATCGCTGCCGAGCTGCTCGCGGGTCTGCACCGCCTGCTTGTGCCCGATCAGCACGGGCCGGCCCGCGGCCCGCGCGCTCAGCTGGACCTGGCAGGAGCGCTCCATGGCGATGAACCACCAGGCGGCGGCGTCGACCGAGTCGCCGACGGTGAGCAGCCCGTGGTTGCGAAGGATCACCGCCTTGTGGTCGCCGAGCCCGGCCGCGATCCTGCGGCCCTCCTCCGCGTCCACGACGACGCCCGTGTAGCCGTCGTACAGCGCATGGCTCTCGTAGAAGGCGCAGGCCTCCTGGGTGATCGGGTCAAGGAGTTCGCCGAGCGTGGAGAGCGCGCGGCCGTGCAGCGAGTGACAGTGCGCGACGGCGACCACGTCGGGCCGCGCCAGATGCGCCTGGGCGTGCACGGTGAACGCGGCCTGGTTGACGTGATGCCGCCCCTCGACCACCTGCCCCTCGGCGTTGGCGAGGACCAGATCGCCGACGGTGATGTGCTTGAAGGGCATCCCGAAGGGGTTCACCCAGAAGCAGTCGGTGTACTCCGGGTCGCGCGCGGTGATGTGCCCCGAGACCCCGTCCTCGTACCCGAGCCTCCCGAAGATCCGCAGCGCACCGGCGAGCCGCTCCTTGCGGTGCCGCCGCTCGTCCGCCACGGAGTCGTGCACGGGCGGCATCGCGAACTGCAACCGCTCGACGGGTATCGGTGTGGGCGCCTGCATGTGTCCTCCATCCCTGGCTGTACGGGGCGGAAGTTACCGGCGGGAAGCACAGGAGGACAGAGGCGCGGCACGATCAACGACGCGATCCATGCCGCGCGCAATGGCGACAGGAGGTGTCGGCTTTCGGCGGCAGACTCGACGTATGACGTCCAACTGGGAAGCCTTCGCCACCGCAGAGCCGGATCTTGCCGCGACCGTCGAGAAGCGCTTCGGCGCGTTCACGCACCACGTCCTCGCGACCCTCCGCAAGGACGGGTCACCGCGCACCACCGGCCTTGAAGTCCGTTTCCTGAACGGGGATTTGTGGCTCGGCATGATGCCGAACTCCCTCAAGGCACTCGACCTGCGCCGCGATCCGCGCTTCGCACTGCAGGCGAACCCGGGCCCGGGCACGGAGATGGCGGGCGGCGACGTCCGCATCGCGGGACGCGCGATCGAGGTGCGGGACGCGGAGACCGTCGCGCGCTACACGGACGCGGTGAACCCGCCGGACCCGGACACCTTCCACCTCTTCCGCACCGAGCTGACGGAGGTCGTGCGCACCTTCATCCAGGACGAGAAGTACCTGGCGGTGCAGGTGTGGAAGCCGGGCGCCGGGGTGCGCACCACGCGGCGGACGTGAGAACGCCGGTGCCGCCCCTCCGTGACGGAGGGGCGGCACCGGCGCTCAGCAAGCCTCGGGAAGGACCCTGGGGGTCACTCCCACTCGATGGTCCCCGGCGGCTTCGACGTCACGTCGAGCACGACGCGGTTCACGTCGGCGACCTCGTTCGTGATGCGCGTCGAGATCTTCGCGAGCACCTCGTACGGCATGCGGGTCCAGTCGGCCGTCATGGCGTCCTCGGACGAGACGGGGCGCAGCACGATCGGGTGGCCGTAGGTGCGGCCGTCGCCCTGGACGCCGACGCTGCGGACGTCCGCGAGCAGCACGACGGGGCACTGCCAGATCTCGCGGTCGAGACCGGCCGCCGTCAGCTCCTCGCGGGCGATGGCGTCGGCCTCGCGCAGCAGGTCGAGGCGGTCCTTGGTGACCTCGCCGACGATGCGGATGCCGAGGCCGGGGCCCGGGAACGGCTGGCGCTGGACGATCTCGTCCGGCAGGCCGAGCTCGGCGCCGACCATCCGGACCTCGTCCTTGAACAGCTTGCGCAGCGGCTCGACGAGCTCGAACTCGATGTCGTCGGGCAGGCCGCCGACATTGTGGTGCGACTTGATGTTCGCCGTGCCGGTGCCGCCGCCGGACTCGACGACGTCCGGGTAGAGCGTACCCTGCACGAGGAAGGCGACCTCGGGGCCCTCCTCCTGGAGGATCTCCAGCTGCGCCTGCTCGAAGACGCGGATGAACTCACGGCCGATGATCTTGCGCTTGGTCTCCGGGTCGGAGACTCCGGCCAGCGCGTTCAGGAAGCGCTCGCTCGCGTCGACGACCTTCAGGTTCGCGCCGGTCGCGGCGACGAAGTCCTTCTCGACCTGCTCGGTCTCGCCCTTGCGCATCAGACCGTGGTCGACGTACACGCAGGTGAGCTGCGAGCCGATGGCCTTCTGCACGAGGGCCGCGGCGACGGCGGAGTCCACGCCGCCGGACAGGCCGCAGATCGCGCGCTTGGTGCCGACCTGCTCGCGGATGGCGGCGACCTGCTCGTCGATGACGTTGCCGGTCGTCCAGGTCGGCTTGAGGCCGGCGCCGCGGTAGAGGAAGTGCTCCAGGACCTGCTGGCCGTGCGTGGAGTGCATCACCTCGGGGTGGTACTGCACGGCGTACAGCTTCTTCTCGTCGTTCTCGAAGGCGGCGACCGGCACGACGTCCGTGGACGCGGTGACCGCGAAGCCCTCGGGCGCCGCGCTGCACGCGTCGCCGTGCGACATCCAGACCGACTGCTCGGCCGGGGTGCCCTCGAAGAGGGTGGAGCCGGGCTTGGAGACGGTCAGCGGGGTGCGGCCGTACTCACGCGCGCCGTTGTCGTCGACCGTGCCGCCGAGGGTGACGGCCATCAGCTGGAAGCCGTAGCACATGCCGAAGACGGGGACGCCGGCCTCGAAGAGCTGGCGGTCGACCGTGGGCGCGTTCTCCGCGTACACCGACGAGGGGCCACCGGACAGGATGATCGCCGCGGGGTTCTTGGCGAGCATCTCGGAGACCGGCATCGTGCTCGGCACGATCTCGCTGTAGACCCGGGCCTCACGGACACGACGGGCGATGAGCTGGGCGTACTGCGCTCCGAAGTCGACGACCAGAACGGTGTCGGGAGCGGCGGCAGCGGGGGGCGCTGATGGCACGGCGGCGGCCTTCCGGCGTTGAGCGTGAGCGGTGCGTGGAGCAGAGGCTCGTGCGTGAGCAGGGGGTCTGTTTTGTCGATTCTAACGGGCGTGGCGGGACCTCCCTCGTCGTATCCGACGGACCCCGGGCCCAGGAGCCCGGCACCCCGGGCCCAGGAGCTCGGCACCCCGGGCCCAGGAGCTCGGCAGGGATCGACGCATGGACGGGCCGTCTCAGCATCCGGGCCGTCTCAGTATCCGAGCCGTACGGGAACCGGATTGACCGGGCACGCGCGCGTGGGGGCATACTGATCCCGTGACCAAGCACCTCAACTTCCTCTTTACCTATGGCAACCGGCCTGCCGGCTGCCATGGTCGAGCTGCTTGATCCACTGACAAGCGACTTACCGGGCGCCCCGGGCCGACAAGGCCCGGGGCGCTCTGTCGTTCGCGGACCTTGCCGCTCCGGGCCCCCTTTCCGACAAGGAGCCCCACATGACCGTCACCGCCACCACCGACAAGACCGGCGCCCGCACCCCCGAGGCCGTCGGCGTGATCGAGAACGCGCGCGAGCGCATCGACGCCCTCGACGACCGCATCATCGGTCTCATCCAAGAACGGATGGCCGTCTCGGCCGTGATCCAGGAGGCACGCATCACCTCAGGCGGCCGCCGGGTGAACCTCTCCCGCGAGATGGAGATCCTCGGCCACTACAGGGACGCGCTCGGCAAGCCCGGCACGACGCTCGCGATGACGCTCCTGGAGCTGTGCCGGGGCCGCGTCTGACGCCTGCCGCCGAGGGCCGGGCGCCTGCGGACCTGAGTTCGGTTCGGTTCTCACCCGTACGGCGCGTGACCGGTTCCGGGCGGGCTTCGTTGGTCCCGATGTCCGTGTCAGCCAGGGGCGGGCCCGCAAGAACCACGCGTGGCTCCGCTGGAGCGATGAGGTGTACGGATGCATGCCGTACGCCGTGGGACCTCGCTCCAGTGACGTGACCGGACGGCAGGGGACAGCAGCCCGGTCACCCAAGAGAACGGTCGGCTCCGGGGACGCCCGGGGCCGGCCGGCCTCCGTCCCGAACCCCCGGCCCTTTCCCCTATAGATGTGGTCGAAACGGTTGCGCGGCGAACAGCGCATCCAGCACGATGCCTAGAAGGGCGGGCCTCAAGTCCCCCCGTCCACAGCTTCATTGCCATTGGTCGATACCACGCGAGCGCCCCCAGTGCGCCGGGTCGGCCACCGGCACCTCGAACCAGCGGCGCACTCCCCCCGGCGCCGCCCCGAGGCACCGACGCTGCCCTGACGTCGGTGCTGACAGCCAAGGGCCCCGCGGATCCGTCCCGCGGGGCCCTTCGCTCTGTCTCGACTCGGCCGCAGAGACGGCCAGTTGTCCGCTACAGGGACTGCAGCTTCTTCACCTGCGCGTCGACGATCTTGCCGGGCACACCGAACTTCTTCGGCTGGAGCAGGTTGATCGAGTAGAAGGCGGCGAGCGTCGAACCGCTACGCACGACGGTGAAGCTCATCGGCGTCTTCTGGCCCTCGATGAGACCCACGACCTTGTACGAGACGCCCTCGTCGCCCGACTTCGGGGCGGGCAGGGCGGCGACGTCGCGGTACTTGGAGTCCGCGTGCTCGTACGCGTCGCACTTCTCCGTGGCCGTGCGCAGGTCGCCCATGACCTTCTTGGCGTCGGCCTCTTCCTGCGCGATCAGCGCGAGCGAGACGACGGTGGCGTCCAGCTCGTCGGTGCCGGTCATGATCCGGCCGGCGCGGGCCTTCGCCGTCGGCTGGGTGGCGAACATGAACATGTCGGCGAGCGGCTGGCACGCCGCCGGGTCCGCGGGCACGGTCTGCGCCGGCATGTCCGCCGCGGACATCTTCTCGACCTTGTAGCCCTTGAGGTCGCCCTTGGCGAGCACCGCCTTCTCCAGGTCGGCGCCGGTGAGCACGGGCGACTTCTTATCGGCCGGCTGCGACGACTTCTTGCCGTCGTCACCCCTGTCGCCCCTGTCACCCCTGTCGCCGCCACACGCTGCGGTCAGGCCCAGCGCGACCGTGACGGACGCGGCCACGACGGCCCGAGACACAGTTGACTTCACGTTTCCCACCTTCATCTCACGGCGCGGGCGAACGGCCCGCGCCGAGGCGACATGAAAGCGGCAGACTCACGCTCCTCACCAGCCTTTTCCGTAACGATCAGAAACCGCCGAAAAGGTTGTACGGAACGCGTGTGAGGTGAGTCAGAGCTTGGCGAGCTGTGCGTCGACGAGCGCGGGCGCCACCTTCGGGTCCTCGTCCGCCGTGGGCGTCCCGGTGCCGTCCATGCCGTCCTTCGCGGCCTCCTTGTCGCGCTGGACGCCCTCGGGGTCGTACAGGTTCGAGGCGTCGAAGGCCACGAGCGTGCTGCCGCTGCGGACCACCGTGGCGCTCTCGCGCGTCACGTACTCGCCCTTGCGCTGGGCGACTTTGTACGAGATCGCCTCGTCGCCCTTGTCCGGCGCGGGCAGCGCCTCGACCCCGAAGTAGCGCTGGTCGCCGACGCGGAAGTCGGCGCACTTCTTCGACTTCGTCGCGGCGCTCAGGTCGGCCATGGCCTTCTTCGCGTCGGCCTCGGCGAAGGCGGACAGCTCGACGCGGGTCGTCGTGACGTCCTCGTCCGACGTGGGGGTCACGACGCGGCCCGCGCGAGCCTTCGGCTTCGACGGGGCGCCGACGTCGAGCACTGCGGCGAGCGGCGCGCACTCGGCGGGGGACGGCTTCCCGGTCGGCCGGTCGGCGCCCTCGGCCTCGGCCGCCTCGGGCTTCTCGATCTTGTAGCCCTTCACGTCGCCGGTGGCGAGGGCCGCCTTCTCCAGCTTCGCGGCCGCGCCACCGCTCGCGCCCGGCTTCGCCGACTTCTTGCCGTCGTCGTCACCGCCGGCGCTGCACGCGGCACTCGCCCCGAGCGCGGCCACGACGGAGACGGCCACCACGGCCCGCGACACAGCTGACTTCACGTTCTCTTCCCCCGCTTCACTGACGTCTCGCACGATGCGGAGTCACCCGCACCCCTTCTACGACGGAAGGTGATCACTTTCGGTTCCGTCGCCCCGAAACGATGCGCCCCGGAGACGGACTCACCAGCCCCAGATCCAGAAGCGGAACGGGCTGAGCAGCGCAATCGCGAGGGCCATGCCACCGATCACGATCACCACGCTCCACACCCGGCGGCGGCGCTCGGACCGCTCGCTGCGGCGCGGTCCCGTCGGCGCGGAGCGCCAGTCGTCCGGCTGCCAGCGCACCGGATCGCCTTCGCGCCTGCGGCGCCTGCGGCGGAGCCGCCCCTCCTGCGCGGCCTGTTGGCGCGCGGCCTCCTCGTCGAGGCGCCGCAGCCTTTCGGCCACCATCCGGGCCCGTGCCGATGGCTCCTTCGGCGCGGACGCACGGATGTCCCTCTCGCTGTCCTTCTCGAACCTCTCCCACACCTCATCGGGTATGGCCACGCTGTCCCCTCCCCTTGAGATCCCCTGGAGATCCCCTTGAGACCGCCGGTCCTCACGCCCCTTTTGGGCGGGGGAAGTTCTACGTCACCCCCTCACGGCAGCACAAGCGATGTGAGTCATGCCACATAAGAATTCTGTGAGATCAGGGACAACCATTCACAGGGATCGCAGGTCAAGCATGCGTAACAACGGCCACACCCGCGTCCCCACCGCGGAGGCCTCCACCTCCGCGCTGCCGACCAGGCAGTGCGCCGGACTTCCTGAGGTCTTCATGAAGCTTCGCCGCGCCATGGCTTCGGCGGCCGCTACGGCTGTCATAGCCCCGCTCGCGCTCCTGTCGGCCCCGGCCGCGTTCGCGACCGAGGACACCACTCCGACGCCGGCCGTCACGGACACCGAGACGCCCAAGCCGACCGACACCGAGACGCCGACCGAGAAGCCCACCGAGAAGCCGACGGACAAGCCGACCGAGAAGCCCACCGAAAAGCCCACGGAGAAGCCGACCGACAAGCCGACCGAGAAGCCCACCGAAAAGCCCACGGACAAGCCGACCGAGAAGCCGACCGAAGAGCCCACCGAGGAGCCCACCGAGCCGGCCGACTGCCCGGTCGACGACGACGGTGTGGACGTCGACTCCGAGCTGGAGGTCGAGCTCGTCGGCCTGCCCGGCAAGATCGTCGCCGGCAGCGGCTGGCACCAGTTCAAGCTGACCGCCGCCAATCCCACCGACGAGGCGCTCGGCGAGGTCCGCTGGATCGCGGCCGTGGACAACGACTCGGACAGCGACGACGAGAAGGACTGGCTGAGCAACTACGCCGACCTCCAGTTCTTCGACCCCGCGACCAAGTCCTGGGAGTCGATCGACGGCGACCTGAACGGCGGCCTCGCCTTCGGCGAGACCGAGCTCGGCCCGAACGAGAAGGTCGACATCGAGCTGCGCCTCAAGGTCAGCGCCAAGGCCCCCGCGGGTCCGGGCTACGCGATCGGCCTGGGCGGCTACGTCGACTCCGAGGCCGACTGCGTCCACAACTCGTTCGCGTACTACCCGCTGACGATCCTCAAGCCCGGCAGCAAGAACGAAGACCCGGGCACGGCCACGCCGGACCCGGACAAGAAGCTGCCGTCCGGCGTCAAGCAGCCGCAGGGCGGCGCCAAGGAGCTCCAGCCGACCGGCAACCTCGCCGCGACCGGCTCCAGCTCGATGCTGCCGACCATCGGTCTCGTCGGCGGCGCCGCCGTCGTCGTCGGTGCGGGCGCGGTCTTCGTCGTCCGTCGCCGCAAGGCCGACGCCGCCGCCTGACCGACGGCACCGCCGCACGGCAGCGGCAACTCGCCGCACGACTGCGGCACTTGATCACGCGGAAGGACCTGCGCTCGGAGGGGGGCGCAGGTCCTTACGTGTGTCCGGAGGGGCTCCGCTTCTTGAGGGCCCCACTTTCTTGAGGGCCCCACTTCCTGGGCGGCGCCGGAGGGCCCTACTTCTTGGGCGGCACCGTCGGCATCCCCAGGAACGGCAGCTTCAGCGCGCCGAAGGCGTCCGCCGGGACCGCGGGGGTCTTCGGCTCGACCGCCGTGAGGCGCACGTACGCGGAGCCCTGCGCCGGACGCGGGTCCTCGCCGCCCTTGTTGGGCCAGAACGACATCGCGCGCTCGGCCTGCGCGGTGATCGTCAGGGACGGGTTCACACCGAGGTTCGCCGAGACCGCGGCGCCGTCGACCACCGAGATGCCCGGGTGGCCGTACAGCCGGTGGTAGGGGTCGATGACGCCGGTGTCCGCAGAGTCGCCGATCGGGCAGCCGCCGAGGAAGTGCGCGGTCAGCGGAGTGCCCATCAGCTCGCCGATGTTGGAGCCCGCGAAGCCGTTGATCTCCTGGGAGAGGATCGTCGCCGCGCGCGTGGCCTCGGGAATCTGGTTCGGGTTGGGCGCGCCGTGGCCCTGCCGCGCGGTGAGCAGGCCCTTTCCGAGGCCCTTCTCCTTGCGGTACGTGGTCAGGGAGTTGTCGAGCGACTGCATGACCAGGCCGATGATGGTCCGCTCCGACCAGCGCCGGTTGGAGAGCGAGCGGACCGCGAGCAGCGGGTGGCGCGTCATGTTGCCCAGCCAGCCCGCCACCCGGTCCTTGCCGCCCTTCACGCTGTACGGGACCTGGAGCAGCGTCATGCCGCCCATCGCGTTGGACTTCTTGCCGTAGCGGACGGGCTCGATGTGCGTGTTCTCGTTCGGGTGGATCGACGAGGTGATCGCGACGCCCTTGGTGAAGTCGACCTTCGGCGCGCCGTGCCGCTTGCGGTAGCGGCGGTCGGTGGTCTGGGCGCCCACCAGGGCCTCGGAGTTGGTGCGGGTCAGGGTGCCGAGCCGCTTCGAGATGTGCGGCAGCAGGCCGGTGTCCCGCATGCGGTGCAGCAGCGTCTGCGTGCCGTACGTACCGGCGGCGACGACGACCTTGCGGGCCTTGAACGTGCGGCCCTTGCCCTTGCGCTTGTCGTCGGTGGGCAGGGTGGCCACGGCGTACCCGCCCTGCGAGTCCTCGGTGACGGCGACGACCGACGTCATCGGGTGGATGACGGCGCCCGCCTTCTCCGCGAGGTAGAGGTAGTTCTCGTTGAGGGTGTTCTTCGCTCCGTGCCGGCAGCCGGTCATGCACTCGCCGCACTCGGTGCACGCGCGCCGCGAGGGGCCCGCGCCGCCGAAGTAGGGGTCGGGGACCTCGACGCCCGGCCCGGCCTTCGACGTGCCGTCCGCGTCGTCCTCGTCGCCGAAGAAGACGCCGACGGGCGCCATGTGGAAGCTGTCGCCGACCCCCATCTCCTGTGCGGCTGCCTTCAGATGGACGTCGGAGGGCGTGGTCGTCGGGTTGAGCCGCACGCCGAGCATGCGCTTGGCCTGCTCGTAGTAGGGGTGCAGCTCGTCCCGCCAGTCCGTGATGTCCTTCCACTGCGGGTCGTTGAAGAACGGGGCGGGCGGTACGTAGAGGGTGTTGGCGTAGTTCAGCGAACCGCCGCCGACTCCCGCGCCGGCCAGGACCATCACGTTGCCGAGCAGATGGATGCGCTGGATGCCGTAGAGGCCGAGGGCCGGGGCCCAGAGGTAGTTCTTGAGGTCCCAGGAGTTCTTGGGCAGCGTCGCGCGCGTGAAGCGTCGGCCCGCCTCCAGCACGCCGACGCGGTAGCCCTTCTCCGTCAGGCGCAGCGCGGAGACGGCGCCGCCGAAGCCGCTGCCTACGACGATGACGTCGTAGTCGTACGAAGCGTCGTCGCCCACCTGGATCCGGGCAGAGCTCTCCTGTGACATTGACTCTCCTCGTTGAAAGACTCTGCGGGTGCGTCGTGGCTGATCGCGCAGTTCCCCGCGCCCCTTCGGGGCGCTCCTGGCGGGGCGCGGCTAGCGCAGGCGCAACGCCTTCATCACCTTCAGGCTCGTGCTCATGAACGCCGCGTACTTCTCGTCGTCCAGGCCGAACGACGGGGCGAGCGGCATGATCCGCTGGGTGGCGACGGTCTGTGCCTCGGTGTACTTGAGGATGCCCTCGGAGCCGTGGCGGCGGCCGAGTCCGGACTCCTTCATGCCGCCCATCGGGGACTGCACGCTGCCGTAGGCGGGCGCGTAGCCCTCGTTGACGTTGACGGTGCCGGTGCGCAGGCGGGCGGCGACCTTGCGGCCGCGGCCGCCGTCCTTCGTCCAGACCGAGGAATTCAGGCCGTACGGCGTGGCGTTGGCGAGCTCGATCGCCTCGTTCTCGTCCGTGAAGCGGTAGATGGAGACGACGGGGCCGAAGGTCTCTTCGCCGCAGACCGACATCGGTGCCTCGACGCCGTCCAGGATGGTCGGCTCGAAGAAGTAGGGGCCGATGTCCGGGCGTGCGACGCCGCCCGCGACGAGCGTGGCGCCCTTGGCGACGGCCTCGTCGACGTGCCGGGTCACGGTATCCAGCTGGCGCTCGCCCACGAGCGAGCCCATGTCGGCGCCGTACGCGAGGGACGTGCCGAGCCGCATGGCCTTCGTGCGCTCCGCGAAGCGTTCCACGAACCGGTCGGCGATCGACTCGTGGACGTACAACCGCTCGATGGAGATGCACAGTTGGCCCGCGGAGGAGAAGCAGGCACGCACGGCGCCCGCGGCGGCCTTCTCCACATCGGCGTCGTGCAGCACCAACATGGCGTTCTTGCCGCCGAGTTCGAGCGAGACGCCGACCAGGCGGGCCGCGGCGCCCTGCGCGACCTCGCGGCCGGTGCGGGTGGAGCCGGTGAAGGAGACGTAATCGGCGTGCTTGACGACCTCGGGGCCGACGACCGGGCCCTCGCCGAGCACGACCTGGAAGACCTCGGACGGCAGACCCGCCTCGATGATCAGGTCACGGGCCCACAGGGCGGTGAGGCAGGTCTCCGTGTCGGGCTTCATCACGAGGGCGTTGCCCGCGACGAGGGCGGGCAGCGCGTCCCCGATGGACAGCTCGAAGGGGTAGTTCCAGGGCGCTATCTGCCCGACGACGCCGCGCGGCTGGCGGTTCTCGGTGACCTTCGTGAGGGTCGGGACGACGCCGGTGTGCCGCTTGGGGCTCAGGTACGAGGAGGCCTTGCGGCCGTAGTGCCGGGCGGCGACCGCGACGGCCTGGATCTCCTCGTGCGCGTGGAGGCGGGCCTTGCCGGTCTCCAGCTGGATCAGGTCGAGGACTTCGGCCTGGCGCTGGAGCACCAGGTCGTGGAAGCGGAGCAGGACGGCGGCACGCTGCTTGACCGGGGTCCTGGCCCAGGCGATCTGGGCGGTGCGGGCCCGCTCGAAGGCGGTGGCGACGTCCTCGGGGGTGGACTCGGGCAGGTCGGCCAGCTTCTCGCCGGTGAGCGGCGTGTGGTTGGCCGTGCGTCCCGAGCCGACGACATCACGGGTGAGCTGGGCGATCAGCTCGGGCGTGACCACATCGGCGGCGGTGCGCGCGCCTTCGGGGGCCGGGGCGGTCGGGTTCGTTCCGAGGGGCGCTGCGGTGGCCTGCGAGTCCGTCATGCTCGTGAGAGTAGGCCCACGTCAGGGTTTTGGGTACCCATCGGTAATGGGCCTTCACCGGTCACTCACACGCCGCCAGTGATTACTGGCGACAAAGCAGCTGATCAGGGCGTTGTCCTGGTGCGCGGCATGCTGCCGGGACATTTTCAGGAGTTCGTCATGTCCTTGCCGATCTTGAGGCGCTCCCGTACGCCCTTGAAGAGCGCGGTGCCCTCCTTCTCCTCCGGCGTCCCCTTGGGCATGTCCACGCGGAGCTCGTAGAACTCCTGGTCGTCCGTGATGACCATCAGCTGCATACAGCGGGTCGCGGTGCCGTCGTCGTACGTCGTGTCGGCGATGACCGCGTCGTAGCCGTTGAAGGACGTCTGCGTGTAGTTCGTGCGCGCGCCGTTGTCGTTGTCGTGCCAGATATCGGCCTCCTGCTTCGCCCAGGTCATGGCGGGTGTCGACGCCATGTCCTCCTTGGTGAGCCGGACTTGGAGCAGGCTGCTCTCCGAGGGGCTGTAGACCACGAGCCTGGCCGCGATCCGCGCGTGGTCGGCGTCGCTGTCCTCGCGCGCGTAGACCTTGTACTCGCTCGGCACCGAGATCTCCGCGTCGAGCTTGCGCTCGGGCCGGGTCTTCCAGGCGGGAGGCTTCTCGGCGGGCTCCTCCATGGGCGGCGCGGCTTCGCCCACCTCGGCTTCCCCGTACGCCTCTTCCTCACCGCCCTTGTCACCCATCGAGACGCCGAGCCAGACCCCACCACCGACGAGGAGCGCGCCGACGAGGGCGGCGGCGATCAGGGCGGGGGCGCGCCGGGACGAGCCGCCGCGGGGCTCCGAGGTGACGGTGGGCCCGGTTTCCTGAACCGGCTGCGGCTCCGGCTCCCGTTCCTGAACCGGCTGCGGCTCCGGCTCCCGTCGCCCCTGCTGCGGCTGCCGCCCCTGCTCCCGCTCCCCCTCCCGGGAGATCCGCAACGTCCCCACATCGTCCGACAACTCCCGCAGCCCCGAAGGGTCCTGCGCGGGCTCGGACCCGAACGGCTCCGGCAGCGGACGCCCCTCCGCCACCGCCTCCAGGGCCGTCGCCACCTCGAACGCGTCGGGCCGCAGCTCGGGGGCCTTGGACAGCAACCGCTGGATGAGCGGCGCCAGTTCACCCGCGCGCACCGGCGGCGGCGCCTCCGCCGAGAGGACCGCCGCGAGCGTGGACTCAAGTGTCGTACGCCGGAAGGGGGACCAGCCCTCGACCGCCGCGTACAGCAGGACGCCGAGCGACCACAGGTCCGACTCGGGGCCCGCCCCGCGCCCCGACATCCGCTCGGGCGCGATGAATTCGAGCGACCCGACGAACTCGCCGCTCACCGTCAACGACTCCTCGCCCTGGATGTGCGCGATGCCGAAGTCGGTGAGGACTACGCGGCCGTGCGAGCCGATGAGGACGTTGGCGGGCTTCACGTCACGGTGCACGATGCCGCGCGTGTGCGCGGCGGCAAGCGCGCCGACGACCGCGAGGCCGATGCGGGCCGTCTCCGCGGGCTCCAGCGCGTCGCGCCGGAGCTTCTCGTGCAGCGACTCGCCCCGCACCAACTCCATGACGATCCACGGCAGTCCGTCCTCCAGGACCACGTCGTGGATGGTGACCGCCGCCGGATGGTCGACGCCGGCCGCGGCACGGGCCTCGCGGTGCAGCCGCGCGTACGCACGCCGGTGCGCGGCGTCGTGCGGATCCCCCGGCAGCCGCGGCTCCTTGACCGCGACGTCCCGCCCGACCAACTCGTCGACGGCACGCCATACGGTGCCCATCCCGCCCGATCCGATGCGCTCGGCGAGGCGGTAGCGCCCACCGATCAGCCGCCCACCGCCCGACCGTCCCCGATCCTGGCGTCCCCCGTCAGTGCTCATGCCACATGAGTACCTGGCGCCTCAGAGCCTGTCGAGTTCGAGGTCGGCGATCGCGGTCTCGGCGACCTCACGGCCGCGGTCGGTGAAGTCGCCCTTTCCGGGATAGTCGATCCACAGCCGGTACATGTCACCGGACTTGGTGCGGTAGTAGAGGATCTTCGCCTCGTGCGGCAGCTCGGTCTGCGAGTCGGTGTACGTGACCGTGTTCTCGGCGGCGCCCTGGTCCTTGTACTTCGTCTCCTTGGTCCTGGCGACGGGGGCCGGGTCGCTGTCCATGTTGCTGAACGAGGTCTCGCCGCTCTGCTCGAACTTCTCCGCGTCGGCGTACGCCTGGGCGGCCGCGGTCCCCGCGATGTCCTGCGAGGTGTCCTTCTTCTCCGCGAGGTCGAGCGTGATGAAGACGGCACCGCTGGGGTCGGTGTACCTGACCCACGACTTGTCCGTGGCGGTGGGCTCCGGCTTGCTCTCCACGTACCCCTCGGGGGCGGAGACGGTGGCGGCGACCGCCTTCGCCTCGTGCTTCTTCCACCCCTCCGCGTCCGAGCCCCCGAAGGGATTCATCGCCACGAGGACGCCCGCCGCCACCGCCGCGACGACCACGCCCGCGACGATCGCCAGGGCCTTGCGGCTCAGGAAGACTCCCTTGCCGTCGCGACCCGTACCGCCGGGGCCCGCGACCGTGACGACCTGCGTCGGCGCCGCCTGCGGAGGCTTGGCCGCCTCCTCCAGGAGCACGCGGACCTGCGCGGCGTTCGGGCGCTGGGCGGGGTCCTTGGCCAGCAGGCGGTTGATCGCGTCGGCGAGCGGGCCCGAGGCCGAAGCTGGCGCCGCGGGCGTCGCGTTCAGGACGGACTGGAGCGTCGCGGGGGTGTTGTTGCGGCGGAACGGCGAGACGCCCTCCGTGGCCGCGTACAGGACGACGCCCAGCGACCAGAGGTCGGACGCCGGTCCTGGCCGCTGGCCCAACACCCTTTCCGGGGCGATGAATTCGGGCGAGCCGACGAAGCCGCCGGTGTCCGTCAGGTTCGTCTCGCCCTCGATCTGGGCGATGCCGAAGTCGGTCAGGACGACGCGGTCGTGCCGGCCGAGCATGACGTTGTCCGGCTTCACGTCACGGTGCAGGATGCCCGCCTGGTGCGCGGCGTCCAGGGCGTTCAGTACGTCGAGGCCGATGCGGGCGGCGTCGCGCGCGCCCAGCGTGCCCTCCTGGAGCGCGGCGCCGAGCGAACGGCCCTGGACCAGCTCCATCACGATCCACGGCTGGCCCTCCTCGACCGCCACGTCGTGGACGTTGACCACGGCCGGGTGGTCGAGCCGGGCCGCGGCGCGCGCCTCGCGGCGCATCCGCTCGAAGGCGTTGGCGCGCTCCCGCTCGGGCAGGTGGTCGGGGACGCGCGGCTCCTTCACGGCGACCTCGCGGTCCACCGTCTCGTCCTTGGCGCGCCACACCGTGCCCATGCCGCCGTGGCCGAGCTTGGACAGCAGCCGGTAGCGGCCCGCGATCAGCCGGCCGGTACCGGGCTCCGCCTCGGTCTGCTGGTTCGGCACAGCCTGGTTCGGCTCGACCTGGTTCGGCACGGCCTGGTTCGGCACGACCTGGGTGGGCTGGGCGTACGGAGAGGGGGGCGGGGTGGGAGCGGCGGGCCGCGCGTACGGGTTGTCGGGGTGAGCTCCACCGTTCTGGCCGGATTGCCCCGGCATGCCGGGCTGTTGCGGCGGCTGAAGGCCGAAGCTGGTGGGTTCGTAAGGGCCGTAGGAGGCTCCCCCGTCGTTACTCATGCCCCCATGAGTACCTTGCGGGGCACCTCGGTTTCCAGCCAGGCCTCCCACTTGTGACCGGGGTGATGCACGCGGCCCGGCGACATCGCCGCCGCGCCGTCGTCAGCGGCGTACGAAGGTGTCGGCCACCGGCGTACGAAGGTGCCGGTCCCCGGAGCGAGCGCCAAGGTGCCGGTCCCCGGAGCACGAAGGTGCCGGTCCCCGGCGTACAAACGTTTCCTCACCGACGTACGAACGTATCGACCGCCGCATCGAAATACCTCCGCGCCTGCGCCGCGTCCCCCACCGGCGCCGAGACCCACACGTCGTACATCCGGCCGCCCTCCTCCCAGCACAGGTCGAACGTGTGCCGGGCGCCCTCCTCCTCGGAGAAGCCGTCCCAGGTGAACTCCCACAGCGCCGCGGGCCTGCCGTTGCGCGTGGTCTCCGTGACCTTGCCGTCGCGGTAGCCGGGGTTGTTCTTCGGCCCTGCGGCATCCGCACGGCGCTGCGCGGCCAGCGGGCCACCGGGCTCGGGAGCCTCCTTCTTGATGCCGATGCGGTACGTGCCGTTCGGCGAGACGTAGAAGACGCGGGGCCCGTCCACCTCTCGCCGGAACCCTTCGGGCACGGCGAGCGCGAAGCCCTCGGGGTCCTTCGCGATGCGGTAGCCCTGCGGGGCCTCGGGCGACGACGGCCTCGGCGTGGCGGTCGTCACGGTGACCGTGGGCGTGGGCGAACTCGGTGGCGCGGAGGACGAGGTGGCCGGTGTGCCGCCGCCCTCGCCGCCCCTGTTCAACAGCAGCACGGCGGAGACCCCGGCCCCCGCGACGGCGGCCACCAGGGCGGCGGCGATCAAGACAACCCTGCCGTGCCCGCCCCGCGCCCTCGCGTGCCCGCCGTGCGCCTTCGCCTGCCCTGCGGCGGGCGCCCGCGGCCCCAGGGGCAGATCGCGCTGCGTGGGCGTGTACCGCGTGTACCCGCCACGCCTCGCGGCCTCCGGCATCCGCCCCGTCTCGACGTACGCCCGCAGCAGCCGCTCCGCCTCCGCCGCGTCGATCCTTCGCTCCGGATCGCGGTCCAGGAGGCCGAGCACGACGGGCAGCAGCGGCGCGGCGGCCGCGGGCGGGCGTATCTCGTCGTAGACGACGGCGTGCAGGACCCCGCCGATCGAGTCTCGGCGGAACGGCGACTCCCCCGCCAGCGCGGTGACGAGCAGCGCGCCCAGCGACCACAGGTCGGACTCGGGCCCGGTCCGCTCCCCCGACATCCGCTCCGGCGCGGTGTACTCGGGCGAGCCCACGAACGACCCCACCTCCGTCAGCGTCGTCGCCCCGGTGAGCTGCGCGATCCCGAAGTCGGTGAGCACGACACGGCCGGTGGCGCTCTCCAGGAGTACGTTGGCGGGCTTGAGGTCGCGGTGCAGGATGCCCGCCTCGTGGGCGGCCCGCAGCGCGCCGAGCAGGTCGATGCCCATCCGCGCGACGGCGTGCGCGTCCAGCGGCCCGTTCCGCGCGATCCGCCCGGCCAGCGAACCGCCCTCGATCAACTCCATGACGATGTACGGGTGTTCGTCCTGCACGACGACGTCGTGGACGACGATGACGTGCGGGTGCCGCAGCTGCGCCACCGCCCGCGCCTCGCGCAGGGTCCGCTCGCGCTGCTGCTCCGCCTCTGTCTCGGAGAGCGTCTCGTCGAGGTCCAGTTCCTTGACGGCGACCCGGCGGCCGAGAAGCTGGTCGGTGGCGCGCCAGACGACCCCCATGCCACCCCGGCCGAGCCGCGCCTCCAGGCGGTAACGACCGGCGATCACACGGGTGTTGGCCCCTCCGGTGCCGCCTCCGCCGACGCTGCCCCCGCCGGCGCCGGCCCCACCGGCGTGGTCTCCCAGGCTCCCCATGCGGCCATCATGCCCCACACGTGTGCGAACGGAATGGGTCGGACAGAGGCGCGGGCAGGTTCCGGCCGCTGCCGCCGCTCAGGTGGGGACGTACCAGACACCCCAGGCGTCGACGCGGGCGCTCAGCCCTCCCGCCATCCCCGGAGCATCGCGTCGAACTGCTCCCGGGTGGTGTCCCAGTCGTCGGCGGGGGCCGACAGGTAGATGGCGTACTCGACGCCGTCACGGCTGAGATAGGTCTGCTCGATGGCGCGGCGCGGGCCCGCGGTCGTGTCGTTGGCCCCCGCCGTCCAGCTGAACTCCCAGAGGGAGCCCGACTGGTCGCGGAACTTGTTGGAGTTCATGTGCAGCCGCTGATACTCGGGAAGCTTGGGCTTGAGGCCCTTCTCCAGGGCCAGCTGGTGCATGTAGGAACTCTCGAACTGCGGGTTGTGGTCGACGCCGATGCGCAGGAAGCGCCGCCCGTCGTCCGGCGTGTAGTCGACCTGGTTGCCGTCCACCTCGCGCTTCCAGTCCTTGGGCAGCATGAGGCTGAAGCCGTTCGGGTCGTTCACCCGCTCCCAGTCGTCGGGGATGCCGCCGACCGACTTGCCGGGCCCCTCATCGCCCGAGGTCCCCGCGTGCGTGCCGCTCTGTTCGCCGCCGCCCGTGAAGTGCAGATACCCGAAGACGCCGGCGCCGCCGAGCAGCGCGGCCGCGACGACGAGCGCGGCGACGGCGAGCCCGCGGCGACGCCTACCCGAGGCGGGCGGCTCCGTCGCGCCCGTATTGACCACGGTGGCGAGATCCTCGCCGGACCGGGCGGCGGTGGCGGTGGGCCTGTCCATGGCGTGCACCTGCGTCGGCACGTACGCCTGCGCCGCGTTCGGCCGCCGCCCCTCCGCGGCCTCGGCGAGCATCGCCTCGGCCTCCTCGGCGGTGGGCCTGGCCGCCGGGTCCTTGCGCAGCAGCGCGCTGATGATCGGCGCGAGGGCGCCCGCGCGCTCCAGTGGCGCGGGCTCCTCGGTGACCACGGCCTGCATGGTGCCGAGCGGCGACGTGCGCCGGAACGGCGAGATGCCCTCGACCGCCGTGTACAGCGTCGCGCCGAGCGCCCAGAGGTCGGATGCGGGGCCCGGGTTGCCGCCGCTGACCCGCTCGGGCGCCAAGTAGTCGACCGAGCCGACGACTTCACCGGTCCGCGTGATCGTCGAGTCGCCCTCGATCGCCGCGATCCCGAAGTCGGTGAGCAGGATCCTCCGGTCGGTCGCCAGGAGGACGTTGCCGGGCTTGACGTCGCGGTGCAGGACCCCGGCGGCGTGCGCGGCGCGCAGGGCCTTGAGGGTCCACAGGCCGATGCGGGCGGCCTCGACGGGCTCGACGCGACCGTCGTCCTTGACGGCGTCCGCGAGCGAGCGGCCCTCGACCAGCTCCATCACGATCCATGGCCGGTCGTCGTACTCCACGACGTCGTGGACGGTGACGACGGCGGGGTGGTTGATCCGGGCGGCCGCCCGCGCCTCCGTCTGGGTGCGCATGAAGAGGACCGCACGGTCCGCCTCCTGCACAAACTGGGCGGCCGTCAGCTCCTTGACGGCGACGGCACGGTGCAGCACCTCGTCCTGCGCGCGCCACACCCGTCCCATGCCACCGCGCCCGATGGACTCACCGAGTCGGTAGCGGCCCGCGAGGAGCAGGCCCTGGCTCTGATTCACGTTACCCCGCAATGGTCTTGACAGGGCCAGGTTAAGGAGCGGGGACCGCGCAGGGAACCGCAGGGGGTCTTAGGTGACCGCTCTGTTAGATCGCGACGGTCGATCGGCGCCGGGTGGTGACGGTCGGTGGACGCCGAGTTGCGGGTGTCAGCGGACGCCAGGCGGCAGGTGTCAGCAGACGCCGGACACCAGGTGGCGGATGTCAGCGGACGCCAGGCGGCAGGCGGCAGGCGGCAGGCGGCAGGCGGCAGGCGGCAGGCGGCAGGCGGCAGGCGGCAGGCGGCAGGCGGCAGCAGAAGCCAGGTAGCAGGTGTCAGGCGGCAGCCGGATCGCAGCTGCCGGTCGACGACTCGCGCTGTCAGCCGACGACTTGATACGTCGCCGAAGCCTGCTCGTACAGCCGGTCCACCTCGTCCCGCTCCGCCTCGGGCCCACGCACCTGCACCACGTGGTACTTCCCCCCGACGACCATCGCGAGATTGCGTACGAAGATCTCCCGGCCCCCGGAGTCCTGCCAGGTGAACTGCCCTTCCGCCATGGCCCGCCCACCGACGTCGATGCGCCGCATGCCGCTGGACGTCGCCCAGGAGGAGTCACGGAACGGCTGCAACTCGCGTTCGTCCTCGCGCTGGTACTTCATGGGATCGCTGCCGTAGCTGTCCGTGCTGTCGCGGCCCGGGACCACCAGCAGTTCGAAGTCGCCGTGGGTGTAAAGGACCTGACCGCGGCCGTTCTTGGGCTGCCGGTCCCAACCGCTGGCCACGGCGACGCGGAAGCCCTCGGCGTCCTTGCGCAGGGCGAAGCCTTGCGGCAGCTCGGGCCCGTTGCTCTGCGGCTCCTGCGAACTGGGCTTGTTGTCGGGCTTTTCCTCGCCGTGGCTGGGCCGGGTACTGCCCTTGCCGTCACCCTTGCCATCGCCCTTGTCGTCGCCCTTGCCGTCACCGGTCCCGCCGCTCGTGCCGGGCGCCGAACTGGCCTCGCCCGCGTTGCCCGCCCGGTCGCCCGACGCGCCCTCGTCGGACTTGGGCATGAACACCATCGCGTACGTGATGGCCGCGACGAGCCCGATCAGGATGACCAGCAGCAACAGCCGCCCGAGCGAGCGGGGACGGGCGCCGCCACGGGCCTGCGGCACGCGTTCGCGGCGTTCACCGTGCTCTACGCGCTCGCGAGGAGGCCGCGGCTCGCGGGACGGCACGGGTTCACGCAAGGGCCGGGCGGTGGGAGCCGAGGCGAGGGACGAGGTGACACGCGGCTCCCTCCCCTTGGCGCCACGCGTCTTGCCGCGCTTGTGCCGACCATGCCCGTTTCCGGTGGGGGCCGGGGCAGGGGCGGGCGCGGAGGCACCCCGCCGCTTGCGCACGACCTCGCCGCGGCGGCGCACGATGGGCAGCCGCCCCGCGTCGTACGGCGGCACCGGCACGACATTCGCCCCGGCCTCCGGCTCGGGCGCGGAGCGCACCAGCGAGCGCAGCCAGCCGCTCAGCTCCTCGAAGTCGAGCCGGTCGGTGGGGTCCTGACGCAGCAGGGACTCGACCACGGGCCGCAGCGGCCCGCACTCCTCGGCGAAGGCGGGCGGCTCGGCACACACCATCTGCACGAGCTCGGCCGTGCTGTCCTCCGGGTAGGGCGCGTGCCCCTGCACGGCGCGGAAGAGCAGCGCGCCCAGGGCCCACAGATCCGTGGCGGGCCCGATCGGCGCGGCGAGCCGCCAGTTCGCATGCACGGTCCCGGCCTGCTCGGGCGCCCACCGCTCGGTAACGGCCCCCACGACCACCATCCGCGCATGCCGCGCCCGCTCGGCGGCAAGAGCGGTGGCGGGCCCACGCAGAGCGGTCCCTTCGACGCCTGGGTCGTCCCAACTCCCGCGGGGGGCGGGCCCCGCACTGCCCGAGTCGTCGCAACTCCCGCGGGGGGCGGTGCCGGATCCATGCGACCCGGGCCCTTCGACACCCGGCTCACCCCAGCCCCCACGAGCGACAGCACCCGCGCCACGCGAGGCAGATCCTTCGGTACCGAGGTCGCCCCGACTCCCGTGAGGGGCGGTGCCGGATCCACGCGAGGCCGGCCCCGCACTGCCCGAGTCGTCCCGGCTCCCCCGCGTCGGCAGCGCTCCCCTGCCCCTGTCGTCCCTCCCGGTCACCCCGCCCGGCAGCGCCGAACGTCCTCCGGCGCCGGTGCCGGACCCGGAGGCTCCCGCATTCCGCGCGGTCGGGCCGCCACCGCGCGGGACCGCGCCGTGCCAGGGCTTCGTCCCCGCCACCCCGTAGGGGTCGGAGATCCGCCCCGGGGCACCGGGCTCCTCGTGGTCGTCCCGCACGTCCCGCGCCCCGCGCGCCGGTGCGTACCCGGCCGGAGGTGCCGGCAGGCCGCCCTCCTCGTTCGCTCGCGCCGCGGCCCGCGCCCCCGCGCGGTACGCCGCTACCGCGTCCGTCCGCCCTGCAGCCCGCGCACCGTTCCCGTTCCCGTTCCCGTCCGGCTCCGGAGCGGGATCAAGGGGTACGTCCTCAGCCTCGTACCCGAAAGCCTCGTACCCGGAAGTGTCCCCGTACGAAGCCCCCTCGTACGCCGCGACGTTCCCCACCGACCCCGCCGAGCCCGCGGGCTGCCCCGCCTCCACCGGCCGGGGGTCGTGCCCGCAAAGGGCCTCCTCCGCCGCGCCGGCCGCGAGGCCCGTCAGCATCACGCGGCCGTCGTCGCATATCAACACCGTCCGCGCGGTGATGTTCCGATGCACCCACCCGTGCGCATGCAGCACCCGCAGCGCCGCGAGGACGTCGGCCGCGACCTCGGCCGCCCGGTAGGGACTCAGCGGCCGGTCCGCGAGCAGCGCCGCCAGCGGCCTCGCCGCCACCAACTCGCTGACTATCCACAGCGAGCCGCCCTCCGCGAACACGTCGAAGACCTGGTCGAGCCGGGGATGGTCCGGTATCTGCGCGGCCGCCTGCGCCGCCTCGATCGCGCGCCGCACCGCCGGATCGGTGGTCCTGCGCGTCGTCCGCGCCGAGGCCCGCCGCAGCCCGGCCCCGCCGGCCCGCGCCACGAACCCGTCCGGCAGATCGTGCAGATCGTCCTCGTCGACCACCTCGGCCTCGACGATCTCGGGCAACGGCACCTGTCTGACCAGGACTTCCTGCCCGCTGTACGTATCGAAGGCCCGTGACTCGGCGAGTTCGTACTCGTCCGACGGCGGCATGGGCAAGCGGTAGCGGTCGGCGAGCACCCGTCCCGCATAGTCGTCCACGACGCCTCCCCCGTCCGCCCGGTGGTCAATTCCGTTCGTCTTGCGGCTCGTTGCGGCTGCGTACCGTCCGCAGGCACTCACGATACGTGCCGTAGGCGAACCGCAATAAGGGATACGAGATCTCAGGCCAGAACTCCGGGCCGTACAACCTCAGGACTCGAAACCGAACCGCCTCAGGACCCGGAACCGACCAGCCTCAAGACCCGGAACCGACCGGCCTCAGGACTTCGGCTGGAACGTCTTCGTGAAGGTCCGCCACGCGGCCTTCCGCTGCTCGCTCCCCCAGTCGTCGGCCTTGGCCGTGTACATCATTCCGTAGCCGAGCCCGCCGTTGACGACGAAGCCCCGGTCGACCGAGCGGTACTTGGTCCCGCCCTCCACGTAGGTGAACTCCCAGTCGGCCGTGTTCCAGCCGCGGAAGTCCACCTTCTCTATCCGGATCCGGTCGTACTGCGACCGGACCATGTAGTTCTCCTGGTTCTTCCAGTCGCTGACCGGGTTGTCCTTGGGCGTGGACGTCCAACCGATCAGCAGCTTCTGGCCGCCCGGCCCGCCGAACCGCGCCCCGGCCCGCCCCGTGGACTGGAACTTCCAGCCCTTGGGCAGCCCGATCTTGAAGCCCTGGTCGTGCTTGTACGTCGACGCGGCGCCGTCACCGGGCTTCTTGCCGTCGTCGCCCTTGCTCGGGTCGTGGCCCTCGCCCTCGTCGGGGTCCGCGCTCTCGTCCTTGCCCGGGTCCTTGCCCTGGTCGTCCCCGGAACCGGCACCCTTGTCGGCGCCCTCGTCCGCGTCCTTGCCGGAGTCCTTGCCCTTGCCGTCGCCACCGGCGGTCGCCCCGCTGGACGCGGCCTTGTCGCCGCCCTTGCTGTCCTTGCCGGAACCGCCTTCGTCCCCGCCCGAGATCGCGAAGGCGAGCACCGTGCCGAGCACCGCGAGCACGGCCACCACAGACACGATCACCAGCGTCCGGCGCGGCACCACATCGGTGAGCGACGCCTTGGGCGGCACCCGCGGCGGCACGCCCCCCGCCCCGGACGGCGAACCTGCGGGCGCCGAGCCGGAGGTGGACGCGCCCGCACCGCGCGCGGTCGCCGAGGCCGCCGCCTTCCGCACGGACTGCAGGGCGCCCTTCAGCCGGTCGGCGGCCTCCTCGGCCTTGCGCCCGGCCGAGGCGGAGGCGGAGGACGCACTCCCGGCACCCGCCGCGGCACCGGCCCCACCCGCGGCCTTGGCAGGCTTCGTCAGCCGGGTCGTCTTCGCCGACTTGGGCGACTTCGACGCCTTCGGCGGCTTCGGAGGCGCGGGCGGCAGCGGAACCACCTTGGTCGCCTCCACCGGCTCCGGCTCCGGCTTGGGCTCCGGCGCGTGGATCACATCCATCAGGAGCGCCCGCGCCCCCGTGTCGTCGAGCCGCTGCTCCGGGTCCTTGGCGAGGAGGCCGTAGATGACCTTCTCCAACGGTCCGGCGTTCACCGGCTGTTCGACGTCCTCGGTCATGACCGCGGTGAGGGTCGCGATGGCCGACCCCTTGTCGTACGGAGGAACGCCCTCCACCGCCGCGTACAGCAGGCCGCCCAGCGACCACATGTCGGCCGCGGGCCCCGGCTTGTGCCCGCGCGCCCGCTCCGGAGAGATGTACGAGGGCGCGCCGACGAGCATGCCGGTGGACGTGATCGAGGGATCGCCCTCGACCTGCGCGATGCCGAAGTCCGTCAGGACGACCCGGCCGTCCTCGGCGATCAGCACGTTCGACGGCTTCACGTCACGGTGCAGAATGCCCTCGCGGTGCGCGGACCGCAGCACGTCGAGGACGGCGAGGCCGACCTCGGCCGCCCGCCTCGGCGTGAGCAGCCCGTCCTCACGGATCGCCTCCGCAAGCGACTTGCCCTCGACCAGCTCCATCACGATCCACGGGCGGTCGTCCTCGTCGACCACGTCGTAGACCGTCACGGCGCTGGTGTTGCGGATCCGCGCGATCGCCTTGGCCTCGCGCAGCGTCCGCGTGATGAGCCGCCGCTTCTCCTCCTCGTCGATGCTCGAGGGGAACCGCAGCTCCTTCACGGCGACCGTACGGCCCAGCGTCTCGTCCTTGGCGCGCCAGACCGTGCCCATGCCACCGCGGCCGAGCACTTCCCCCAGCCGGTAGCGCCCGGCGAGGAGACGTTCGCTCTTGTCCTGACGGGCCTCACCCGTCTGCTCCGCGTCCGACATGCGTCCCCTCTGCTGCTACCGCTGCTACCGCTGCTACCCGAGCAACCCGCCCTGACAGAGCCTTCATTGTCCCTCACTCAAGGACCGGCCGACGCCCAGGGTCCACCGTCCCTCATGATGGACCGCGGACAAAGAGGGACCACCATGTCGAGACAGTGCTCCTTGCCGGCCATCGCCCGCGCGACGATCCCCATCAGCCTGACGGCAGGCCCGGCACAGAGGGCACAGAGCACGCAGAACACACAAGGCACGCAAGGCAGACAGAGCACTCGGCGCACACGAAGCACCCCACACGCACCCCACAACCCCCAAGGGCCGCTGGGCGCACCCCCATGCGAACCACAACACGGAACCGGCGTTCCTGACCGCCGAGTTATGCCCTCACCCCCTGGCACCTCTAGGCGAGCGGCACGATGTCCGGCGCTCCCAACCGCGCCGCGTCCGCCGTCAGGTCGTCGGGCTGCCGCTGCGACTCGCGCTCGGCCTCCACCCTCTTCTCGTAGTGCTGCACCTCCCGTTCGATCTGGTCCTTGTCCCAGCCGAGGACGGGCGCCATCAGGTCGGCGCACTCCCTGGCACTGCGCGTGCCCCGGTCGAACGTCTCGATCGAGATGCGCGTCCGCCGCGTCAGCACGTCGTCGAGGTGCCGGGCGCCTTCGTGCGAAGCGGCGTAGACGACCTCGGCCCGCAGATAGTCGTCGGCCCCTGTCAGCGGCTCGCCCAGCGTGGGGTCCGCGGTGACGAGTTCGAGCACTTCCTCGGCCAGCGAGCCGTACCGGTTCAACAGGTGCTCCACGCGCACCACATGAAGACCCGTCCGGGCGGCGATCCTCGCGCGGGCGTTCCACAGCGCCTTGTACCCCTCGGCACCGACCAGCGGGATGTCCTCGGTGACGCAGTCGGCGACGCGCTGGTCCAGGCCGTGCACCGCCTCGTCGACGGCGTCCTTGGCCATCACGCGGTACGTCGTGTACTTGCCGCCCGCGACGACCACCAGGCCGGGCGCCGGATGCGCGACCGTGTGCTCGCGGGACAGCTTGCTCGTGGCGTCCGACTCCCCGGCGAGCAGGGGCCGCAGGCCCGCGTACACCCCTTGGACGTCGTCCCGTGAAAGCGGCACCGAGAGCACCGAGTTCACATGCTCCAGGAGATAGTCGATGTCGGCGCTGGAGGCGGCCGGGTGCGCCTTGTCCAGGTCCCAGTCCGTGTCGGTCGTCCCCACGATCCAGTGCCGCCCCCACGGGATGACGAAGAGGACGCTCTTCTCGGTCCGCAGGATCAGTCCGGTCGACGAGCTGATCCGGTCCTTGGGCACCACCAGGTGGATGCCCTTGGAGGCCCTGACGTGGAACTGGCCGCGCTCCCCGACCATCGCCTGGGTGTCGTCCGTCCACACACCCGTCGCGTTCACGATCTGCTTGGCCCGGATCTCGTACTCCCCGCCGCCCTCCACGTCCTGCACCCGGGCGCCGACGACGCGCTCGCCCTCGCGCAGGAATCCGGTGACCCGGGCGCGGTTGGCGACCTTCGCGCCGTACGCCGCCGCGGTGCGCACCAGTGTGGCCACGTAGCGGGCGTCGTCCATCTGCGCGTCGTAGTACTGCATGGCGCCGACCAGTGCGTCCTTCTTCAGGCACGGGGCGACGCGCAGGGCGTGGCGGCGCGTCAGATGGCGGTGCATGGGCAGGCCTCGGCCGTGTCCGCGGGACATCGACATGGCGTCGTAGAGCGCGACGCCCGATCCGGCGTACAACCTCTCCCATCCCTTGTGCTGCAAGGGGTAGAGGAACGGCACCGGCTTCACCAGGTGCGGCGCGAGCCGCTCAAGGAGCAGGCCGCGCTCCTTCAGCGCCTCCCGCACGAGCGCGAAGTCGAGCATCTCCAGATAGCGCAGCCCGCCGTGGATCAGCTTGCTCGACCGGCTCGACGTACCCGAGGCCCAGTCCCTCGCCTCGACCAGGCCGGTGGACAGGCCGCGGGTCACCGCGTCGAGGGCCGTACCCGCGCCGACCACTCCCGCGCCCACGACCAGGACGTCCAGCTCCCGGTCGGCCATTCCCGCAAGTGACTCGGCACGCTCCGCCGGCCCCAGTGTCGCTGTCCTCACCGCTGCCTCCCGTTGAGATCGGGTGTGGTCGGACTCACATCATGCCCAGATTTCGCCGCCGCCCGCTGATCGCGACCCCAGCCTGTGGACAACACTCCGGAGCCCGACGCAGGGCAATGCCACAAATCGGTCATATTTACTCCTAGTCTGACATTGCGCTGGTCCGCCTTGTCCACAGGGCTTGCGCGCTCGTCCCGCTCCGGCTATAGGGAGGACGGCCCACCGCCATGCCCGCAGATCTCGCCGTCATCGGCCTCGGCCACCTCGGCCTGCCCCTCGCCCAGGCCGCCGTCGCACACGGCGTCGCCACCATCGGCTACGACCCCGTCCGCGCCACCGACCTGGCAGGCGGCCGCCTGCCCTGCGACGGCGCGGAAGGCACCCTCACCGCCGCCGACGTCCGCCGGATGCTCTCGGGGGGCTTCCGGCCGACCACCAACCCCGTCGAACTCGGCCGGGTCCGCACCGCCGTCATCTGCGCCCCCACTCCGCCTGCCGCCGACCGCTCGCTCGATCTGAGCCAGGTGGCCGAGGCCGCGCGGTCGCTCGCCGCACGGCTGCGCCCGCACACCACCGTGATCCTGGAGTCCCCCGCGTACCCGGGGACCACCGAGGAATTCCTCCGCCCGATCCTCGAGGCGGGCTCGGGCCTGCGCGCGGGGCGCGACTTCCACCTCGCCTACTCCCCCGGCCGCCTCGACCCCGGCAACCGCACCCACGGCTACGCCGGCACCCCCAAGGTCATCGGCGGCCTCACCCCGGCCTGCACCGAGTCGGCCGCCGCCTTCTACGGCCGCCTCACCGACAAGGTCGTCCGCGCCCGGGGCCCCCGCGAGGCCGAGACCGTGCACCTCCTGGAGACCAACTACCGGCATGTGAACATGGCCCTGGTCAACGAAATGGCGGTGCTCTGCCACGACCTCGGCATCGACCTGTGGGACGTCATCCGCTGCGCCGAGACCAAGCCCTTCGGCTTCCAGGCCTTCCGCCCGGGACCCGGCGTCGGCGGCCACGGCGTCCCGCTCGACATCCCGACCCCCTCGCGCGGCACCCGCCCCCTGCGCATGGTCGAACTGGCCCAGCAGGTCAACGACCGCATGCCCCAGTACGTCATCCAACGCTCGGCGACCCTGCTCAACGAACACGGCAAGTCCGCCCGCGGCGCCCGCGTCCTCCTCCTCGGCGTCACCTACAAGCCCGACCTCGCCGACCAACAGGGCGCCCCCGCCCAGGAGGTGGCGACCCGCCTGATGGAGCTGGGCGCGGCCGTCAGCTACCACGACCCCTACGTCCCCAACTGGAGCGTCCTCGGCCGCCCCGTCCCGCGCGCGGACTCCCTCTACGAGGCGGCCGCCGACGCCGACCTCACGATCCTGCTCCAGCACCACCGCACGTACGACCTGCAAGGTCTTGCCGTGAAGGCACAGTTGCTCCTCGACACCCGGGGGGCGACGCCCGCAGGCGCGGCCCACCGCCTGTAGGCACGCACGCGTGCCCGTACACACACGTGGGGCCCGGACGCCTCTGCGTCCGGGCCCCACATCAGTCACACGCTCTGCTCAGCGCGACGTCACCGCTTGTGCTGGGCGTCCGCGACCGTCACCTCGACGCGCTGGAACTCCTTGAGCTCGCTGTAGCCCGTCGTCGCCATCGCGCGGCGCAGCGCTCCGAAGAAGTTCATCGAGCCGTCCGGGATGTGCGAGGGACCGGTGAGGATCTCCTCGGTCGTGCCGACCGTGCCGAGGTCGACCTTCTTGCCGCGCGGCACGTCCTCGTGGACGGCCTCCATGCCCCAGTGGTGGCCCTTGCCGGGCGCGTCCGTGGCACGGGCCAGCGGGGAGCCCATCATCACGGAGTCGGCGCCGCACGCGATGGCCTTGGGCAGGTCGCCGGACCAGCCCACGCCGCCGTCGGCGATGACGTGCACGTAACGACCGCCGGACTCGTCCATGTAGTCACGGCGGGCGGCCGCGACGTCGGCGACGGCGGTGGCCATCGGCACCTGGATGCCGAGGACGTTGCGCGTGGTGTGCGCGGCGCCGCCGCCGAAGCCGACCAGGACACCCGCGGCGCCCGTGCGCATCAGGTGCAGGGCGGCGGTGTAGGTGGCGCAGCCGCCCACGATGACCGGCACGTCGAGCTCGTAGATGAACTGCTTCAGGTTGAGCGGCTCGGCGGCACCGGAGACGTGCTCCGCGGAGACGGTGGTGCCGCGGATCACGAAGATGTCGACCCCGGCGTCCACGACGGCCTTGGAGAACTCGGCGGTGCGCTGCGGCGAGAGCGCGGCGGCGGTCACGACGCCCGAGTCGCGCACCTCCTTGATGCGCTGACCGATCAGGTCGGCCTTGATCGGGGCGGCGTAGATCTCCTGGAGGCGCCGGGTCGCCGTCTCCGCGTCCAGCTCGGCGATCTCGTCGAGCAGCGGCTGCGGGTCCTCGTACCGCGTCCAGAGGCCCTCGAGGTTGAGGACGCCGAGGCCGCCCAGCTCACCGATGCGGATGGCGGTCTGCGGGGAGACCACCGAGTCCATGGGAGCGGCCAGGAAGGGCAGCTCGAAGCGGTAGGCGTCGATCTGCCACGCGATCGAGACCTCCTTCGGGTCGCGGGTGCGCCGACTCGGTACGACGGCGATGTCGTCGAAGGCGTACGCGCGGCGGCCGCGCTTGCCGCGCCCGATCTCGATCTCAGTCACGTTGTGGGGCCTTTCCCTCTTGGTCTGCCTGTCCAGTATCCCCGACACGCACGGAAGGGGCGGCCCCGGTGATCCGGGGCCGCCCCTTCCACGCGCGCGTGGAGCCGGAAGACTACTTACTACGACTGTAGTTCGGTGCCTCGACCGTCATCTGGATGTCGTGCGGGTGGCTCTCCTTGAGGCCCGCGGACGTGATGCGTACGAAGCGGCCGTTGGCCTGCAGGTCCGGGACGGTGCGCCCGCCCACGTAGAACATCGACTGGCGCAGACCGCCCACCAGCTGGTGGACGACCGCCGAGAGCGGGCCGCGGTAGGGGACCTGGCCCTCGATGCCCTCGGGCACCAGCTTCTCGTCGGAGGCGACGCCCTCCTGGAAGTAGCGGTCCTTGGAGAAGGAGCGCTGGTCGCCGCGCGACTGCATGGCGCCGAGCGAGCCCATGCCGCGGTACGACTTGAACTGCTTGCCGTTGATGAAGAGCAGCTCTCCGGGGGACTCCTCGCAGCCGGCGAGCAGCGAGCCCAACATGACCGTGTCCGCGCCGGCGACGAGCGCCTTGGCGATGTCTCCGGAGTACTGCAGGCCACCGTCGCCGATGACCGGGACACCGGCCTCCTTGGCGGCGAGCGAGGCCTCGTAGATGGCGGTGACCTGCGGGACACCGATACCGGCGACGACACGCGTCGTACAGATGGAGCCCGGACCCACGCCGACCTTGATGCCGTCGACACCGGAGTCGATGAGCGCCTTGGCGCCGTCACGCGTGGCGATGTTGCCGCCGATGACGTCCACGCCGGGGGCGTCGGACTTGATCTTGGCGACCATGTCGCCGACCAAGCGGGAGTGGCCGTGCGCGGTGTCGACGACGATGAAGTCGACGCCCGCCGCGACCAGGGCCTGGGCCCGCTCGAAGGCGTCGCCCGCGACACCCACGGCGGCACCCACCAGGAGACGGCCCCCCGCGTCCTTGGCGGCGTTCGGGTACTTCTCGGCCTTCACGAAGTCCTTGACCGTGATGAGGCCCTTGAGCACGCCCGCGTCGTCGACCAGCGGAAGCTTCTCGATCTTGTGGCGGCGCAGCAGCTCCATGGCGTCCACGCCGGAGATGCCGACCTTGCCGGTGACCAGCGGCATGGGCGTCATGACCTCGCGCACCTGGCGGGTGCGGTCCGACTCGAAGGCCATGTCGCGGTTGGTGACGATGCCGAGCAGCTTGCCCGCCGCGTCGGTCACCGGGACACCGCTGATGCGGAACTTCGCGCAGATCGCGTCGGCCTCGGCCAGCGTCGCGTCCGGGTGCACCGTGATCGGGTCGGTGACCATGCCGGACTCGGAGCGCTTGACCAGGTCGACCTGGTTGGCCTGGTCGGCGATGGAGAGGTTGCGGTGCAGCACACCGACGCCGCCCTGCCGCGCCATGGCGATCGCCATGCGGGACTCGGTGACCTTGTCCATCGCCGCGGACAGCAGCGGGACGTTCACACGGACGTTCTTCGAGACGAGCGAGGAAGTGTCGATCTGGTCGGGCGCCATGTCCGACGCGCCCGGCAGCAGCAGCACGTCGTCGTAGGTCAGCCCGAGTGTCGCGAATTTCTCGGGCACTCCGTCGACGTTTGCAGTCATGACACCTTCCCCAAATGGCCTTGATCGGTGCGGATGTCCATGCTAACGGGATCCGAGGGTGTCTCATTCCACGATCAAGATCATCGGCAAGCTTTGTACGTTCACACGTACGCCTCACGTGGTGAACAACGGCTCCTGGCGCCACCCCGGAACTCCGGCACCACCCCGGAACTACTGCTCGGCGAGCGCCCGCAACCGGCTCAGCGCCCGGTGCTGCGCGACCCGCACCGCCCCGGGTGACATCCCCAACATCTGCCCGGTCTCCTCCGCCGTGAGCCCGACGGCGATCCGCAGGAGCAGCAGCTCGCGCTGGTTCTCCGGAAGGTTGGCGAGAAGCTTCTTGGCCCACTCCGCGTCACTGCTGAGCAGGGCGCGCTCCTCGGGGCCCAGCGAGTCGTCCGGCCGCTCGGGCATCTCGTCCGAGGGCACGGCCGTGGATCCCGGGTGCCGCATCGCCGCGCGCTGCAGATCGGCCACCTTGTGCGCGGCGATCGCGAAGACGAACGCCTCGAAGGGGCGCCCGGTGTCCTTGTAGCGCGGCAGGGCGAGCAGCACCGCGACGCAGACTTCCTGCGCCAGATCCTCCACGAAGTGCCGTGCGTCACCCGGCAGTCGGGACAGCCGGGTGCGGCAGTACCGCAGCGCGAGGGGATGGACGTGCGCGAGGAGGTCGTGCGTGGCCTGCTCGTCGCCCTCCACGGCGCGAAGGACGAGGGCACCGATCACCGTCGTCTTGTCATCGCGCATCGGTCCATGGTGCCTTGGCGTCGACTGATCCGTGGCACCGCGTCCGTAGTTGTGCACTGAAGCGTTATGAGCAGGTGCGCCGGAACTCATCTCCTGCGCCCTCCCCTCCCGCTCGATCGACTCGTCCCCGAGGAACTCCACACATCAAGGATGCGGCATCGGCGACGAAACAAGCAGCGGCGGGCGTCCGTCACCCCGCCCACCGCTCGGCGGGCGGGGATCGCCGTGCCCCCGCGGCGACACACTTAGCGGACCAGGCCCCAGCGGAAACCGAGGGCCACCGCGTGCGCCCGGTCCGAGGCACCGAGCTTCTTGAAGAGCCGCCTGGCGTGCGTCTTCACGGTGTCCTCGGAGAGGAAGAGCTCGCGCCCGATCTCCGCGTTCGAGCGGCCGTGGCTCATGCCTTCGAGGACCTGGATCTCACGCGCGGTGAGCGTGGGCGCGGCGCCCATCTCGGCCGAGCGGAGCCTGCGCGGGGCGAGCCGCCACGTCGGGTCGGCGAGGGCCTGCGTGACGGTCGCGCGCAGTTCCGCACGCGAGGCGTCCTTGTGCAGATAGCCCCTGGCACCGGCGGCCACCGCGAGCGCGACCCCGTCCAGGTCCTCGGCGACGGTGAGCATGATGATGCGCGCACCGGGGTCGGCGGACAGCAGCCGCCGCACGGTCTCGACGCCACCCAGACCGGGCATGCGTACGTCCATCAGAATCAGGTCCGAGCGGTCGGCGCCCCAGCGGCGGAGGACTTCCTCGCCGTTGGCCGCCGTCGTCACACGCTCGACGCCGGGCACGGTCGCGACCGCGCGGCGGAGCGCCTCTCGGGCAAGCGGGGAGTCGTCGCAGACGAGGACCGATGTCATGACTGTCCTCCGCGGCTCTCACAGCTGCTGCGCGTCACCTTGAGCCTCCAGGCTGGTACATATTCGTCACCTGTGCGGTTGACGCTCTCGGACACCTGCCCGAGCGCTTGTTCTTTCAACCGCCTCGCACTCTCAACGACGGTCACCCGAAAGAGTTACGGGGCGATCGGCCACCTTCGGCACTCTACGTGAGGGCGCGGACACAGCGCAGAGCGCGCGAGAGACCCTCAACCTTTCATCACAAGCTATGCCCCATTTAGCGGCATTTCTTCCCTTTTGCTGGTGTCTGTGGCTAGATTCGCAATGAGTCATATTTTCATCTCCTTAGACAGTAGATGTACGGTCATGGGCACCGTATCCGCGTCAGAACGGCATCAAGGGGACCAGCAATGGCAGATTTCTCCCGCCTTCCCGGACCGAACGCAGATCTGTGGGACTGGCAGCTCCTCGCGGCCTGCCGCGGGGTCGACAGCTCGCTCTTCTTCCACCCGGAGGGCGAGCGGGGAGCGGCGCGCAGCGCACGTGAGAACTCCGCCAAGGAGGTCTGCATGCGGTGCCCGGTGCGCGCGGAATGCGCCGCTCACGCACTCGCGGTACGCGAGCCGTACGGCGTATGGGGCGGATTGACCGAGGACGAACGCGAAGAACTCATGGGACGCGCGCGCCACCGCCTCGTCACGGCATCCGCGTCGGCGGGCAGAGCCGCCGTCTCGCATCACTGAAGGAACGTTTCTTCGAAACGGCGGCGAATCCTCGGAGCGGCGAAGGGAATTCCGAGACGGGCCTCACGGCTCCGTCAGCGGGCCGCGGCCCGCGCGAGGTGGTCCAGTGTGGCGGCGACGGCCGGCACCTGCGCCAGGTCCGGCAGCGTGAGCGCGACGATCTCGCGCTGCACGGCGGGCTCCACCGTCACCGTGCGGGCACCCCTGGGGCGCACCGACTCGATCGCGAGCTCGGGCAGCACCGCCACCCCCAGACCGGCGCCGACCAGGCCGATCACGGCCGGATAGTCGTCGGTCGCGAAGTCGATGCGGGGCACGAAGCCCGCGCTCTCGCAGACCTCCACCAGCTGCCTGCGACAGCGGGGGCAGCCCGCGATCCAGGGCTCCTCGGCGAACTCCCCGATGGTCACCGCGCCCGCCTCGGCGAGCCGGTGCCCCTCGGGTACGAGGCCGACGAGCCGGTCCGCGAGCAGCGGGCGCACGACGAGGTCCTCCCACTCCTCCGCGGCGGACGCGCCGTCGTACCGGAAGGCGAGAGCCACGTCGCAGTCGCCCTCGCGCAGCATCTCCACCGAGCGCGGCGGCTCGGCCTCCACGAGGGAGACGCGTGTGCCGGGATGGGCCGCGCGGAGCGCCGCCAGCGCGCCGGGGACCAGCGTCGAACTGCCGCTGGGGAAAGAGACCAGCCGCACCCGGCCGGCGCGCAGGCCCGCGATGGCGGCGACCTCCTCCTCCGCGGCGGTGAGCCCGGCGAGGATGCCCGCGGCGTGCCGGACCAGGGCTTCGCCCGCCTGCGTCAGGCGCATCTCACGGCCGGTGCGGATCAGGAGCGGTGTGCCGGTCGAGGTTTCGAGGGCCTTCATCTGCTGGCTGACTGCGGGCTGGGTGCAGCCGAGCTCGCGGGCCGCGGCCGAGAAGGAGCCGGTGGCTGCCACGGCGCGCAGGACACGGAGATGACGGGCCTCGATCATGATTCGAGCATAAGCGACGCTTGGGCATGGTGCGAAATATCGCATCGCGGCTTTGAGATCTTCGCCTAACCTGCCTCCATGGAGCTTCTTTCGGTAAATGTGGGCCGTCCCAAGGCCCTCGAATACACCCCCGTGCCCACCAACACCGGCATCGACAAGCGCCCCGTACAAGGACCGGTCCGGGTGGCGGCGCCCGGTGCCAAGGGTGTCGGCGGAAGCGGCCTCGCCGGGGACACGATCTGCAGCCTGCGGCACCACGGCGGCGACGACCAGGCCGTGTACGCGTACGCACGCGAGGACCTCGACGCGTGGGAGCGCACCCTCGACCGGCCGCTGACGCCCGGCGTCTTCGGCGAGAACCTCACGACGTCCGGCGTCGACGTGAGCGGCGCGAAGATCGGCGAGCGCTGGCGGGTCGGCCCGGACCTGCTGCTCGAGGTGACGAGCGCGCGCATCCCCTGCCGCAAGTTCCAGGAGCACCTCGGCGAGAAGGCGTGGATGAAGCGGTTCACGCAGCAGGGTGCGCCGGGCGCCTATCTGCGGGTGATCGAGCCCGGTGAGATCCGGGCCGGTGACACCATCGAGGTCGTGCACAGGCCGGAGCACGGGATCACCGTCTCCCTCTACTTCCGGGCCGTCACGACGGAGCAGGAACTGCTGCCTCGACTCCTCGACGCGGGCGAGGCGCTGCACCCCGAGGCGACCGAGCGGGCGCACACCTACCTGGCGAAGTACGCGCAACACACCGGTCACTAGATCTCACTAGCCTTGGTCCATGACTACGGCTCTGATTACGGGATCAACCGCCGGCATCGGCGCCGCCTTCGCGCGGCGCCTCGCCGGTGACGGGCACAACCTCGTTCTGGTCGCGCGCGACACCGAGCGGCTGCACGAGCAGGCGACCGAACTGCACGACCGGCACGGCATCGAGGCGGAGGTCCTGACCGCGGACCTCTCCACGGACGAGGGCATCGAGTCCGTCGAGAAGCGTCTCTCGCACCGCAGGGACCCGGTCGACCTGCTGATCAACAACGCCGGATTCGGCAACAAGGGCCGTTACCTGGAGGTCTCCCTCAGCGACGAGCTGACCATGCTCAAGGTGCACTGCGAGGCGGTGCTCCGGCTGACGTCGGCCGCGGCGGAGGCGATGCGGGAGCGCGGCCGCGGCGGCGTCGTGAACGTCGCGTCGGTGGCGGCGTTCGTGCCGCGCGGGACGTACGGCGCGTCGAAGGCCTGGGTCGTGCAGTTCACCCAGGGCGCGGCGAAGGACCTGGCCGGGTCCGGGGTGCGGATGATGGCGCTGTGCCCCGGCTTCGTCCGCACGGAGTTCCACCAGCGGGCCGGGATGGGCACGTCCAACATCCCGGGCTGGATGTGGCTCGAAGCGGACAAGCTGGTCGCGACGGCACTGACCGACCTGTCCCGAGGCAAGACCCTGTCGATCCCCGACCCGAGGTACAAGGCCCTGATGGGCGTGGTGAAGCTGACCCCGCGGGGCCTGCTGGGCGGCGTGACGTCGAGGACGGGCAGGAAGTACGGCCCGCAGTAGAGCCACCGTCAAGGAGCGCCCGTCAGGGGCGCGGGGAACTGCGCGAGGACGGACCACGCCCCTCACACGGCGACGGACCACGACCCACACACGGCGACGAAGCACCGACCCGGCAGGCGCGACCCCGAAACGACCGAGGCCCGGCTCCCCCACAGGGGAAGCCGGGCCTCGGTTACAGGCTCAGGTCAGTGCGAGTGGCCGTGACCGTGACCGTGACCGGCCTCGGCCTCCTCCTCCGCCGGCTTCTCGACGACCAGGGTCTCGGTCGTGAGGAGCAGGGAGGCGATGGACGCGGCGTTCTCCAGCGCGGAGCGCGTGACCTTGACCGGGTCGATGACGCCGGCCTTGACCAGGTCGCCGTACTCACCGGTGGCGGCGTTGAAGCCGAAGCCCTTGTCGAGCTCGGCGACCTTCGAGGTGATGACGTAGCCCTCGAGGCCGGCGTTCTCGGCGATCCAGCGCAGCGGCTCGACGGCGGCGCGGCGGACGACCGCGACACCGGTGGCCTCGTCGCCGTCCTTGTCGAGGTTGCCCTCGAGGACCTTGACGGCGTGCACCAGAGCGGAGCCACCACCGGAGACGATGCCCTCCTCGACCGCGGCGCGGGTCGCGGAGATGGCGTCCTCCAGACGGTGCTTCTTCTCCTTCAGCTCCACCTCGGTGGCGGCGCCGACCTTGATCACGCACACGCCGCCGGCCAGCTTCGCGAGGCGCTCCTGGAGCTTCTCGCGGTCCCAGTCGGAGTCCGTGGCGTCGATCTCGGCCTTGATCTGGGCGACGCGGCCCTCGACGTCGGCCTTGTTGCCGCCGCCGTCGACGATCGTCGTGTCGTCCTTGGTGATGGTGACGCGGCGGGCGGTGCCGAGCACGTCGAGGCCGACCTGGTCGAGCTTGAGGCCGACCTCTTCGGCGATGACGGTGCCGCCGGTGAGGGTGGCGATGTCACCGAGCATGGCCTTGCGGCGGTCGCCGAAGCCCGGGGCCTTCACCGCGACGGCGTTGAAGGTGCCGCGGATCTTGTTCACGACCAGGGTCGACAGGGCCTCGCCCTCGACGTCCTCGGCGATGATCAGGAGCGGCTTCGAGGCGTTGGCCTGGATGACCTTCTCGAGCAGCGGCAGGAGGTCCTGGATGGAGGAGATCTTGCCCTGGTGGATCAGGATGTACGGGTCGTCGAGGACGGCCTCCATACGCTCCTGGTCGGACACCATGTACGGCGACAGGTAGCCCTTGTCGAAGGCCATGCCCTCGGTGAAGTCGAGCTCCAGGCCGAAGGTGTTGGACTCCTCGACGGTGATGACACCGTCCTTGCCGACCTTGTCCATCGCCTCGGCGATGAGCTCGCCGACTTGCGGGTCCTGGGCCGACAGACCGGCGACGGCCGCGATGTCGGCCTTGTCGTCGATCGGGCGGGCGGTGGCGAGGAGCTCCTCGGAGACGGCCGCGACGGCGGCGTCGATGCCCTTCTTCAGGGCGGCCGGGGAGGCGCCGGCGGCGACGTTGCGCAGGCCTTCCTTGACCAGGGCCTGGGCGAGCACGGTGGCGGTGGTGGTGCCGTCACCAGCGATGTCGTTGGTCTTGGTCGCCACCTCCTTCACCAGCTGGGCGCCGAGGTTCTCGTACGGGTCCTCGACCTCGACCTCACGGGCGATGGTGACGCCGTCGTTGGTGATGGTCGGGGCACCGAACTTCTTGTCGATGACGACGTTGCGGCCGCGGGGGCCGATCGTCACCTTGACCGTATCGGCAAGCTTGTTGACGCCGCGCTCAAGGGCGCGACGGGCGTCCTCGTCGAACTTCAGGATCTTCGCCATGGGAGCGATTCAGCCCTCTCGAAAACTCGGGTGAACGAACTGCGCCCCTCGCCGCCCGGCAATCAGCGGGGTGACCAGGGGCGCAGCTCAAAAAGCAAATCTGCTGGTGAAGCAGGTGAAGCGGTGAATTACTTCTCGACGATCGCGAGCACGTCGCGAGCCGAGAGGACGAGGTACTCGTCGCCGTTGTACTTCACCTCGGTGCCGCCGTACTTGCTGTACAGCACGACATCGCCGACCTTGACGTCGAGCGGCAGGCGCTCGCCGTTCTCGAAGCGGCCCGGGCCCACGGCGAGGACGGCGCCCTCCTGGGGCTTCTCCTTCGCGGTGTCCGGAATGACCAGGCCGGAGGCCGTGGTCTGCTCGGCGTCGAGCGGCTGGACCACAATGCGGTCCTCGAGCGGCTTGATGGCAACCTTGGAGCTGGCGGTCGTCACGATCCGGTCTCCCCCTTCGGAGATCTCACGGGGTTAAGAGTCTGAGGTGTGGCGACCAGGTGGATCCGTCGTCGCGGGTGCCGGACCTGCCCGTCGCTGTTGGCACTCTCCAGTGGGGAGTGCCAGAAGCGAGACTAGGACGGGGATTAGCACTCGGTCAAGCGGAGTGCCAATCGACTGCGTCGGGCTTTACGGGGACGGGGTGCCCCCTGGCGGGGTCGGCGCCTCTGTGGCCTTGCCTGGGCAACGTGTTTTGCGGGCCTGCGGTTCCTTGCCCGCGGCACGGGGCCGCCTCGTTTCCCCTTGCCCGGCAGGTGGGGCTGTGCCCACCCTTCCCCAAGTTCTCGGCTCCGCTCGAGCAGGGGAGTCCCCACTCGCCGTGCGGAACGCCTGCCCACAGCCGGGACCAGCCTGTCCCGGTGGCTTTCGCGGCGGCATCTTCTGGGCCGCCTTCCGACCCAGCCTCTCGATCGGGTCCACCGATTCCGCGCAGCCCGTGAGCAGCGTGGGCGCGAGGACGCCGCACAGCAGGGCCCCGGCGAGGAGGCGGCGGCGCGCTCGCGCCCGGGGGGTCACAGGTAGTCCTCCAGCCTGGCCACCGCGTACCCCTTGTCCGTGACCGTCTTCATGACTCGGCGGACCATGTCGGGCATGGTGCCCTTCCAGTCCTCGCGCCCCCGGAAGTGCGTGAGGATGATGTCGCCGGGGTGCAGGTCCCGGTCCCACTCGCGCCACTCCATGTGGTCGGCGAAGGCCTCCGACGCCCACAGCGGCACCGCCTTGACGCCACAGGACTTGGCGGCGCGCAGGGTGTGGACGTCGTAGTTGCCGTACGGCGGGCGGAAGAGCTCGGGCCGCTTGCCGTAGCGCTTCTCGATGGTGTCCTGCATGCCGCAGATCTCGCGGCGCTGCGCCTCGTACGAAAGCGCGGGCATGTAGCGGTGGTTGAGGGTGTGGTTGTTCAGGGAGACGCCGCGGTCCTGCATCTTCTTGAAGTAGGCGTAATCCTCCTTGACCAGGTAGTCGCTGAGGAACGCGGTGTACGGGATCTTCAGGTCGCTCATCATCCTCAGCAGCGCCGGGTCCTTCTCGGCGCCGTCGTCGATGGTCAGGAAGACGACCTTCTCCTTGGTCGGGATCGTCGTGAAGACGGGCGGCAGGCTCGACTGCCCCTTGACCTCGAAGCCCTTGCGGGTGGTGATCCTCGGCTTGGCCTTCGGCGCGGGCGGCGCGGCCAGCGGCGTCCTGGCCAGGCCCCAGCGCTTGGCCGCCGCGGCGCGTGCGGCCTGGGCCGCGCCGAGCTTGTGGGCGTAGGAGTCGAGGGCACGGGCGGGCGGGGCCTGGAGCGGCTGCTGGCCGTGGGCGGGCTTCACGGCGTCGGAGTCGCCGCCGGAGGCGCAGCCCGACGCGATCGCGGCGACGGTCAGGACCGCCAGCGCGGTACGCGTCCGGTTCTTCCGTCTTCCGGCGGATTCTTCGTTTTGTCGTACTAGTTGCATGGCGCCGGATCCTCGCAGTTCAAGGCCCTTTTGAAGGGCCGACACCGCCACCGGCCGCGCACCATCCACCGACTGGCCCACAATGGGGCGGGTGAACGACCCGAACACGCCGAGCAGCCTCGACGACCCCCTCGCCGCCTTCGCCGCCCTGCTCACCGAGGAGGGCGGAGCCCTGCTCGACGAGGTGCGGGACGTCGATCCCGCCCAGGAGCTCGCCGCCGCCACCCGGCTGCGCCGTGAGCACCCGGCGCCACTGGTCTCCGCGGCACTGGCCCAGGCGCGACTGCGGCAGCGAGCCGCGGCGAAGTTCGGTGCCGAGGACGCTGCCCGGATGTTCTTCACGCCGAACGGAGTCGAGCAGTCCACGCGCTCCTCCGTCGCCCGGTACCGCGCCGAGCGCTTCAAGGCCGCCGGCGTGCGGTCCGTCGCCGACCTCTGCTGCGGCATCGGCGGCGACGCCCTCGCCCTCGCGCGGGTCGGCATCTCCGTGCTCGCCGTCGACCGCGACCCGCTGACCTGCGCCGTCGCCCGCGCCAACGCCGAGGCGCTCGGTCTCGCCGAGCTGATCGAGGTCCGCGAGGCCGATGTCACCGAGGTGGACACATCCACGTACGACGCCGTCTTCGTGGACCCGGCGCGCCGGGGCGGCCGCGGCAGGATCTTCGACCCCGAGGCCTACTCACCGCCCCTGTCCTGGGCGGTCGCGGCGGCGCTCAAGGCCCCGCGCGCGGCGCTGAAGATCGCCCCCGGCATTCCCCACGAGGCGGTCCCCACCGAGGCGGAGGCCGAGTGGATCTCCGACGGCGGTGACGTCAAGGAGGCCGTGCTGTGGTTCGGCACGGACGCGCCCTCCTCGCACCGCGCGACGCTCCTGCCCGGCGGCGCCACCCTGTGGACCTCGCTCGACGCGATGCCGCCCGACCCCGAAGTGCGGCCCGTGGGGCGATACTTGTACGAGCCCGACGGCGCCGTCATCCGCGCCCACCTGGTCGCCCAGGTCGCCGAGGAGGTCGCGGGCGGGCTGATCGACGAGACGATCGCGTACGTCACCTCCGACGAGCGCCACGACACCGCGTACGCCGCGGCGTACGAAATCACCGACCAACTCCCCTTCAACGTGAAGAAGTTGAAGGCGCTGCTGCGGGAGCGGGAGGTCGGCATCCTGACGGTGAAGAAGCGGGGGTCGGCGGTGGAGCCGGAGGAGCTGCGGAAGAAGGTGAAGCCGCAGGGGAAGAACGCGGCGACGGTTTTCATGACGCGGGTGGCAGGGGCGCCGACGATGCTGATCGGCCACCCGGCCCCGTAAGGGGCGCGGGGAACTGCGCGACCAGCCACAACGAATCCGCGGCCAAAGCCTCAGCAGTCGGCGGCCCGAGCCAAGAGCAACTCCCGCTCCCTCTCGTTCCGCGCCAGCGACGCCGCCCGTTCGAACTCCGCCCGCGCCTCCGCCGACCGGCCGAGGCGGGCAAGGAGATCCCCCCGCACACTGGGCAGCAAGTGGTAGTCCCGCAAGGCGGATTCCGCGGCGAGCGCGTCGACCAGGGCGAGGCCCGCCTCCGGGCCCTCGGCCATCGAGACCGCGACGGCGCGGTTCAGTTCGACCACCGGGGACGGGGCGCGGGCCGCGAGCAGGTCGTAGAGGGCGGCGATCTGCCGCCAGTCGGTCTCCTCGTACGTATGCGCGTGGGCGTGGCAGGCGGCGACCGCGGCCTGCAGGGCGTACGGGCCGAGAGGGCCCTGTGCCGCCGCCTGCGCGCGGGCCAGGGCGGCGTATCCACGCCGGATCAGCAGCTGGTTCCAGCGGGCCCGGTTCTGGTCCTTGAGCAGCACCGGCTCGCCGGACGGGCCCGTGCGCGCCGTCGAGCGCGACGCCTGGAGCTCCAACAGCGCGGCCAGGCCGTGCACTTCGGGCTCCTTGGGCATCAGCCCGGCGAGCACGCGCACCAGCCGCAGCGCGTCCTCGCACAGGGCGGGGCGCAGCAGGTCGTCGCCCGCCGTGGCGGCGTACCCCTCGTTGAAGACGAGGTAAATGACTTCGAGGACCGAGCCGAGGCGGGCCTCGCGGTCCGGGCCGTACGGGACCTCGAAGGCGATGCCCTTGGCGGCGAGGGTGCGCTTGGCCCGCACGATGCGCTGCGCCACGGTCGGCTCCGGCGCGAGCACGGCGCGGGCGATCTCGGCGGTGGTCAGGCCGCCGAGCAGGCGCAGGGTCAGCGCCACGCGGGCCTCCGTGGAGAGCACCGGGTGGCAGGCGGTGAAGACGAGGCGGAGCAGGTCGTCGTCGATGGCGTCGGGGTCGACGAGCTCGGCGGGCCCGTCCAGGTGGGGCGGCGCGGACTCCAGGTCACGGCCCATCTCCGCCAGCTTGCGGGCGTAGCGCTCGCGGCGGCGCACCAGGTCGACGGCGCGGTTCTTGGCCGCGGTCATGAGCCAGGCGCCCGGGTTGTCGGGGACGCCGTGCTCGGGCCACTGTTCGAGGGCGGCCACCAGGGCGTCCTGCGCCAGTTCCTCGGCGATGCCGACGTCTCGTACGATCCGCGCGACGCCGGCGATGATGCGCGGCGACTCCATGCGGAAGACGGTTTCGACGGTCTCCACAGAGTCCGAGGTCTCCACAGAGTCCGCGGTGTCCACAGAGTTCGCAGTGTCCGGCGTGGTGCGGCGGGGGTGCTCCGGCGGATGGCTCACGGCCATCCATCAGAGCACCCCCGCGCCGCCCCGGCAAAGGCGCACCGAGAGCCCCGGTCCGGTCCGGCTCCGGTCCGGCCGGGTCCGGTCCAGCTCCGGTCCGGCCCCAGCGATCAGCAGCCGCCGGCCTCCTCGATCTCCCGCACCTCCGCGGTGATCGTCCAGTAGTCCTCGTGGGTCTTCAGGAACCGCTTGGTCCACTCGATCGCCTCGGCCTTGTCCTTGGCCTGTACGAGGGAGTAGCCGCCGATGACCTCCTTGGTCTCGGTGAACGGGCCGTCGGTGACGGACAGTTCGCCCTTGTCCCAGGTGACACGGGTGCCCTCGGAGGTCGGCCGGAGGCCCGCGGTGTCGAGCATCACCCCGGCCTTGGTGATCTCTTCGAGCAGCGCGCCCATGCGCTCGTGCAGCTCGGGGCTCGGACCGCCCTCGGGCACGTTGTTCTCGTCGATGCGGATCATCGTCAGAAAGCGCGGCATGGTGGTCTCCCATCGGGTGGCGGCGGGGCTTCTTCCCGCCTCTCACCCCTGCGTCGAACGGGAGACGCCCCTTTCGACATCGTCGCCGAGATTTTCCGAAGTTTCTTGTGCGGCGTACGTCGATGCAGGTCGCAGCGGTGACGGGGCGGGCGCTCGGCGGCCGTGGAGCACTGCCGTCGCCAGCGCCGCCGCCACCAGAAGCCCCGCGGACACCGCGAAGGCCGCCGCGTGCCCCTCGGCCAGGGCGGCGGGCCCCCGCCCCGAGCCCGTGGCGCTCGCCGCGACGGTGACAAGGACCGCGAGGCCCAGCGAGCCGCCGAGCTGACGCGAGCTGTTGAGCAGCCCGGAGGCCATGCCGGTCTCCTCGGGGGCGACGCCGCTGGTCGCCGCGGTGCCCAGCGGCACGAAGCACATGCCGATGCCGACGCTCGCGACCAGCGAGGGCCCGAGGACGGAATCCAGGAACGTGCCGCCCGCCTCGACCGTCAGCGCGAACCAGCCGAACCCGGCGGCCCCCAGCAGCCCGCCCGCCACGAGCAGCGTCCGCTCGCCGAGCCGCCCCACGGCCTTGGTCGCGACCGCCGACCCGGCCACGACGCCCGCGCAGAACGGCAGGAACGCGGCGCCGGCCGCCGTCGGCCCGTACCCCATGACCTGCTGGAGGTAGAGCGAGGTGAAGTAGAAGGCGGCGAACTGCCCCGACGACATCAGGAGCGAGAAGACGTTGGCCGAGAGCACCGGACGGTGGGACGTGCCGAGCAGGCCGAGCCTCAGCAGCGGCTCGCGCTTGCGGGCCTCGACGGCGACGAAGGCGGCGAGCAGGACGACCGCGACGGCGAGCGTGATGGCCGTGGTGCCGGACCCCCAGCCGTAGGTCTCGGTGCGCACGAGGCCGAGGACGA
Organism: Streptomyces sp. NPDC041068; assembly: GCF_040647455.1. NCBI lineage: Bacteria > Bacillati > Actinomycetota > Actinomycetes > Kitasatosporales > Streptomycetaceae > Streptomyces > Streptomyces sp. NPDC041068. The sequence goes on from NZ_JBEZCG010000007.1 coordinate 334,823, forward strand.
GCACCGCCATCCCGGCCGTGACCAGCAGGGCGCCCGTCACGTCGAGGCGCGGCGCGGGTCCCGTGCGCCGGTCGACGGGCACCCCGCGGCGCGCGGCGATGAGCGCGGCGAGCACCACGGGGACGTTGATCAGCATCACGGAGCGCCAGCCCACCCAGTCGGTGAGCAGGCCGCCCGCCATGATCCCGACCGCGCCGCCGAGCGCGCCGGAGACGCCCCACAGGCCGAGCGCCCGTGAACGCGCGGGCCCCGCCTCGTAGTTGACGGTGATCAGCGCGAGCGCCACCGGGGCGAGCGCCGCCGCGCCCGCGCCCTGCACCGCGCGTGCCGCGATGAGCTGCCCCGGCGTGAGGGCGAGCCCGCCCGCCAGGCTGGCCGCGCCGAACACCGCGAAGCCCCAGATGAGGCTGCGCCGCCGCCCGACCAGGTCGGCGAGGCGCCCGCCGAGCATGAGCAGGCCGCCGAAGGCGAGCGCGTAGGCGTTGACGACCCACAGCAGTGAGTCGTCGCCGAAGCCGAGGTCATCGCCCATGTCGGGCAGGGCGATGTTGACGACGGACATGTCGAGGGAGACGAGGAACTGCACGGTGAGCACCACCGGCAGCAGCCAACGTCCTTGCGGGGCGTTCGAGTTCACCTTGTTCACCATGCGCGGCACATTACTATACGCGTATAGAAATTATGCAAGGGTCGTCCTCCCCGGCGACGGCGCGGACACGGACACGGACGCGGACACGGACACGGACGCGACAATGAGCGGGTGGCAGCAGAAGAGAAGGCGAAGAAGCGCGGCGTGGGGCGCCCCCGCCGCCTCGAACCGGAGGCGATCGTCGCGACCGCCCGGCGGATCCTGGAGGAGGAGGGCGTCGCGGCCCTGAGCATGCGCCGCGTCGCCAAGGAGGTCGGCACGACGCCGATGGCGCTCTACCACCACGTGCGCGACAAGGACGAGCTCCTGATGCTCACGCTCTCGGGCACCGCCGCCACCGTCCCCCGCCCCGAACTCCCCGCCGACCCGCGCGACCGCCTCCTCGCCGTCTCCCTGCACATGCACGGCACGCTGGCGCGGATGCCCTGGGTGGTCGAGGTGCTCAGCCTCGGCGACCTCACCGACAAGGGCGCCCTGTGGATGGTCGAGGAGATCGTCGGCGCGGGCATCGACTGCGGCCTCACGCCCGCCGAGGCCGTGCGCGCCTACCGGACCGTCTGGCACTGCGTCTACGGCGACCTGGTCTTCCGCCACGCGATGGAGCGCCGCGCCGCCGACCCCGGCCGCAAGCGGCACTTCCCCGACATGCTCACGGACGCGGACGCGGCCGAACTCCCCCACCTCGCGGCCCTCGCGGGACGCTGGGGCGAGCTGACCGAGGACTACGACATCGCGGGCCAACTGGCCGCGGTGGTCGACGGGTTGCTGGGCCGGGCAGCGCACCGGGGCTGAAACAGGCCGGGCGCTCGACCTCCTGTGCCAGGGTCCTCCGCATGCCCTTCGACCACAACGACCACTACCACCGACTGCTCCTGCGCAACCTGCCGCCGCACGGACGCACCGCCCTCGACATCGGCTGCGGAACCGGCCGCTTCGCCCGCCTCCTCGCGGCGCGCGGCTATGAGGTCGACGCGCTCGACCCCTCGGCGGAGGTGATCGCCGAGGCGGAAGAGGCCGGCGGCGGCCCCCGCTTCCGCCAGGCCGACGTGACGAAGGAGGACCTGCCCGACGGCCACTACGACGTCATCACCTGCCTGGCGAGCCTGCACCACATGCCGTTCGACACGGTCACGCGCCTGCGCGCGGCCCTCGCGCCCGGCGGCAGCCTGCTCGTCCTCGGCTGCTACGCCGGCCTGACCCCGTGGGACGTCGTGGCGTCACCGGCCAACGCGGTGGCACGGGTCGCTGTGTACGCGGGTGAGCGCCTGCGCGGCGACCGCACGCCCCCGCTCAAGGCCCCGGTGCACGAGCCGGACATGCGGCTCCCCCAGGTCCGCGCCGAGGCGGCCCGCCTCCTGCCCGGCAGCCGCGTGCGCCAACTCCTCTTCTGGCGCTACCTGTTGATCTACCGCCGCCTCCCACGGCACACCGAGGGAAGGGGCTAGCTCTCCTCCACCGACTCGAACCGCCACCTGTGCACCGCCCGCGTCACCAACTCCGGGGAGGGCTCGGGCAGTTCGGGGAGTTCGGCGTCGTACCCGGCGTCCCACCAGGTGATGACGAGCACCCGGTCCTGCGGTGCGCTGAAGGTCTCGCGGCGCAGCGGCCGGGCCGCACCACCGAGCTCCTGCTTCCGCGCCCAGGCGAGCAGTTCGTCGCCCCGCCCCTCGACGGCACGGGCCTCCCACATCAGCGCGACGCTCATGAGTACAGGTTCTCCTTGCTGACCTCGTGCACGTGATCGTGGTCGTGAGCATGCCCGTGCCCCGGCACGTGCGGCTCCGTCACCGGCAGCGACGAGTCCGCCGACAGGTCCCAGGACGAGGCGGCCCGGCCCCGCGCAACCATCTCGGCGCCGAGGGCCGCGACCATCGCGCCGTTGTCCGTGCACAGCTTGGGCCGCGGCACCCGAAGCCGGATCCCGGCCTTCTCGCACCGCTCCTGCGCGAGCGCCCGCAGCCGCGAGTTGGCGGCCACACCGCCGCCGATCATCAGGTGGTCGACGCCCTCGTCCTTGCAGGCCCGCACGGCCTTGCGGGTCAGCACGTCGACGACGGCCTCCTGGAAGGACGCCGACACGTCCCGCACCGGCACCTCCTCGCCCGCGGCCCGCTTCGCCTCGATCCAGCGCGCGACGGACGTCTTGAGACCCGAGAAGGAGAAGTCGTACGCGGGGTCGCGCGGCCCGGTGAGCCCGCGCGGGAACGCGATCGCCTCCGGGTCGCCCTCGCGCGCGTACCGGTCGATGACGGGACCGCCCGGGAAGCCGAGGTTCAGCACCCGCGCGATCTTGTCGAAGGCCTCGCCCGCCGCGTCGTCGATGGTCGCGCCGAGCGGCCGCACGTCCGAGGTGATGTCGGTGGACAGGAGCAGCGAGGAGTGACCGCCCGACACCAGCAGCGCCATGGTCGGCTCGGGCAGCGGCCCGTGCTCCAGCTGGTCGACGCAGATGTGCGAGGCGAGGTGGTTGACGCCGTAGAGCGGCTTGTCGAGCGCGTACGCGTACGCCTTGGCGGCCGAGACGCCGACGAGCAGCGCGCCCGCGAGGCCGGGGCCCGCGGTGACCGCGATGCCGTCGAGGTCCTTGGCGCTCACGCCCGCGTCCTTCAGGGCGCGGTCGATGGTCGGCACCATCGCCTCCAGGTGCGTGCGGGAGGCGACCTCGGGCACGACGCCGCCGAAGCGGGCGTGCTCGTCGACGCTGGACGCGACGGCGTCCGCGAGCAGGGTGGTGCCGCGCACGATGCCGACGCCGGTCTCGTCACAGGAGGTCTCGATGCCGAGGACGAGGGGTTCGTCGCGCGAGTCAGCCATGAATCTCGGTTCCTTGTACGCCAGATACGGAGGTGGAGGGGTCGGTGCGGCGCATGACGAGCGCGTCGACGTTGCCGGGCTGGTAGTAGCCGCGCCGGAAGCCGATGGCCTCGAAGCCGAAGCGCTCGTACAGCTTCTGCGCCCTGGTGTTGTCGACCCGCACTTCCAGCATGACCTCGGCGCACTCGAAGGCGGTCGCGGCCTGGAGCAGGTCGGTGAGGAGCCGGGCGCCGAGGCCCGTGCCCCAGTGGTCGCGGGCCACGGCGATGGTCTGGACGTCGGCGAGGTCGCCGGAGGCGGCGAGCCCCGCGTACCCGACGAGGCGGTCGCCGTCCATGGCCACCACGTAGCGGCGGGTGGCAAGGGGTCCGCGCGCGTGGGCGAGCTCGGACCAGAACATCCCGCGCGACCAGGCGTCGTCCGGGAAGAGCTCCTTCTCCAGGGCGAACACCGGGTCGATGTCCCACCAGCGCATCTCGCGCAGCACGGCGCCCTCGGTCGGCCGGGTCGCCTCGGTCACCTCGGTCACTTGGGGGTGACCACCTTGTAGTTCTTGGGCACCTGCGCGTCCGGCCTGCGCAGGTACAGCGGCCGGGGCTCCAGGAGCTCCTCGCCCGCCGCGAGCTTCTCCGCGGCGAGCGACGCGAGCGCGGCCGCCGAGACGTGCTCGGGGGCGCGGGCGTCGGGGAAGGTCTCGGGGTAGAGCAGCGCGCCCGCGCCGACGGCGGGCAGCCCCTCGACCTCGGCGGCGATGTCCGCGGGCCGGTCGACGGCGGCGTCACTCACACGAGTGCGTACGTCGTCGTAGCGCGCCCAGTAGACCTCCTTGCGCCGGGCGTCGGTGGCCACGACGAAGGGGCCGCTCTCGATGCCGGAGGCGTACGCGAGGCCGTCGAGCGTGCACACCCCGTGCACGGGGACGCCGAGGGCGAGGCCGAAGGTGTCGGCGGTCATCAGGCCGACGCGCAGTCCGGTGTAGGGGCCGGGGCCCACGCCGACGACGATGTCGGTGACGGCGTCGAGTCTCAGTCCGGCCTCGGCGAGCACCCGGTCGACGGCCGGAAGCAGCAGTTCTCCGTGGCGACGGGCGTCCACCTGGCTCGACTCCGCGATGACGGAGGAGCCGTCGTGGAGGGCGACGGTGACGGCGGGCGTTGCGGTATCCAGAGCGAGCAAGAGCACGCGAACAGCCTACGGCTCCGACGCCCGTCGCACGGCCGCACCGGCATGAGGTGCCGCTGCCGGAGGAAGGGGCGCGGCTGCTGCTAACGTCACCTCGTAGCCGTACGCAGTACGAAGAAGTGGGTGGCGCAAGGTGTCAAGGAGCAGCTCGGGATTCGTGGCCGCGCTCACCGCCGCCGCGGTCGCCGCGGTCGGCTTCCTCGCCTATCAGGCGTCGGCCAGCGTGCCCGACGGGCTGGCGAAGAGCCCCGACAAGACGTCCTCGAGCGCCCCGCGCTCCCCCAAGGACAAGAAGAACCCGACGGCCGTCCCGGCGAAGTCCGGGTCGGGCGAGCGGGTCGTGTACTCCCTGGGCGACGACCGCGTATGGCTGGTGGAGTCCTCCGGCAAGGCCAAGCTCACCTTCGAGGTCACGCCGGGCACGGTCGACCCCGCGCCGGGCACCTACACGGTCAGCTCGCGCCAGGGTTCGGTGACCGGCACGGACGGCACCCCGATCGAGCACGTCGTCCGGTTCACGACGGTCGAGGGCGTCACGATCGGCTTCAGCGCGGCGGTCGACGGCTCCACTCCGAAGCCGGACGCGGCCAAGAAGACGGGCGGCATCCGCGAGTCCCGCGCCCATGGCAACGCCATGTGGGAGTTCGCGGGGATCAACCAGAAAGTCGTCGTCGTTCCGTAAGCACGTCACCCGCGGTGAGCGCCTCGGCGGGACGCGCCTCCGCCGACAACTGCCTCACGGGAGCCGGATCGCGCGGAGGCGTGGAGACGGCGCTCGCCGCGGCGCACGACGCCAGCAGATCGCTCATGGACAGGTGCGTGGGACCCACGGCACCCGACGGCCCCGGCAGCCCGTGCGGCTGCGGCTGTGCGTCACGTTCTGAAGCCGGCATGGATGCCTCCTGGAGCTCCGGGAGCAGACGTGGTTAGGTAGACCTAACCAGGACCGGTATCCATGTGACCACGCGCGACGCGGGCAGCGCAACATCTTGCCGACGTCTTGTCGGAACGTTAGGGCGAACGTACGAGAACACCCGGCGACCTGGCCGGATCAGGCCGCCAGCGAGGCCAGATCCGCATCCGCCCACCGCGCGCCGAGCCCGGTCAGCACGACCTCGCGGACCTCGTCCGTCGTGTCCCCGACAGCCCGGTCGATGACGACGTGCAGCCGGTCGTCGGAGAGCTCCTCGACCTTGCCGTCGCCCCACTCCACGACGATCACCGATTCGGGGAGCGACACGTCGAGGTCCAGGTCCTCCATCTCGTCGAGCCCGCCGCCCAGGCGGTACGCGTCGACGTGCACCAGCGCGGGCCCCTGGCCGAGCGGCGGGTGCACGCGGGCGATGACGAAGGTCGGCGAGGTGACGGCGCCCCGCACCCCGAGGCCCTCGCCGAGGCCGCGGGTCAGGGTCGTCTTCCCCGCGCCGAGCTCGCCGGTGAGCATGACGAGGTCGCCGGGGCGCAGCAGTTTCGCCAGGCGGCGGCCCAACTCACCCATCTGCTCGGGGGAGTTGACGGTGATCTTGAGTACGTTGGCGGGGGCCTGGTGGTGCGGTGCTTCCATACCGCCCACGTTAGCCGCTGGACGTCCCCACATCGGCCGCCGCAGGCACCACTCCCGTCCTGGCGAGCAGGTCCGCGAGCCGGTCCGTGACCACCTCGGGGTGCTCCAGCATGACCATGTGGCCCGCGTCCGGGACGAGGACGAGCTCGGCGTCCGGCAGCCGCTCGGCGATCGCCTCGCTGTGCTCGCTCGGCGTGACCAGGTCCTTCTCCCCCGCCAGCACGAGCACCGGGAGGTCGGCGAAGTGCGCCAGCGCCTCCGCCTTGTCGTGCTCGGCAAAGGCCGGGTAGAACTCCGCGACCACGTCGATCGGCGTCGACTCGATCATCCGCTCGGCGAAGCGCGCGATGGCCGGGTCCACGTCCTTGCGCGAGAAGGAGTAGCGCTTGATGACGCCCGCGAAGAGGTCCGCGGTGGCCCGCCGTCCCCGCTCCACCAGTTCGGCCTGCGAGCCGAGCGCCCGCAGCACACCGGGCAGCACCTTGCGGACCGCGTTCATCCCGGCCACCGGAAGGCCGAAGTTCACCTGACCGAGCTTGCCCGACGACGTACCGACGAGGGCGATGCCCATGACGCGTTCGCGGATCAGCTCGGGGAACTGGTCGGCGAGGGCCATGGTCGTCATGCCGCCCATGGAGTGCCCGACGAGGACGAGCGGTCCCTCCGGCGCGGCGGCGTCGATGACGGCCTTCAGGTCGCGCCCCAACTGGTCGATGGAGACCGGCACGTCGTGCTCGGCCTGGTCGACCCCTCGCCCGGAGCGGGCGTGGCTGCGCTGGTCCCAGTAGACGGCGCGGACGACGCCGCGCAGGGCGGCCCGCTGGAAGTGCCAGGAGTCCTGGCTCAGGCAGTAGCCGTGGCTGAAGACGACGGTGACCGGCGCGGGCTCCCTGCGGCCGAAGAGGCTGCGCCGCCGTCTGCCCTGATCGCCGTCCGCCTCGACCTCTTCGATCTCGTACGAGAGCTCGGTGCCGTCGTCCGCGTACGCCGTGCCGGGCATGCCGCGCAGCGAGCCGTACGGACCCGCGGAGTCGAGTGCGAGCCTCGCCTTCTTACGCATGCCGCGGCCGACCGTGAGCCGCTCGATGGCGACGCCCGCGGCCGCGCCCGCGGCGATCACTCCTATCGCGGCGCCGGCCACCCCGGCCCTGCGCCAGTTGCCGGCCGCTGCGGCGACGTCCGTCACCGCTTCCGCCGCGGCCGCCCCCGTGCTGCTCTCGCTCACGTGCCGCTCCTACTCAGTGGTCGGACTGCCCGTTCACATCTCTGTGCTGTCGGGCCGCTCATTCACATGGACGCGTGGGACGCGTGATCCGATGCGCGTGACGATTTCGTACGCGATGGTGCCCGCGGCCTGCGCCCAGTCCTCCGCGGTCGGCTCGCCGCGGTCGCCGGGGCCGAACAGCACCGCCTCCGCGCCGACTTCGGGCTCGTCCCCGCCGAGGTCGACGACGAACTGGTCCATCGCGACGCGGCCCGCGACGGTCCGCCACTTGCCTCCGACGAGGACCGGGCCCGTGCCGGACGCGTGGCGCGGGATCCCGTCGCCGTACCCGGCGGGGACGAGGCCGAGGGTCGTCTCGCCGGGGGTGATGTAGTGATGCCCGTAACTCACGCCGTGACCCGCCGGGGCGTGCTTCACATGGGCGAGCGAGGCGCTGAGCGTCATGACGGGCCGCAGCCCGAAGTCCTGCGGGGTGCCCACCTCGGGGCTCGGCGAGATGCCGTACATCGCGATGCCGGGGCGGACGAGGTCGAAGTGGGTCTCCGGAAGCGTCAGCGTCCCCGGGGAGTTGGCGATGTGCCGCACCTCGGGGCGTATCCCCCGCTCCTCGGCGTAGGCCACCATCTCGCGGAACACCGTGAGCTGGGCAGCGATCGAGGGGTGGCCCGGCTCGTCGGCGCACGCGAAGTGCGACCAGAGGCCGGTGACCTTCACCAGTCCCTCGGCCTCGGCGCGCAGGGACTCGGCGATCAGCTCGGGCCAGTCGGCGGGCAGGCAGCCGTTCCGCCCGAGGCCCGTGTCGGCCTTGAGCTGGATGCGGGCCGTCCTGCCGAGAGCGCGGGCGGCGTCCGTCACCTCGCGCAGCGCCCACAGCGCGCTCACCGACATGTCCAGATCGGCCTCGATGCCCTCGCGCCAGGGGCCGCCCGGCGTCCACAGCCAGCACATGATCCGGCCTGGCAGTCCCGCGGCGCGCACGGCCAGGGCCTCCTCGGGCGTGGCCGTGCCGATCCAGGTGGCGCCGGCCTCGCGGGCGGCCTTGGCGCAGGGCACCATTCCGTGGCCGTACGCGTCCGCCTTCACGACGGCCATGAACGCGGCGTCCGGCGCGTGGGCGCGCAGCGAGCGCACGTTGGCGCGCAGGGCGGCGAGGTCGATCTCGGCGCGGACACGGAAAGCGGCTGTCTCGTTCATCGCGGACAAGTGTCTCAGAGCGCGCCGACAACCCCGCTGCCCCAGCCGCTCACCGGGGTCACGAGGCCCGTGGATCAGGTGCCGGGCTTGCGTCCCCACGCGTAGACGCGGTCGCCTTTGAGCAGTGTCTTCCACAGCGCGCGGGCGTCGGTGAGGCGCATGTTCACGCAGCCGCGCGAGCCCGGCGGGCTGTACACATTGCCGTAGATCGCGTGGAACGCCTGTCCACCGCTGAAGAACTGGCTGTACGGCATGGGGGTGTTGTACAGCGACGACCAGTGGTTCTTGTGCTTCCAGTAGACCCTGTGCCAGCCGGGGCGGGTCCCGTACCCGGCCCGTCCGGTGCGGATCGGCACGGGACCGAGCAGCACCTTCTCGCCCTTCTGCACCCACATCAGCTGCCGGGACAGATCGACGCAGGCGAGGCGGTACGCGCGCGTGGGGCAGTCCCTCGCGCCGTTGGGGTTCTCGCGCGCGGAGATCCACCGCATACGGGCCCAGGTCACCGGTCCCGCGAAGCCGATCGCGGGCCGGATGCCCTGCTTCTTCTGGAACGCCCTGATGGCCTTGCAGTCCGCCGCGGACTGCCTGCCGTCCACCGGGCGCCCGAGCCAGCGCTCGGCCTGCCGCTGGTAGGGCCCGGCGCTCTTGGTGCACGCGGGCGCGGCGGCCTTGGTGACGACCTCGCCCACCGGCACGTACTCGATGAGGGCGTCGACGCCGGGCGGCGCCTCCATGGGCTCGATCGCGTCCTCGGCGGCGCTCGGCTCGTACACGTGCGGAAGCAGGGCCTGGTCAGGGGTGTCCAACTGCCATGGGTGGAGCGGCGTGAGCGGGATGCCGGGGACCAGCGGGGCGGTCGCGGGCGACGCGGGCCGCGGCGGGACGGGGCCCGCGGAGGCGGTTCCCGCAGACACGGTTCCCGCAGACACGGTTCCCGCAGACACGGTTCCCGCGGACGCGGGGGCGGCGGGCAGGGCCGCGGCCAGGGCGAGCAGCACGGTGAGTCCGCGCTTGGCTGTCTTGCTGATCATTCGATGAGCGAACCCCGGCCGCACGCCGAGCGGCCGTCAGCCGCGCGGAGGGGTCACTCGAAGGGCCCGCCGCGGAGAATCGCTTCCTAGGAGTCCTAGGTTTTGATCTATCCTCCCTGGGAACCGCGACCACCTCCTACGGAAGGCGACCCCATGGCCCGAGCAGGTCTGACACGCGAGCGCGTGGTGGAGGCGGCCGCCGACCTGGCGGACGAGATCGGTCTGGAGAACATCACGGTCTCGGCCCTCGCCCGCGGCTTCGGCGTGAAGGACGCGAGCCTGTACTCGCACGTCAGGAACATCGCCGACCTCAGGGCACGGATCGCACTGCGGGCGACGGGCGAGCTCGCGGACCTCATCGGCCCCGCGGTCGCGGGCCGCTCCGGCAAGGACGCACTGACCGCCTTCGCGGACGCGTACCGCGGCTTCGCCCTCAAGCACCCCGGCAGGTACGCGGCCACCAACCTCCAGCTGGACCCGGCCCTCGCCGCCGAGGCCCCCGGACCGCGCCGCGTCGCCGAGTACACCTACGCCCTGCTGCGCGGGTACGACCTGGCCGAGCCCGACCTGACCGACGCGGTACGCCTGCTGCGCAGCACCTTCCACGGCTACGTCGACCTCGAACTCTCCGCGGGCTTCGGCCACCCCCGCGACGTACGGACCTCGTGGCACCGCTCCGTGGACGCCCTGCACGTCCTCCTGGAGCACTGGCCCACCTCCAAGAGGACCGCCCCCGAAAGGACCGCCTCCGCATGACCATCGACTCCGCCCGCCTCACGGTCCCCGGCGCGACGATCCACCACGAGATACGACGCGGCGAGGGCCCCGTCCTCCTGATGCTCCCCGGCGGAGGCGGCGACAGCGCGGTCTTCGACGGCGTCGCCGACGTCCTGGCCGCCGAGTTCACCGTGGTCACGGTCGACCCCCGCGGCTACTCGCGCAGCACGCTGGACGGCCCCCGCGAGGAGCAGCGCGTACAGACGCAGTCGGACGACGCGCACCGCCTCCTGGAGGCGCTCTCCCCGCACGAACCCGCGTACGCCTTCGGCAGCAGCGCGGGCGCGGTCGTCGCCCTCGACCTGCTGGCCCGCCACCCGCACCGGCTGCGCCGCGTCGTCGCGCACGAGCCGCCGTGCTTCGCGCTGCTGCCCGACGCCGACGAGCAGCGTGCCTTCGTCCACGAGGTCCGCGACCTCCTGCGCACCCGGGGACACGGCCCGGCGGCCACGCGCTTCCTCCAGGGACTCGGCGGCACGCTCGAACCGCTCCCGGACCCCGCGACGCTGCCGCCGCGCACGGCGGGCATGCTGACCCGCCTCATGGCGAACAACCCGCACTTCCTCGAGTACGAGCTGGTCCCGTTCACGACGCACGTCCCCGACCTGGCGGCCCTGCGCGAGGCCGCGCCCCGCCTGACCCTGGCCGCGGGCATCGCATCGCGCGGCCGCCTTCCGTACCGCCCCGCGGCCCTCATGGCAGACCAACTGGGCCTGGAACTACAGGAGTTCCCCGGCGGCCACTCGGGCTACACGGACGCCCCGCTGCCGTTCGCCGAACAGCTCCTGGACATGCTCCGGGCCGGCTAGAGGGGCATCCGGACATCTCTGGAGCGACGCACGAACGCCTCTGGAGCAACACGCGAACGCCTCTAGAGCGGCATCCGGACGCCCCGCCAGGCGGCGGGAATCGCGTCGGCCACGTCCTGCGCCCCCACCGGCGCCCCGTCCGCCGCGAACCGCCCCGCGAGCCCGTGCAGATGGGCCGCCACGGACCCCGCGTCCCGCGCGCCGAGCCCCGCGGCCAGCAGGGACCCGGCGAGCCCGGACAGCACATCACCGCTGCCTGCGGTGGCAAGCCAGGAAGTCCCGGTGGGATTGACGCGCACGGCCCCGTCAGCCGAGCCGACCAGGGTGGTGGACCCCTTCAGCAACACGGCCGCCCCGTACCGCCCCGCCAACTCCCGCACGGCCGCGAGCCTTCCCGCCTCGACCTGCTCGCGGGCGACACCGAGCAGGGCGGCGGCCTCCCCGGCGTGCGGCGTGAGCAGCGTGGGAGCCTGCCGCGCCCGCACCTCGCGCTCCCCCGCGAGCCGCAGCCCGTCGGCATCGATCAGCAGGGGCACATCGGCGGCGAGCACATCCCCCAGCCGCTCCGCGTCGTCACCGAGGCCGGGCCCCGCGACCCAGGCCTGCACGCGCCCGGCCTTCGAGGGCGGCCCGGCGGACACCAGGGCCTCGGGGAACCGCGCGATGACGGCATCGGCGGCGGGCCCCACGTACCGCACGGCACCCGCGCCCCCGCGCAACGCACCGGCGACGGCGAGCACGGCGGCTCCGGGATACCGGGCCGACCCGGCGACGATCCCGACGACGCCACGCCGGTACTTGTCGCTCTCACCCCCGGGAACGGGCAACAGCCCAGCGACATCCGCGAACTGAAGAGCTTCCAACTCGCCACGCTCAGCCCCGAGTCGGAGCCCAATATCGACAAGCCGCACGGCCCCGGCGTACTCCCGGGCGGGATCGACCAACAGCCCCGGCTTGTACGCCCCGAACGTCACCGTCACATCGGCCCGCACCGCATCGCCGTGCACCTCACCCGTATCGGCATCGACGCCACTGGGCAGATCCACCGCGACGACCACCGCATCCCGCGCGGCGGCGACGAGTTGGGCGGCACGCTCCCGAAGCCCGCCGCGCCCCCCGATGCCCACGATGCCGTCGACGACGAGCCGTGCCCCGGCGACAAGCCCCTCGGCCCGCGCGCTGTCGGCCTCCACGACGACACCCCCGGCCGCCCGCAGCGCGGCGAGCCCACCGGGGTGGGTGCGCTCCGGGGCGAGCAGCACGGCACTGACCCCGGCGCCCCGCCGCGCGAGCCGTGCCCCCGCGTACAAGGCGTCGCCGCCGTTGTCCCCACTGCCCACCAGCAGCGTGACCCGCGCCCCGTACACCTTCCCGAGCAGCTGCGCGCACTCGACGGCGAGCCCGGCCGCGGCCCGCTGCATCAGCGCCCCTTCGGGCAACCGCCCCATCAACTCCCGCTCAGCGGCCCTGACACTCTCCACGCTGTACGCAGTACGCATGGCCCCAGTCTCCCAGCGAGAAGCCGAGACGGCCCGCGGCCGCCAAGACGGCGTGAGGGGACGTGGGGGTATGTGCGCACGGAGCACCGAGCACAAAGCTCACCCCAGCCGCAGCAACAAGACCCCGCAACAAAGATGGCGAGTACGGACATACCCCCACGTCCCCGCCCCACAACCGAACCCAAGGCGCAGACCCCAGCCGCACACGGCCCGCAGACGAACCCCCAGCGCGCAAACACAGACGGCCCCCGGAGGGCCCCTCACCCCTCGGCAATCACCACCGCGGAAGCCACCCCGGCATCATGACTGAGCGACACGTGCCACGACCGAACCCCCAACTCCGAGGCCCGCTCGGCCACGGTCCCCGCCACCCTCAGCCGCGGCTGCCCACTCGCCTCGACATACACCTCCGCGTCGGTCCACCGAAGCCCCGCCGGCGCCCCCAGCGCCTTGGCCAAGGCCTCCTTCGCCGCGAACCGCGCCGCCAGTGACGCAACCCCCCGCCGCTCCCCGCTCGGCAGCGACAACTCGCTCTCCACGAACAACCGCTCCGCCATCCCCGGCGTCCGCTCCAACGCGGCCCCGAACCGCTCGATCTCCGCGACATCGATGCCAACCCCAATAATCATCTCCGCAGCGTGACACACCCCACCCTCGCTCCCGTTCAAACAGCCGTAACAATGGACTGTGATCTCTTCGGTCTCCGAGCCCACCAAGGCTCCGCGGAGCGCCCACCGGCACAGGCCGGAGGCGACTCCCTACGTCGACCTCACCCGCACCGAGTGGAGCGCTCTCCGTGAGAAGACGCCGCTGCCCCTGACGGCGGAGGAGGTGGAGAAGCTCCGCGGCCTCGGCGACGTCATCGACCTGGACGAGGTCCGCGACATCTACCTCCCGCTCTCCCGCCTCCTCAACCTCTACGTGGGCGCGACGGACGGCCTCCGCGGCGCCCTCAACACCTTCCTCGGCGAAAAGGGCTCCCAGTCGGGCACGCCCTTCGTCATAGGAGTCGCAGGCTCCGTGGCGGTCGGCAAATCAACGGTCGCCCGCCTCCTCCAAGCGCTGCTCTCCCGCTGGCCCGAGCACCCCCGCGTGGAACTGGTCACCACGGACGGCTTCCTGCTCCCCACCAAGGAACTGGAGGCCCGCGGCCTGATGTCCCGCAAGGGCTTCCCCGAGTCGTACGACCGCCGCGCCCTCACCCGCTTCGTGGCGGACATCAAGGCGGGCAAGGACGAGGTGACCGCCCCCGTCTACTCCCACCTCATCTACGACATCGTCCCGAACCAGCGCCTCACGGTCCGCCGCCCGGACATCCTCATCGTCGAGGGCCTGAACGTCCTGCAGCCCGCACTCCCCGGCAACGACGGCCGCACCCGCGTGGGCCTCGCGGATTACTTCGACTTCAGCGTGTACGTGGACGCCCGCACCGAGGACATCGAGCGCTGGTACCTGAACCGCTTCAAGAAGCTGCGCCAGACGGCCTTCCAGAACCCGTCCTCGTACTTCCGCAAGTACACCCAGGTCTCCGAGGAGGAGGCGCTCGACTACGCCCGCACCACCTGGCGGACGATCAACAAGGTCAACCTCCTCGAGAACGTGGCACCCACCCGGGGCCGGGCGGCCCTGGTCATCCGCAAGGGCCCCGACCACAAGGTGCAGCGCCTGAGGCTGCGCAAGCTGTGATCCGGCCCGGCACACGGCCGGTTACCCTGCGGACATGCTGCACCTACGCCTGATCACACCGGCGGACAAGACCGACGAGGTGGTGCGCCTGATCGAGGAGACGGTCGGCACCACCCACCTCGCGGTGGTCCCCGGCGCCGCCCGCAACCCGGCGGGCGACGTCGTCATGTGCGACGTCGCGCGCGAGGCGGGCGACGAACTGCTCGGCGGCCTGCGCGCGCTGGAGATCGACAAGCACGGCTCCATCGCCCTGGAGAACATCGACCTGTCGCTCTCGCTCCGCGCCGACAAGGCGGAGGAGGAGGCGCCGGGCGAGGGCGCGGACGCGGTCCTGTGGGAGCAGCTGACCGACGCGACCCACGAGGAGTCGACGCTCTCGATCACGTACGTCGCGTTCCTCACGATCGCCACGATGATCGCGGCCTGCGGCGTCGTCCTCGACAACGCGATCCTGATCGTGGGCGCGATGGCGGTGGGCCCGGAGTTCGGCCCGCTGGCGGGCTTCTGCACGGCCCTGGTGCGGCGCGCTCCCCGCCTCGCCCTGCGCTCGCTCACCGCGCTGATCGTGGGCTTCGCGGCGGCGATGGTGGTGACGGTCGGGTTCAGCTACTTCATGGACGCGACGAACCTGTTCAGCGACGCACAGCTGAGAGCCGACCGCCCGAACACCAGCTTCATCTACAACCCCGACTGGTTCTCGTTCGTGGTGGCGGTCCTCGCGGGCGCGGCGGGCACGCTCTCGCTCACCTCGGCGAAGTCGGGCGCCCTGGTCGGAGTGGCGATCTCCGTGACGACGGTCCCCGCGGCGGCGAACGCCGCGGTCGCCTTCAGCTACAACGAGTACAAGCAGGCGTGGGGCTCCACGGAGCAGCTCCTGCTGAACCTGCTGGGCATCGTCCTCGCGGGGACGCTCACGCTGCTGGCCCAGAAACTCCTGTGGGCCTGGCAGCGCGAGCGCACCGCGAAGTCACAACACCTCTAGCCGTATCCCTTCGGGCCCCGACGCCTCTAGCCCAGGGCCGACTTCACCGCATCGGCGAGCCGCCCGGCCACGGACCGCGCCTGCTCGATGTCCGCGGCCTCGACCATGACCCGCACCAGCGGCTCGGTCCCGGAGGGCCGAAGGAGCACCCGCCCCGTGGAGCCCAGCTCCCGCTCGGCGTCGGCGACGGCGGCGGACAGCTCGGGCGAGGTCTTCACGCGCGACTTGTCGACGTCGGGCACATTGATCAGGACCTGCGGAAGCCGCTCCATGACGCTCGCGAGGTCCGCGAGGGAGCGCCCCGTCTCGGCGACCCGCGCCGCGAGCAGCAGCCCGGTCAGCGTGCCGTCACCGGTGGTCGCGTGGTCCAGGACGATGACGTGCCCGGACTGCTCGCCGCCGAGGGCGTAGCCGTGCTCCTTCATCGACTCCAGGACGTACCGGTCACCGACGGCGGTCTGCACCAAGGACAGCCCCTGGGCCTCCATGGCGAGCTTGAAGCCGAGGTTGGACATGACGGTGGCGACAACGGTGTCGTGACGCAGCGTGCCGTGCTCCCGCATGGCGAGGGCGAGCACGGCGAGGATCTGGTCGCCGTCGACCTCTTCGCCGCTTCCGTCCACCGCGAGGCACCGGTCGGCGTCCCCGTCGTGCGCGACGCCGAAGTCCGCCTTGTGCTCGACGACGGCGGCCTTGAGCAGGTCGAGGTGCGTGGACCCGCAGCCGTCGTTGATGTTGAGGCCGTCGGGCTGGGCGCCGATCGTGATGACCTCGGCACCGGCGCGCGCGAAGGCCTCGGGCGAGACACGGGCGGCGGCGCCGTGCGCCTCGTCGAGGACGATCTTCAGCCCGTCGAGACGGTTGGGCAGGACACCGAGCAGATGCGCGATGTACTGGTCGAGCCCCTGGTCGTACGAGGTCACGCGGCCGACACCGGCCCCGGTGGGCCGCTGCCAGGGAGCGCCGGTGCGGTGCTCCTCGTACACGGACTCGATGCGGTCCTCCAGCTCGTCGGCGAGCTTGTGGCCGCCGCGGGCGAAGAACTTGATGCCGTTGTCGGGCATGGCGTTGTGGCTTGCGGAGAGCATCACGCCGAGGTCGGCGCCCAGCGCACCGGTGAGATGAGCCACCGCGGGGGTGGGCAGCACACCGACGCGCAGGACGTCCACGCCCGCGCTCGCGAGGCCCGCCACCACGGCGGCCTCCAGGAACTCCCCGGACGCGCGCGGGTCACGTCCCACCACCGCCGTCGGGCGATGACCCTCGAAGGTGCCCGCCTCGGCCAGTACGTGCGCCGCCGCCACGGAGAGTCCGAGCGCGAGCTCGGCCGTCAGATCCGCGTTGGCGACACCGCGCACGCCGTCCGTGCCGAAGAGTCGTCCCACTGCTGTCCTCCGAACGTTCAAGAAAAACCATGAACCCCTGGCAAGAGAGTCCCAGACCTAAGAGAGTCCCAGGACCCCAGGGGTTCCTGATAAACGAACGCCCCGGCAGCACAGTGCGTGCCGCCGGGGCGAACGAGTGGTACAAGCAGGCAGCGATTAGCGCTTGCTGTACTGCGGGGCCTTACGGGCCTTCTTGAGACCGGCCTTCTTGCGCTCGACCGCACGGTCGTCACGCTTGAGGTAACCGGCCTTCTTGAGGGCGCCGCGGTTGTTCTCGACGTCGGCCTCGTTCAGCGCACGGGCGACACCGAGACGGAGCGCACCGGCCTGACCGGAGACGCCGCCACCCGCGATGCGGGCGATGACGTCGTAGCGGCCGTCGAGCTCGAGCACCTTGAAGGGCTCGTTGACTTCCTGCTGGTGGACCTTGTTCGGGAAGTAGTCCTCGAGCGTGCGCCCGTTGACCTTCCACTTGCCGGTGCCCGGGACGATCCGGACGCGGGCGATGGCGTTCTTGCGACGGCCCAGGCCGGCGGCCGGCTGCGGGTCGCCGAAGCGCGCGGCGTTCGACTCCGAGGTGTACTCGCCCTCGACGGGGGCCTCGGACTCGGTGGTGTACTGCTCGACGTCAGCGATCTCTTCGAGAGGCTGCTCAACGGTGGTCTCGGCCACGATTCTCCTCAGATTCTTTTTCGTCTTAGGGGGTGGCCGGAACTACTGCGCGACCTGGGTGATCTCGAACGGGACCGGCTGCTGAGCGCCGTGCGGGTGCTGGTCGCCCGCGTAGACCTTCAGCTTCGAGAGCATCTGACGGCCCAGGGTGTTCTTGGGGAGCATGCCCTTGACGGCCTTCTCGATGGCCTTCTCGGGGCTCTTCTCGAGCAGCTCGTCGTAACGGACGGAACGCAGACCACCCGGGTAACCGGAGTGGCGGTACGCCATCTTCTGGGTCTTCTTGTTGCCGGAGAGGTGCACCTTCTCCGCGTTGATGATGATGACGAAGTCACCGGTGTCAACGTGGGGGGCGTAGATCGCCTTGTGCTTGCCGCGCAGGAGAGAGGCGGCGGTGGTCGCCAGACGTCCCAGGACGATGTCCTGAGCGTCGATGACGTGCCACTGGCGGGTCACATCGCCGGGCTTGGGGCTGTACGTACGCACTTCGTAGCCTTCGCTTCTTCAGTGGATGGGGTCCAGACACACGGCACCCAGGAAGCGATCATGCAGCTGGGGCCCACAATGCCGGGGACGCTAACCCGTATGCGAGCCACTGGTAACTGCTCCAGGGAACCTACGTAAGGGCCCTTTCGCGTGAGAACGAGGAAGCCAATACGTATCAGTCCACGAGACTACCCGCGCTGCCCCGTATGGGTCAAAACGCAGCTCTGGAGACCGGCACCGCCTGCTCCACCGCCTCGGGCGGCCCTGCGGAGTCCAGGGTAACCGGCCCCCGCCGCACACAGCGCCGTGCGACGGTGACCGCGAGGACACACAGCGTGAAGCAGTCCCTGAAGGCCCGCCTGGTCCCCGGCTCCAGCCACGGCCAGGAGAACCCCGGCACCTGCGGCACCAGCGCCACCCAGAACCAGGGCCCTCGCACCGCGGCCCCCGGCGCGAGCGCCCCCGCGAGCAGCAGCGGCACGACACAGAGCAGGTAGTGGTCGTACGAAGGCCGGGAGACGAGAAAGGCCGAAAGCATCAGCATCGTGGCGCACTCCACCACCCGCGCGGGCCCCGCGTCCCCTCTCCCCCACCGCCGCCGGGCACACCACAGCCCCGCCGCGGCCGCGCACCCGGCGAGCAGCGTCGCCCCCGCCTGCGGCACCCCCAGCCGCCCCAGCACCACCGAGGGCGACGCTTCATAGAGGCGTACGAAGGAGTCCTCGCCGCTCAGCAGGAACGGCAGCGTCCGCGTGAAGAACCCGGCGGGGTCCGGCAGCACGAGCGCGGCGGCCGCCGACACCGCCACGGGCACCCCCACCGCGACCCCGAGCGCCCGCCACCGCCGCGCGAGGGCGAAGAGGAGCACGACGGGCGCGAGCAGCGGCTTCACCGCGACGGCGGCCCCGATCACGAGCCCCGCCGCCACCCACCGCTCCCGGCACGCGAGGAGCAGCGCGAGCGGGAGCGCGGCGGCGGAGGCCACCGTCCAGTTGCCCAGCTGGACGAGGTGCCCGAAGGGCGCGAAGCCGAGCGCGAGCCCGAGCAGTCCGTACGCGGCGAACCGGCTGCGCCACGGCACCGCGTGGATCCGCAGCGCGCACGCCCACCCGAAGGCGAGCCCCGCCGTGACCCCCGCGGGCACGAGGAAACGCACCACGGACGCCGGGAGCAGGGCCTGCGGCACCGCCGCGAGCACGGCACCGGGCAGATAGAGGAAGTGCCGGTCGGCATAGGGCGAGCGCCCCTCCAGCCATGCCTCGGCGGCGCGGACGACGATGGCGTCGTCCATCCCGCCGTCGGGGTGGCGCAGCCCGACCCGCACGGCCCCGGCGGCCAGCACCACGGCGAGCACGCACCACACATGCCGCTCCGCGGGCCGCAACAACCAACCACTTACGGCCGTTTTGCCCTTGTTCATGCGCCTCAGGCTAGGTCGGCCACCCCACACGACCCCGGCTCAACATCCCCAACTCCCCGTCTAAGATGCGCCCCATGAGCTTTGGGCAAGGGGGACCTCAGTGGGGTCCGGGCGGAACGGGCGGACCCGGCGGCGGGCCCACGCCCGACTGGGCGGCGCTCGCCGAGGCCTCCGAGGCACGCAACCGGCGCCGCAAGTGGCTGCTGATCGGCGGCGGCGCGCTCGCCACGATCGGCATCGCGGCGGCCGTGGCCATCACGGTGGTCTCCGCGAACAGCGACGACGCCTCCGCGTCGAACAAGCCGGCCAGCGAGCTTCCCGCGACGGCGGACATCCCCGGCGCGAGCGACGACCCCGGCCCGTCCTTCGAGGCCACCACGCCGCCGCCCCCGCCGGACCCCAAGGACTTCATCTCCAGCGCCAAGAAGGACAAGGCGCCGCTCACCCCGGAGGGCCTCTTCCCCGGCAAGACGTTCACCTCGGGCGAGAACGTCTACAAGAAGGGCCCGACGGACAGCACCAAGAAGTGCGAGTCCGTCACCCAGAACGCCCTCGGCACGGTCCTCGCCAAGAACGACTGCACGCGCCTGATCCGCGCCAGCTACATCAAGGACGGCATCGCGGTCACGATCGGCGTCGCCGTCTTCGACACCGCGGCCGACGCCGCGAAGGTCAAGCAACAGGCGGAGAAGGGCCTGGTCAACTCGCTGTCCGGCAAGGGCATCCCGGGCTTCTGCCGCACGGGCGTGTGCCGCGGCACGTACAACGCCTACGGCCGGTACGCGTACTTCACCACCACGGGCTACACCAGCGGCAAGGACGTGACGACGAAGGACAGCAAGGCCTACGCCGCCGGCGACACCCTGGCCCGCTTCGCCTTCCAGCGGATCAACCAGCGGGGCGAGGCCCAGGCGTCGGCCGCGGCGGGCGCCCCGCGGTAGTCCGGTAGTTCGGGAGCCCGGCCGGGGCTCAGCAGCACCCGGCCCCGGGCAACGTCCGCTTGTTGCGCGCCTCTTTGCTGCGCGCGGCGAGCAACTCGTCGGCGGGATAGCCGACTTCCTCCAGCGTGAGCCCGTGCGGCCGCACGACATGCACGGCGGAGTCCCGCACCCTCGCCTCGAGCACCTTGCCCGGCCACTCCACCGGCCGATGCCCGTCGCCCACGAACAGCATGGCCCCGACGAGCGAGCGCACCATGTTGTGGCAGAACGCGTCGGCCCGCACGGTCGCCTCGAGGATCCCGTCGTCCCGCCGCTCCCACCGCAGCTCCTGCAGCGTACGAATGGTCGTGGCACCCTCGCGCTTCTTGCAGTAGGCCGCGAAGTCGTGCTCGCCGATGAGCCTCTCGGCGGCGGCGTTCATGGCGTCGAGGTCCAACTCCCAGTCGTGCCACAGCACATGACCGCGCAGCAGCGGATCGACACCACCAGGATGATCGGTCACGCGATAGGCGTACCGCCGCCACACGGCCGAGAACCGAGCATTGAACCCGGCAGGCGCCTCAGCGACCTTCCACACCCTCACATCGTGCGGCAGGCGCCCGGCGAGCCGCCGCAGCAGCTTCTCCCGGTGCTCGGCCCACACGCTCTCCGGCAGATCGACGTGGGCGACCTGCCCCCGCGCGTGCACGCCGCTGTCGGTCCGCCCCGCGACGGTCAGCTCGTACGTCTCCTGCGACCGCGTCACAGTCCGCAGCGCGTCCTCGATCTCGCCCTGGACGGTCCGCTGCCCCTCGCGCTGCTTGGCCCAGCCGGAGAAGTCCTTGCCGTCGTAGCTCAGGTCGAGCCGTACCCGGACGAACCCGGGCTCCACTTCCTCACTCACACACAGATCCTCTCAGGAACGCGAAAGCGGGTCCGCCCCAAGGGGCGGACCCGCTCACGAAGGCTCAGCCTCAGGCGTCCTTGGACTCCCCGGCCGGGGCCTCGACAGCCTCGTCGGACTTGGCCTCGACGGCCTCGTCCTTCTTCAGGGCGTCTTCCTTGACGGCACGCTTGGTGGCCGCCTCGGCCTCACCGGTGGCCTCCTGGGCCACGGTCAGGGCCTCCACCAGCTCGATGATCGCCATGGGCGCGTTGTCGCCACGACGGTTACCGATCTTGGTGATACGGGTGTAGCCACCCGGGCGGTTCTCGTAGCGCGGGCCGATCTCCGCGAAGAGCGTGTGAACGATGCTCTTGTCGGTGATGACGGACAGCACCTGGCGGCGGTTGTGAAGGTCACCCTTCTTCGCCTTGGTGACCAGACGCTCCGCGTACGGACGCAGGCGACGGGCCTTCGCCTCGGTGGTGGTGATGCGACCGTGCTCGAAGAGCTGCTTGGCGAGGTTCGCCAGCAGGAGCTTCTCGTGCGCGGCGCTGCCGCCCAGACGGGCACCCTTGGTGGGCTTCGGCATGGTGTTTCTCCTTGATGTCTGCCCCGGCCGTATCAGGTACCGAGGTCAGTGGCCGCGCCCCGATAGGGGCGCGGGGAACTGCGCGACCAGCCACAACGGACGCGCAGCCAAAATCCGTCCTAAGCGCGGAGCGCCTAGTACTGCTCGGTCTCGACGAACCCGGCGTCCGCGTCGTCGTCGGCGCCGAAGGCGTCCGCGGCGGCGGTCGGGTCGAAGCCGGGGGGCGAGTCCTTCAGCGCAAGACCCATGCCGTTCAGCTTCATCTTGACCTCGTCGATCGACTTCGCACCGAAGTTGCGGATGTCGAGCAGGTCAGCCTCGGAGCGGGCCACGAGCTCACCCACGGAGTGGATGCCCTCGCGCTTGAGGCAGTTGTACGACCGAACGGTGAGCTCGAGCTCCTCGATCGGCAGCGCCAGATCGGCGGCAAGGGCGGCGTCCGTCGGGGACGGGCCCATGTCGATGCCCTCGGCGTCGATGTTCAGCTCGCGGGCGAGACCGAACAGCTCGACCAGCGTCTTACCGGCAGACGCCATGGCGTCACGCGGACGCATGGCCTGCTTGGTCTCGACGTCGACGATCAGCTTGTCGAAGTCGGTGCGCTGCTCGACACGCGTGGCCTCGACCTTGTACGTGACCTTCAGAACCGGCGAGTAGATGGAGTCGACCGGAATACGACCGATCTCCTGGCCCACCTGCTTGTTCTGCACGGCGGAGACGTAGCCGCGACCGCGCTCGACGGTCAGCTCCATCTCCAGCTTGCCCTTGCCGTTGAGCGTGGCGAGGACGAGGTCGGGGTTGTGCACCTCGACACCGGCCGGCGGGGCGATGTCGGCGGCGGTGACCAGACCCGGACCCTGCTTGCGCAGGTACATCACGACGGGCTCGTCGTGCTCCGAGGAGACGACCAGCTGCTTGATGTTGAGGATGAGGTCGGTGACGTCTTCCTTGACGCCCGGCACGGTGGTGAACTCGTGCAGGACACCGTCGATCCGGATGCTGGTGACAGCCGCACCGGGGATCGAGGAGAGAAGGGTCCGACGCAGGGAGTTGCCGAGGGTGTAACCGAAGCCCGGCTCCAGCGGCTCGATCACGAACCGGGAGCGGAATTCGTCGACGACCTCTTCGGTCAACGAGGGACGCTGAGCGATCAGCATGAAGTGATTCCTTCAGTCAGGGGCACCCACTATTTGATGCCCTGATTCGTTACAAGGGTACGGGCGATACGGCTCCGAAGAGCCGTACCGCCCGAATCCTCAAGTCAAGCGACGTACGAACGTCGGACGCAGAGCGTCAGACGCGGCGACGCTTGGGCGGACGGCAGCCGTTGTGCGGCGTGGGCGTCACGTCCTGGATCGAGCCGACCTCGAGGCCGGTCGCCTGCAGGGAGCGGATGGCGGTCTCACGACCGGAACCCGGGCCCTTGACGAAGACGTCGACCTTGCGCATGCCGTGCTCCTGGGCGCGACGGGCAGCCGACTCGGCGGCCATCTGCGCGGCGAACGGCGTGGACTTGCGCGAGCCCTTGAAGCCGACGTGGCCGGCGGAGGCCCAGGAGATCACGTTGCCGGTCGGGTCCGTGATGGACACGATCGTGTTGTTGAACGTGCTCTTGATGTGAGCGTGCCCGTGGGCGACGTTCTTCTTTTCCTTGCGGCGCACCTTCTTGGCAGCGCCCTGACGACCCTTGGGGGGCATCTTTAACTCCTACGGGAGGTGGTCGGTCCTGCAGCGTCAGCTGTCGATAGACCGCTGAGCGAGGACTACTTCTTGCCCGGCTTCTTCTTACCGGCGATGGCGCGACGCGGGCCCTTGCGGGTGCGGGCGTTCGTGCTGGTGCGCTGACCGCGGACGGGCAGGCCACGACGGTGGCGAAGACCCTGGTAGCAACCGATCTCGACCTTGCGGCGGATGTCGGCCTGGATCTCGCGACGGAGGTCACCCTCGGTCTTGATGTTCGCGTCCACGTACTCGCGGATCTTGACGAGGTCTTCCTCGGTCAGGTCGCGAACACGGGTGTTGCGGTCCACCTCGGTGGCGTCCAGCGTCTGCTGGGACAGCGTGCGGCCGATGCCGAACACGTAGGTGAGGGCGACCTCGATGCGCTTGTCGCGCGGGAGGTCAACGCCTTCAACGCGTGCCATTCATGGCTCCTGTTGATTCTTCGGAGGTCTTCAGCAGAACCACTCCCAGGTGCCGTACTAGGTACATCCTGGGTCCCCGGCCTCCGACCGGGGGTGTCGCCCTCCATGACCGATGGAACACCGGCGGAACTGAAGAGGGACGGGTCCTGCGTATGTGCTTACTTGCGTCGCGCGAAAATCTGCGAACTGCAGTCGTGCGTCAGCCCTGGCGCTGCTTGTGGCGCGGGTTGTCGCAGATGATCATGACCCGGCCGTGACGGCGGATCACCCTGCACTTGTCGCAGATCTTCTTGACGCTCGGCTTGACCTTCATTGGGTGAGGTTCTCCGGGTCAGTGCCACCACCCCGCGGGAGCGGGATGCGGGCAAGATCTACTTGTACCGGTAGACGATCCGGCCACGCGTCAGGTCGTACGGAGACAGCTCCACCACGACCCGGTCGTCAGGGAGGATGCGGATGTAGTGCATGCGCATCTTGCCGCTGATGTGTGCCAGGACCTGGTGGCCGTTCTGGAGCTCCACCTTGAACATGGCGTTCGGAAGAGACTCGACGACAGTGCCTTCGATCTCGATGGCACCTTGCTTCTTGGCCACGCTTCGCCCTTCGAATCGACTACCTTGATCGACTCCGTTCTCCGCATGGAGACACACGGATGCACGAGAGCCGACGCGTCAGTCTACGTCAGTGCACCCGGAAAGACGAATCGAGGAAGTTTGCCCCACGAAGAAGATCCTTAAGCAAGCGCAACACGCCCCGCGCCGCTCCCGCTGTGGGCAGGCGTTCCGCACCGCGGAACGGGTGGGCACAGCCCGAAGCTACCGAGCGCCGATCAACAATCCCCCGCCCCGACGCAGCCGCCCTACCTCAGCCCAGCGGATCCGCAGCGACAGCAACCCCGTACTCCGCCAGCTTCGCCTTGCCGCAGTCAGGGGAGGTCAGCACAATCGGCCCCTCCTCCGTCAACGCCACGGAGTGCTCCCAGTGCGACGACCAGGTCCCGTCCGTCGTGATGACGGTCCAGTCGTCCTCCAGGACCTCCGTACGCGGCGTCCCCAGCGAAACCATCGGCTCGATGGCGAGGCAGAACCCGGGCACCAGCTTCGGCCCCTTGCCCCGCCGCCGCTCGACGTAGTTCAGCAGATGCGGATCCATGTGCATCTCGGTGCCGATCCCGTGCCCGCCGTAGTCCTCGACGATCCCGTACTTCCCGCCACCCGGCTTCGGCTGCCGACGGATGTACGTCTCGATGGCCCGGGAGATGTCGACGAGCCGGTTGCCCTGCTTCATGGCCGCGATACCGGCCCACATCGACTCCTCGGTCACCCGGGAGAGCTCGACCAGCTCCGGAGCGTGACCGGTGCCCACGAACGCGGTGTACGCCGCGTCGCCGTGCCAGCCGTCGATGATCGCGCCCGCGTCGATGGAGATGATGTCGCCGTCCTTCAGGACGGTCTTGTCGTCCGGGATGCCGTGCACGACGACCTCGTTGACCGAGGTGCAGATCGTGGCGGGAAAGCCGCCGTACCCGAGGAAGTTGGACTTCGCGCCGTGCTCCGCGATCACCTTGCGGGCGACCTCGTCCAGGTCCTTGGTGGTGGCACCGGGCACCGCGGCCTCACGGGTCGCGGCGTGGATCGCGGCGACGACCAGGCCCGCCTCACGCATCTTCGCGATCTGCTCGGGGGTCTTGATCTGCACCATGGGACTTCCGCTCTCCGTCATCCGTCGAAACGACTACGTACACGCATGCGTCGGGTACGTAGACAACAGTACGGCCGCGGTCCCCCAACGGGGGCACCGCGGCCGAAACAGCGTAATGGTTACTTGTCGCCCTTGAGGGCGTCCATCGCGCGCTTGGTGACCTCGTCCACCTTGCCGAGCGCCGAGATCGTGACGACCAGGCCCTGAGCCTTGTAGTGGTCGATGATCGGCTCGGTCTCGCGGTGGTACACGTCGAGCCGCTTGCGCACGGTCTCCTCCTTGTCGTCCCCGCGCTGGTACAGCTCGCCGCCGCAGACGTCGCAGACGCCCTCGGCCTTCGGCTTGCTGTACGTCACGTGGAAGACGTGGCTGGAGTCGTTGCGGCAGATGCGACGGCCCGCGATGCGCTTGACGACCTCGTCCTCAGGGACCTCCAGGTCCAGGACGGCGTCGAGCTTCTGACCGTCCGCCTTCAGCGCCTCGTCCAGCGCCTCGGCCTGCGACACGTTCCGCGGGAAGCCGTCGAGCAGGAAGCCGCCCTCGGCATCCGGCTGCGCCATGCGGTCCTTCGCCATGCCGATGGTCACCTCGTCGGGGACGAGGTTGCCGGCGTCCATGAACGCCTTCGCCTGCTTGCCCAGCTCCGTGCCCTGGCTGATGTTGGCACGGAAGAGGTCGCCCGTGGAGATGTGCGGGATCGACAGGTTCTTGGCAAGGAACGCGGCCTGCGTTCCCTTGCCCGCACCGGGCGGCCCGACGAGGACGATTCGCATCAGCGGAGGAACCCTTCGTAATTGCGCTGCTGGAGCTGGCTCTCGATCTGCTTCACGGTTTCCAGACCCACACCCACGATGATGAGGATGCTCGTCCCGCCGAACGGGAAGTTCTGGTTGGCCCCGAAGCCCACCAACGCCATCGTCGGCACGAGAGCGATCAGACCCAGATACAGCGAACCCGGCCAGGTGATCCGGTTGAGTACGTAACTCAGATACTCAGCGGTCGGTCGGCCAGCCCGGATGCCCGGGATGAAGCCACCATACTTCTTCATGTTGTCCGCGACTTCCTCGGGGTTGAAGGAGATCGCGACGTAGAAGAAGGCGAAGAAGACGATCAGAACGAAGTACGTGGCGATGTAAATCGGGTGGTCACCCTTGGTCAGGTTCGCCTCGATCCACTGCTTCCATCCCGAGTTGCCACCCGCGAACTGGGCGACCAGCGCCGGAATGTAGAGCAGCGAAGAGGCGAAGATCACAGGGATGATGCCCGCCTGATTGACCTTCAGGGGGATGTACGTCGACGTACCCCCGTAGGAACGGCGGCCGATCATGCGCTTCGCGTACTGGACCGGGATGCGCCGCTGCGCCTGCTCGACGAAGACCACCAGGCCGACCATGACGAGACCGACGAGGATGACGGTTCCGAACTCGATCCAGCCGTCCGCGAGGTCACCCTGCTCCTTGATGGCCCACAGGGCGCTCGGGAAGGTGGCGGCGATCGAGATGAACATCAGGATGGACATGCCGTTGCCGATGCCGCGGTCGGTGATGAGCTCACCGAGCCACATCACACAGGCCGTACCGGCGGTCATCGTGATGACCATCGTGATGGTGACGAAGATCGACTGGTCGGGGACGATCTCACTGGCGACGGGGCAGCCCTGGAAGAGGGTGCCGGTGCGGGCGGTGGCCACCAGGCCGGTGCCCTGAAGGATCGCGAGCGCGATGGTCAGATAGCGCGTGTACTGCGTGATCTTCGCCGTGCCTGCCTGGCCCTCCTTCTTGAGGGCCTCGAGCCGCGGGATCACCACGGTCAGCAGCTGCAGGATGATGCTCGCCGTGATGTACGGCATGATGCCGAGCGCGAAGATCGTGATCTGCAGCAGTGCGCCACCGCTGAACATGTTGACGAGACCGAACAGGCCCTGGTTCGCATTGGCGTTGTCGATGCAGAGCTGGACGTTCTTGTAGTCGACACCGGGAATCGGCACATTCGTGCCCACCCGATAGATCACGATGATGCCGAGCGTGAAGAGCAGCTTCTTGCGCAGGTCGGGCGTCTTGAACGCCCGGGCGAACGCGGTGAGCACGGTGCCTCCTGCGACCCCCGCGCGCGTGCGCCAGAGGTGGTGGTCTGAGGTTCGACGAATACGTATCAGTCAAGAAAACCGTGCGGGCAGACCGCACGGAGCTTAGACAGTGCACGCCACCTTACCGGCGACCGTGCCCCCCTTGGAACGACCAACCGGGGATGCCCCTTTTGTGGGGCATCCCCGGTTGGGAATCGTTCATGTCATCGACACGTCTGAAGGATCAGACGAGCTCGGTGACGGTACCGCCGGCGGCGGTGATCTTCTCCTTGGCGGAGCCGGAGACGGCGTCGACCGTCACCTGCAGCGCCACGGAGACCTCGCCCTGGCCGAGGACCTTGACAAGGCTGTTCTTGCGAACGGCACCCTTGGCGACGAGACCCTCGACGGTGACCTCGCCACCCTCCGGGTACAGCGCGCTCAGCTTGTCGAGGTTCACGACCTGGTACTCGGTCTTGAACGGGTTCTTGAAGCCCTTGAGCTTCGGGAGACGCATGTGGAGGGGCATCTGCCCACCCTCGAAGCGCTCCGGAACCTGGTAACGGGCCTTGGTGCCCTTGGTACCACGACCAGCGGTCTTACCCTTGGACGCCTCACCACGACCCACACGGGTCTTGGCGGTCTTGGCGCCCGGGGCGGGCCGGAGGTTGTGGACCTTCAGCGGGTTCTGCTCCGCCATGTCAGTCGACCTCCTCAACCGTCACGAGGTGGCGGACGGTGTGCACCATGCCGCGGAACTCGGGGCGGTCCTCCTTGACGACCTGCGTGTTGATGCCCTTGAGACCAAGGGAGCGCAGGGTGTCGCGGTGGTTCTGCTTGCTGCCGATGTACGACTTCGTCTGCGTGATCTTGAGCTGTGCCATTACGCACCCGCTCCCGCACGCGCACGAAGGAGAGCCGCGGGGGCGACGTCCTCGAGGGGCAGACCACGGCGAGCCGCGATCTCCTCGGGACGCTGCAGGCCCTTGAGGGCCGCCACGGTCGCGTGCACGATGTTGATCGCGTTGTCGGAGCCCAGGGACTTCGACAGGATGTCGTGAACGCCGGCGCACTCGAGCACCGCACGCACCGGGCCACCGGCGATAACACCGGTACCGGGGGAAGCAGGCTTCAGCAGGACGACGCCCGCGGCCTTCTCACCCTGGATGGGGTGCGGGATGGTGCCCTGGATACGGGGGACCTTGAAGAAGTGCTTCTTGGCCTCCTCAACACCCTTGGCGATGGCGGCCGGCACCTCCTTGGCCTTGCCGTAACCGACACCCACGGTGCCGTCACCGTCGCCCACCACGACCAGCGCGGTGAAGCTGAAGCGACGACCACCCTTCACAACCTTGGCGACGCGGTTGATCGCGACAACGCGCTCAACGTACGCGGTCTTCTCGGCGGCAGCAGCGCCACCGTCGCGACCCTTCCGGTCCCGCCGCTCGCCGCCACCGGCACCGCCACCGCGGCGCTGGGGTCCAGCCATTGGAATTACCTCTCTCTGTTTCCGCTAGCTACGGAACCGACTCAGAACTTGAGTCCGGCTTCGCGGGCGGCGTCCGCCAGGGCGGCGATGCGCCCGGCGTACTGGTTACCACCACGGTCGAACACGACAGCCTCGACACCGGCGGCCTTGGCGCGCTCGGCGACCAGGGCGCCGACCGACTTGGCCTGCGCGGACTTGTCGCCCTCGGCGCCGCGGATCGTGGTGTCCAGGGTCGAAGCCGACGCCAGGGTGTGACCCTTGATGTCGTCGATGACCTGGGCCACGATGTGGCGGTTGGAGCGCGTCACGACCAGGCGCGGACGCTCAGCCGTACCCGAGATGTGCTTACGGATGCGGATGTGACGACGCTTGATGGCAGCACGCTTGTAAGCGTCGCCCTTAGCAATCTTGACACCGTATGCCATGGCTTACTTACCCGCCTTTCCGACCTTGCGGCGGATGACTTCGCCTTCGTACTTGACGCCCTTGGCCTTGTACGGGTCGGGCTTGCGCAGCTTGCGGATGTTGGCCGCAACCTCGCCGACCTTCTGCTTGTCGATGCCCTCGACCGAGAAACGGGTCGCGGACTCCACCTTGAAGGTGATGCCCTCGGGGGCCTCGACCAGGATCGGGTGGCTGTAGCCCAGCGAGAACTCCAGGTTGGAGCCCTTCGCGAGGACGCGGTAACCGACACCGCTGATTTCGAGCTTCTTCACGTAACCCTGGGTCACGCCGGTGATCATGTTCGCCACCAGCGTGCGGGACAGGCCGTGCAGGGCCTTGTTCTGACGCTCGTCGTTCGGGCGGGTGACGTTCAGGACGCCGTCCTCACCCTTAGCGATCTCGATCGGCGCGACGACGGTGTGCGTGAGGGAACCCTTGGGGCCCTTCACCGCGACCGTACGGCCGTCGATGGTGACGTCCACGCCGGCGGGAACCGTGATGGGGAGCTTGCCAATACGCGACATTAGCTATTCCTCCGTTCCCGACTACCAGACGTAGGCGAGGACTTCCCCACCTACGCCCTTCTTGCCTGCCTGCTGGCCGGTCAGGAGACCGTGCGACGTGGAGATGATCGCCACGCCGAGGCCGCCGAGGACCTTCGGCAGGTTGGTGGACTTCGCGTAAACCCGGAGACCGGGCTTGGAGATCCGCTTGATGCCCGCGATGGAGCGCTCACGGTTCGGGCCGAACTTCAGCTCGAGAACGAGGTTCTTGCCGACCTCGGCGTCCTCGACCTTCCAGCCCGTGATGAAGCCCTCCTGCTGGAGGATCTCCGCGATGTGCGACTTGATCTTGCTGTGCGGCATCGCCACGGTGTCGTGGTACGCCGAGTTCGCGTTACGCAGACGAGTCAGCATGTCCGCGATCGGATCAGTCATGGTCATGAATTGGCCTTCGGCCTCTCTCGCCGGGGTTTCCTATCTGCGCCATCCCTCTCCCCACTCAGAGGCGGGACGGGTGCGGCGCGGGGACCTACGGCGTAGTAAGTCGTACGGGGCGGCGGGCGCCCAACCACACAAGCCTAAGCCATGTGCGGCCGGGCCCCTGCCGACCCATTGCTTACCGAGAGCCTCCGGTAATCCCTCAAGTCCTCAGGACAGAAGGGAATTACCAGGAGCTCTTGGTCACGCCCGGCAGCTCGCCACGGTGAGCCATCTCACGAAGGCACACGCGGCACAGGCCGAACTTGCGGTACACGGAGTGCGGGCGGCCGCAGCGCTGGCAGCGGGTGTACGCACGCACACCGAACTTGGGCTTACGAGCAGCCTTGGCAATCAGAGCCTTCTTCGCCATCTCGCTTACGCCTCCTTGAACGGGAAGCCGAGGTGACGAAGGAGCGCACGGCCCTCAGCGTCGTTGGTCGCCGTGGTGACCACGGTGATGTCCATACCCCGGACGCGGTCGATCTTGTCCTGGTCGATCTCGTGGAACATGACCTGCTCGGTGAGACCGAAGGTGTAGTTGCCACGGCCGTCGAACTGCTTGGGGGACAGACCACGGAAGTCGCGGATGCGCGGCAGCGCGAGCGACAGGGTGCGGTCCAGGAACTCCCACATGCGGTCGCCACGGAGCGTGACGTGGCAGCCGATCGGCTGACCCTCGCGCAGCTTGAACTGCGCGATGGACTTCCGGGCCTTCGTCACGGCCGGCTTCTGACCGGTGATCGTGGTCAGGTCGCGGATGGCGCCGTCGATCAGCTTCGAGTCACGGGCGGCGTCGCCGACACCCATGTTGACCACGATCTTGACCAGACCGGGGATCTGCATGACGTTCTCGTACGAGAACTCCTCACGCAGCTTGCCCGCGATCTCCTCGCGGTACTTCGTCTTGAGACGCGGAGTGGTGGTGGTCGTCATCAGATGTCCTCACCCGTCCGCTTGGCAACGCGGATCTTGTTGCCCTCGTCGTCGAAGCGGTAACCGACACGCGTGACAACCTTGTTGCCGTCCTTCTCCACGACCAGCTGGACGTTGGAGACGTGGACGGGGGCCTCGGTGGTCACGATGCCGCCGGCCTGCGAGCCGCTGGCGGTCGGGCCGGCCTTCGTGTGCTTCTTGACCCGGTTGACACCCTCGACCAGGACGCGCTCGTCGCGCGGGTAAGCGGCAATGACCTTGCCCTGCTTGCCCTTGTCCTTACCGGTGATGACCTGGACCAGGTCGCCCTTCTTGATCTTCATGCTTACAGCACCTCCGGCGCGAGCGAGATGATCTTCATGAACTTCTTCTCGCGCAGCTCACGGCCGACGGGGCCGAAGATACGGGTGCCGCGAGGGTCGCCGTCGTTCTTCAGAATGACGGCGGCGTTCTCGTCGAAGCGGATGTACGAGCCGTCCGGACGGCGGCGCTCCTTGACGGTGCGAACGATGACCGCCTTGACGACGTCACCCTTCTTCACGTTGCCACCGGGGATCGCGTCCTTGACGGTGGCGACGATGACGTCACCGATACCCGCGTAGCGGCGACCCGAGCCACCGAGAACACGGATGGTGAGGATTTCCTTCGCACCCGTGTTGTCGGCGACGCGAAGTCGCGACTCCTGCTGGATCACGTCTATCTCCTGTTTGTCTGCCGGTTCCCGGCAGGGGCTCTCCTCCTACACGCGGTACGAGGTGGGCCCCTGCCGAGCCTGGCGGAACGAACTCTGAGGGATACCCCTCAGAGAATTACTTGGCCTTCTCGAGGATCTCGACGATGCGCCAGCGCTTGGTCGCCGACAGCGGACGCGTCTCCATCAGGAGGACGCGGTCGCCGACGCCGGCAGCGTTCTGCTCGTCGTGCGCCTTGAGCTTGTTCGTACGGCGGATGACCTTGCCGTACAGCGCGTGCTTGACGCGGTCCTCGACAGCGACGACGACGGTCTTGTCCATCTTGTCGCTGACGACCAGGCCCTCACGGGTCTTGCGGAAGCCGCGCTCGGTCTTCGTCTCAGTCACGTTGCTCTCGCTCATCAGGCGCTCTCCACCGTCTCGATGCCCAGCTCGCGCTCACGCATCAGGGTGTAGATCCGCGCGATGTCCTTACGGACGGCCTTGAGCCGGCCGTGGTTCTCGAGCTGACCGGTCGCCGCCTGGAAGCGGAGGTTGAACAGCTCTTCCTTGGCCTCGCGGAGCTTGTTGACAAGCTCCTCGTTGCCCAGTTCGCGCAGCTCGGACGCCTTGGTTCCCGCCGACATCACGCTTCACCTGCCTCGCGCTTAACGATCTTGCACTTCATCGGCAGCTTGTGCGCTGCACGAGTCAGCGCCTCACGCGCGATCTTCTCGTTGGGGTACGACAGCTCGAACATCACGCGTCCGGGCTTGACGTTGGCGACCCACCACTCCGGCGAACCCTTACCGGAACCCATGCGGGTCTCGGCAGGCTTCTTGGTGAGGGGGCGGTCCGGGTAGATGTTGATCCAGACCTTGCCGCCACGCTTGATGTGACGCGTCATGGCGATACGAGCGGCCTCGATCTGACGGTTCGTCACGTACGCCGGGGTCAGCGCCTGGATGCCGTACTCGCCGAACGCAACCTGCGTGCCACCCTTGGACATACCGCTGCGCTTCGGGTGGTGCTGCTTGCGGTGCTTGACCCTACGGGGGATCAGCATTTCGGTCAGGCCTCCGTTCCGGTGCTCTCGGCAGCCGGAGCGGCAGCGGCGGGAGCGTCGGCCTTGGGGGCCTCGGCAGTCTGCTGCTGGCCCTGGGCCCCCTGCTGCTGCGGCTTGCGACCGCGGCCGCCACGCTCGCCACCGCGGCCACCACGGGCCGGGCGGTCGTTGCCACCACGGGCCGGGCGGTTGCCGGCGCGGGCAGCGGCGTTCTCGGCGCGGACCTCGGCGATGTTCTTGACGTCGCCCTTGTAGATCCAGACCTTCACGCCGATGCGGCCGAAGGTCGTCTTGGCCTCGAAGAAGCCGTAGTCCACGTTGGCGCGGAGCGTGTGCAGGGGCACACGGCCCTCGCGGTAGAACTCCGAACGGGACATCTCGGCGCCGCCGAGACGACCGCCACACTGGATCTTGATGCCCTTGGCGCCCGCCTTCATCGCCGACTGCATGCTCTTACGCATGGCGCGACGGAAGGAGACGCGGGAGGACAGCTGCTCCGCGACGGCCTGGGCCACGAGCTGAGCGTCGACCTCGGGGTTCTTGACCTCGAGGATGTTCAGCTGGACCTGCTTGCCCGTGAGCTTCTCGAGGTCACCGCGGATGCGGTCGGCCTCGGCGCCACGACGGCCGATGACGATGCCGGGACGAGCGGTGTGGATGTCCACACGCACGCGGTCACGGGTGCGCTCGATCTCAACCTTCGAGATGCCGGCGCGCTCCATGCCGGACGTCATCATCCGACGGATGGCGACGTCTTCCTTGACGTAGTCCTTGTACAGCTTGTCGGCGTACCAACGCGACTTGAAGTCGGTCGTGACACCGAGCCGGAACCCGTGCGGGTTTACCTTCTGGCCCATTACCGGGTTCCTTCCTTGCTGCTGACGACCACGGTGATGTGGCTGGTCCGCTTACGGATCCGGTAGGCACGGCCCTGGGCACGCGGACGGAACCGCTTCAGGGTCGGGCCCTCATCCACGTACGCCTCGCTGATGAACAGCGAAGAGGCGTCAGAGTGGTCGTAGTTGTGCGCGGCGTTGGCAATGGCGCTGTCCAGCACCTTGCCGACCGGCACGCTCGCGGCCTGCGGGGCGAAACGCAGGACCGCCTGAGCCTCCGTGGCATCCATGCCACGGATGAGGTCCACCACGCGGCGGGCCTTCATGGGCGTGACGCGGATGTACCGCGCCTGGGCCCTGGCTTCCATGGTTGTCCCTTCGGTGTTAGTCATAGTCGTTCCACCCCGCTTAGCGGCGCTTCGACTTCCGGTCGTCCTTGACGTGGCCGCGGAAGGTGCGAGTCGGCGAGAACTCGCCGAGCTTGTGGCCGACCATCGACTCGGTGACGAACACCGGGATGTGGGTCTTGCCGTTGTGCACCGCGATCGTGTGACCCAGCATGCTGGGAATGATCATCGAGCGCCGGGACCAGGTCTTGATGACGTTCTTGGTGCCTGCTTCGTTCTGGGCGTCCACCTTCTTCACGAGGTGGTCGTCGACGAAGGGCCCCTTCTTGAGACTGCGCGGCATCTAAACCCGCTCCTAGCGCTTCTTGTTCGACTTGCGGCGGCGGACGATGTACTTGTTGCTCGCCTTGTTGCGATCACGAGTACGACCCTCCTTCTTGCCCCACGGCGAGACCGGGTGGCGACCACCGGAGGTCTTGCCTTCACCACCACCGTGCGGGTGGTCAACCGGGTTCATGACGACACCACGCACGGTCGGGCGGACGCCCTTCCAGCGCATGCGGCCGGCCTTGCCCCAGTTGATGTTCGACTGCTCGGCGTTGCCGACCTCGCCGATGGTGGCGCGGCAGCGCACGTCGACGAGACGGATCTCGCCGGACGGCATACGAAGGTGCGCCATGGCGCCTTCCTTCGCGAGCAGCTGCACGGAGGCACCCGCGGAACGGGCGAACTTCGCGCCGCCGCCGGGCCGCAGCTCGATGGCGTGGATGGTCGTACCGACCGGGATGTTGCGCAGCGCCATGTTGTTGCCGGGCTTGATGTCGGCACCGGGGCCGCTCTCAATCCGGTCACCCTGCTGCGTGCCGCGCGGGGCGAGGATGTAGCGCTTCTCGCCGTCCGCGTAGTGCAGCAGCGCGATGCGCGCGGTGCGGTTGGGGTCGTACTCGATGTGCGCGACCTTGGCCGGCACGCCGTCCTTGTCGTGACGACGGAAGTCGATCACGCGGTAGGCGCGCTTGTGTCCGCCACCCTGGTGGCGAACCGTGATCCGACCGGCGTTGTTACGGCCGCCCTTGCTGTGCAGCGGGCGGACCAGCGACTTCTCCGGCGTGGACCGCGTTACCTCGACGAAGTCGGCAACGCTGGAGCCACGACGGCCCGGCGTAGTCGGCTTGTACTTGCGGATTCCCATTTCTCAGTCCTCGTCCGATATTCGGACCAGGGCGCTCCGTTAGGAGGCCTGGCCGAAGATGTCGATACGGTCGCCCTCAGCAAGGGTCACGATGGCGCGCTTGGTGTCGGCACGCTTGCCGAAACCGGTGCGCGTACGCTTCCGCTTGCCCTGACGGTTGATCGTGTTGACGCCGGTGACCTTGACCGAGAAGACCGCCTCGACGGCCTGCTTGATCTGGGTCTTGTTGGCGCCCGGGGCCACGATGAACGTGTACTTGCCCTCGTCGAGCAGCGCGTACGACTTCTCGGAGACGACCGGCTTGACGAGGACGTCGCGCGGGTCCGAGAAGGACTTGCTCAGCGGGGTGGGCTCAACGGCGATCTTGCCCTCGGTCGCGATGCGCTTCGCCTTGGCGACGCGCGCGGCCTTGGCGGCCTTCGCAGCCTTGGACGCGATGCTCTGGTGACGGATGGCCATCAGGCTTCGCTCCCTTCGGTGTCAGTGGCCTTCGGGCCGGACACGAAGGACTCGAACGCGGCCTTGGTGAAGACCACGTCGTCCGAGACGAGCACGTCGTACGTGTTCAGCTGGCCCGGCTCCAGGATGTGGACCTGGGGCAGGTTACGGGCGGAGAGCAGCGAGGCCTCGTCCGAGCGCTCGATGACCAGGAGCACGTTCTTGCGCTCGCTGACCTTGCCGAGCAGGCTCTTGGCGGCCTTCGTGGAGATCTCGCCCTCGACCACGCCGGAGACGACGTGGATGCGGGAGTTGCGGGCCCGGTCGGTGAGGGCACCGCGCAGGGCGGCGGCCTTCATCTTCTTCGGGGTCCGCTGCGAGTAGTCGCGCGGCACGGGGCCGTGGACGACGCCACCGCCGGCGAACTGCGGCGCACGGGTCGAACCCTGGCGCGCGCGGCCGGTGCCCTTCTGGCGGTAAGGCTTCTTGCCACCACCACGGACTTCGCCGCGGGTCTTGGTCTTGTGCGTGCCCTGACGGGCCGCGGCCAGCTGCGCGACGACGACCTGGTGGATCAGCGGGATGCTGACCTTGGCGTCGAAGATCTCCGCGGGGAGCTCGACCGTCCCGGTCTTGTCGCCTGCCGGCGAAAGGATGTCAATGGTGCTCATGGGTTACCTCAGGCCCCCTTGGCCGCGGTACGGACCAGGACGAGGCCGCCGTTCGGACCAGGAACCGCGCCCTTGATGAGCAGCAGGCCCTTCTCCGCGTCAACGGCGTGGACGGTCAGGTTCTGGGTGGTGACCCGCTCGTTGCCCATGCGACCCGCCATGCGCATGCCCTTGAAGACACGGCCGGGGGTGGCACAGCCACCGATGGAACCGGGCTTGCGGTGCACGCGGTGGGCACCGTGGGAGGCCTTGCCACCGTGGAAGTTGTGACGCTTCATCACACCGGCGAAGCCCTTGCCCTTGCTCTTGCCGGTGACGTCGACCTTGATACCGGCCTCGAACGTCTCGGCAGTCAGCTCCTGGCCGAGGGTGTACTCGCTGGCGTCAGCGGTACGGATCTCGACGAGGTGGCGACGGGGGGTCACGTCGGCCTTGGCGAAGTGGCCCTTGAGGGGCTTGTTCACCTTGCGCGGGTCGATCTCGCCGAAGGCGATCTGGACCGACTCGTAGCCGTCGCTGTCATTCGTACGGACCTGGGTAACGACGCAGGGTCCGGCCTTGACCACGGTCACCGGGACGACACGGTTGTTCTCGTCCCAGACCTGGGTCATGCCGAGCTTCTCGCCCAGGATGCCCTTGATCTGCTTGGTCATCTCTCTCGCGCCCTTCAGAGCTTGATCTCGATGTCAACGCCGGCCGGAAGGTCCAGGCGCATCAGCGAGTCAACGGTCTTGGGCGTCGGGTCGAGGATGTCGATCAGGCGCTTGTGCGTGCGCATCTCGAAGTGCTCGCGCGAGTCCTTGTACTTGTGCGGCGACTTGATGACGCAGTACACGTTCTTCTCAGTGGGCAGCGGCACCGGGCCCGCGACCGACGCACCAGTACGCGTCACCGTCTCGACGATCTTCTTCGCCGAGGAGTCGATGACCTCGTGGTCGTAGGCCTTGAGCCGGATGCGGATCTTCTGTCCCGCCATGGCTACTTAGTAGTCCTTCGTCTCGAACGCTCTGGCCCCCGGGAGGCCCTTTTTTCTACTTCCTCCGACCCACGCGGTCGGGCGTGTCGCAGTCCCGCTCACACAGATCTCCCGAAGGATTTCCCTGCTAGGGGCTGCGGCCCTCGATGACCGCGGGTCCGGGGGAAGAAACCCACCGGGCGCCTGGCCGAGCCACCGCACTGCACTTCCCGAAAGATTCCCGTACGTCCGCCACAGCGCTGCCTGCGGGCTTTTTACGACCGTTTGGCAGATGGGGCGACGAGTACTGTGGGACTCGCTTCCGGTCCTCCCGGCGGGAGGCGCACAGCATCGGCACTCAACCGAGCAACCTGAACAGTGTGCCATACGTGGGATGCCGAAGGCCAATCGGGGCGAACTGTCAAGCTGCCACGACCTAGATCGCGTACGCAAAGAGCCCCGCCCACCCGGAGGTGAACGGGGCTCTTCGCTGCGCTCAGTTCAGAGCGACCGGGTCTCCCCGATCTTCAAGCAAGCGAACTTACTTGTTGATCTTGGTGACCTGGCCGGCGCCGACGGTCCGGCCACCCTCACGGATGGCGAACTTCAGGCCCTCTTCCATGGCGACGGGCTGGATGAGCTCAACGGTCATCTCAGTGTTGTCACCCGGCATGACCATCTCGGTGCCCTCGGGGAGGGTCACGACGCCGGTCACGTCCGTGGTGCGGAAGTAGAACTGCGGGCGGTAGTTGTTGAAGAACGGGGTGTGACGGCCACCCTCGTCCTTCGACAGGATGTAGGCCTGGGCCTCGAACTCGGTGTGCGGCGTGACCGAACCGGGCTTGATGATGACCTGGCCGCGCTCGACGTCCTCGCGCTTGATGCCACGGAGGAGCAGACCGACGTTCTCACCGGCCTGACCCTCGTCGAGCAGCTTGCGGAACATCTCGATGCCGGTGACCGTGGTGGTGGTCTTCTCGGTCTTGATGCCGATGATGTCGACGGTCTCGTTGACCTTGAGGATGCCGCGCTCGATACGACCGGTGACGACGGTGCCACGACCGGTGATCGTGAAGACGTCCTCGATCGGCATGAGGAACGGCTTGTCGACGTCGCGCTCCGGCTCCGGGATCGACTCGTCGACGGCGTTCATCAGGTTCAGGACCGACTGGCCCCACTCCTTGTCGCCCTCGAGCGCCTTGAGCGCCGAGACCTTGACGACCGGAACGTCGTCGCCCGGGAACTCGTACTCGGAGAGGAGCTCACGGACCTCGAGCTCGACGAGCTCCAGGATCTCCTCGTCGTCCACCATGTCGGCCTTGTTCAGGGCGACGACGATGTACGGAACGCCGACCTGGCGGGCCAGGAGCACGTGCTCCTTGGTCTGCGGCATCGGGCCGTCGGTGGCGGCGACCACGAGGATGGCGCCGTCCATCTGCGCGGCACCCGTGATCATGTTCTTGATGTAGTCCGCGTGACCGGGGCAGTCGACGTGGGCGTAGTGACGCGTCTCCGTCTGGTACTCGACGTGCGCGATGGAGATCGTGATACCGCGCTGGCGCTCTTCGGGAGCCTTGTCGATCTGGTCGAAGGCCGAGGCCTCGTTCAGCTCGGGGTACGCGTCGTGCAGCACCTTGGTAATGGCGGCCGTGAGGGTCGTCTTACCGTGGTCAATGTGACCGATGGTGCCGATGTTGACGTGCGGCTTAGTCCGCTCGAACTTCGCCTTCGCCACTGGGTCCTCCTGTGGAGTGGTTCTGTACGCCTTGCTTCATCGGCGCCAGGTGATCTTTGCTGGGAAGCCAGCCGCCGGGATTCTTTCCTTGCGGGGTCGAACCCCGGCGGATGGTGTCAAGCCTAAAGCGTGAACTCGGGTGAGTTACTCGCCCTTGGCCTTCGCGATGATCTCCTCGGCGACGTTCCGCGGAACCTCGGCGTAGGAGTCGAACTGCATTGAGTAGCTTGCGCGACCCGACGTCTTGCTGCGGAGGTCTCCGACGTAGCCGAACATCTCCGAGAGGGGCACGAGGCCCTT
Source organism: Streptomyces sp. NPDC041068 (assembly GCF_040647455.1). Taxonomy (NCBI): domain Bacteria; kingdom Bacillati; phylum Actinomycetota; class Actinomycetes; order Kitasatosporales; family Streptomycetaceae; genus Streptomyces; species Streptomyces sp. NPDC041068. Next base: position 374,566 of record NZ_JBEZCG010000007.1, read on the forward strand.
CACGACGCGAGCGCCGCTGCGCTCCTCCATGGCCTGGATCTGGCCACGGCGGGAGTTGATGTCACCGATGACATCGCCCATGTAGTCCTCGGGCGTGGTGACCTCGACGGCCATCATCGGCTCGAGCAGCACGGGGCTGGCCTTGCGCGCGGCCTCCTTGAAGGCCTGCGAACCGGCGATCTTGAAGGCGAGCTCGGAGGAGTCGACCTCGTGGTAGGCGCCGTCGATGAGCGTGACGCGGACGCCCGTCATCTCGTAGCCGGCCAGGATGCCGAACTGCATGGCCTCCTGAGCACCCGCGTCCACCGAGGGGATGTACTCCTTGGGGATGCGGCCACCGGTGACCTTGTTCACGAACTCGTACGACGCGTCGCCGCCCTCGATGGGCTCGATGGCGATCTGCACCTTCGCGAACTGACCGGTACCACCGGTCTGCTTCTTGTGGGTGTAGTCGACGCGCTCGACGGCCTTGCGGATCGTCTCGCGGTACGCCACCTGCGGCTTGCCGACGTTCGCCTCGACGCGGAACTCGCGCTTCATGCGGTCGACGAGCACCTCGAGGTGAAGCTCGCCCATACCACCGATGATGGTCTGGCCGGTCTCCTCGTCCGAGTGGACCTGGAAGGAGGGGTCCTCCTCCGAGAGGCGCTGGATGGCGACACCCAGCTTCTCCTGGTCGCCCTTGGACTTCGGCTCGATGGCGACCTGGATGACCGGCGCCGGGAAGTCCATGGACTCCAGGATCACCGGCTGCTTGTCGTCACAGAGCGTCTCACCCGTGGTGGTCTGCTTCAGACCCATGACGGCGACGATGTCACCGGCGCCCACCGACTCGATCTCCTCACGCTTGTTCGCGTGCATGCGGTAGATCTTGCCGATGCGCTCCTTCTTGCCCTTGACGGAGTTCAGCACCGCGGTGCCGGAGTCCAGGCGACCGGAGTAGATCCGGACGAAGGTGAGCTTGCCGAGGTGCGGGTCGCTCGCGATCTTGAACGCGAGGGCCGACAGCGGCTCGTCGTCGGACGGCTTGCGCTTGACGACCGTCTCCGGGTCCTTCACGTCGTGGCCCTCGATGGCCTCGACGTCCAGGGGGGACGGCAGGTAGCGCACGACCGCGTCGAGCAGGGGCTGGACGCCCTTGTTCTTGAACGCGGTACCGCAGAAGACGGGGGTGACGGTGGTGTCGCCGCCCTTGCCGGAGGCGATGGTGATGCGACGGATCGCCGCGTACAGCTGCTCCTCGGAGGGCTCCTGGCCCTCGAGGTACAGCTCCATCATCTCTTCGTCGTTCTCCGCGACGGCCTCGAGCAGCTTGCCGCGGTACTCCTCGGCAGCCTCGGTGTGCGTGTCGGGGATGTCGACGATGTCGTAGGCCTCGCCCATCTTGGTCTCGGCGGACCAGACGAAGGCCTTCATCGTGACGAGGTCGACGACACCCTTGAAGTCAGCCTCTGCACCGATGGGCAGCTGCATGACCAGCGGGGTCGCACCGAGGCGGTCGACGATCATGTCGACGCAGCGGTGGAACTCGGCACCCGTACGGTCGAGCTTGTTGACGAAGCAGATGCGCGGGACGCCGTAGCGGTCCGCCTGACGCCACACGGTCTCGGACTGGGGCTCAACGCCGGCGACGCCGTCGAACACCGTCACGGCACCGTCGAGCACGCGGAGCGAACGCTCCACCTCGACGGTGAAGTCGACGTGGCCCGGGGTGTCGATGATGTTGATGGTGTGGTCGACGTCGTTCAGCGGCCAGTGACAGGTGGTGGCAGCAGAGGTGATCGTGATGCCACGCTCCTGCTCCTGCTCCATCCAGTCCATCGTGGCGGCGCCGTCGTGGACCTCACCGATCTTGTACGACACACCGGTGTAGAACAGGATCCGCTCGGTGGTCGTCGTCTTGCCCGCGTCGATGTGGGCCATGATGCCGATGTTGCGCACCTTGGCCAGGTCAAGTGAAGTGGTAGCCATGTCGGCTCAGTCTTCTCTCGGTCTCGATGTGGGTAGCGACTACCAGCGGTAGTGCGCGAAGGCCTTGTTGGACTCGGCCATCTTGTGGGTGTCCTCGCGCTTCTTCACAGCGGCACCGAGGCCGTTGGAGGCGTCGAGGAGCTCGTTGAGCAGACGCTCGGTCATGGTCTTCTCGCGACGGGCGCGGGAGTAACCCACCAGCCAGCGCAGGGCCAGCGTGTTGGCACGACCGGGCTTGACCTCGATCGGAACCTGGTAGGTCGCACCACCGACGCGGCGGGACTTGACCTCGAGGGTCGGCTTGATGTTCTCAAGCGCGCGCTTCAGCGTGATGACCGGGTCGTTGCCGGTCTTCTCGCGCAGGCCCTCCATGGCGCCGTACACGATGCGCTCGGCGGTGGAGCGCTTGCCGTTCAGCAGCACCTTGTTGATGAGGGAGGTCACCAGAGGAGAACCGTAGACCGGGTCGATGATGACCGGGCGCTTCGGGGCGGGGCCCTTACGAGGCATTCTTACTTCTCCTTCTTGGCGCCGTAGCGGCTGCGGGCCTGCTTGCGGTTCTTGACACCCTGGGTGTCGAGGGAACCGCGGATGATCTTGTAGCGAACACCAGGCAGGTCCTTCACACGGCCACCACGCACGAGCACGATGGAGTGCTCCTGCAGGTTGTGTCCCTCACCCGGAATGTAGGCCGTGACCTCGATCCCGGAGGTCAGACGCACACGCGCGACCTTACGGAGGGCCGAGTTCGGCTTCTTCGGGGTGGTCGTGAACACACGCGTGCAGACGCCACGGCGCTGGGGCGAACCCTCGAGTGCGGGCGTCTTGTTCTTCTCGACCTTGTCCTGCCGGCCCTTGCGGACCAGCTGCTGGATCGTAGGCACTACTTCTCCGGTTTCTGTGTGCCGAATAGTAAAGCTAACCCGGAACTTCGCCGACCCACGCGGTCGGGTGTGTCGAATGCTGCAGACTCCCACCACAAGGCGGAAAGGGGCGCAGATTACGGTGGCCGTTCTCGGACTCACGATGCGGTTGAGGACACGCGCGCGAGCCCAGGCACACCCCAGGCACAAGGTCTGAGCGTACCTACCTCATCGGGTTCGGTCAAAACAAATGCGATGGGCCACGACACGCCGGGCTTTTCGCTCCCGACCCGACGTTTAATGTCATGCACACAGTCAGTACCTTGATCTGTCCGTTGAGTGACGATCAAGGAGGGCCCATGGCGGGAGCGCGCTTACCGGGCGGAGGGCTGGACGACCAGGTGCCCTTCCTCGCGAGGCTGGAGAGCGAGGACCGCTCCGCGTTGCTGGCCCTGGGGCACGAACTGCGCTTCGGGCCACGCGTCGTGCTCCTGCACGAACGCGAGCCGTCGTCCCACGTCCTGTTGATCGTGCAGGGCTGGTCCAAGGTGACCGCTGCCGCGCCCAACGGGTACGAGGCCCTGCTCGCCCTGCGGGGTCCCGGCGACATCATCGGGGAGTCCGCCGCGCTCACCGGCCGACCGCGGTCGGCGACCGTGACGGCTCTGGAGGAGGTCCTCGCCCTGGCGGTGGAGCGCGAGGCCTTCACCGACTTCCTGGCCCACTCCCCCGCCGTTTCGTTCGCTCTTCTGGGCCTCACGTCCGACCGCACCCGCGCCGCCGACCGGCGGCGCCTCGAGTTCGCCTCGATGAGCGTGCGGGAGCGGTTCGCCGTTCTGCTGCTCGACCTGGCCCGCACCCATGGGCGCCGTACCGACGAGGGCATCGAGCTCTCCGTGCCCCTGAGCAAGCAGGAGCTCGCGGGCTCCGTCGGCGCGTCCCGTGAAATGGTCCAGCGCCTCCTGAAGGAGCTGCGCACGCGCGAGGTGGTGGTGACCGGGCGCAGGGCGCTGCTGATCGTCCGACCGGACATCCTGCGCCGGATCGCACGCGCCGAACACCCGGACCTCTGACTCCTCTCGGCGTTCGGCGCCGACAGCGCGGTTCTGTGCACACGGTCACAGTTCCAGTGCGTCATCTGCCCTCACGGCCACGGTCCCGTCGTCGCCAAGCTGCTGCCTGACACGACTGCCCACTTGAGAGGTGGCCATGACCGACCCCGTGAGCCGGACGATCCTTCTGCTCGACATCGAGAAGTACAGCGACCGGGACAACGTCGAGCAGGCGTACCTGCGACGCATGCTCTACAACATCACCGACCGCGTCCTGGAGAGCTCGGGCATCGACGAGACCCGGCGGCTGCGGGCCGACCGGGGCGACTCGGTGATGGAGCTGATCGACGCCAGTGCGTCGGTGACAGCGCTTCTGCGGGCCCTGCTGACCGAGGCACCCACGGAGCTGCGCGCCGTGAACCGGATGGCTTCGAAGTCCGCGCAGATCAGACTGCGGGCCGTACTCGCCACGGGATACGTCGCCGTCGACGAGCTCGACGGCTGGGTGGGGGCCGACCTCAACCACGCCTGCCGACTGCTCGACGCCGACGTGCTGCGCCTGGCTCTGCGCGAACGCCCCGACGACTTCGTCCTGTGCGTCTCGGAGAGCGTGCACCACGGGATCGTCCAGCACGACTACCCGGGTGTCCCCAAGGACCAGTTCCACGCCATCACCGTGCGGAGCAAGAACGGGCCGCTGCAGGCCTGGCTGCACGGGCCCACACCGAGGGACATGGAGGGCCCCGACGGGACGAGCGAGCCGGAGGACGGCGCGGCACCGGCCCCCGCGGCAGGCACCAGGGCCACGCCTCCAAGCCCCGTCGATCTCAGCAATGCCTCCTTCGGCGGCAGCTACGTGGCAGGCGACCAGCACGGCGTGTCCGGAAACGGCACGGTCCACGGCGACGTGCACCTCGGAGGCGGCGGCACTGCCGGGCGCGGTGAGCGGGAGTGAGCGCGGGCGAGCCGGGCCCCCGCCAGGGAGCAGCCGGCCCACGGCAGCAGGCGAGCGACAAGGACGCCGCCGACAGCCCGCAGCAGACAGGCCCCGAGGCCGCTGAGGCGGAGGACAAACAGGAAGAGCACGACCGGCCGCAGGACGCGTGGTCCGCCCGCAGGGACTTGGTCGACCACAGCCCCAAGGCGATGGGCGTCGGTGACAACGCGCGCTTCGGCGGCAGCCTGGTCGCGGGTGACCAGCACGGTGTGAGCGGCGGCCTGGTCGCGGGCGACGTCATCATGGGCAGCAAAACGGAGATCTACCGCTTCGGGGTCTCCACCACGAGCCACGGCTCCGGCGAGGTGCCGTCGTCGACACTGGACCGCCTCGCCCCGTACTTCGTGACCGACGAGTCCCGCTTCGAGAGCCTCCTGTCGCGGCTGCGCACGGAGAGGGTCGTCGTACTGTCCGGTCCGCACTACACCGGGCGCCGGACCGCCGCCCTGATGCTGCTCCGTCGTCTGGGTGCCTCCCCGATCCGCTCCCTCGTCCGCGACACCACACCCGCACAGCTCGTCGAGCAGCTCGGCGACGGCCAGCACCCGGCCAAGGGATACGTGCTGTGCGATCTGACCACCCGCCGCGACCAACCGCTCCGGGAACCGCATCTCCTCGCCGCGCGCGGCCAACTGGCGGAGGAAGACGCGTACTTGGTCATCACCGTCGGCCCTGTGGCCGCCCTGGAGGACATCTCCGCCGTCGAATGGAAGCCGCCGAGCCCCGCCGACGTACTGAAGAGGCACCTGCTGGAGCTGACCGGTGAGGCGACCACGGACCGGCTGCTGGCGCTGCCCGCTGTCTCCACCTTCCTGGAGCGCGACCACCAGCTGCGCGAAGTGGCGTCCTTCGCGAAGCACCTCAAGCGGTATGCGGACGGGGAAGTCACCGAAGAAGCCGTCGGAACCTTCTCGCTGTTCACCCTGGAAAGCCAGGTCCAGGAGTGGTTCGACGAGAACGAGGAGCTGATTCCGCTCCGGGACAAGGCGTTCCTCATCGCTCTGGCCGCCTTCGACGGAGGCCCCTACGCACTCACGGCCGAACTGAGCGACCTGCTCTACGCCTACCTGCAGGACACCGCGGACTCGGCTCTGCAGCCGCGGGTCCCCGTCTTCGGCACCCATATCGTCAAGCGACTCCAACTCGCCCGCGCCAAGGGGTATCTGGAGGAAGAGAACACGGAGTGGGGGCCGGTCACACAGTCCAAGGCCGCGTTCCTCGACAACCGGGTCTCGCTGGTCCTGCTGCGCGAGGTGTGGACCGGGCACCCCTCGGCGAGGCCCGCACTCGTGCGCTGGCTCCAGCGGCTCGCCGGTGACGCAAGGCCCCTGGTGCGCACCCGCGCGGCGTCCACCGTCGCCGTTCTCGCGTACGCGGATCTGCCCTCCACCATGGCTCTGATCATCGAGCCATGGGCGACGTCCCATCTGTTCCGCCGCCGTCTCGTCGCGGTCAACTCACTGACGCTCGCGCACCTCCTGGAGGCGCCCAACATTCCGAGCATCCTCGGCTCCTGGTGCGAGAGCGAGGATCCCGCGATGCGCTGGGTGGCCATCCGTGCGTACGGCCTGATCGGCGCGGAGCGGCCGGAACAGACTCTCGCCGCTCTGCGGAGCGCCGCACGCAAGGAGTACGAACCCCTCTTCGACGAGGACGGCGAGGAGGAAGACATCGACGAGGTCATGGTGAAACAGCTCGCGCAGTCCGTGGAGCTGCTGCTGCTCTCACCGGCCGGCGAGCAGGTCCTCGTCGAGCTGCTGCACCGACTGGATCAGGACCGTGCGGTACACGATCTCGCCCTGCGCGGCTTTCTCAGCGCGTGCGCACGCCGGAAGGACGACGCGCGCGACGGACGGCCACTGATCCTCGACTGGTACGCCACCTCGGCGGCCGACGGAGGCCGCGCGGCCGGCGGAATCGCACGGCTCTGGCGTTCGGCGCTCGAAGATCGCAGGCACACGAGGGCCGCGCTGGAGGAGCTGGGTGACTGGGTACGCGCCGCCGACCACGATCCGGCGACGGAGTGGGCGCTTGCCGGCCTGCTCCCGGCCCTGGTCACGACAGCCTCCGAGTACCAGCGCCTGAGCCACCTCCTGCGCACCGTGCGCGGCGAGGACGGCTCCGCCCCGCCTGTCGTCGCGGCCCGTCTGCTGACTGTTCTGCCGAACCGTCGCTGAGCCACGGGCCACCACACCGCCCGCAGGAACCCCTCAAGGACAGGAACCCCTCAAGGAGACGTCATGCCCGACTTCCGCCGTCCGCCGGACTGGGATCAACCAGCCGACCGGCACACGTCCCTGATCGATCCCGTCATCACCGTCCGGCAGCTCTCGCGGTTCGGATTCGCCCGCAAGGCGCTGACCCGGATCGATCACGCCCTGGTCTTCTCGACTTCCAAGGGCGGATACGAGGCCTATCTGCCGCCCCTGCGCCCGAGCCGCGGAGAGGTGGCGGCGAAGCGCTACACATCGGTGTACGAGGTGGACATGGGCGTCCACCCTCACCAGGCCGAGATCCCCCTGCCCAGCGACAACGACGCCTTCGAATTCATCGCCGCGGTCGACCTGTCGTGGCAGGTCGTCGCCCCAGCCGACTTCGTCAGGAGCGGCCACCGGGATGTACCGGCCCTGCTTCTCGGCGAACTGCAGCAGGCCGCTCGGCCCCTCACACGCCGGTTCGCCATCCACGACAGTGCGCGCGCCGAGCGACAACTGCTGCACGCCCTCTCCGGCCAGGCACCGCTCGGCACGGCCGCGGGCCTGCAGGTGATCTGGACTCTGCGGCTGCGCCGCGACCAGCAGAACATCGACCACCAACGGCGGCTCCAGTCCATCGACCACGACGCCGCCGAACAGATACGCACCGAGCAGCAGGGCATGGTGTACGACATCGAGCTCGACCGGCGGACCCGCGAGCAGGACAGGCTCCAGGCAGTGCGGGCCACGGAGTACGGACGGCTCGACCACGAGCTCGCGCTCCAGCGTCAGGCCTGGCAGCAGGAGCAGGACCAGTTGCGGGCCCGCCACGAGGCGGAGCTCCGGCAGCTCGAGGCCGAGAAGATCGCGTTCTACCAGGGGTATCTGGAGCAGGGGGGTGTGGTGGCCTGGGCCATGCACCTCGCCAAGAATCCCCAGGATTCACGGCTCGTCGTCGACAGCATGCGCGAGGACCAACTGCGCTTGGTCCTCGCCGAGCTGGAGCTGGCAAGGGAACTCCTCAGCGGCGACAGCGCGGAGGACTACGAGCTGGAAGAGCCCAAGCGGCGGGCCCTGGACGCCATACACAAGATCTTCAGCCAGCAGGTGCCGGGAATCTCGCGAGACCAGTCGCCATCGCGGCCGCCGACGGCGCCCACGTCGCCGGAGTCGCGACTCATCAAGGCCGACCCGGCTCACGACACCCCGCAATCGGCGCACTCGAACGAGGTGTCGGGCACGGAGACAGCAGCAGACCAGGCACCCGCACCCGCACCCGCACCCGCACCCGCACCCGCACCCGCAGAGCAGACCGGCACCTTCCCCGGCTGGCAACCGCCCCCGGGCTACGGCAGCTCACCGAGCGCACCACCACCGCAGCGCGACGGCGACGAGCAAGAGGACCTCGCCCCGTGACCGGCGCCCGCGCCCGCGCTCCCCTGGCGTCCGACGCCACGCCCGGAGCCAGGGCGGCCGAACGCCTTCTCGCCGATCTGCGCACCGAGATCGCCCGCGCGGACGCCAAGGCCGCGGTGCTGGTGGCGGCTCTCGGCGTGATGACGGGCGTCTTCAGCGGTCTGCTCGCCCGACGCGAGTGGACCCCTGCCGCCCTCTCCGTCCCCGCCAGTTCGACGTGGTGGTCGGGGGTTTTCGCCCTCGCCCTGACGCTGCTCGCGCTCCTCATGGCCGTCCTGCCGCGCTACGGCACGAGCAGATGGACACCGGGCGCCCCCTTGTCGCACTTCGGAGACATCCAACAGGCCGTACGCAGCGGCCACTTGGCAGAAGCACTGGCCGACACCGAACGCGATCCGACGGCCGACGCGATCGCGGCTCTGGCCGCGACCAGCCGTATCGCCCTGCGCAAGCACCAATGGGTGCGCACGGGCCTGATCGCCTTCACCATCGCCGCGGTGCTGCTCCCCGGATCCCTTCTCATCGGCTGACCATCCCGCTTCCCGGAGGCTGACCATGGCCCGACCACACTTCCCACAACAGCCCGAACCCCCTGACGACGACGCGTCCGCCCCCGACGACCTCGATTACCACCACCGCGGCGGCCGTCTCCACTTCACCGCACATCAGCGCGGGCTCGACGCCACGGCCCTGGGCCGGCTTCTCCTGCACCTGCCCGGCACGCTCATGAGCCTGTTGGTCCTGCTCCTGATATCCGGTGGTCTCGATGCCTGGCTGGGCATTCCGTTCTGGATCGTGCCGCTGGTCTGGCTGCTGTCCGGGGCCATGGTCTTCCACCGCCCCACGGAGGACTTCTTCGCCCGATACCTGCTGCGGCTGCAGCGTCCGATGCCCGAGGAGTACGCGCGTCTCGCTCCCGTCTGGCGCGAGGTGACCGCACGCGCGGGCGTCGACGGCCGGGCGTACGAACTCTGGGTCGAGGACAGCGACGACCTCAACGCCTATGCCGCAGGCGGTCACATCGTCGGGGTCACCCGGTTCGCACTCGACCGGCTGCCGAGCTCGCAGCTCGCCGCCGTACTCGCCCACGAGCTGGGCCATCACACCGGTGGCCACGTCTGGGTCTCGCTGCTCGGCTACTGGTACGCGCTGCCGGGACGTGCCGCCTGGTACGCGATCCGACTGGTCGTCGCCTACGCCCTGGCGTTCACCAACTACTTCTCCTGGGTGGCGACAGTGGCGCTGGTGTTCGTGATCTGCGTCGTCAGCTACACCACGATCACCCGCCTGTACGGGCTGCCGCTGTTGCTGCTCGTCACCCCGTATCTGATCGCCGCCGTCGGCCGACGGGCAGAGCTCCGCGCGGACCAGCACGCCGCCGCGCTCGGGTTCGCCCCCATGCTGGCCCAGGTACTGCAGGCCATGTACGCGACCGAGACCGAAGCCAAACGGCAGGCCATGGCCGCATCCGGGCACAGGCACGCCGCACCCAGGCTCCTGGACCAGCTGCTCTCCACGCACCCCGACTACCCGACCCGCATCCACCGTCTGCGCCCGTACCTGTGACGGGTCCGGTCGGAAAACGCCGAAGGGCGATCACCCCGCGCAAAGCGAGGTGACCGCCCTTCAACAAACCCAGGCCTTACTGGTTGTACGGCCCGTAGTCGTAGTCCTCCAGCGGAACGGCCTGGCCGGAGCCCGTGCCGAACGGGGAGTAATCGATGTCGTCGTAGCCGACGGCCGAGTACATCGCGGCCTTGGCCTCCTCGGTGGGCTCCACCCGGATGTTGCGGTAGCGGGAAAGACCCGTACCGGCCGGGATGAGCTTACCGATGATGACGTTCTCCTTGAGGCCGATGAGGCTGTCGGACTTGGCGTTGATCGCCGCATCCGTCAGGACTCGGGTCGTCTCCTGGAAGGAGGCGGCCGACAGCCAGGACTCCGTCGCCAGCGAGGCCTTGGTGATACCCATCAGCTGCGGACGGCCGGAGGCCGGGTGGCCGCCTTCCGTCACGACACGACGGTTCTCGGTCTCGAACTTCGAGCGCTCGACGAGCTCGCCCGGCAGCAGCTCCGCATCGCCGGACTCGATGATCGTCACACGGCGCAGCATCTGCCGGATGATGATCTCGATGTGCTTGTCGTGGATCGACACACCCTGCGAGTTGTAGACCTTCTGGACTTCGCCGACCAGGTGGACCTGGACCGCGCGCTGACCGAGGATCCGCAGCACGTCGTGCGGGTTGGTGGCACCGAAGGTGAGCTTCTGGCCCACCTCGACGTGGTCACCCTCGCGCACCAGGACCTTGGCACGCTTCGAGATCGGGAACGCCGTCTCGTCGCTGCCGTCGTCCGGGGTGACGACGATCTTCTTGGTCTTCTCGGTCTCCTCGATGCGGACACGGCCCGCGGCCTCGGAGATCGGGGCGACACCCTTCGGCGTACGAGCCTCGAAGAGCTCGACGACACGGGGCAGACCCTGGGTGATGTCGTCACCGGCCACACCACCGGTGTGGAAGGTACGCATCGTCAGCTGGGTACCGGGCTCACCGATGGACTGGGCGGCGATGATGCCGACCGCCTCACCGATGTCGACCAGCTTGCCGGTGGCGAGCGAACGGCCGTAGCAGAAGGCACAGGTGCCGACCGCCGACTCACAGGTCAGGACCGAGCGGGTCTTGACCTCCTCGACGCCGTTGGCGACCAGGGCGTCGATGAGCACGTCACCGAGGTCGACGTTGGCCGGCGCGATGACCTTGCCGTCGATGACGACGTCCTCGGCCAGCATGCGGGCGTACACCGAGGTCTCGACGTTCTCCGTCTTGCGGAGCACACCGTCCTCGCCCTTGACCGCGATCGCCAGCTTCAGACCGCGCTCGGTGCCACAGTCCTCCTCGCGAATGATGACGTCCTGCGAGACGTCGACCAGACGACGGGTGAGGTAACCGGAGTCGGCGGTACGAAGGGCGGTGTCCGCGAGACCCTTACGGGCACCGTGCGTGGAGATGAAGTACTCCAGCACGGACAGGCCCTCACGGAAGGACGCCTTGATCGGACGCGGGATGGTCTCGTTCTTCGCGTTCGACACCAGACCACGCATACCGGCGATCTGCCGCATCTGCATCATGTTTCCTCGGGCACCCGAGTCAACCATCATGAAGATGGGGTTGGTCTTGGGGAAGTTCGCGTTCATCGCCTCGGCAACCTCGTTGGTCGCCTTGGTCCAGATCGCGATGAGCTCCTGCGTGCGCTCGTCCTTGGTGATCAGACCGCGCTCGTACTGCTTCTGGACCTTCTCGTCCTGCGCCTCGTAGCCCGCGACGATCGCCTTCTTGGCCTCGGGGACCACGACGTCGGAGATGGCCACGGTGACACCGGAACGGGTCGCCCAGTAGAAGCCCGCCGCCTTCAGGTTGTCGAGCGTCGCCGCCACGATGACCTTGGGGTAGCGCTCGGCGAGGTCGTTGACGATCTCGGAGAGCTGCTTCTTGCCGACCGAGTAGTCGACGAACGGGTAGTCCTCGGGCAGCAGCTCGTTGAAGAGCGCGCGGCCCAGGGTCGTACGCAGCCGGAAGCTGTCACCCTGCTGGTACTCCTGCTCGCCCTCCTCGACGGCCGGCGGGGTCCAGCCGCGCGGCGGGATGGTGCCCACCGGGAAGCGGATGTCGACCTTCGCCTGCAGCGAGAGCTCACGGGCGTCGAACGCCATGATCGCCTCGGCCGTGGAACCGAACGAACGGCCCTCGCCCTTGACCTCGCGCTCCTCTTCGTCCGTGGTGAGGAAGAAGAGGCCGAGCACCATGTCCTGGGTCGGCATGGTGACCGGACGGCCGTCGGCCGGCTTGAGGATGTTGTTCGAGGACAGCATCAGGATGCGGGCCTCGGCCTGCGCCTCCGCGGAGAGCGGCAGGTGGACGGCCATCTGGTCACCGTCGAAGTCCGCGTTGAACGCGGTGCAGACGAGCGGGTGGATCTGGATGGCCTTGCCCTCGACCAGCTGCGGCTCGAAGGCCTGGATGCCGAGGCGGTGCAGCGTGGGCGCACGGTTCAGCAGAACCGGGTGCTCGGCGATGACCTCTTCGAGGACGTCGTACACGACCGTGCGGCCGCGCTCGACCATCCGCTTGGCGCTCTTGATGTTCTGCGCGTGGTTCAGGTCGACCAGGCGCTTCATCACGAACGGCTTGAAGAGCTCCAGCGCCATGGCCTTGGGCAGACCACACTGGTGCAGCTTCAGCTGCGGACCGACGACGATCACGGAACGCGCGGAGTAGTCCACACGCTTACCGAGCAGGTTCTGACGGAATCGACCCTGCTTACCCTTCAGCATGTCGCTGAGGGACTTCAGCGGGCGGTTGCCGGGACCCGTGACCGGGCGACCACGACGACCGTTGTCGAAGAGGGCGTCAACAGCCTCCTGAAGCATGCGCTTCTCGTTGTTGACGATGATCTCCGGAGCACCCAGGTCGAGCAGGCGCTTCAGACGGTTGTTGCGGTTGATCACGCGGCGGTACAGGTCGTTCAGGTCGGAGGTCGCGAAGCGGCCACCGTCCAGCTGCACCATCGGACGCAGGTCCGGCGGGATGACCGGCACGCAGTCCAGAACCATGCCCTTGGGGCTGTTGCTGGTCTGCAGGAACGCGGAGACGACCTTGAGACGCTTGAGCGCACGGGTCTTCTTCTGGCCCTTGCCGGTACGGATGATCTCGCGGAGGCGCTCGGCCTCCTCGTCGAGGTCGAAGGACTCCAGGCGCTTCTGCAGGGCAGCGGCACCCATGGAGCCGTCGAAGTACGTGCCGAAGCGGTCACGCAGCTCGCGGTAGAGCAGCTCGTCGCCCTCGAGGTCCTGGACCTTGAGGTTCTTGAAGCGGTTCCACACCTCGTCGAGACGGTCGATCTCGCGCTGGGCGCGGTCGCGCAGCTGCTTCATCTCGCGCTCGGCGCCCTCGCGCACCTTGCGGCGCACGTCGGCCTTGGCACCCTCGGCCTCGAGCTCGGCCAGGTCGGTCTCGAGCTTCTTGGCGCGGGCCTCCAGGTCGGAGTCGCGACGGTTCTCGATCTGCTGACGCTCGACGGAGACGTGCGCCTCCAGGGACGGCAGGTCGCGGGTACGACGCTCCTCGTCCACGAACGTGATCATGTACGCCGCGAAGTAGATGACCTTCTCGAGGTCCTTCGGGGCGAGGTCGAGGAGGTAGCCCAGGCGCGACGGGACGCCCTTGAAGTACCAGATGTGCGTGACGGGAGCGGCCAGCTCAATGTGGCCCATCCGCTCACGGCGCACCTTGGCGCGCGTGACCTCGACGCCACAGCGCTCACAGATGATGCCCTTGAAGCGGACACGCTTGTACTTGCCGCAGTAGCACTCCCAGTCCCGGGTCGGACCGAAGATCTTCTCGCAGAAGAGTCCGTCCTTTTCGGGCTTCAGGGTGCGGTAGTTGATGGTCTCCGGCTTCTTGACCTCGCCGTGCGACCACTGTCGGATGTCGTCCGCGGTGGCAAGGCCGATCCGCAGCTCGTCGAAGAAGTTGACGTCGAGCACTTGTCGTCAATCCCTCTTTCGGGGTCGTGTCTCAATCATGGTCTGTACGGGTCCGGGGCGGGGCCGGGACCTCACTGGGAGGTCCCGGCCAGACCCGTCAGACCTCTTCGACGCTGCTCGGCTCGCGCCGGGACAGGTCGATACCGAGCTCCTCCGCCGCGCGGAAGACGTCCTCGTCGGTGTCACGCATCTCGATGGACATGCCGTCCGAGGACAGCACCTCCACGTTGAGGCAGAGCGACTGCATTTCCTTGATGAGCACCTTGAAGGACTCGGGAATGCCGGGCTCGGGGATGTTCTCGCCCTTGACGATGGCCTCGTAGACCTTCACGCGGCCGGTGACGTCGTCGGACTTGATCGTCAGCAGCTCCTGGAGGGCGTAGGCGGCGCCGTAAGCCTCGAGCGCCCACACCTCCATCTCACCGAAGCGCTGACCACCGAACTGAGCCTTACCACCCAGCGGCTGCTGGGTGATCATCGAGTACGGACCGGTCGAGCGGGCGTGCAGCTTGTCGTCGACCAGGTGGTGCAGCTTGAGGATGTACATGTACCCGACCGAGATCGGGTCCGGGAACGGCTCGCCGGAGCGGCCGTCGAACAGCTGCGCCTTGCCGGACGGGAGCACCATGCGCTCGCCGTCGCGGTTCGGGATGGTGTGCTGCAGCAGACCGGCGAGCTCGTCCTCACGCGCACCGTCGAAGACGGGGGTGGCGACGTTCGTACCGGGCTGGACCTGGTCGGCACCGATGGCCTGCAGGCGCTGCGCCCACTCGTCCGCGAGGCCGGAGACGTCCCAGCCGCGGCTGGCGAGCCAGCCGAGGTGGATCTCCAGGACCTGTCCCGGGTTCATTCGGGACGGCACACCCAGCGGGTTGAGGATGATGTCGACCGGAGTTCCGTCCTCGAGGAACGGCATGTCCTCGATCGGAAGGATCTTCGAGATAACACCCTTGTTGCCGTGACGGCCGGCGAGCTTGTCACCGTCCGTGATCTTGCGCTTCTGCGCCACGTAGACACGAACCAGCTGGTTCACGCCCGGCGGCAGCTCGTCGCCCTCTTCACGGTCGAAGACGCGTACGCCGATGACCTTGCCGGTCTCGCCGTGCGGCACCTTCAGGGAGGTGTCACGGACCTCGCGCGCCTTCTCACCGAAGATCGCGCGGAGCAGACGCTCCTCCGGGGTCAGCTCGGTCTCACCCTTGGGCGTGACCTTGCCGACGAGGATGTCGCCGGCGATGACCTCGGCGCCGATGCGGATGATGCCGCGCTCGTCGAGGTCGGCGAGGACCTCCTCGGAGACGTTCGGGATGTCCCGGGTGATCTCCTCCGGGCCGAGCTTGGTGTCACGGGCGTCGACCTCGTGCTCCTCGATGTGGATCGAGGAGAGGACGTCGTCCTGCACGAGGCGCTGCGACAGGATGATCGCGTCCTCGTAGTTGTGACCCTCCCACGGCATGAACGCCACGAGCAGGTTCTTGCCGAGGGCCATCTCGCCCTCTTCGGTCGCGGGACCGTCGGCCAGGACCTGGCCCTCGATCACGCGGGCGCCCTCGTCGACGACAACCTTCTGGTTGACCGAGGTGCCCTGGTTCGAGCGCGAGAACTTGGCGATGCGGTACGTGGTGTACGTGCCGTCGTCGTTGGTGACGGTGACGTAGTCCGCGGAGACCTCCTGGACCACACCCGGCTTCTCGGCCTTGATCACGTCACCGGCGTCGGTGGCGCAGCGGTACTCCATGCCGGTGCCGACGAGCGGCGCCTCGGACTTAATCAGCGGCACCGCCTGACGCATCATGTTCGCGCCCATGAGCGCGCGGTTGGCGTCGTCGTGCTCGAGGAAGGGGATCATGGCGGTCGCGACCGACACCATCTGGCGCGGCGAGACGTCCATGTAGTCGACGTCGTCACCGGGGACGTAGTCGACCTCGCCGCCGCGGCGGCGGACCAGCACGCGGGCCTCGGCGAACCGGAGCTCGTCGGTCAGCGGCGCGTTGGCCTGCGCGATGACGAAGCGGTCTTCCTCGTCGGCCGTGAGGTAGTCGACGTCGTCGCCGACGACACCGTCGACGACCTTGCGGTACGGCGTCTCGATGAAGCCGAACGCGTTGATGCGACCGTACGAGGCGAGCGAACCGATCAGACCGATGTTCGGGCCTTCGGGCGTCTCGATCGGGCACATGCGGCCGTAGTGAGACGGGTGCACGTCTCGGACCTCGAAGCCGGCCCGCTCACGGGAGAGACCACCCGGGCCGAGGGCGTTCAGACGACGCTTGTGCGTCAGCCCCGACAGCGGGTTGTTCTGGTCCATGAACTGGGACAGCTGGCTGGTGCCGAAGAACTCCTTGATGGAGGCGACGACCGGCCGGATGTTGATCAGGGTCTGCGGCGTGATCGCCTCGACGTCCTGGGTGGTCATGCGCTCGCGCACGACGCGCTCCATACGGGCGAGACCCGTACGGACCTGGTTCTGGATCAGCT
The DNA here is from genome assembly GCF_040647455.1 of Streptomyces sp. NPDC041068. NCBI lineage: Bacteria > Bacillati > Actinomycetota > Actinomycetes > Kitasatosporales > Streptomycetaceae > Streptomyces > Streptomyces sp. NPDC041068. The sequence continues at coordinate 391,080 of NZ_JBEZCG010000007.1, forward strand.
CACCGACGTTACGGATACGACGGTTGCCGAAGTGATCGATGTCGTCGGTCTCGACGATGATCTCGCGGCCGGACTCGCCGGTCGTCTCGGTCTCACCGGCGTGCAGCTTCACCAGGTACTTGATGGTGGCGATGATGTCGTCGGTGGTGAGCACGCCAGCGTCCAGCGGCTCGTCCGCGCCGAGCTTCTTGTTCACCTTGTAGCGGCCGACCTTCGCGAGGTCGTAGCGCTTCGGGTTGAAGTAGAGGTTCTCGAGCAGCGTCTGCGCGGCCTCGCGGGTCGGGGGCTCACCCGGACGCAGCTTGCGGTAGATGTCGAGCAGCGCGTCGTCCTGACCCTGGGTGTGGTCCTTCTCCAGGGTGGCGCGCATGGACTCGTACTCGCCGAACTCCTCGAGGATCTGCTCGGTCGTCCAACCGAGGGCCTTGAGGAGGACGGTGACGGACTGCTTGCGCTTGCGGTCGATGCGCACACCGACCATGTCGCGCTTGTCGATCTCCATCTCGAGCCAGGCACCACGGGACGGGATGACCTTGGCCGAGAAGATGTCCTTGTCGGACGTCTTGTCGATGGAGGAGTCGAAGTAGACACCGGGCGAGCGGACGAGCTGCGACACCACGACACGCTCGGTGCCGTTGATGACGAAGGTGCCCTTGTTCGTCATGAGCGGGAAGTCGCCCATGAAGACCGTCTGGGACTTGATCTCGCCGGTCTCGTTGTTGGTGAACTCAGCGGTGACGAAGAGCGGGGCGGCGTACGTGAAGTCGCGCTCCTTGCACTCGTCGATCGAGTTCTTGGGAGGCTCGAAGCGGTGGTCGCGGAACGTCAGGGACATCGACCCGGAGAAGTCCTCGATCGGGGAGATCTCCTCGAAGATCTCTTCCAGACCGGACTTGGTGGGGACGTTCTGTCCGCTTTCCAGAGCCGCCTCGACACGAGCCTTCCACGCGTCATTGCCGAGCAGCCAGTCAAAGCTCTCGGTCTGCAGCGCAAGAAGGTTCGGAACCTCGAGGGGCTCCTTGATCTTTGCAAAGGAGATGCGCAGCGGGGCGGTGCTGGCGCCGTTGTTCGTATTCGCGGTCGAGGCAGTGCGCGAGGCGGCCAAGAGGGGGTCCTTCCGAGGGCTCGGACTCACTACGCGCGTACCGGTCCCAGGCTGGACACAGAGACAGAAATCCCAGGTCAGGGAAGTTTCAATCCACGGTGCTCAAGCATGGGCATGCCCCTGGTGACGGGCAGGAGGCAGCTAACAGGCAGCGCAAAGGGTCAGTGTAGCCAGTTGGCCCACTGATGTCCAGTGCGGGTTCTGGGAGACCCTCGTTGTTCTCAACCCCTGCTGCAAGCCATGCCCTCGATGCACATCGATACTGCCCTCTTCGCCGCCGATCCATGCCTCGGATGCGGATCGTTGTGACGACGCGTCCTGAGAATTGCGCGCTGCGTGCGGTTCGTCAAGGCCCCCCTGCCCGGACAAGGCCCTCAGAACGTCACCGTCACGGGCCGTCCGGAGGCACAACGAAGATCACCATACTCGCCGCGACCGACAGCGCAAGGCACCCGCCACGAGAGCCCCTGGGAACGCCGAAAGGCGACCACCCACATGGGTGATCGCCCTAGGCGACCCTTTCGTTACAGCGTTTCCGCCGTACGAAGGGTGAAAAGAGTCAGACGACTCGTGAGGTCACTTGACCTCGACGGAGGCGCCGGCGCCCTCGAGGGCCTCCTTGGCCTTGTCCGCGGCGTCCTTGGCGACCTTCTCGAGGACCGGCTTCGGGGTGCCGTCGACGAGGTCCTTGGCCTCCTTCAGACCCAGGGAGGTCAGCTCACGCACGACCTTGATGACCTGGATCTTCTTGTCGCCGGCACCCGTGAGGATGACGTCGAACTCGTCCTGCTCGGCCTCGGCCTCAGCGGCGCCACCAGCGGCACCACCGGCGACGACGACCGGCGCGGCAGCGGCGGCGGTGACGTCGAACTTCTCCTCGAAGGCCTTCACGAACTCGGAGAGCTCGATGAGGGTCATCTCTTCGAACTGCGCGAGCAGGTCGTCCTGGGACAGCTTCGCCATGATGGCGTCCTTCCACTAATTCGGCTGGTGCCGTGTGTACATGAAGGCGGGCGTACGTTGGGCCCGCTGTGACCACCGCGTCAGGCGGCGGTCAATGTGCGAGCCGAATTACTCGGCACCGCCCTGCTCGGCCTGCTTGGCACGAAGCGCCTCCGCGGTGCGGACGAACTTCGACGGCAGCGCCTGGAAGACAGAGGCAGCCTGCGACTGCTTGCCCTTGAACGCGCCGGCCAGCTTGCTGAGCAGAACCTCGCGGGACTCGAGGTCCGCAAGCTTCTTGATCTCGTCGGCGGACAGCGCCTTGCCGTCAAGGACACCGCCCTTGATGACGAGGTTGGGGTTCTCCTTGGCGAAGTCACGAAGACCCTTCGCCGACTCCACCGGGTCACCGGTGACGAAGGCGACCGCCGTCGGACCGTTGAACAGGTCGTCGAGCGTGTCGATCCCGGCCTCGTTGGCCGCGATCTTGGTCAGCGTGTTCTTCACCACGGCGTACTCGGAGTTCGCACCGAGGGAACGGCGCAGCTGCTTGAGCTGGGCCACGGTGAGACCCCGGTACTCGGTCAGCACGGCGGCGTTCGAGCTGCGGAACTTGTCCGTGAGCTCGGCTACCGCGGCAGCCTTGTCGGGCGTCGGCATAGAGCGTCGGCCTCCTTCCGGGTGATGAGGACCGCTCAGAAGGGGCTGGGAAAAACAGAACGCCCCGGCGCAGGCGCACGGGGCGTGAGCTCGACCAGACGGAGTACGTCCGGGAGCACTTCCACAGTCACCTGCGCGGGTCGTCCGCAGTTTCAGCGGATCCTTCGGCCGCCGCACACTCTTTCGAGCACACGGCAACGACCAGCGGTCTTTGGCTTCTGTGGAAGAGTACGCGAACGGGTCCGCGTCAAGCAAATCCGGTCAGAGGGCGCTGTCCGAGCCCGCGCCCGCACCGGCCTTGCCGAGCTCCTTGAACATCTCCATGAGGTCGAAGGTCTGCCCGGCCGGCGGCGCGGTCACCTTGGCGGCGGCGCCGTAGTCGGAGAAGGTCTGCGACATCTTCATCGTGCCCTGAGGGCTCTTGATGTCGATGTCCATGCGGACGGGGAGGTCGTCCTCGTTGACCCAGACCTCGGTGTCGTAGCCCTTGATGCCCGACTTCTCGATGTTCTTGAAGAGCTGCTCGCGCTCGCTCTTGCTGAGCACCTCGTCGAGGCCCTTGTTGCTCTCCATCATTTCCTTGACGGTGAGCCGGCCCTTGTAGCGCTGGGTCTCCACCCCGTCGACCTTCGCGGGGCCGAGGTGCTTCAGGTTCGGCGAGTCCAGGAGCATGGCGAGCTGCTTCACCGGGTCCTGGTTCATGCTGTCCATGCCGCCGGTCATCTGCTTCGCGAGGTTCTCGTCACCGGCCTGCTCGGCGATGGAGTTGAGGTCCATCTTCATCCAGCGCTTGCCGTCCATGTCCTTGGCCGCCTTGGCGCCCATGTCCATGTACATCACGTTGTCGCGCCAGAGCATCCGGACCTTCTCCGGAGCGTCCGGGGCGCCCTCGGTGAGCGCCGAGCCCGTCATCGTCATGTCCATCACCATCGGGTCCCAGCCCATGACGCCGGACGCCTTCATGTCACCGCCGCCGTCCATCGCGGACGGCATCGACATGGTCATCTCGACCTTGGCCGACTTGGCGGCCGAGGTCTTCTTGTACGCGGCCGTGATGACCTCGGTCACCTGCGAGCGGGACTGGGTCTTGCCCGAGTCCGCCTTGTCGGACTTGTCGTCGCCCCCACCACAGGCGACCGCGCCGGTACACAGCAGCGCCGTGGTGAGCACGGCGCCCATCGCCCGCTGACGTCCCTTGCGTCCACGTACGACACCAACAGTCATGACCCCACCCCTAGGAACACATGATCGACACATTTCTGACTGCCGAGGGTACCTGAGGGGTGAGGGACGAGGCCTGCGAGTTCTGTCCGGCCCGGACGGCTCTGCCTGGCTAGACGGAGGGCTGCTTGACCATGAGGTCCTTGAAGCTCATGGTGTCCGAGGCCGGGGGCTTCTGGACGGACAGCGGCGTGCCGTAGTCGCTGTAGTAGGCGGTCTGCGAGAAGTCGCCGTTCTTCGTCTCGGCCTTCTCGATCTTCTTCACCAGAAGGTCGTCGTCGTTGACCCAGATGTCGATCGTCTCGGTGCTCATGCCGGCCTGCTCGAACTGCTTCTTCAGCTCGGACATCTTGCCCTTGTCCAGGTCCGCGCTCTTGGCGGTGAAGTCCGCGATGTCGACCGTGCCCGAGTAGTGGGTCGCCTGCGTGCCGCGGACCTTCTCCTCGCCCACGCGCTTCACGTCACCCGAGGCCAGCAGCATCTTCACCGACTGGTTCGGCGTGGTGTTCTGCATCTGGTCCTGGAACGCCTCACCCGCGGCGCCGCTCAGCTCGGCCAGCGTGGCGTAGTCGTACTCGAGCCAGTGCTTGCCCCCGCCCGCCTGGGCCGCGAACTTGTCGCCCATGTTGGCGTAGAAGCCGTTCTTCAGATAGCGGTAGTCGATCTTCGTCTGACCGAGCTGCTCCATCTGCTGGGCCTGCGTACCGCCCGTGAAGGTCACCGTCATCTTGCCCGTGATGCCGTCCGACCAGCCCATGACGCCCTTCATGTCCATGGACGTCTGTGTGCCCATGGTGGTCGAGCCGTCGATCCGGGCGGTGTCCGCCTTGTCGGTCGACTTCTCGACGGAGCGCAGGGCGGCTATCGGGCTGACGCTGATCCCGCCCTTGTCCTTGTCGCCGTCCGCCTTGTCGGAGGAACCGCCGGAGTCGCCCGAACCGCAGGCCGCGACGCCGGTCAGCGCGGCGGCCACCGCTATCGAGAGCCCCACGCGGCGCATGGTCGTGCTGTTCATGTAGTCCCACCCCTTAGCATCCATGGTGGCCCGCACGCTAGCGCAGGCCTCTGACAGACGTACCCGAAAGCCTCGTACGCAAAAGAGCCCGTACGCAAAGAGGACGGGCCCCGCACCTCGAAAGGTTGCGGGGCCCGTCCACAGAACGCGTACGCGACGCGGCTGCCGTCAGGTTCAGACGGCGGCCGGGTCCTCCTCGACGAGGAGGTTGCGGGTGCGGTTCGAGTCCAGCGGAATGCCGGGGCCCATCGTGGTGGTGATGGCGGCCTTCTTGATGTAACGACCCTTGGCGGCCGACGGCTTCAGACGGAGGATCTCCTCCAGGGCCGCGGCGTAGTTCTCCACCAGCTTGGTGTCGTCGAAGGACACCTTGCCGATGATGAAGTGCAGGTTCGAGTGCTTGTCGACGCGGAACTCGATCTTGCCGCCCTTGATGTCGTTGACAGCCTTCACGACGTCGGGGGTGACGGTGCCGGTCTTCGGGTTCGGCATCAGACCACGCGGACCGAGCACGCGGCCGAGGCGGCCGACCTTGCCCATGAGGTCCGGGGTGGCGACGACGGCGTCGAAGTCCAGGCGGCCCTTCGCGACCTCGTCGATGAGCTCGTCGGCGCCGACGATGTCGGCCCCAGCGGCTTCCGCGGCCGCAGCACGGTCACCGGTCGCGAAGACCAGGACCCGGGCGGTCTTGCCGGTGCCGTGCGGGAGGTTCACGGTGCCACGGACCATCTGGTCGGCCTTGCGCGGGTCGACACCCAGACGCATGGCGACCTCGACGGTGCCGTCGAACTTGGTCGAGGAGGTCTCCTTGGCGAGACGGACGGCCTCGAGCGGGGCGTACAGCTTCTCCCGGTCGATCTTGGCGTCCGCAGCGCGGAGAGTCTTGCTGCGCTTCACTACTGCTCCTGTTGGTTCAGGTATGGAGTCGTGGTGCGGACCAGCGCTTGGCCCTACCACTGAGAAAGGTCAGACGGGGGAGGTTCTCAGCCCTCGACCGTGATGCCCATGGAACGGGCGGTGCCGGCGATGATCTTCGACGCGGCGTCCAGGTCGTTGGCGTTGAGGTCTTCCATCTTGGTCTGCGCGATCTCGCGGATCTGCGCCTCGGTGACCTTGGCGACCTTGGTCTTGTGGGGCTCACCGGAGCCCTTCTCGACACCAGCGGCCTTCAGGATCATCTTGGCGGCCGGCGGCGTCTTGGTGATGAAGGTGAAGGAGCGGTCTTCGTAGACCGTGATCTCCACCGGGATCACCCAGCCACGCTGCGACTCGGTCGCGGCGTTGTAGGCCTTGCAGAACTCCATGATGTTGACGCCGTGCTGGCCCAGCGCGGGACCGACCGGCGGGGCCGGGTTGGCGGCACCAGCCTGGATCTGGAGCTTGATCAGCCCCGTGACCTTCTTCTTCTTGGGAGGCATTGCTCTCTCCGGGTCCTAGTGAGAGTTTTCAGCCGACCATCCGGTCATCCGGATGGAGGCATACCGCACAACGATAACGGGTATAGTCGCGCAGCTAAAAACCGAGCAGGTCAGACAGGCTTTGACAGCCCGCCTGACCTGGTCGGAAGCGTGTGTTCCAGAGGAAGCCGTGGAGGCTAGTTCTTCTGGATCTGGTCGAAGCTGAGCTCGACCGGGGTCTCGCGGCCGAAGATCTCGACGAGGCCCTTGACCTTCTTCGAGTCGGCGTTGATCTCGTTGATCGTCGCCTGCAGCGTCGCGAACGGGCCGTCGGTGACGGTGACCGAGTCGCCGACCTCGAAGTCCAGGACCTGGACCTCGACCTTGCGCTGCGGAGCGGGCTTGCCCTCGGCCTCGGCGGCCTCGCGGGCGGCCTTCTCCTCGGCCTCCGGGGCGAGCATCTTGACGATCTCGTCCAGGGTCAGCGGGTACGGGTCGTAGGCGTTGCCCACGAAGCCGGTGACGCCGGGGGTGTTGCGGACGACGCCCCAGGACTCGTTCGTCAGGTCCATGCGCACCAGCACGTAGCCGGGGAGCTTGTTCTGACGGATGGTCTTGCGCTCGCCGTTCTTGATCTGGGCGACCTCTTCCTGCGGCACCTCGGCCTGGAAGATGAAGTCCTCGACGTTCAGCGAGACGGCGCGCTGCTCGAGGTTGGTCTTCACGCGGTTCTCGTAACCGGCGTAGGTGTGGATGACGTACCACTCGCCGGGGAGGGTGCGGAGCTCCTCGCGCAGGGCGACGATCGGGTCGACCGGCTCGGCCTCCTCCTCGGGCGCCTCGTCCTCGGCGGTCTCCTCGTCGGCGACCTCGGCTACGGCGTCCTCGTCCTCCTCGGACTCGGCGACAGCCTCGGCGTCGCCCTCCAGGTGGATGGCGGCCTCTTCGGCGGGCGCGCCCGCGGCGACGTCGGCAGCCTCGGCCTGGTCCGGGTCCTCGGCGTCCGCCGCCTCGACGATGTCGAGCTGGTCCTCCACGGACTCCGCCGACTCGATGGCGTCGTTCAGGTTCGGGTCAGACACGGTGGCTGCTTCTTCCTGGATACAGAGGGGTGGAACGCGCGAAATGGGCGCCGGGAACGGCGCCCTTCGCTCTCGGCTCAGCCGAAGATGTACTTGACAGCGTGGCTGAAGCCATAGTCAATCACGGTCACAAGGCCGATCATGATGACGACGAAGACAATCACCACGGTGGTGTAGGTGCTCAGCTGACTACGAGTCGGCCAGACGACCTTGCGGAGTTCCGCGATGATCTGGCGGTAGAAGAGCGCGAGGCGGCCGAAGGGGCCCTTCTTGCCTCGCTTGCCGCCCTTGCGGGCCTTCTTCTTGGACTCCGGCGCCTCGTCCTCGGCATCAGGCATGTCGATGGAGCCCACGGCGTCCGTCACTCGTCCTCACCTGATTCCGGGTCGTGGCCGTGCCGCGCCCGGTTGAGCCGCACGGCGGTGCATTGCAGTACGTACATGCGCACACATCCTGGCGAAGGAGTGTGTAGCAGGGCCGGAGGGACTTGAACCCCCAACCGCTGGTTTTGGAGACCAGTGCTCTACCAATTGAGCTACGACCCTTTGATTTCCCCCAACCTACCGCATCCGCCCATGTGCACGGAGTGCGTTGAGAGGAAGCGGCCGGTGAGGGCCAACGAGCAGTGAGTGTACGTGGTCTGCGGCCCCCCGTCGAACAGAAAGGGATCCGATGCTCTTGGAAACCCGTGTGCCCGGGCAGTTTCGGGTCTGGAACGATGGGGCTCATGAGCGCTGCTACTCCTCCGACCGAGCGCCGGGTGTCCGCGCGCATCGGCGCGATCTCCGAGTCCGCGACCCTCGCCGTCGACGCCAAGGCCAAGGCCCTCAAGGCCGCCGGGCGCCCGGTGATCGGCTTCGGCGCGGGTGAGCCCGACTTCCCGACGCCGGACTACATCGTCGAAGCGGCCATCGAGGCCTGCAAGAACCCGAAGTTCCACCGCTACACGCCGGCCGGTGGTCTCCCCGAGCTCAAGGCCGCGATCGCCGCGAAGACACTGCGCGACTCGGGCTACGAGGTCGAGGCGTCGCAGATCCTGGTGACCAACGGCGGCAAGCAGGCCATCTACGAAGCGTTTGCCGCGATCCTCGACCCGGGCGACGAGGTCATCGTCCCGGCTCCCTACTGGACGACGTACCCGGAGTCGATCCGTCTCGCCGGCGGTGTCCCGGTCGAGGTCGTCGCCGACGAGACCACCGGATACCGCGTCTCCGTCGAGCAGCTCGAGGCCGCTCGCACGGAGCGCACGAAGGTCGTGCTCTTCGTCTCGCCGTCGAACCCCACGGGTGCCGTCTACAGCGAGGCCGACGCCGAGGCGATCGGACGCTGGGCCGTCGAGCACGGCCTGTGGGTCATGACCGACGAGATCTACGAACACCTCGTCTACGGAGACGCGAAGTTCACCTCGCTCCCCGCGCTCCTGCCCGAGCTGCGCGACAAGTGCATCGTGGTCAACGGTGTCGCCAAGACGTACGCGATGACCGGCTGGCGCGTGGGGTGGATCATCGGCCCGAAGGACGTGGTCAAGGCCGCGACGAACCTCCAGTCGCACGCCACGTCCAACGTCTCCAACGTCGCGCAGGCCGCCGCGCTCGCGGCCGTCTCCGGTGACCTGGTCGCCGTGGAGAAGATGCGCGAGGCCTTCGACCGGCGCCGCAAGACCATCGTGCGGATGCTCAACGACATCGAGGGCGTCATCTGCCCCGAGCCCGAGGGCGCCTTCTACGCCTACCCCTCGGTGAAGGGCCTCATCGGCAAGGAGATCCGCGGCAAGCGCCCGCAGGACTCCGTCGAGCTGGCCGCGCTGATCCTGGAGGAGGCCGAGGTCGCGGTGGTTCCTGGCGAGGCCTTCGGGACGCCGGGTTACCTGCGCCTCTCGTACGCCCTCGGTGACGAGGACCTCGTCGAAGGTGTCTCGCGGATCCAGAAGCTGCTCGGCGAGGCCCGCGACTGACGTCCGGCCCCGGCCGTCGTCGAGGACGGCGGAAAACAGCGCTCCACGCGTGCGTGCGGGCCGTCTCTCCCTCCGGAGAGGCGGCCCGCTTCTTCGTTCGGGGAAGGTCCCGAAGGTGGAAAGCCGCTACCGGGACGCCATGTGCGTACGGCAAGATCCTGGAATGGAGCGTGTACGAGACGTAAGAGAGCTGCCGAAGGCCCATCTGCACCTGCACTTCACCGGGTCGATGCGGCCCACCACCCTGCTGGAGCTCGCCGACAAGTACGGCGTGCGGCTCCCCGAGGCGCTGACCGGTGCCGAGCCACCGAAGCTGCGCGCCACGGACGAGCGCGGGTGGTTCCGCTTCCAGCGGCTCTACGACGCCGCGCGCTCCTGTCTGCGCGAGCCCGAGGACATCCAGCGCCTGGTGCGCGAGGCCGCGGAGGAGGATCTGCGGGACGGGTCGGGGTGGCTGGAGATCCAGGTCGACCCCACCTCGTACGCGCCACGTCTGGGCGGGCTCATCCCGGCCCTGGAAATCATCCTGGACGCCGTCGAGAGCGCCTCGCGGGAGACCGGCCTCGGGATGCGCGTCCTCGTCGCCGCGAACCGCATGAAGCACCCTCTGGACGCGCGCACGCTGGCACGGCTCGCCGTGCGGTACGCGGACCGGGGCATCGTCGGCTTCGGGCTCTCCAACGACGAACGCCGGGGCATGGCGCGGGACTTCGACCGTGCCTTCGCCATCGCGCGTGACGGCGGCCTGCTCGCGGCGCCGCACGGCGGCGAGCTGACGGGGCCCGCGTCGGTGCGGGACTGCCTGGACGACCTGGACGCGGCGCGGATCGGGCACGGGGTGCGGGCCGCCGAGGACCCGCGGCTCCTGAAGCGCCTCGCGGACCGGGGCGTGACGTGCGAGGTGTGCCCGGCGTCCAACGTGGCCCTCGGGGTCTACGAGAAGCCGGAGGACGTGCCGCTGCGGACGCTGTTCGACGCCGGGGTGCCGATGGCGCTCGGCGCGGACGACCCGCTGCTCTTCGGGGCCCGCCTGGCCGACCAGTACGAGATCGCGCGCAGGCACCACTACTTCGACGACGCCGAACTGGCCGAACTGGCGCGGCAGTCGGTGCGCGGCTCGGCCGCGCCCGAGGACGTCCGGGCGAAGCTGCTTGCCGGGGTCGACGAGTGGCTCAGCGACTGATCCCCGCGAGGAGCGTGCGGGCGAGTCCGGACGCGAACTCCTCGACGGGCTGCGGGGGCCGCTTGCCGACCGTGGCGTCGTAGGCGAACGCGCGCTGGGCGCAGGCCCCCATGAGGAGCGAGGCCGCCGCGAAGGTGTCGGCGTCGGGGGCGATCCGGCCGGCGTCGCGCTCGGCGCGGAGATAGGCGTCGAGGGCCTCGATGGGCATGTGGGGCCCAGTGCCCATCTCGCGCATGGAGTCCTCGTGGCGGCGCTTGAGCTTGGTCTCGGCGTACAAGGAGGCCGCGATCGGGAAGCTCTCCGCGTAGAAGTCGCTGGCCAGACGCGCGATCTCGGTGAGGTTCTCCAGGACGCTGCGCTCCCCCGGCTTCTCGACGAGCTCGTTCAGGAGAGGACCGAGCCGGGGCAGCCTCTCCTTCAGGACGCTCACGAACAGCTCTTCCTTGCTCGCGAAGTGCTTGTACAGCGCCGCTTCGGAGCAGCCTGCCGCCTTGGCGATCTCCTTGGTGGTGGCCCGGGCCAGGCCGTGGGTGAACATCAGTTCGTGGGCCGCGTCGAGGATGCGGACCCGGGTGGGCTTCTGCTGCATGGGAGTCCAACCGGCTTGACGAGGGGGTGAGTGCTTACTCACTCTAGAGGTGAGTGAATACTTACCCACCTGGAGAGGGTGCGCAATGAAGCTCACGGTGTTCGGTGCGACCGGCGGTGTCGGTCAGGAGATCGTTCGGCAGGCGCTCACGGCGGGGCACCAGGTCACGGCCGTGGTGCGCGACCCGGCGCGGTTCACCGTGACGGGGAAGGGCCTTGAGGTCTTCCCTGCGGACGTGCGGGATCCGGAGGCGCTGCGCGCGGCGGTCGCGGGCCGGGACGCGGTGCTTTCGGGCCTCGGGGCGCGCACGCGCGCGGACACGGGGGTCGTCACGGAGCTGACGCGCTCCGTGGTGCGCGCGATGGACGCGGAGGGCGTGCGGCGGCTCGTGGTCGTGAGTGCGGGCCCGGTGGGCCCGCAGCCCGCGGACTCGCCGCTCTTCGACCGCGCCCTGCGGGTCGTGATCGGCATGATCTTCAAGGGTGTGTACGCCGACCTGACCGTCATGGAGGCCGACCTGGCGGGCAGCGCGACGGACTGGACGTCGGTCCGCCCGCCGAGGCTCCTGGACAAGCCCCTCACCGGCACCTACCGGAAGGTCGTGGGCGGCTTCCCGCGCGCGGGGCGCACGATCGCACGCGCGGACGTGGCGCACGCGATGCTCGGGGTGATCAACGATCCGGCGACCGTGAAGCAGGGAGTCGGAATCGCCGACTGACGTTCAGGGGACAGCGCTGCCGGGAGGCCCCTAGAGGCTGACGCCGACCGTCACCGGTTCGTTGACCAGCGTGACCCCGAAGGCGTCCCGCACCCCGGCGACGACCTCGCGCGCCAGCGCCAGCAGGTCCTCGGTGGTCGCGCCGCCGCGGTTGGTGAGGGCGAGGGTGTGCTTGGTGGAGATGCGGGCCCTGCCCTCTCCGTAGCCCTTGGTGAAGCCCGCCTTGTCGATGAGCCAGGCGGCCGAGGTCTTCACGTGACCGTCGCCCGTCGGGAAGGCGGGCGGGGCGACGTCCGGGCCGAGGCGGTCCGTCACGCGCGCGTGGAAGGCGGCGAACTCCTCCTCGGTGAGGATCGGGTTGGTGAAGAAGGACCCGGCGGACCAGCTGTCGTGGTCCTCGGGGTCGAGCACCATGCCCTTGCCCGCGCGGAGCTTCAGAACGGTCTCGCGGGCAACCGCTGCCGGGACCCGCTCGCCCGCCTCGACACCGAGCGTGCGCGCCGTCTCGGGGTACTTGAGGGGGGCGCTCATGCCGTGCGCGTCCTCGAGCTCGAAGCGGACCCGCAGGACCACGAAGCGGTCGGGATCAGCCTTGAAGCGGCTGTGGCGGTACGAGAACTCGCACTCGGCGTTCGGAATCGCAACCGTCTCGTGCGTCTTCCGGTCGTACGCGATCACCTCGGTGATCGTCGACGAGACCTCCTGGCCGTACGCCCCCACGTTCTGGATCGGCGTCGCGCCCGCGGAGCCGGGGATTCCGGCCAGGCACTCGATGCCCGCGAGACCGGCCTCGACCGTGCGGGCGACCGCGTCGGTCCAGACCTCACCGGCCGCCAACTCCAGCTTCGTGCCGTCGAGTTCGAAGCCGCGGGTGGCGATGCGCAGGGCGGTGCCGTCGAAGCCCTTGTCGCCGATGACCAGGTTCGAGCCGCCGCCGATGAGCAGCAGCGGGGTGCCCGACTTGTCGGCCTCGCGGACGGCGGCGATCACCTCGGCGTCGGTCGTCGCGGTGATCAGACGGGTCGCGGCGCCACCGAGACGGAAGGTGGTCAGCGGGGCGAGGGGGGCATCGTGGAGTTCCTGCACGTGCTCAAGGGTACGAGAACGGCCCCGCCGGTCAGGGCGGGGCCGTTCTCCTGCGGTCGCTCAGGCGGCGACGAGCGTGTCCGCCGCCTTCGGAGCGGCCGCCTCGGGCGCCCCGGGCGCCGTCCGCCGGGACGGGATGCACAGCGCCGCCACCGCCGCGAGGGCCACTGTCGCGGCGCCCACCCACAGCGCGGGCACCAGGCCGTCCACGAAGTTCTGCGCGGGCAGGTAGCCGCCCTGCGCCGTGAAGATCGAGGACATCACGGCGATGCCGAGGGCCCCGCCGACCTCGCGCAGCGCGTTGTTGGCGCCGGACGCGATGCCCTGCTCGTGCGACCGGACGCCGGACATGACCAGGTTGGAGGCCGGCGCGAAGAACAGGGACATCCCGACACCGCTGATGATCAGGGCCGGCAGCTGCGCGGCATACGAGGCGTCGGGCGCCACCACGACGGCGTACCAGGCCAGACCCACGGCCTGAAGGAAGAGTCCGGTGGCGACGACCGGGCGGCCGCCGAGCCGGTCGGAGAGGTACCCGGCGAGCGGCGAGACGAGCATCGGCATACCGGTCCAGGGCAGCATCCGCAGCCCGGCCTCGGTGGGCGAGTAGCCGAGGATGCCCTGCATGTACTGGCTGAGCAGGAAGATCGAGCCGAACATCCCGAGGAACATCAACAGGCTCGCGGCGTTGATCCCGGAAAACGCACGACTACGGAAGAGGCGCATCGGGAGGATCGGCGCCTTGTTGTGGATCCCGTGGTGGATGAAGCCGCCGAGCAGCGCGGCACCCGCGATCAGGCTGGTCAGGACGGTGGCACTGGACCAGCCGTCGAGAGGCCCGCGCACCAGGGCGTACACGATTCCGAAGAGTCCGCCGCTGGCGAGCAGGGTGCCTGCGATGTCGAGGCGCGCCCCGGGGCCGTACGACTCGGCGAGGCGCAGACGGGCGAGCGGCAGCAGGGCCGCACCGAGCGGGACGTTCAGCCAGAAGATCCACTGCCAGGAGACGTGCTCGGTGAGGCTGCCGCCGATCAGCGGGCCACCGGCGACCGCAAGGCCGTTGACGGCGCCCCATATGCCGTACGCCATACCGCGCTTGGCGGCGGGCACGGCCGCCGTGAGGAGGGTCAGCGTGAGCGGCATCATGATCGCGGCGCCGACGCCCTGCACCGCGCGGGCGGCGATCAGCGCCTCGATGCCGGGCGCGAGGGCCGCGGCGGCGGAGGCCCCGGTGAAGACCGTGAGGCCCACGGTGAAGAGCCTGCGGCGGCCGAAGCGGTCACCCAGGGCCGCGCCGAACATCAACAGCACGGCGAAGGTGAGGGTGTAGGCGCTCACCGTCCACTCGAGGTCGTGCAGCGCTCCTCCGAAGTCCTCGCGGATGGAGGGCAGCGCGGTGGTGACGACGAGATTGTCGAGTGCCGCCATGAACCCGGCGACGCTGGTGATGACGAGGGCCCACACCGCTCCCCCACCCCGTGCGGTCTGCTCTGACATTTACTTCCCCCTGAGGTTAGTTATTGATGACTAACTTTCGTGGACACGAAAATGCGCACCCCTGTGACACACGCTTTTCGCCGCTCGGACTTCAGGGCTTGGGCTGCGCCGAGTCGTAGAAGCCGCTCCACACCCGGTGGTCGGACTGGAACCCCATCGACACCAGGACGTTGACCAACATCCCGTACGCCAGGAACTGCGTCGTCTCGTTCACGTCCGCCCCCAGTGCGAGACAGACCGTGTCATACATCTCCATCCAGGAGGCCCGCAGTGCCACCCCGAGCTCGTGATCGCCGGTGGCCTCCGCGGCGGTCACGGCGACGTAGATCTGCATCTGCATGAACAGCTTGTCCGGGTCGTCGGCGATGAGCGCCTGATAGGCCCGCCCCATGGCGTGCACGGCCTCCTCGGCGTCCAGCCCTTCGGCCGCCACCCTGAAGACCTCCGTGACCTCCTGGCAGCACCGCTCGGCCGCGGCCAGGAAGATGGCCTGCTTGCCCGGGAAGAGTCGGAAGAGATACGGCTGCGAGACACCCACGCGCCTGGCGATCGCCTCGGTGGAGGTGCCCTTGTAGCCGGCGCGGGCGAATTCGACCATCGCCGCGCGGATGACGCTCTCGCGCCGCTCCTCTGCGCTCATCCTGACCATGCGCGAAAGTTAGTGGCCAATCACTAAGCAGTCAAGAGGCTCGGAGACTCCCCACCGGGCAGCCGCCCTTCACCCATGCGTAAGGGGCGCCCCACCATGGGGGACGCCCCTTACCCGTCTCTACGTAGAGACGGGTGCCCACATAGAGACCTGTGCCTACATAGAGGCCTGCGCCTACATAGAGCACCGACAATCGTCGGACGCCAGCCGTCAGGCCAGCTGTACGACCGCTCGCGACATGCCGAGCACCTTCTGCTCCGCGCTCTTGGCGAGGAGGTCGACCCGCACGCGGTTGTCGTCCAGCTTGGCCGCGACCTTGGCGCTGACCTCGATGGTGGCGCCCTTGTCGTCGTTGGGGACGACGACGGGCTTGGTGAAGCGCACGCCGTACTCGACGACCGTGCCCGGGTCGCCCACCCAGTCGGTCACGACGCGGATCGCCTCGGCCATGGTGAACATGCCGTGCGCGATGACGTCGGGAAGGCCGACCTCGACCGCGAACTTCTCGTTCCAGTGGATCGGGTTGAAGTCTCCCGAGGCACCCGCGTACCGCACCAACGTGGCACGCGTCACAGGAAAGCTCTGGGCCGGCAGCTCGGTGCCGACCTCGACGTCCTCGTACGCAATCTTCGCCGTCATCGCCTCACGCCTCCTCTGCCGCACGCGCGACGAGCTTGGTCCAGGCCGTTACGACGTGCTCGCCCGCCTCGTCGTGGACCTCGCCGCGGATGTCCAGGATGTCGTTGCCCGCGAGCGACTTGATCGACTCGATGGTCGAGGTGACCGCGAGGCGGTCACCCGCGCGCACGGGGCGGGTGTAGGCGAACTTCTGGTCGCCGTGCACGACGCGGCTGTAGTCCAGGCCCAGCTGCGGGTCCTCGATGACCTGACCCGCGGCCTTGAAAGTGATCGCGAACACAAAAGTCGGCGGGGCGATCACGTCGGAGTGACCGAGCGCCTTGGCCGCCTCCGTGTCGGTGTACGCCGGATTGGCATCCCCCACCGCCTCGGCGAACTCGCGGATCTTCTCCCTGCCGACCTCATAAGGATCAGTGGGGGGATAGGAACGCCCCACGAAGGACTGGTCGAGCGCCATGGACTCGGCACCTCCTGCGGTTGGTTTCGTAAACGACACGAGGCCGCCCCCAACAAACGGGGACGGCCTCGTGTACGAGCCTGTGTTTAGCGCGTTTCGCGGTGCGCAGTGTGCGCGTTGCAGCGCGGGCAGTGCTTCTTCATCTCAAGACGGTCCGGGTCGTTACGCCGGTTCTTCTTGGTGATGTAGTTCCGCTCCTTGCACTCCACGCAGGCCAGCGTGATCTTCGGGCGGACGTCGGTGGCAGCCACGTGAGTGCTCCTTGACGGACGGATGGACGGATGAACGCAAAAAAGAGTAGCCGATCGAAGGACCGACCCCACAATCGGCTACCAGGAGTAGCGGTGACCGGACTTGAACCGGTGACACAGCGATTATGAGCCGCTTGCTCTACCGACTGAGCTACACCGCTGCGATGCCGGATCCCCCCGCCCGAAGGCGAGGATCACTCGACATCAGAGCCCCAATGCGGAATCGAACCGCAGACCTTCTCCTTACCATGGAGACGCTCTACCGACTGAGCTATTGGGGCGAGCGATGAAGACATTACACGGTTGGTCGCCGATCGCCCAAATCCGTTTCGCCAGGGCCGTCCCGGGGCATCGGGAAGCCCGCCTCACAGGTCTGTGAACGCCCCATCCGTGCACTCGCACCACACCGGTACGACTATTGCGCTCCTCCTCGAAGCGGGCCTTTCGCCGTCCTAGGCTCGACTCACGCTGCGTGATCTTGACGGCACGAGCGACCGCAGCCGCCGCCGAGCCCCAGGAGCGCGATGCCCGACAGCCACCCGCAGCAGCCCCACTCCTCCGGCTCCTCCGGCTCCTCGGGCTCCGACTCGACGGGCTCCGGGGCCGTGCTCCTCTGCGGCGCGCGGCTCACCGACGGCCGGACCGTGGACGTCCGGCTCGGCGGCGGGCGCATCGAGGCGGTCGGCACGGCCGGCAGCCTGAGCGCCCACGCCGCGCGCGTGGACCTCGGCGGCTATCTCCTCCTGCCTGCGGCCGCGGAGCCGCACGCCCACGGCGACACGGCGCTCTCGGCGGACGTGGCGGGCCCCGTCTCGTACGACGTCCCCGACGTGCAGCGCAGGGCCACGGAGGCGGCGCTGCTGCAGCTCGGGCACGGCGCCACCGCGCTGCGCTCGCACGTGCGGATCGGCGATGTCCAGGGGCTCGGCCCCATGGAGGCGGTACTGCAGGCGCGGCGGTCGCTGCGGGGCCTGGTCGATCTGACGGCGGTCGCCGTGCCACGGCTGCTGACCGGCGTCGCGGGCGCAGACGGGCTCGCAATGCTGCGGGACGCGGTGAAAATGGGCGCCTCCGTAGTGGGCGGTTGCCCCGATCTGGACCCTGATCCGACGGGGTACGCGGAGGCGGTCCTGGAGCTCGCCGCGGAGCACGGCTGCCCCGTGGACCTGCACACGGACGGTGACGATCCGGCGCGGCTCGGGCGGCTCGCGGCGATGGCGGGCGGGCTGCGGGCCGGAGTGACGATCGGGCCGTGCGGGGGCCTCGGGCGGCTGCCCAGGGATGTGGCCTCGCGCACCTCCGACCAGCTCGCGGCGGCGGGCGTGACGGTGGTCTGCCTGCCTCAGGGCGGGTGCGGGAGCGCGGAGCGGCGCGGGGTGGCTCCCGTGCGGCTGTTGCGGGCGGCGGGGGTGCGGGTCGCCGCGGGCAGCGGTGCCATGCGGGACGTGTCGAACCCGGTGGGGCGCGGGGATCCGCTGGAGGCCGCGTATCTGCTGGCCTCGCGGTGCGGGCTGCGGCCCGAGGACGCCTACGGCGCGGTGAGCGGGGCGGCGCGGGCGGCCATGGGGCTGCCCGAGGTGCGGGTCGAGGCGGGCTTCCCCGCGGAACTCCTCGCGGTGCGCGGCGACCGGCTCGCGGGGGCGCTGTCACTCGCGTACAGCCGGATCGTGGTGCATCGGGGGCGCGTCGTGGCGCGGACCAGCGCGGTGCGCGAGTACTGCGACTCGGCCGCGGCGGTGGCGCTGGACCTGCCTCGGCAGGGGCGATCCACGGGGGCTGCTCCTGGGCGCGCGAAGGGCGACGAGGCGTCGTCCTGAAGTCCTGAGGGCGGCGGCAGCTTCTGAGGGCGGCGGAGGGAGCGGAGGGGTTCGGGCGGGCTTCTGCGGGCGGATGCCTTCGCCACGTACGCGCAGGTGCCCCTTGACCGATTCCGCCGATTCCGGCCCTCCACGCGCGCGTGGAGCGCTCGCGTCCGCGCTGTCGTACGGTCGGGAGTATGCGCATTGTCATCGCTGGGGGTCATGGTCAGATCGCGCTGCGGCTGGAGCGTCTGCTCGCCGCGCGCGGTGACGAAGTCGCCGGGCTGATCCGCAACGCCGGGCAAGAGGACGATCTGCGCGCGGCCGGTGCCGAACCGGTGCTGTGCGACCTGGAGTCGGCGTCGGTCGACGAGGTCGCCGGGCATCTGCGCGGCGCCGACGCGGCCGTCTTCGCGGCGGGCGCGGGGCCGGGCAGCGGCGCCGACCGCAAGAACACCGTGGATCGTGGCGCGGCCGTGCTCTTCGCGGACGCGGCGGAGCGGGCCGGGGTGCGGCGCTACATCGTCGTGTCGTCGATGGGCGCCGACCCGGCGCACCAGGGCGACGAGATCTTCGACGCGTACCTGCGGGCCAAGGGCGAGGCGGACGCGGACGTACGCGCGCGTGCCGCCCTGGACTGGACGATCCTGCGTCCCGGGATGCTGACGGACGACGCGGGCACCGGCCTCGTGCGCCTGGAGGCGTCGACCGGGCGCGGGCCGATCCCGCGGGACGACGTCGCCGCGGTGCTCGCGGAGCTCTTGGAGACGTCGGCGACGGCCGGGCTGACGCTGGAGCTGATCAGCGGGTCCGTGCCGGTCTCGGTGGCGGTCAAGTCGGTTGCGGGGAACTGAGGTCCGGGGATCGGGCCGCGGCGCCCGCAGCCGCCGCTGAGGCCCGTTCAGAACAGCGGGAGCTGTCCGGGGCACTCCGGGACCACGTACCCGTCCAGGGCGGGCTGTGCGGCGCCCAGCTGGGCCTGCCTGCGGGAGCCGGGGCAGGAGATCAGGTCACCGGTGCCGCGCGGGCCCGGTGGGTCGTGACGGGCGAACCGTCCGCCGACGACGGCGATCTCGCGGCGGCACTCCGGGCAGTTTCTGCGACGCGTGGACATGGGGCCATTTTGTGCCCAGTGCTTGGCGAACACAGCCCGGTGCTCAGCTAACACGGCCCCGTGGCCTGCGAACACGCACGAAAACGCATACGAAAAGACCCTCCCCGTCTTGCGTTTCCGCAAGTCGGAGAGGGTCTCCTTCGTGTGGCGGCGCCAGGATTCGAACCTGGGAAGGCTGAGCCGGCAGATTTACAGTCTGCTCCCTTTGGCCGCTCGGGCACACCGCCGGGTTTGCTGCCTGGCCCCGCTTTCGCGGCGCTCCGTGGCAACGACGTAAACGATACCTGATGCACAGGGGTGCTTCGCCACCCGATTGATCGGCACCCCGCGCGGGGGTGGTGGCTAGGCTTTGCGGATGCGGCCAGCGTCAGTCGGCCGTGTATCCGCTGAGTACGCATACCCCGATACAAGGAGCCACAGGACATGGCCGACTCCAGTTTCGACATCGTCTCGAAGGTCGAGCGGCAGGAGGTCGACAACGCCCTCAACCAGGCCGCCAAGGAGATCTCGCAGCGCTACGACTTCAAGGGCACGGGTGCCTCGATCTCGTGGTCCGGCGAGAAGATCCTGATGGAGGCGAGCGGCGAGGAGCGGGTCAAGGCGATCCTCGATGTCTTCCAGTCCAAGCTGGTCAAGCGCGGCATCTCGCTGAAGGCGCTGGACGCGGGCGAGCCGCAGCTGTCCGGCAAGGAGTACAAGATCTTCGCCTCGATCGAGGAGGGCATCTCCCAGGAGAACGCGAAGAAGGTCGCGAAGATCATCCGCGATGAGGGCCCCAAGGGCGTCAAGGCGCAGGTCCAGGGCGACGAGCTGCGGGTCAGCTCGAAGAGCCGGGACGACCTGCAGGCCGTGCAGGCGCTGCTCAAGGGGCAGGACTTCGACTTCGCGCTGCAGTTCGTGAACTACCGGTAAGTCCCGGTCGGCCGGCGGCCCGGTGCCGAGCTGCCGTTCGCAGGTGTACGACGAAGGGCGGGCACCCCACGTGGGGTGCCCGCCCTTGCTGCTGGCCGCAGTTCGGGGGAACGGTGCCTCAGCGGCGCGAGTGGCCGAAGAGGATGCGGTAGGCGACCAGCAGGACGAGGGAGCCGCCGATGGCGGCGGCCCAGGTGGCTCCGTCGTAGAAGTCGTTGGCGATCGGGCGGTCGAGGTAGCGGGCGGATATCCAGCCGCCGATGAAGGCACCCGCGATGCCGATCACGGTCGTGCCGATGAAACCGCCCGGGTCACGTCCGGGCAGCAGCAGTTTGGCGACGGCTCCGGCCAGCAGTCCCAGAACGATCCAGCTGATGATGCCCATGCGGTGACCTGACCTTTCTCGCGCGGTGAGCTTTTGTGCGCTGTTGTCCTCAAGGACGTCTCTACGGAGGAGCACGGTTGCGGTGATCCGTAAGGTGCGGCGTATGACACAGCGGGTGGAACTTCGGCGGACGCTCGGGGTCTTCGACGCGGTGGTGATCGGCCTCGGGGCAATGGTGGGGGCCGGGATCTTCGTGGCGCTCGGGCCGGCGGCGCGGGCCGGGGGCTCGGGGCTGCTGATCGGTCTCGCGGTCGCCGGTGTTGTCGCGTACTGCAATGCGACGGCCTCGGCTCGGCTCGCGGCGCGGTATCCGGCCTCGGGCGGCACCTACGTCTACGGGCGGGAGCGGCTCGGGGAGTTCTGGGGGTATCTGGCGGGCTGGGCGTTCGTCGTCGGCAAGACCGCCTCGTGCGCGGCGATGGGGTTGACCGTCGGGGCGTACGTCTGGCCGGGGCAGGCGCATGCGGTGGCGGTGGGGGCCGTGGTGCTGCTGACTGCCGTGAATTACCTGGGTGTTCAGAAGTCGGCGTGGCTGACGCGCGGGATCGTGGCGGTGGTGCTTGCCGTGCTTGCGGCGGTCGTGACCGTCTGTCTCGGGTCGGGGGCGTCCGACGCCGGGCGTCTGGGCGTGGGGCTCTCGGGCGGGGTCGGTGGGGTGCTGCAGGCTGCCGGGCTGCTGTTCTTCGCCTTCGCCGGGTACGCGCGGATCGCGACGCTCGGCGAGGAGGTGCGGGATCCGGCGCGCACGATCCCGCGGGCCGTCCCGCTGGCGTTGGGCATCACGCTGTGCGTGTACGCCGCTGTCACGGTGGCCGCGCTGTCCGTGCTGGGGACCGACGGGCTCGCCGGGGCCACCGCTCCGCTGGCCGACGCGGTGCGGGCGGCGGGGGCTCCGGGGCTCGTGCCGGTGGTGCGGGTGGGCGCGGCGGTGGCGGCGCTGGGATCGCTGCTCGCGCTGATCCTGGGCGTCTCCCGGACGACGCTGGCGATGGCGCGGGACGGGCATCTGCCGGGGGCGCTCGCGGCCGTGCATCCGCGCTTCCGGGTGCCGCACCGGGCGGAGCTCGCCGTCGGTGCCGTGGTCGCGGTGGTGGCGGCGACGGTGGATGTGCGGGGGGCGATCGGCTTCTCCTCCTTCGGGGTGCTCGTGTACTACGCGGTCGCCAATGCCTCGGCGTGGACGCTGAGTTCGTCGCCCGTCGCGCGCTCCCTGCCGTTGCTGGGTGGTGTCGGGTGCGTGACGCTGGCGTTCTCCTTGCCGGTGTCCTCGGTGGTGGCAGGTTCGCTGGTGCTGGCGGTGGGGGCTGGGGTGTACGGGGTGCGGAGACGGCGCTGACGGCTTCGGGGAGGCCGTCGGAGCGTGTTCACGCGCGCGTGCGGTCGTCCTGCCAAGTCGGCAGGTCCACGCCGTCGTTCTCCTCCTCGTACCACCCCGTGCCGTCGAGCCATGACGTGAGCCAGGCGGTGAGGGACGGGGAGTCGACGAACCAGGCGCGCTGCGGGTCGCCGCCGTTGGGTTCGAAGAGCAGGACCTGGGCCGTGTCGGTGCGGCAGTCCACGCACGCGTACATCGCGCAGCCCCAGTGGGAGATCGGCAGCACGCCTTCGGGCCAGCCCCAGTCGGAGGCGCGCATCGCGAGGTACTTCTCGACGACGGCCGGCTCGCCTCCGGACGACTTGCCCTCGAGCAGGGGCAACAAGCCGTACTCCGGGCCGAATCCGCCGTCTCCTATGCGGGTGTAGAGCGCGGCGAGCAGCGGCGGCAGGCAAAAGCCGAGGGTGGCCTCGGCCCGTGCCAGGGTCTCCTCGTCCGCGGGGGCGGGCAGGGAGTCCCAGCCCCACGGGCGGGTGGCGCGCGCCTCGGCGGCGACGCGGGCCAGCAACTGCTCGGTCTCGGT
The DNA here is from genome assembly GCF_040647455.1 of Streptomyces sp. NPDC041068. Taxonomy (NCBI): domain Bacteria; kingdom Bacillati; phylum Actinomycetota; class Actinomycetes; order Kitasatosporales; family Streptomycetaceae; genus Streptomyces; species Streptomyces sp. NPDC041068. Next base: position 413,633 of record NZ_JBEZCG010000007.1, read on the forward strand.
CATGAGTTCATGGTGGACCACGGCACTGACAACGGCCCCCGGGCCCCTCCCCCGCCCGCTCGACCGTCAGTCCAGGACGACCTCGACGTCCATCAGCACGAGGAAGTCGACCAGTTCCTCGAAGGACGGCGGGCGGCGGTCCGTGCGGGGTGTGACGCCCAGACAGGTCCGGGCGGTGCGCGCGTCGTGCCAGACGAGAGTGAACGGCGGCCGTGCGCCCGGGGCTTCGCTCAGGCAGCGGGAGAGGGTGTCCACGTTCCGTCCGAAGTACCCTCCGGGGCCGTTCATCGCCTCGCCGAGCGCGCAGTAGAAGGCGGGCTCGTCGGTGATGTGGCGGCCGTCGAGGTGGCGCATCGTGGCCGGCTGTTCGGGGGCCGGCTCAAGGTTCGGCTCGGGATTCGGTCCGGGGTCCGGCTCGGGATTCGGTCCGGGGTCCGGCTCGGGATTCGGTCCGGGGTCCGGCTCGGGATTCGGTCCGGGCTGCGGTCGGTGGTTCGGCCCGAGCCGCGGTCGGCTGTTCGGTCCGTGCCGTCTCGACGCCTCCTGCGCGACGGCCAGCCAGTGGGTCCGGCCTTCCGTGCCGTGCCGCGCCCAGAGGTTGGGTTCGGTGGGGCGGCCGCGCCACCAGACGTCCCAGACCTCTCCGGCGGCGCGCGGCGGCCGTACGGTCCACGGGTCCAGCGCGAGGTCGACGAGGCCGCGCCCGCGCGCGGACGGGATCCAGGCGACGACCTCGCCCTCCACGGCGTACTGCAGCGTCTGGCCCTGTCGGCCGAGGCGCAGGACCGTGCCGTGTCCGAGGTCTCCCTTGCCGGCCGCCAGCGCCTCCCTCAGGGCTCCGCGCGGCGAGCAGCCGAGCAGTCGTACGGGAGGCTCCGCGAGCTCCTCCGGCGCGCCGTCACGCCCCTCAAGGGCTCCTGCCACGCCGGGCGGTTGATCGGCGAAGAGGTGCTCCGCGTCCGCGCACAGGGCCCAGATCTCGTCGCACGGGGACGCGTCGGGGTCGTACGCGGCGAGGGCGTACCTCGGCGGCTGCACCGGAGTGCGTCCGTTCTAGTAGCGCGCGGCGAACGGCTGGTCCGTGCGGACGATCTCGCGGCCCAGGGGCAGCAGGGAGACCGGGATCAGCTTGAAGTTGGCGATGCCCAGGGGGATGCCGATGATCGTGACGCACAGGAGGAAGCCCGTGACGATGTGGCCGATCGCGAGCCACCAGCCCGCGAGGACCAGCCACAGGACATTGCCGACGCAGGAGGGCGCGCCCGCGTCGCGGCGCTCCACCGTGGTGTAGCCGAAGGGCCACAGGGCATAGCGGCCGATGCGGAAGCTGGCCAGGCCGAACGGGATGCCGATGATCGTGATGCAGAGCAGCGCACCCGCGAGGAGGTAGCCCAGGAACATCCAGAATCCGCAGAGGACGAGCCATATGACGTTGAGGATTGTCTTCACTGCTGGCGACCTGCCATCTGCTCGAGTCGGGCGATGCGCTCCGCCATCGGCGGATGCGTGGAGAACATCTTGGACATGCCCTGCCCCGGGCGGAAGGGGTTCGCGATCATCATGTGACTCGCCGTCTCGAGGCGGGGCTCGGGCGGGAGCGGCAACTGCTTTGTCCCTGCGTCGAGTTTACGCAGGGCGCTCGCGAGGGCGAGCGGGTCACCGGTGAGCTGCGCGCCGGACGCGTCGGCCTCGTACTCCCTGGAGCGGCTGATGGCGAGCTGGATGATGGAGGCCGCCAGCGGGCCGAGCAGCATGATCAGGAGCATCCCGAAGATGCCGGGGCCGTCGTTGTCGTTCGACCGGCCGACCGGGATCAGCCAGGCGAAGTTGACCAGGAACATGATCACGGAGGCGAGGGCGCCCGCCACCGAGGAGATCAGGATGTCGCGGTTGTAGACGTGGCTGAGCTCATGGCCGATGACGCCGCGCAGCTCTCTCTCGTCGAGGATCCGCAGGATGCCGTCCGTGCAGCACACGGCCGCGTTGCGCGGATTGCGGCCCGTGGCGAACGCGTTCGGCGCCTCGGTCGGTGAGATGTACAGGCGAGGCATCGGCTGGCGGGCCTGGGTGGAGAGCTCGCGGACCATGCGGTAGAGCTCGGGGGCCTCGAACTCGCTCACCGGGCGGGCACGCATGGCGCGCAGGGCCAGCTTGTCGCTGTTCCAGTACGCGTACGCATTGGTGCCGAGCGCCACGAAGAGCGCGACGATCAGGCCCGTACGCCCGAAGAAACTGCCGATGACAAGGATGAGCGCGGACAGTCCCCCGAGGAGTACGGCAGTCTTCAACCCGTTGTGCCGGCGGTGCACGGTACGCCCTCCTGGTGGTGCGTGGGGGAACCCTCTGCTGACTGGTGCTTCCACTGTTCAGTGGACCCTCCCGTACTGGTCAACGCCAGGCGGGGAGCACTAGTTCCCTTGTGCACGCAGGAGCGGTGTAGGCCGCGCGAGTGACGGCCCGCACGGGCCGCGTCAGAACAGGCCGGTGTCCGAGAACCTCAGGACGAGCTGGGGCGCTCCGGAGAGGGCGACGCCGAGGACCGCCGTCAGCGCGATGGCCGCGGTGAGCGGGGCCGGGATGCGGTGCTTGACCGGCTCTCCCTCGGGGGCGCGGAACAGGAGCGCGGTCCACTGGAGGTAGTAGAACAGCGCGATCACCACGTTCACGGCCATCACCACGGCGAGCCAGCCCAGGCCCGCGTCGACCGCGGCCGAGAAGACCGTGACCTTCGCGAAGAGCCCGATGATGCCGGGCGGCAGGCCCGCGAGGCAGAGCAGGAAGAAGGCGAGAACCAGGGCTGCCAGCGGGCTGCGCGCGTACAGGCCGCGGTAGTCGCTGATGCGGTTCAGGCGCCGTGCGCGGCCGACGAGGGCCGCCACGGCGAAGGCTCCGAGGTTCACGGCCGCGTACATCAGGGCGTACGCGACGGTGGAGCCGATGGCCTTCTCGGCGCCGGCGGTGTCGTCTGCGTATCCGGCGGCGGCGATCGGCACCAGGAGGTAGCCCGCCTGCCCGACGGAGGACCAGGCAAGGAGGCGTACCGCGCTGTACGCGCGCGTGGCCTGCTGCCGTAGTGCGGCGACGTTGCCCGCGGTCATGGTGAGCGCGGCGAGGACGGCGAGTGCCGGACCCCAGACGTCCGCGTACGACGGGAAGGCGACGACGGTCACGAGGATGAGCCCGGTGAAGCCGACGGCCTTTCCGACGACGGAGAGGTACGCGGCGACCGGAAGGGGCGCGCCCACGTAGGTGTCGGGCACCCAGAAGTGGAAGGGGACGGCCGCCACCTTGAAGGCGAAGCCGACGAGGGTCAGGGCGACGCCGGTCTGGGCGAGCGTGTGCAGCTGTCCGTCGACGTCCTGGAGCTTGGTGGCGATCTCCGTGAGGTGCAGGGTGCCGGTCGCCGCGTACACGAAGCTGACGCCCATGAGGCTCACCGCGGTCGCGGTGACCGAGGACAGGAAGAACTTCAGGGCGGCTTCGGAGGAGCGCTTGTCGCCGTGCCTGAGGCCGACGAGGGCGAAGGCCGGCAGGGAGGCGACCTCCAGGGCGACGATGAGCGTCGCGAGGTCGCGCGAGGCGGGCAGCAGGGCGGCGCCCGCCGCGGAGGAGAGCAGCAGGAACCAGAACTCCCCTTCGGGGAGTTCGCCCTTGGAGCCCTTGGCGTCCTTGAGGGTGCTCATGGAGAGCAGGGCGGCGAGCAGGGCGCCGCCGAGGACGAGGAGTTGGATGACGAGGGTGAAGCGGTCGGCGGTGTAGCTGCACGTCTGCGTGCCGCCGGTCAGGCAGAACGTCGAGCGGTCCTCGTCCAGGAGGGGCAGCAGGGTGAGCGCGGCCGCGGCCAGGCCCGCCACGGAGATCCAGCCGAGCAGGGCCTTCTTGCCGTCGGCCACGAAGAGGTCGGCGACGAGCACGAGGAGACCGACGACCGCCGCGATGGTCGGCGGTGCGATCGCGACCCAGTCGACGGACTGGACGAGGCTTGCGGCGCTTTCGGCGGCCACGGTCACGACTTGCCTCCAGTGAGGAGCTTCTGCACGGCCGGGTCGGTCAGACCGAGGAGAGCCGCGGGCCAGAGTCCGGCGAGGACGGTGAGGGCGACGAGCGGGGTCCAGGCCGCGAACTCGTAGCCGTGGACGTCGGCGAGGGCCTTGGGCGCGGGCTCGTCGCTCGCGGCCCGCGGCATCGGGCCCATGCAGACACGGCGTACGACGATGAGCATGTACGCGGCGGTGAGCAGCGTGCCGAAGGCCGCGATCGCCATGAAGGTGAGGAAGGCGGGACGGCTCAGGTCGTCGGCGGGCTTGAACGCTCCGAACAGCGCGAGCATTTCGCCCCAGAACCCGGCGAGGCCCGGCAGGCCGAGCGAGGCGACGGCGCCGAAGGCGAGCAGGCCGCCGAGGCGGGGCGCCTTGCCGTAGAGCGCGGCGCCGGACTCCTGCGCGAGGGAGTCGAGGTCGGTGGTGCCGGTGCGGTCCTTGAGCGCGCCGACGAGGAAGAAGAGCAGGCCGGTGATGAGGCCGTGGGCGATGTTGGCGAACAGCGCGCCGTTCACGCCGGTCGGGCTCATCGTCGAGATGCCGAGCAGCACGAAGCCCATGTGGCCGACGGACGAGTACGCGATGAGGCGCTTGAGGTCGCCCTTCGCCCCCTGCTTGGCGAGCGCGAGGCAGGCCAGGGAGCCGTAGATGATCCCGACGACCGCGAAGGCCGCGAGGTACGGCGCGAACTCCCGCATTCCGTCAGGGGCGACGGGGAGGACGATCCGGACGAACCCGTACGTACCCATCTTCAGCAGGACGCCGGCCAGCAGGACCGAGCCGACGGTGGGCGCGGCGGTGTGGGCGTCCGGCAGCCAGCTGTGCAGCGGCCACATCGGCGTCTTGACCGCGAGCCCGATCCCGATCGCCAGAACGGCGATGACCTGCACGGATGTGGTCAGCTCACGGCCGTTGTCAGTGGCGAGTGCCACCATGTCGAATGTGCCGGACTTGAGCCCGATGAGGAGCAGGCCCAGCAGCATGACGACGGAGCCGAGCAGCGTGTAGAGGATGAACTTCCAAGCCGCCTGGGTCCGTTGCTCACCGCCCCAGCGGGCGATGAGGAAGTACATCGGGATGAGCACCATCTCGAACGCCAGGAAGAACAGCAGCAGATCGAGGACGGCGAAGGTCGCGAGGGTGCCGGACTCGAGCACGAGGATCAGTGCCACGAATGCCTTGGGAGACGGGCCCGACGGCATTTTGAAGTAGGAGTACAGCGCGCAGAGGAAGGTCAGCAGCGCGGTCAGGACCAGAAGGGGGAGCGAGATGCCGTCGATGCCGAGATGGATGCGCACGTCGAGTGCGGGGATCCAGCTGATATCGGTCGTGGCCTGCATCTTCGAGGGCTGGTCGTGGTCGAACCCGAGCGCGAGGACGATCGCGGCGAGCAGGATCGCGCCGGTCACGGTCACGCCGTGGCGGAGCACGGCCTGGTCGGGCGACTTCCCCTTCAGTCCGGGCGGGGCCGGGAGGAGAGCCGCCACGGCGCCGATGAGCGGGCCGACGACGATCAACGCCAGAAGAAACTGCATCACGGACTCACTGATACCGATCACGGCTGCTCACGCTCCGGCGGTGGCGACGAGGACGGCGGCGACGGCCAGGACGACCGTGCCTGCGAGCAGCGCGCTCAGATAGGTCTGCACATTGCCGGTCTGCGCGCGGCGGACCGCCGCGCCGAGCCAGCGGGGTGCCGCGCCCGCGCCGCGTACGTACGTCTCCACGACCTCGCGGTCGAGGAAGCGGACGAGGCGCGCGGAGGCCTGGACGGGCCGCACGAACAGGGCGGCGTAGACGGCGTCGAGGTGGAAGCCGACGGCGGCGTGGCGGTGCAGCGGGCCGAGCAGCAGACGGCCGGGGTCGGCCGGGTCGGGTGCCGAGGCCACGTCTCCGTACGCGGGGGCGTGGGTGGCGATGGCCTCCGCCTCGACCAGGCCGCCGTCGCCGTCCGGGCTCGCGGCGACCGCGCCCATCGGGACCCGGGCGGCGAGCGCCGTGGTGTGCCGCCACGCGCCGTAGGTGACGAGGGCGCCGACGAGGGCGAGGCCCGTGCCAAGGACCGAGGTCGTGAGCGTCGGGGTGAGTGAGTGGCCGTCGAACCAGTCCGGCAGGACGCCGACGGCGAGACCGAAGGCGAGGGAGGGGACGGCGAGCACCCAGAGCACGGCGGTCATGGCGATCGGCTGCTTCCCGTGGTCCGGGGCCTGCGCTCCCCTGCCGTGGAAGGCGAGCAGCCACAGGCGCGTCGCGTAGGCGGCGGTGAGGAGGGCGGTGAGCAGACCGGCGACGAGGACGATCCAGCCCGCGGCGGTGGGCGCGGACTCGGCGTGGCCGGTGGCCGTGTGCTCGGCGGCGCCGAGCACCGCCTCCTTGGAGAAGAAGCCGCTGAACGGCGGGATCGCGGCGAGCGCGAGGAGCGCCACGGTCATCGTCCAGTAGGCGTCCGGGATGCGGTCGCGCAGGCCCTTCATCCGGGACATCGCGGCCAGTGAGTTGGTGCCGGCGGCGTGGATGATCACGCCCGCCGCGAGGAACAGGAGCGCCTTGAAGGCGCCGTGCGACAGGAGGTGGAAGACGGCGGCACCGCGGTCGCCGACGGCGAGGGCGCCGGTCATGTAGCCGAGCTGGCCGACCGTCGAGTACGCGAGGACGCGCTTGATGTCGTCCTGGGCGAGCGCGGCGAGGGCCGAGCCCGCCATGGTCACGGCGGCCATGACGGCGAGGACGACCAGGGCCGCGGCGGAGGCGGCGAAGACCGGGAGGAGCCTGGCCACGAAGTAGACCCCGGCGGCGACCATCGTCGCGGCGTGGATCAGCGCGGAGACGGGCGTGGGGCCCGCCATCGCGTCGGGGAGCCAGGTGTGCAGCGGGAACTGCGCGGACTTTCCGGCCACGCCCGCGAGGAGCAGCAGAGCGATCAAGGTCGGGTGGTCGAGGCCGCCGTCCGCGACCGTCGCGAGGATCGTCGTGATGCGGAAGGAGCCCGTGTCGACGGCGAGCGCGAACAGGCCGATCAGGAAGGGGACATCACCGAGCTTGGTGACCAGGAACGCCTTCAGGGATGCGGCGCGTGCCTCGGGCGTCTCCCAGTAGTGGCCGACCAGGAAGTACGAGCAGATGCCCATGATCTCCCAGCCGACCAGGAGCACCATCAGGTCGCCGGAGTAGACGACGAGCAGCATCGCGGAGGTGAAGAGGGAGACGAGAGCGGCGTACGAGGGGTAGCGCGGGTCCTCGCGGAGGTAGCCCGTCGAGTAGATCTGCACGCACGAGGCGACGACGCCGACCAGGACGGCGACGAGGGCGGCGAAGCCGTCGATGTGCAGGGCGAGCTCGATGGGGACCGAGCCGGTCGGGGTGAGTTCGGTGGCGGCGTCGAGCGGAGCCGTCCCGCCGCCGGTGCCGCCGCCCTGGCGGACGGCCACGAGCACGGCGAGGAGCAGGGCCGTCAGTGTGGGCAGCACCGCGAGGGGGCGTACGAGACCGGGGACCGTGCGGCCGAGCAGCAGGCCCGCGGCCGCGCCCAGGAACGGAAGGAGGGGGACGAGGACGGCGAGGGTGGTCGTGGTCACGCGGTGGCCTCAGCCTTCTGCGCCGGTGCGGTCTCTTCGTCGGTGCCGCCGTCGGTGCCGTCGTCGGTACCGCCGTCGGTGCCGTCGTCCGGGCCCTCGGCGGTGTCGCGGAGGTCGTCGACGGCGGAGCTGCCGCGGTTGCGGTAGACCGCCAGGACGATCGCGAGGCCGATGCCGATCTCGGCCGCGGCGATGGCGATGGTGAAGAGGGTCAGGGCCTGCCCTGCGTGGAGGGAGTCGCGGAGCCAGACGTCGAAGGCAACGAGGTTGAGGTTGACGGCGTTGAGCATCAGCTCGACGGACATCAGGACCAGGATCGCGTTGCGGCGGGCGAGCACGCCGTACAGGCCGACGCAGAAGAGGAGGACGGCGAGGACGGCGGGATAGGCGAGGTGGAGGTGCATCAGCGGTTGTCCTCCTGGTCCTGGGCGGCTCGGTCCTGGGCGGCCTTCTTGCGGGACAGGACGATCGCGCCGACGAGCGCGGCGAGCAGGAGGACCGAGAGCGCCTCGAAGGGGAGCACCCAGTGCCGGAAGAGGATCGATCCGGTCACGTGGGTGGAGCCCTGGGCGGCGCCGTCCAGGTCGATCACCGTCGTACGGAAGGCGTCCACGACGACCCAGACCAGGGCGGCGGCAGCGGCGAGGGCGACCGCGAGCGCGATCGGACGGTTGCCCGAATCCGCGTCCGGGGAGCGGCCGATGGGCGCCCTGGTGAGCATCAGTCCGAAGAGGAGGAGGACGACGACGGAACCGACGTAGATGAGGACCTGCACCCAGGCGATGAACTCGGCGGTCAGGAGGAGGTACTCGACGGCGAGGCCGCCGAGGGCCACCACCAGCCACAGGGCGGCGTGCACCAGTTGCTTGGTCGTGACGGTGATGACCGCCGCGCCGAGGGTGACGAGGCCGACCAGGAGGAAGGCGATCTCGACGCCGGTCGGGGAGAGGAAGCTCTGGGTCTCGGCCGCCTTGGCGAGCGCCGTGGACGCCGCCTCGGTGGAGGCTGCTGCGAACGTCACGCGTTCCCCTCCGGTCCGGGCTCGGAAGCCTCTTGGGCGGCGGCCAGTTTCTCGGCGGCCTTGCGGGCGGCGGCGAGCTCCTTCGGCTCCTCGGCGCCGGGGTCCAGGGCGGGCGGGGCGGGGACCGTCCACATCCACTCGCGGAGCTTGTCGCGCTCGTGGGTGAGTTCGTGGATGTCGGTCTCGGCGTACTCGAACTCCGGGGACCAGAACAGGGCGTCGAAGGGGCAGACCTCGATGCAGATGCCGCAGTACATGCAGAGGGAGAAGTCGATGGCGAAGCGGTCGAGGACGTTGCGGCTGCGCTCGCGGCCGCCGGGGGCGGCGGGCGGGACCGTCTCCTTGTGGGAGTCGATGTAGATGCACCAGTCCGGGCACTCGCGGGCGCACAGCATGCAGACCGTGCAGTTCTCCTCGAACAGGCCGATGACGCCGCGGGTGCGGGGCGGCAGTTCGGGCTGGTGCTCCGGGTACTGCTCGGTGACGGACTTCCTCGTCATCGTGCGGAGGGTGACGGCGAGGCCCTTGGCCAGGCCGGATCCGGGGATGCGGGACCGGGTGGGCGGGAGAGAGGGTGCCATGGTTAGGAGATCGCCACCTTCACGATTCCGGTGAGCGCGATCTGCGCGAGGGCGAGCGGGACGAGGAGGGTCCAGGAGAACTTCTGGAGCTGGTCCTCGCGGAGACGGGGGTAGGACACGCGCAGCCAGATGACCACGAAGGCGAGGACGGCCGTCTTCAGCAGGGTCCAGACCCAGCCGAGGCCGTCGGCGCCCCAGGGGCCGTGCCAGCCGCCGAGGAACAGAACGGTGGTCAGGCCGCACAGGACGACGATTCCGGCGTACTCGGCGAGGAGGAAGAGGGCGAAGCGCAGGCCCGTGTACTCGGTGTAGGCGCCGAAGATGATCTCGGAGTCGGCGACCGGCATGTCGAAGGGCGGGCGCTGGAGTTCGGCGAGGCCCGCGACGAAGAAGACGAGCGCGCCGACGATCTGCCAGGGCAGCCACCACCACTCGAAGGCGTCGACGATGCCGGGCAGGGAGACCGTTCCTGCGGCCATCGCGACCGAGGCGGCGGCGAGCAGCATCGGGAGTTCGTAGGCGAGGAGCTGGGCGGCGGTGCGGAGGCCGCCGAGGAGGGAGAACTTGTTGGCGCTGGCCCAGCCGGCCATGAGCGAGCCGAGGACGCCGACGCCCATCACCGCGAGCACGAAGAAGATGCCCGCGTCGACGACCTCGCCGACCGCGCCCTCGCCGGGGCCGATGGGGATCGCCACGAGTACGAGGAGGTAGGGCAGGAGGGCGATCGCGGGGGCCAGTTGGAAGACCCGGCGGTCGGCCTCGGCCGGGACGACGTCTTCCTTCTGGGCGAACTTGACGCCGTCGGCGACAAGTTGGGCCCAGCCGTGGAAGCCGCCTGCGTACATGGGGCCGAGGCGGCCCTGCATGTGGGCCATCACCTTGTGCTCGGTCTGGCCGATGACGAGGGGGAACACCAGGAACACCGCGAAGACGATGACGAGGCGCAGGGCGACGTCGAGGGCGTCGTTCACTCGGTGCCTCCGGGGCGCTCGTCGGTCTTGGGCTCGGTCTTGGGCTCAGTCTCGGGCTCGGGTGTGGGTGTGGGCTCGGGCTTGGCCTCCGCCACGGGCTCGGGCTTGAGCTCGGCCTCAGGCTCGGGCTTCGGCTCCGCCGCAGGCTTGGGTGCGGGCTCAGGCTTGAGCTCGGCCTCAGGCTCGGGCTTCGGCTTGGGTGCGGGCTCGGGCTTCGGCTTGGGGGCCGGGGGCTTGGCTGGGGCCGGTTGTTCGGTCGGTGTGGGCTTGTCCGGGGTGTCGAAGGCCGGGCGGGCGTGGTGCCACGGGGCGTCGCAGGCGCGTGGTGCCGAGGGCTGCGCGGGCTCCGGCTTCGCCTCAGGGGTGGCCGCCGGGGTCGCTTCCGGCTTCGCCTCAGGGGTGGCCGCCGGGGTCGCTTCCGGCTTCGGCTCCGCTGTGGGGTCCGGAGTTGCTTTCCGCTTCGGCTCCGGGGCCGAGGCCGGCGTCGCCGCCCTCTGCGATGCCGAGCCCTGGCTCACGCTGCGCGAGCGCCTCGGGGGGCGGGCCGCCGGGGTCTCCGCCTGCTCCGTGATGGGCTGCGCCTCGGCGGTGGGCTGTGCCTCGGCGGGAGCCTGGCTCGCCGAGCCCTGGCTTGCCGAACGGGTTCTGCGGGGCGGGCGTTCGCCGCCCGCAGCGCCCGTCGCACGGCCCGCCGCACCGGCACCGGCACTCGCCGCACGGCCCGCGGCACCCGCACCCGCACCCGCCGCACGGCCCGCCCCGCGTGCCGGACGTGCCGGGGCCGCCGGGAGTTGGCCCTTCAGTGGGCCCCATTCGTTCGGGTCGGGGACGCCGGGCGGGAGCATCTGACGGCGCTTGGGGCCGCCGTGCTCCGACTCGCCCGGCTCCTTGGCGCCCGGCCAGGCCTTCGCGACGCGGGCGGCGAGTACGAAGTCCTTGCGCAGGGGGTGGCCTTCGAAGCTCTCGGGCAGGAGCAGCGGGGTCAGACCGGGGTGGCCCTCGAACGTCACGCCGAACATCTCGTGCGTCTCGCGTTCGTGCCAGGCAGCGCCCGCGTAGACGTCGACCGCGGAGGCGAGCACCGGGGCGTCGTGCGGGACCGTCGTACGCAGAAGGAGACGGCGTACCGGGGCGAGGGCGACGACATGGGCGGCGACGCGGAAGCCCGTGCCCGGTTCGTCGACCGCGCTCAGCCAGTCGAAGTAGGTGCAGGAGAGCGTGGTGCGGGCGGTCTCCAGGGCCGTGGTCCAGGAGGCCGCGGGGACGTCGACCGTCAGGACGTCGTACGACTCCTCGGCCGTGGCCTCTTCACCGAAGAGCTCCTCGACGGGGCTCGGCAGCCAGCCGGTCATGCCGTGGCCTCCCCCGAAGCAGAGGCCGAAGCAGAGGCCGAACCCGAGATCGAGCCCGAACCCGAAGCCGAACCTGCAGCAGAGCCCGTTGCCGAAGCCGCCCCCGGCACCGGCGGCTGCACCAAGCCGCTCCGCAGCGCGGCCGTCGAAGGCCGTGCGCCGTTTCCGTTGCCGTACCGCTCCCCCAGCGACTCCCGCGCGATCTTCTCCTGGAGCTTGAGGATGCCCTGGAGCAGCGCCTCGGGGCGGGGCGGACAGCCGGGGACGTACACGTCGACGGGGATGATCTGGTCGACGCCCTTGGTGACGGAGTACGAGTCCCAGTAGGGGCCACCGCAGTTGGAGCAGGCGCCGAAGGAGATGACGTACTTCGGCTCGGGCATCTGCTCGTACAGGCGCTTGACGGCCGGGGCCATCTTGTCGGTGACGGTGCCGGAGACGACCATCAGGTCGGCCTGGCGGGGGCCCGGCGCGAAGGGGATGACGCCGAGTCGGATGAAGTCGTGGCGGGCCATCGACGCGGCGATGAACTCGATGGCGCAACAGGCGAGGCCGAAGTTGAAGACCCAGAGCGAGTAGCGGCGGCCCCAGTTGAGGACCACCTTCATCGGCTCGGGGGCGAGCCGGGCGAGCACGCCCAGCTTCTTCGGCTCGGGGAGCAGAACGGGCTCGGGCCGAACGGGCTCGGGCCGAACGGGCTCGGGCAGAACGGGCTCAGGGGTCACGTCCACGTCAGGACGCCCTTCTTGTATGCGTACAGCAGGCCAACGGCGAGGAAGCCGAGGAAGATGAACATCTCCACGAGCGTCGTCGCGCCGTAGCCGGACGCGGCGAAGACCGTCGCCCAGGGGAAGAGGAAGATCGAGTCGACGGCAAAGATCACGTAGAGGAACGCGTAGACGTAGTAGCGGACCTGGGTGTGGGCCCAGCCGTCGCCGACGGGGTCGACACCGCACTCGTACGTCAGGAGTTTCTCCGGGGTCGGCACCACAGGGCGCAGCAGCCGTCCCGCGCCGAAGGCGACGGCGACGAACAGCACGCCCACGACGGCGAGCAGCCCGACGACGGAGTACGACTGGTAGTAGCTCGCCGCGACGCTCGTCACGTGCACGTCAGCCCCTCACTCACGTCAGCCCCTCACTCACGTCGGCCTTCACTCCTGACCGTCCTCGTTGTCGACCTGTTCGACGATCTGTACGCACGGGAGTCTAGGGCCTGCTAAAGCCCCGGTAAGCAGAGCGTCACGCATCCGTCAGGGCACAAGGTCATGGTTCGGTCAGAGCAGAACGTCCCGTCGGACCCCGCCGGGGGTGGGGTTATCCCCCCTCCGTCCCGGCAGCCGCCCTCATGGCGTCACGGCGGTGGGGCGGGCACCCTTGCGCGTATGACCGCAAGCACCACGTCCCCGCACGACGACCGCCCCGCGCCCGCGTTCTTCGCGTACAACGGGAGCACCTGGAAGGAGGTCGCCCACCTCCTGGTGAACCTCCCGATCGGCATCGTCGGCTTCGTCTACGCGGTGACCTCGCTGGCCCTGGGCGTCGGCCTGACGGTGACGATCGTCGGTCTGCCGCTGCTGGCGGTGGCGCTGCTCGGCGCGCGCCTGCTGGGCCGGTTCGAGCGGGCGCGGGCCAGGAAGCTGCTCGGCGTGCGGGTGGACGAGCCGAGCCGGATGCCGGGGTTCGGCGGGCACGGCTTCCTCGGCCGGCTGTGGTCCAGCCTGAAGGACCCGGTGGGCTGGCGGACCATGCTGTACGCGTTCATCCGGCTGCCCTGGGCCGTGCTCACCTTCGGGGTGACCCTGGTGGGCCTCGTCGTGCTCTGGCCGGTGCTGCCCTTCATCGCGCGCGGCCTCACCAACGTCGACCGGGCGATGGTGCGCGGACTGCTCTGCCCCTCCGGCGAGTTGGAGCGGCGCATCGCCGAACTGGAGTCCGACCGGGGCGTGGTCGTGGACACCGCCGCCGCCGACCTGCGCCGCATCGAGCGCGATCTGCACGACGGCGCGCAGGCCCGCCTGGTCGCCCTCGCCATGGGGCTCGGCCTCGCCAAGGAGAAGCTCCTGGAGGACCCCGACGCCGCGGCGGCGATGGTCGACGAGGCGCACGGCGAGGTGAAGTTGGCGCTCCAGGAGCTGCGCGACCTGGCCCGCGGCATCCACCCCGCGGTCCTCACCGACCGTGGCCTGAACGCCGCGCTCTCCTCGCTGGCCGCCCGCTGCACCGTGCCGGTGAAGGTGACCGCCGATCTGCCGACGCGCCCGGCGGCCGCCATCGAGGGCATCGCGTACTTCACGGTCTCCGAGCTCCTGCAGAACATCAGCAAGCACAGCGGCGCGCGGACGGCGAGCGTCGAAGTGTGGCGGGCGGAGAACCGGCTGCTGATCCAGGTGTGGGACGACGGGCGCGGCGGGGCGAGTCTCGACGGAGGCACGGGTATGGCCGGGCTCGCGGACCGGCTCGGCGCGGTCGACGGGCTCTTTGTGATCGACTCACCGGTGGGCGGGCCCACCACCATCACGGCGGAGCTCCCGTGGCGCGAGCGCACGGGCGACACCGCCGCGCCCCGCTCCTCGCTCCGGAGGTAGGGAAAACCCCCGGTCGAAGACGCCGACCCGCTCCATGGTCCGAGGCCGCCGCCAAGGCGATTCTTGAACCACGGCAACCAGACAGCTCTCACACTGCTCGACCTGAGCAGAAGCAGCACTTGACCTGAGCAGAAGCAGAAACGGACGGCACCGATGGCCACGGAGTACGGACAGGGGTACACGCGCATGGACCGGCCGGACTTCCGGGAAAGCGACGTCGAGCGGCGGCGGCACCGACTGCCCGCGGGACTGCGCGCCCCGATCGAGGCCCGCGCCTGGAAGGAGTTCGCCTACACCCTTCTGAGCCTGCCGATCGGCATCGCGTCCTTCGTCTTCGCGGTCACGATGCTCTCGTTCGGCGTGGGTCTGCTGATCACGTTCATCGGCATCCCGGTGCTCGCGGCCGCGCTGGCCGGCTGCCGGGGCATCGGCGCCCTGGAGCGGACGCGGGCGCGGGCGCTGCTCGACCTGGACGTCGCGTCCCCCGAGCCGCTGCGCCCCAAGGACGGCGGCGCGCTCGCGCTGATCGGGGCCGTGCTCAAGAGCGGCGCGTCCTGGCGGCACGTGCTGTACTCGCTGATCCTCATGCCGTGGTCGATCTTCTCCTTCATCGTGGCCACGGTCTTCTGGTCGCTGGGCTGGATGTTCCTCACGTACCCGTTGTGGTTCTGGCTCTTCCCGATGTACGGGGGCCAGGACGGCATCCAGCTGTACAGCGACGGCAGCCACAACGTCTATCTCGACAACCCCTTCGAGATCGGCGTCACCGCGGCCGTCGGCCTGCTGATCACGCTGGCCACCCCGTGGATCCTGCGGGCCCTGACGACCGCGGACCGCGTGCTGGTGTTCGGGCTGCTCGGCCCCTCGCGGCTCGCGACCCGCGTCGTCGAGCTGGAGTCGGACCGCGGCGTGGTCGTGGACACCGCCGCCGCCGACCTGCGCCGCATCGAGCGCGATCTGCACGACGGCGCGCAGGCCCGCCTGGTCGCCCTCGCCATGGACCTGGGCCTGGCCAAGGAGAAGCTGGCCGAGGACCCGGAGGCCGCGGCGCGCATGGTCGACGAGGCGCACGGCGAGGTCAAGGTCGCCCTCCAGGAGCTGCGCGACCTGGCCCGCGGCATCCACCCCGCGGTCCTCACCGACCGGGGTCTGGACGCCGCGCTCTCCTCACTGGCCGCCCGCTGCACCGTGCCGGTCCAGGTGGAGGTGGACCTGACGAGCCGCCCGGCGGCCGCTATCGAGGGCATCGCGTACTTCACGGTCTCCGAGCTCCTGCAGAACATCAGCAAGCACAGCCGCGCGACGCAGGGCTCCGTCGACGTCTGGCGGACCGAGGACCGGCTGATGCTGCAGGTCGTCGACAACGGCACCGGCGGCGCCGACGTCTCCGCGGGCTCCGGTCTCGCGGGCCTGGCCGAGCGGCTCGACGCGGTCGACGGAATTCTGGTGGTCGACTCGCCGGCGGGCGGTCCGACCACGGTCACGGCCGAGCTGCCGTGGCGGCAGGCCTGAGTCCTGGGCCTCGGGCCTGGGCCCCGCACTCAATGCCCCCGCACTGACACGCACTGCCCCCGGTTCGCCCGCCGGATCGGGGGCAGTGCGTGTCAGTGCGATGACAGAGCGGTGTCAGATGGCCGGGGCAGTCTGGCGACGAGCCGGTGGGCCGCCACGGATCGCGCGATACTGAGGTGCCGAGTGTTCGTCCGACGCGAGGGGCGTCGGAGGAGTGCGGGCCTGACAAGCGCGCCGGGGGGCCAAAAAGTGGAGGAAAAAGTGCGGGTGGTCATCGCCGAGGATTCAGTGCTGCTTCGGGAGGGACTGACCCGGCTGCTGACCGACCGCGGGCATGACGTGGTCGCCGGTGTGGGTGACGCGGACGCTCTGATCAAGACCATCACCGAGCTCGCCGCACAGGACGCCCTGCCGGACGTGGTCGTCGCCGACGTACGGATGCCTCCGACCCATACCGACGAGGGGGTGCGGGCCGCGGTCTATCTGCGCCATCAGCATCCGGGGCTCGGGGTCCTGGTCCTTTCGCAGTACGTCGAGGAGCAGTACGCCACCGAGCTGCTCGCCGGGTCGAGCCGGGGCGTGGGCTATCTGCTCAAGGACCGGGTCGCGGAGGTTCGGGAGTTCGTCGACGCGGTGGTGCGGGTGGCCGAGGGTGGCACGGCGCTCGACCCGGAGGTCGTGGCGCAGCTGCTCGGCCGCAGCCGCAAGCAGGACGTCCTCGCGGGGCTTACACCGCGCGAGCGCGAGGTACTCGGTCTGATGGCCGAAGGACGGACGAACTCGGCGATCGCCCGGCAGCTCGTGGTGAGCGACGGCGCCGTCGAGAAGCACGTGAGCAACATCTTCCTGAAGCTCGGCCTGTCCCAGAGTGACGGGGATCACCGGCGGGTGCTCGCCGTCCTCACCTACCTCAACTCATGACGAACTGACACCCTGTCAGATATCACGGGGACCGGGAACCGGATATCGCGGGGACCGGGAACCGGATGTCGCGGGGACCGGGAACCGGATGTCACGGGGCCGACAACCACACACAGCCACAGCCGTATCAGCCACAGTTCAGCGCCACAGTCAGGCACAGACAGCCAGAGTGAAGTCCTAGAACCAAAGGATGACCGGGGAGCGTCATCCATGAAGGGGCGGGGGGCGAGGCAAACCATGGCAAATCAGGGCATCAAGGCGTCTCAAAAGGACGTCCAGAATGCGAGCTACCCCGGGAGGGCGACCCTTGCGGACGTAGGGTGGGCCCTGGGAACGCCGGTCGTCCCGGCGTCTCCGCTCAGTCGCCTCGAGGGAGGTCCAGTTCAGTGACCAGCCAGGTCAGTAGCCAAGCCGAGCAGGCCGACGGAGCAGTCGTCGGAGAGCAACGCAAGCCTGCGGGTGACAAAGATGTGCGCCGCTTGGACCGGGTGATCATCCGTTTCGCGGGTGACTCCGGTGACGGCATGCAGCTCACGGGCGACCGGTTCACTTCGGAGACGGCGTCCTTCGGCAACGACCTGTCGACGCTGCCGAACTTCCCCGCCGAGATCCGGGCACCGGCCGGAACGCTGCCGGGCGTCTCCTCCTTCCAGCTGCATTTCGCCGATCACGACATCCTCACTCCGGGTGACGCGCCGAACGTCCTGGTGGCGATGAACCCGGCGGCCCTGAAGGCGAACATCGCCGACGTGCCGCGCGGCGCGGAGATCATCGTCAACACCGACGAGTTCTCCAAGCGGGCGATGCAGAAGGTGGGTTACGACGAATCCCCGCTGGAGGACGGCTCCCTCGACGGCTACAGCGTGCACCCCGTGCCGCTGACCACGCTGACGGTGGAGGCCCTCAAGGAGTTCGACCTCTCGCGCAAGGACGCGGGTCGGTCCAAGAACATGTTCGCGCTCGGCCTGTTGTCGTGGATGTACCACCGGCCGACCGAGGGAACCGAGCGGTTCCTGCGGACCAAGTTCGCCAAGAAGCCGGAGATCGCCGAGGCCAACATCGCGGCGTTCCAGGCGGGTTGGAACTTCGGCGAGACCACCGAGGACTTCGCCGTCTCGTACGAAGTCGCCCCGGCCGCACAGGCGTTCCCGACCGGCACCTACCGCAACATCTCAGGGAACCTCGCCCTGTCCTACGGACTGATCGCGGCAGGCCGACAGGCGGATCTGCCGCTGTATCTGGGCAGTTATCCGATCACCCCGGCCTCCGACATCCTGCACGAGTTGTCGAAGCACAAGAACTTCGGGGTGCGCACCTTCCAGGCCGAGGACGAGATCGCGGGCATCGGCGCGGCCCTGGGCGCGGCCTTCGGCGGCTCCCTCGCCGTGACGACGACCTCCGGCCCCGGCGTGGCGCTCAAGTCGGAGACCATCGGCCTCGCGGTCAGCCTCGAACTGCCGCTGCTGATCGTCGACATCCAGCGCGGCGGCCCCTCGACGGGCCTGCCGACCAAGACCGAGCAGGCGGACCTGCTCCAGGCGATGTACGGCCGCAACGGCGAGGCACCGGTGCCGATCGTGGCGCCGAAGACGCCCGCGGACTGCTTCGACGCGGCCCTGGAGGCGGCCCGCATCGCGGTCACGTACCGCACGCCGGTCTTCCTCCTGAGCGACGGCTACCTGGCCAACGGCTCCGAGCCCTGGCGGATCCCCGAGGTGGACGAACTGCCCGACCTGCGCGTGCAGTTCGCGTCCGGGCCCAACCACACCGACGTCGACGGCACCGAGGTCTTCTGGCCGTACAAGCGCGACCCGCAGACGCTCGCCCGCCCCTGGGCCATCCCCGGCACGCCGGGCCTGGAGCACCGCATCGGCGGCATCGAGAAGCAGGACGGCACGGGCAACATCTCCTACGACCCGGCCAACCACGACTTCATGGTCCGCACCCGCCAGGCCAAGGTCGACGGCATCGACGTGCCCGACCTCGTGGTCGACGACGCCGCCGGCGACGCCAAGACCCTTGTCCTCGGCTGGGGTTCGACGTACGGGCCGATCACCGCGGCCGTGCGCCGGCTGCGCGCGGCGGGCGTGCCCATCGCCCAGGCCCATCTGCGCCACCTCAACCCCTTCCCGCGGAATCTGGGCGAGGCCCTCAAGCGTTACGACAAGGTGGTGATCCCCGAGATGAACCTCGGTCAGCTCGCCACGCTGATCCGCGCGAAGTATCTGGTGGACGCGGTCTCGTACAACCAGGTCAACGGAATGCCGTTCAAGGCCGAGCAGCTCGCCACGGCTCTCAAGGAGGCCATCGATGGCTGACACGAAGACGGCCGAGTCGGAGGGGACCGGGAGCACGATCGAAGCGCTTTCCCTGGTGCCCAAGGCCGAGGCCAAGCAGTCCATGAAGGACTTCAAGTCCGACCAGGAGGTGCGCTGGTGCCCCGGCTGCGGTGACTACGCCGTGCTGGCCGCGGTGCAGGGCTTCATGCCGGAGCTGGGCCTGGCGAAGGAGAACATCGTCTTCGTCTCCGGCATCGGCTGCTCCTCGCGCTTCCCGTACTACATGAACACGTACGGGATGCACTCCATCCACGGCCGCGCCCCGGCCATCGCCACCGGACTCGCCTCCTCCAGGCGGGACTTGAGCGTGTGGGTGGTGACCGGTGACGGCGACGCGCTCTCCATCGGCGGCAACCACCTCATCCACGCCCTGCGCCGCAACGTGAACCTGAAGATCCTGCTGTTCAACAACCGGATCTACGGCCTCACCAAGGGTCAGTACAGCCCCACTTCGGAAGTCGGCAAGATCACCAAGTCGACGCCGATGGGCTCCCTGGACGCGCCCTTCAACCCGGTCTCGCTCGCGATCGGCGCCGAGGCGTCCTTCGTGGCACGGACGGTCGACTCCGATCGCAAGCACCTCACACAGGTGCTCCGCGAGGCAGCCGAGCACCCCGGCACCGCGCTGGTGGAGATCTACCAGAACTGCAACATCTTCAACGACGGCGCCTTCGAGGTCCTCAAGGACAAGCAGCAGGCCGAGGAGGCGGTGATCCGCCTGGAGCACGGGCAGCCGATCCGCTTCGGCACCGATCTGTCGAAGGGTGTCGTGCGCGACGCGGCCACCGGTGACCTCAAGGTCGTCGCGGTCACGCCGGAGAACGAGTCCGACATCCTGGTCCACGACGCGCACTCCACGTCGCCGACCACGGCCTTCGCGCTCTCGCGCCTCGCCGACCCGGACACCCTGCACCACACCCCGATCGGCGTCTTCCGCGACGTCGACCGCCCGGTGTACGACACGCTCATGGCCGACCAGCTCGACACCGCCATCGAGCAGAACGGCAAGGGCGACCTGGCCGCGCTGCTGGCCGGCGGCGACACGTGGACGGTGGTCGGCTAGGCACGTCGCAGGGCACGTCGGACGCCGACTGCGGGTTCGTCGTGGCTGGTCGCGCAGTTCCCCGCGCCCCTTCGGGGCGCATGGCCCGGTCCTGACTCCTTCAGGACCGGGCCTTGTCGTATGCCTGACGCGCCTTCTGTACGTCGTCCATGCGCCGTTCGGTCCAGGTCGCGAGGGTTCTGACCTGTACGGCGGCCTCGCGGCCGAGGTCGGTGAGGGAGTAGTCGACGCGGGGCGGGATGACCGGCTTGGCGTCGCGGTGCACCAGGCCGTCGCGCTCCAGGGTCTGCAGGGTCTGCGTCAGCGACTTCTCGCTGACGCGGCTGGTCTCGCTGATAGCGCGGCGCAGCTCGCTGAAGCGGTACGAGCGCTCTTCCAGCGCAATCAGGACGAGGACGCCCCAGCGGCTGGTGACGTGCTCCAGGACCAGGCGGTAGGGGCACATCGCCTCGGCGCCCGGCTTCGGGTTACTCGACTTTGGGTCACTTACGGCCATGCAAGTACCTTACTTCAAGGTGGGTACTTACGAATAGTTAGCGCCCCGGCTAGGGTGGGTGGCAGACCACACCGAAGCGGATCGAAGCGCTACTCACCAGGAGATTTCAGACATGAGCATCGTCGTCACCGGAGCCACCGGGCACCTCGGCCGTCTCGTCGTCGAAGGGCTGCTCTCCGCCGGGGTCCCCGCCGGGGAGATCGCGGCCGTCGTCCGGAACAAGGAGAAGGCCGCCGACCTCGCCGAGCGCGGCGTCGAGCTGCGGGTCGCCGACTACAGCGCCCCCGAGACCCTGCGCGGCGTCTTCGCCGCGGGCGACCGCGTGCTGCTGATCTCCGGCAGCGAGGTCGGACAGCGGGTGCCGCAGCACCGCGCGGTCGTCGACGCCGCGCGCGAGGCGGGCGTCGCGCTGCTCGCGTACACGGGCATCCTCGGCGGTCCCGACGCCGACTTCGACCTGGCGGCCGAGCACAAGGCGACCGAGCGGCTGATCCTCGACTCGGGGCTGCCGTACACGTTCCTGCGCAACGGCTGGTACCACGAGAACTACACCGAGCACCTCGCCCCCGTCCTGGAGCACGGCGCCGTCGTCGGCTCGGCGGGCGAGGGCCGGATCGCCTCCGCGTCGCGCGCCGACTACGCCGCGGCCGCCGTCGCCGTGCTGACCGGCGAGGGTCACGAGGGCAAGGCGTACGAGCTGAGCGGCGACGTCGCCTGGAGCCTCGCCGAGTACGCCGCCGAGGTGGCCGCGCAGAGCGGCAAGAACATCTCGTACGCGGACGTCCCCGCCGAGCGGCACCTCGCGGTGCTGACCGGGGCGGGAGTTCCCGAGGCCATGGCCTCGATCCTTGTCGATGTCGACGCGGCGGTGGCTCGGGGGCGCCTTGCCGGGACGAGCGGGGATCTGGCACGGCTGATCGGGCGCCCGACCACGCCGCTCGCCGACGCCGTGGCGGTGGCGCTCAAGGGGTGACCGCCGCCTTCCTCGGATGTCATGAGCGTCTCTCTTTTTTGGGCATGACATCCGGGGGTGCTCGGCACTACCTTCTGGAGTGCAGCGTGGGGCTACCGTGCACGAAGGAGATGCCGTGGACAGCGGAGCAGCCGGGCAGTCGAGGGGCGAGCAGCGGATAGGACTGCTGAACGGCTTCGCGGCCTACGGGATGTGGGGCCTCGTCCCCCTCTTCTGGCCGCTCCTCAAACCGGCCGGTGCCGCCGAGATCCTCGCCCACCGGATGGCCTGGTCGCTCGTCGTGGTCGGCATCGCGATGCTCTTCGTACGACGCTGGGGCTGGGCACGTGAACTGCTGCGCCAGCCACGCAGGTTGGGCCTGGTGGCGCTCGCCGCGGCGGTCATCACCGTCAACTGGGGCGTCTACATCTGGTCCGTGAACTCCGGCCACGTCGTCGAGGCCTCCCTCGGCTACTTCATCAACCCGCTGGTCACCATCGCCATGGGCGTCCTGCTGCTCGGCGAGCGGCTGCGGCCCGTGCAGTGGGCGGCGGTCGGCGTCGGCCTCGCCGCGGTGCTCGTGCTCGCCTTCGGGTACGGCAGGCCGCCGTGGATCTCGCTCGTCCTGGCCTTCTCCTTCGCGACGTACGGCCTGGTCAAGAAGAAGGTCAACCTCGGCGGCCTGGAGTCGCTGGCCGCCGAGACCGCCGTGCAGTTCCTGCCCGCCTTCGGCTATCTGGTGTGGCTCGCCACGCAAGGCGACCTCGTGTTCGGCACGGAGGGCGCCGGGCACGCGGCGCTGCTCGCGGCCACCGGTGTGGTGACAGCGGCGCCCCTGGTCTGCTTCGGGGCCGCGGCGATCCGGGTGCCGCTCTCCACCCTGGGGCTGCTGCAGTACCTCGCGCCCGTCTTCCAGTTCCTGATCGGGATCCTGTACTTCCACGAGGCGATGCCGGCCGAGCGGTGGGCGGGCTTCGGGCTCGTGTGGCTGGCGCTTTCGCTGCTCACATGGGACGCACTGCGTACGGCGCGGCGGAACGCGGTGCGTATGGCTGCCGCCAGGGAGGCGGCCGCCGGGGCCTCGGCCGCAGCCCCCGCCAGCGGGGAGCGGGAGCCGGTCGTCTGAGCGTCTGCTGCTGCCGTCAGGACCAGGCGCCTGCCTCGGCCCGCGACTTCACGTACTCCGAGAAGTCCCGCGGTTCGCGGCCGAGGACGTCCCTGACGTCCGTCGTGAGCGCCGCGTTGTGGCCCTCGGCGAGCCAGGCGAGGGTGTCGGCGAGCGGGCGGGCCACCTCTTCGGGGACGCCGTCCGCGGTCAGTTCGGCCACGTACTGGTCCGGCGTGACGGCCTCGAAGCGTATCGGCCGCCCGGACGCCTCGGAGATCTCGGCGACCGCCTGGCCGAAGGTGAAGGCACGGGGGCCCGTGAGCTCGTACGTACGGTGGGTGTGCCCCTCCTCGGTGAGCAGTACGGTCACCACGTCCGCGATGTCCTCCACGTCGATGAACGGCTCCAGGACGTCGCCGACGGGCAGGGCGAGGCGTCCGGCGAGCAGGGGCGCGTGGAAGAGGTCCTCGTCGAAGTTCTGCGAGAAGTTGTTGGGGCGGACGACCGTCCAGTCGACGCCCGCCTCGCGCACCGCGTGCTCGGCCTCCGCCATGCCCGGCTCGAAGGAGTCGCCGTACGTCTCGACGCCCCGGCCCGACAGGACCACGAAACGGCGTACGCCCGCGTCCTTGGCCTGCGTGACGAAGTCGGCGACCAGCCCCGCTTCGCTCGGGGCGACCAGGTAGAGGGCCCGCACGCCGTCCAGCACGGGTGCCCAGGTGGCGCGGTCGGTCCAGTCGAAGGGGGTCTCGGCGCTGCGGGACGCGGCCCGCACGGGGTGCCCCGCGGCGCGGAGCCGCGTCACCACGCGGCGGCCGGTCTTGCCGGTGGCACCGAGGACGAGGACGGGGGACGCGGTGCTGTGCTGTGCGCTCGTGTTGTTCGGCTCGTCTGCGTTCGGCTTATCGGCGTTCGTGTTGTCTGCGTCCGTCTTGTCGGCGTTCGGCAGGTCTCTGTTCGTCATGGGTCCAGCCAACTGCCCCTGAGCCGCCGGAGACATGGGCGTCCGTCTCGGGCGGATGGGTGTCCGTCTACCGTGGAGAGATGGACGCTCTGGGAGATCTGCTGCGAGGGGTGCGCGCGGACGGCGCGCTGTTCAACCGTGCCGTCCTCGCAGGCCCTTGGGAGATGTCGTGCACGGAGGGCGCGGCGCTCGAACTGATCGCCGTGGTGCGCGGCGAGGCAAGGATCACCGCAGTTCCCGGTGAACCGCGGATCCTGCACGAGGGCGGCGCCGCGGTCGTCTGCACCAACGCGCCGTTCGCCCTGAGTGCCACGGAGCCGGGCGCCCCCGAGTGCGAACTGATCACCGGCGCCTACCAGTTGGACAGCTCGGTCGGCCGGCGGCTGATCAGTACGCTGCCCCCGGTGCTCGTCGTGCCGGCCGGCGAGGAGTGCCTGCCCATCGTGGAGCTGATCGCCGCCGAGGTGGCCGCGGACCGGCCGGGGCGGCAGTACGTGATGGACCGGATGCTCGACTGGATGCTGGCCTGCACCCTGCGCGAGTGGTTCGACCTGCCCGACGCCTGCCCGCCCGCGTGGTACCGCGCGCTCGGCGACGACGTGGTCGGCCCCGCCCTGCGCGCGATGCACACCGAGCCCGCGAGGCCCTGGACGGTGGCGGCGCTCGCCGCGCGCGCCCAGGTCTCGCGCGCGGCCTTCGCCAGGAGCTTCAGCGAGCTGGTCGGCAAGCCCCCGATGGCGTACCTCACCGAGTGGCGGATGACGCTCGCCGCCGAGCTGCTCGCCGAGCCCGGCGCGACGGTGGCCTCGGTGGCGGGGCAGGTCGGGTACGCCGACGGGTTCGGCTTCAGCGACGCCTTCAAGCGGATCCGGGGCATCGCGCCGAGCGGTTACCGGGCCTCGCTGGCTGCGGGGCGGGCGTCGTCCGGCGCCTTGAGGACCGCGGTCTGAGCGCTGCCCGTGACGACGGGGCGGGCGGCGCGCCCGCCGTCCCTGCCGATGCCGCCCCTGCTCACCTTGCGCACGCCGACCGCCGCGACGACCGCGCCGAGGGCCGCCATGGCCACCGGCACGAGCAGCGCCCACCGGGACGCCGACAGGTCCGCCGCAGCATCCGAACCGCCCCTGGGTGATCCGGCCGCCATCAGGCCGTGCACGGCCGTCACCGCGGAGATGCCTATCGCGGCGCCGAACTGGGTGGCGGTCTGCAGCAGTCCGCTCGCCAGGCCCTGCTCCCGCTCGGCCACGCCGTCCGTCGCCGCGATCATCTGCGGGCCCAGCGTGAGCGCGAAGCCGGTGCCCGCGAGGAGCAGGGTCGGGAACATCGCCAGGTACGGCCAGTCCATGCCGACCGGCAGGAAGAGCGCGTACCCCGTGACGGCCATCAGGAAGCCGCCGAGGATCACGCGCGCGTTCCCGAACCGTCGGACCAGGCGCGGGGTGAGCGTCGGCGAGAGGATCACGTCGCAGCCGAGCACGATCATCGCGACGGCGGTCTGCCAGGACGACCAGCCGCGCAGCTCCTGGAGGTAGATCGTCAGGACGAACTGGAAGCCCATGAAGGCCCCGAGGTAGAGCAGCGCACCGAGCCCGGCCCGCACCACGGACCCCGTACGGAAGATCCCGAGCCGCACCAACGGCTGCGCCGCGCGCCGCTCGATGCCCACGAAGGCGAACAGGAGCAGCAGTCCCGAGACCGCCGCGCCGACCGTGAACGGCCAGTCCGCGAAGCCGTGTTCGAGCCGTACGATCGCGAAGGCGAGCAGCAGCATGGCCCCGGCCGCGGCGGTCGCGCCCGGCAGGTCGAACCCTCTGACGGCGCTCCGCGTGCGCATCGCACCGTCCATGGCCCCGCCCTTGCCCCGCGACTCCTTCGGGATGAGCCGCGGCTCCTTCGGGATGAGCCGGAGCGCCCCCGCGAGGACCACCGCGGCGAAGATCACCGGCGTGAAGAACACCCACTGCCAGCCGAATTCGGTGAGCAGTCCGCCGACGGCGAGCCCCAGCGAGAAGCCGCCGGCGGACGTCCCCGCGAAGATCAGCAGCGCCCTGTTCCGCTCGGGCCCCTCCGCGTAGGAGGTGGTGATGATCGACATCGCCGCGGGCGTCATGAACGCGGCGGCAACGCCTGTCACGAACCGCGCCACGACCAGCATCCAGCCCTCGGCCGCGAATCCGCCGAGCCCGGAGAAGACCATGAAGATCCCCAGCCAGAACAGGAACATCCGCCGCCTGCCGAGCAGGTCGGCCGCCCGTCCGCCGAGCAGCGTGAAGCCCGCGTACCCGAGGACGTAGGCACTGATGACCCAGGCCGCCGTGCCGGTCGACAGGCCCAGGTCGGACCTGATCGCGGGGATCGCTATCGCGAGCATGGCGATGTCGATGCCCTCCAGGAAGATCGTGCCGCAGAGGACGAGCAGCAGCGCCCAGGCACGTGCACCCATGACAGAACTCCTTTGTGGGCACGGGAAGTTGAACGGACGGTTACGCGAATGAGGGTCGGTTCCCTCTTGTAACCACTGGAATGCTGCGGCAGCATCGGGAGTCATGGAAGAAGGCACTTCAAAGTCACCGAGTAACTACGAAGGCACCGTGGACTACGGCGAGGCCGATCCCTTCCAGTGGGACACCCGCGAGGACTGCCAGGTGCGCCAGATCCTCGACCGCGTGGCCGACAAGTGGTCACTCCTCGTCATCGCGCTTCTGGAGCGCCGCCGTCTGCGCTTCACCGAGCTGCGACGCGAGATCGACGGGATCAGCCAGCGCATGCTGACGGTCACGCTGCGACAGTTGGAGCGGGACGGCCTGGTCAAGCGCACCGTGCACCCCGTGGTGCCGCCCCGGGTCGAGTACGAGCTCACGCCGCTCGGCGGCACCCTGCACCACACCATCCAGGCCCTGGTGTCCTGGACCGAGGAGCACCAGAGCGAGATCGCCGCGGCCCGCGCCGACTACGACGCACGCGCCGCCGAGGAGGAGGCCGCAGCGGGAGCGGGTCCCGAGCGAGCGAGCGCCGAGGGGGCGAGCGCCGCCGGAGCCGGGGCGCGCTGAGCGGCGGGGAACGCGGAGAGCACCCAGAGCAGACCCAGGTCGATGCCCAGCTCGACGACCGCCGCGAACTGGTCCATCGTGAACTTGAATATCTGGCCGACCAGGATGTCCACGAGCAGCGCCGCCCGGAAGAGACGGAAGGCCGCCGCCGGGTCGCGCCGCAGGCGTATCAGCCCGGCGATGCCCAGCGTCGCCGAGACCACCTCGGTGAGCGCGACCGCGAGGTTGGCGCCCGGCTGCGGCTCCTGTGCCAGCTGCCCGCCGAAGAGGTCGACGGACATCCAGACGGCGAACAGCAGCGCCTCGGTCAGCAGGCAGAACACGGCCAGGCCGAGCACGACCCTGGTCCGCGCGAGCCACCGCAGGGCGCGCCCCGCGCCGGACGCCCAGGTCCGCCACCAGGCGGGCTCGGCGGGCGGGCGCTCGGGGACGGCGGCGAGCAGCCGGGCCAGCGCCACGTCCACCTCGCGGTCCGAGCCCTCGACGAGCCGTATCGCAGCCTGGCGTTGTTCGGCCGTGAGGCCCGTGGTGACGCCTGCCAGGGCGAGGTCGGCGGCGTTCGCCGTGCGCTGCGTGGCGTCCAGCGCCTTCGCGTCCGCCGTGCGGCTGCGTATGCGGTGGGTGAGCAGGAGCAGCAGGGCAAAGCTCAAGTAGATGATCCCGGCCGCCGGTTGGTAGAAGTACCCCGGCTCGTCCGTGATCTGCTTGCCCACCTCGTCGATGAAGAGCCCGAAGCCGATGCCGCCGACGAAGGCGCCGACGAGGCGGGCCGCGCGGCCGAGGAAGCCGAGCGTGAGCAGGATCGCCGCCATCATCAGGAGCCCGCCCCACAGCATGTGGGCGATGTGCAGCGTGCCGCCGCCGAATCCGCCTCCGCCGAGCTTGGGATAGCCGGCCTGGGCGAGGAAGGCGCGGGTGACGAGGACCGTGGCGATCCCGGTCAGCGCGAAGACGTTGACGTGCACGGCGGCGTCCGTGGCGCGCACGAGCGAGCAGCGGACGGTGAACGCACGGCCCCGCAGGGACACTTGACGCCGCATGAGCCCTCCCCTCCCGCACAGCCCTGTCGATCTCGCCGTTCCAGATTGGCGCAAGCGACACCGCCGCGTGATCAGGGACCACCCCGACCGAACCCCGAGTCTCCCCTTAGGTGCATCCAAGCGTCGCATTAGGTGCATCCAAGCCTCGTAACCGCTATAACTGGTTACCATGACAACCCTGCATTGGAAACTCGTCGTCGACGCCGCCGACCCGCACGCCCAAGCCGCCTTCTGGGCCGAGACGTTGGGGTACGAGGTCGAGGACAACAGCGCGCTGATCGGGCGCCTCCTCGGCGTCAACGCCGTGCCCGAGGCGGCGACCGTCGAGTTCCGCGGCCGCCGTGCCTGGCGCGACCTCATCGCCGTGCGCCACCCCGACGACCCGTACGACGAGGAGAGCGGCACCGGCCTCGGGCGGCGGATCCTCTTCCAGCGCGTGCCCGAGGCCAAGACCGGCAAGAACCGCCTGCACATCGACGTGCACGCCGAACCGGGGCGTCGGGACGCGGAGTTGGCCCGCCTCGAAACGCTGGGCGCCTCGGTGGAGCGGCACGTCAAGGAGCCCGGCGGCGAGTGGGTGATCATGACGGACCCGGAGGGGAACGAGTTCTGCCTCCACTAGCCGGCGACGTGAGGCTTCCTCAGCATCTCGACCAGCGCCGAGACGCTGTGGTCACGGTGGCCCTCGTCGACCGCGCGCCGCACCAGGTCGTACATCGGCACGAGCCAGGAGGAGTCGACGCCGCCCTCCTCGGCCGCCTCCCGGTCGTAGTCGGCCGCCTCGTGGAAGACCCCGACGGTGGACGCGGGCCGGGTGTAGTCGCCGGAGTCGATCTCCGCCGCCAGGGTCGGCAGGATCGAGGCGATCATCTCCAGCCACTTGACCTCGTACCGCACCAAGGAGCTCGCCTCCAGGCCGCGCGCCTGGACGAGCGCCGCTCCCTGGAAGAAGCCGATCAGGGCGGGGAGCAGCGTGCTGCCCACCGCCATCTCGTAGAGCGCGGCGAGATCCGGGTCGGTGCCGAGGTGGACGGTGTCCCCGCCGAGCACGCGCAGCGTCTCCTCGTGCTCGTCGAACACGGCCCGGTCGCCCGCGTAGTACAGGAGCGTGTCCGGCTTGCCCACGGCACCCGGCACGTTCTTCACCGCGCCGCCGAGGAACCGCGCGCCCTGCGCGGCCGCCCAGTCGGCCGTCCCCCGGGCACCGGACGGCGTACCGGAGTTGAGCGTGACCAGGGTGCGCCCGGCCAGCTCCGCGGCGGCCGGCTCCAGGGCGGCGAGCGTCGCGTCGAACGTCGTCAGGCAGGTGATGACCAGCGGACTCGCGGCGACCGCGTCCTCGATCGTCGCCGCGTGTACGGCGCCCTTGGCGACGAGCGGCGACGCCTTCTCCGGGCTGCGGTTCCACACCGTCGTCGGATGTCCGGCGGCGAGGAACGCCTCGGCGAGGGCCGTGCCCATCAGGCCGAGCCCGATGAGCGTCACGCGCGCGTGTCTGCCGTTCTCGTCGGCCATGTCTTTCTCCCCGACCTCGTAGATGATCGCTTCGTCCGGTCTCTGGTGATCGCTTCGTCCGGTCTCTTCATGCTGGGACCGGTGCCACACACGCTCAAGT
The DNA here is from genome assembly GCF_040647455.1 of Streptomyces sp. NPDC041068. Taxonomy (NCBI): domain Bacteria; kingdom Bacillati; phylum Actinomycetota; class Actinomycetes; order Kitasatosporales; family Streptomycetaceae; genus Streptomyces; species Streptomyces sp. NPDC041068. The sequence goes on from NZ_JBEZCG010000007.1 coordinate 442,820, forward strand.
ACGCACTATTAAGTGCGTACTTACCTTTTGGTCAGCTGGAAACGTCGGCAAGGAAGGCCGCCCGGCCATGTCACCGCAGTCGCGCCCGCACCGTCCCCTCCTCGCCGTCTGCGGCGCCTTCGCCCTGTTGTCGCTCGCCCTCGTCCCGCTCACGCTGCCCCTCGGCTGGGACGAGCTCGTCTACGCCAGCCGCTTCTCCCCCTACGCCCCCGCCACACCCTTCAGCGCGCCCCGCACCCGCGGCGTGCCGTTCCTGATCGCACCGGTGGCCTCGTGGAGCGATTCCGTCGTGCTGCTCAGGGTGTGGCTCACGCTGCTCGCGACCGCCGCCCTGTACCTGGGATTCCGCCCCTGGCTGTACGTCCTGCGCCGCCGCTCGGCGGCCGCCGTCGCCGCCGCCCTGTACGGCGCCCTGTGGTTCGCGCTGTTCTACGCGAGCGGCGCGATGCCCAACCACTACACCGCCATGGGTGCCGTGGGGGCGGTCGGTCTGTTCGTGCGGGCTCGGCAGTCGTCCCGTACGTATCCGGGGATCGCGGCAGGCCTGGCCCTGGCCACCCTGATGCGGCCCAACGACGGCGCCGCCGTCGCCGTCCCGCTCCTGCTCGCCGCCCTGCTGGTGCCCCTCTGGCGCGGGCGGGGCCGTTTCCTCGCCGTACTCGGCGGGCTCGCGGCGGGCGCGCTGCCCTGGGTCGTCGAGGCGTACGTCCGCTTCGACGGCGTACGCGAACGGCTGGCGCGGGCCAGCGAGGTGCAGGGGGACCTGCGCCCTCTGCTCTCCTTCGTGCACCACATCACGGTCATGGACGGTCCGTTGCTCTGCCGCCCGTGCGGCGGTGACGGCCTGCGCCCCGTGCACGCGGAGTGGTGGATCCTGCTGCCGCTACTGGTGGGGCTGGGGCTGTGGAGCGCACGCGCCAGGACCGGAGCCGCCGCCGAGGCCGGAACCGAAGCCGGAACCAAGGCCGGAACCGAAGCCGTCGGCCCCAAGGCCCCCGGCCGTGGGCCCGCCTCCGCGCCCGACGCCCTGCGCGCCTGCCTCCTTGCCCTCACCGCGGCCCTGGCCGTCGCCCTCCCCTACCTCCTCCTCGTCCCGTACGCGGCCCCCCGCTTCCTCCTCCCCACTCACGCCCTCCTCGCCCCGGCCGCGGCCCTCGGCCTGCTCGCCGTGGCCGACCGCGCCCGTGCCGTGCGATGGCCGCGGGCCGCCTTCGCCGCGCTGGTTCTCGCCCTCGTCGGCCATCTCACCCTCCAACTGCTCCTCGTCCACGGCAACGCAAGGATCCAGGCGGGCGCCCGCGGCGACTGGGCGCGGATCGCCGACGCCCTCCACGAGCACGGCATCGGCCGCGCGCCGTGCGTGCTGAGCGGCAACACCTCCGTGATCCCCATCTCGTACGCATCCGGATGCACCCCCGGCGGCCGAGGCGACGAACACCGCACCACCGTCCTGGTGTTGCGCGAGGCGGCACCCCCGCGCTGGGCCCGCGGCTGGGCGCGCCACCCCGTGCCGGACACGTACTCCCCCGGCTGGGTCATCCACGTACGCCCCTGAGATGCGCCCCGAGATGCCCCCGGAGATCCGCGAGCGGGATCCGCAGGTCACCGATATCCGGAACTGCCCGCCCGTTACGTGCTCTTGACGGCGCAACAATCTCACCAGCACCATCAGGCAACTCGGAAACCCGTACGCCCCCACGCGTACGGGTTTCGTGGAATCACGGAATCCGGAGCCCCCCACATGAAACTCTCCGTTCCCGGACGTACCGCCGCGGCCGTCGCCGTGGCCGTCGCCGGACTCCTCACCACCAGCGCGATATCCACCGCGGCGCCCGCCCCGAAGGCCGACGCACCGAAGGCCGACGCGCCGAAGGCGGCCGCCGCACCCGACATCTCCGTCGCCAACGTCAAGGCGCACCTCGCCGACCTGCAGTCCGTCGCGGACGCCAACGGCGGCAACCGCGCCCACGGAAGCGCCGGCTACAAGGCGTCCGTCGACCACCTGAAGAAGAAGCTCGACGAGGCCGGATTCACCACCTCCGTCCAGGAGTTCACGGCGGGCGGCGACACCGGCTACAACCTGATCGCCGACTGGCCCGGCGGCGACGAGAGCAAGACCGTCATGGCGGGCGCCCACCTCGACAGCGTCTCCGACGGGCCCGGCATCAACGACAACGGCTCGGGGTCCGCCGCCGTCCTGGAGACCGCGCTCACCGTGGCCCGCGAGCAGTACAAGCCCACCAAGCACCTGCGGTTCGCCTGGTGGGGCGCCGAGGAGATCGGCCTCGTCGGCTCCTCGCACTACGTCGACAGCCTGCCCGGCGGCGACAGCTCGAAGATCAGCGGGTATCTGAACTTCGACATGATCAGCTCCCCCAACGCCGGTTACTTCGTCTACGACGACGACCCCACGATCGAGAAGACCTTCAAGGACTACTACGCGGGCCTGAACATCGCCACGGAGCCGGACGACGAGGGCGACGGCCGCTCCGACCACGCGCCGTTCCAGCAGGCGGGCGTCCCGGTCGGCGGCCTGTTCACCGGCGCGGAGACCACCAAGTCGGCGGCGCAGGCGCAGAAGTGGGGCGGCACGGCGGGCGAGCCGTTCGACAAGTGCTACCACTCGTCCTGCGACGGGGCCTCGAACATCGACGAGACCGCGCTCGACCGCAACAGCGACGCGGTGGCGTACGCGGTGTGGGGGCTGTCCTCGTAACCGCTCTCCCAGCCACTGACCGAGTCCGCTGAGGGCACCCCTGGACGGCATTGCTTGCGCGTGCATATAGTGCACACGCAAGCAATCGCCGTGCGCAAGCAATGCGTGGCGCGAGCGACCCGTACGCAAGCGACCCCAGGGGGATCCCATGACCCGCAAGTTCCTCTTCGTCCTCGGCAGCGGCCGCCCCGGAGGCAACACCGAGCTCCTGGCCCGCAAGGCCGCCGAGCAACTCCCCTCGGACGTCGAGCAGCGCTGGCTGAACCTGTCGGAGCTGCCGCTGCCCGACTTCGAGGACCGGCGGCACGACGACTCCGTCCCGCGGGCCCGCACGCGCCCCACCGAGGGCAACGAGGCGCTGCTCCTGGACGCCACCCTGGAGGCCACGGACATCGTCATCGCGTCGCCGCTGTACTGGTACTCGGTGTCGGCCACCGTGAAGCGCTACCTCGACTACTGGGACGGCTGGCTGGAGACCCCCGAGATCGACTTCAAGGAGACCCTGAAGGGCCGCACCCTGTGGGGCGTCACCGCGCTCGCGCACCGCGAGGAAGAGGTGGCCGAGCCGCTGATCGGCACGCTGCGCAACTCCGCCGCCTACTTCCCGATGCGCTTCGGCGGCGTCCTGCTCGGCAACGGCACCCGGCCGGGTCACGTCCTGGAGGACGCCGACGCCCTGGCCCGCGCCAAGACGTTCTTCGCCAAGGAGCCGGAGCTCGCCCGCTACCCCTACGACAGGTGACGGCTAGGCCATGATGTCCTTCGCCCCGAACCTCGCCCACGCCGCCGAGCCGAAGACAGCCGCGTACAAGCCCTGCATCTGCAGGTTCTTGAGGATGTCGTCCCAGTAGACCGGCTCGCGCATCAGGTCGGCGAAGGACAGCCAGTAGTGCGAGAAGAAGTACGGGTGCAGGGCGTCCAGCTGCGGGATCTGGTCGAGGATCTGGACCGTGATCAGCAGGCCGACGGTGGTCGCCATCGCCGCGATGCCACTGCTGGTGAGCGTCGACACGAACAGGCCGAGCGCCGCGACGCCGACCAGTGACACGGCGACCACCAGCGCGATGAGCAGGGCCCGCAGCAGCCCGTCGCCGAAGCTCATGCGGGTGCCCGAGATCGTGGTGACCTCGCCGAGCGGAAAGAGCAGCGCGCCCGTCGCGAGCGCGGACGTGGCGACGACCAACGTCGCGACCAGGCAGAACGTCAGCGTGGTCGCGTACTTGGCGAGGAGCAGACGAGTCCGCCCCGCGGGCGCGACGAGCAGATAGCGCAGCGTGCCCGCGTTCGCCTCGCCGGCCACGGCGTCGCCCGCGACGACGCCGATCGCCATCGGCAGGAAGAACGGCAGCGTCGCGGCGAGCGCGGTGAAGACGAGGAACAGGCCGTTGTTGGTGATCTGCGCGATGAAGGCGGGCCCGCCGCCGTCGCCGCCCCCGCCGACGGTGGAGCCGTCACTGGTCTCGATCCTGACGGCGACACCGACCAGGACGGGCACGGCGGCGAGCACCCCGAGCAGCGCGATGGTCCGCCAGCGGCGGAAGGTGGTCGCGAGCTCGCTGCGGAACAGCCCGAGGGTCCAGATCCGCCGCGGCCGCCCGGGACCGGCCGCCTCGGATACGTCCGTGATCTCGGCGAACTCAGCCCGCGACATCGAAGCCCTCTCCCGTCAGTGCCACGAACGCGTCCTCCAGCGAGGCCCGTTCGAGGCCGAAGCCGCGAACGCGGACGCCCGCCTCGACCAACGCGGCGTTCAGGTCGGCCAGTTCCACGTCCTGCCCGGTCGCGTCCTGGCCCGGCGGTTCGCCGGTCACGCGGTCCTCCGTCACGACGAGATCCGCAACGCCCCGCTCCTTGAGGACGCGGGCCGCGTCGACCGTGTCCGGTGTCGTCACGACGAGCCTGCCGCGCGCGCCCGCCGCAAGCTCGGCAACCGGGGCCTGGGTGATCAGACGCCCCTGGGTCATCACGGCCGCGTGCGTACAGACCTGCTCGATCTCGTCCAGGAGGTGCGAGGAGAGGAAGACGGTCGTGCCCTCCGACGCCAACTCCCGCACCAGCGTGCGGATCTCGCGCATGCCCTGCGGGTCGAGGCCGTTCGTCGGCTCGTCGAGGACGAGGAGCCTGCGCGGCTGGAGCAGCGCGGCCGCGAGCCCGAGCCGCTGCTTCATGCCGAGGGAGTACGCCTTGGCCTTCTTGCCCGCGGCGGCCGTCAGACCCACCCGGTCCAGGGCCGCCTCCGCGCGCCTTCGGCGGGTGCGGGGATCGGCGGTCGGGTCGGCGGAGTCGTACCGGAGCAGGTTGTCGCGGCCCGACAGGAAGCCGTAGAGGGCGGGGCCCTCGATCAGGGCGCCCACGTGCGGGAGCACGGCGCGCGTGGCGCGCGGCATGGCCTGCCCGAGGACCTTGGCGCGGCCCGACGTCGGTTCGATGAGGCCCATCAGCATGCGGATGGTGGTCGTCTTGCCGGAGCCGTTCGGTCCGAGGAACCCGAAGACGCTGCCCTCGGGGACGGTGAGGTCGAGCCGGTCGACGGCGAGGTGTTTTCCGTAGCGCTTGGTGAGTCCGTGCGTCTCGATGACGCTTGGCGTCTCGTGTCGCGTTGACAGTCCCCCGGTGGTGCCCGGCACCGCTCTCCTCCCGTCGAGCCAACTACCTTCGGCATGCGCCCGGTTCGGCACCGCCGCATCGCGCCACGGGGCTGCTCGCCGTCGCGGCGGGGGGGGGGGGGGGGGGCCCGGGGTGCGCATCGGT
>NZ_JBEZCG010000008.1:0-434956 GCF_040647455.1 Streptomyces sp. NPDC041068
ACGCCGCTGCCCAGGGGGATGTCGGTGCCGGCGCCGAGGCGGGTGAGGAGCGCTGCCATGCCTGCCTGGAGGACCATGAACACGGTGCTGCCCGACTGCTGCGCCAACTCCACCATGCGCCGATGGAGTTCACCGTCCAGGTCGAGGTCGAGGCGGGCGCCCTCGTAGGTGGGCACGGCGGGCCGGGGGCGGTCGGTGGGGAAGGTGACCTCGGAGGGGAGATCCCGCAGAGTCTCCTGCCAGTAGGAGACCTGCCGTGCGTAGGCGCTCTCGGGGTCCGACGCTTCGCCCAGCCGCTCGCGCTGCCACAGGGCGTAGTCCGCGTACTGCACGGTGAGTTCGGACCACTTGGGGGAGCGGCCCTCGGTGCGCGCGGCGTACGACTCCATGACGTCCCTGGCCAGCGGGGCCATCGACCAGCCGTCGGCCGCGATGTGATGGAGCAACAGCAGCAGTGTGCTCTCGTCGGGACCCGTGTGGAACAGCTGGGCCCTGAGGGGGATTTCGGTCGACAGGTCGAAGCCGTGGCGTGCCGCGTCACGCAGCACCCGGGGCAGTTCGGGGCCAGGGATCCGCTGCTGCTCCCAGTGGAACTCTGCCTTCGCCGCGTCCAGTACGAGCTGGTGCGGCTCACCTTCGACCTCCGGGAAGACCGTGCGCAGCGATTCGTGCCGGGCGACCACGTCGCACAGAGCGGCGTGCAAGGCGGCGGTGTCGACAGTGCCCGACATGCGCAGTGCCAGCGGCACGTTGTACGTGGCGGAGCGGCCCTCCAGCTTGTGCAGGAACCACAGCCGCCGCTGCGCGAAGGAGAGCGGCACCCTGGCCGGACGGGGCACCGGCACCAGCGTGTTGTGGGCCGTGTCCTCCTCCCCACCGTCCGCGCCGCCGCCGAGAAGCATGGCGAGGGCGGCCGCGGTGGGTGCCTCGAAGATCTCCTTGATCTGCAGCGTGACGCCGAACTCGCTGCGGATCCGGACGAGCAGCCGGATCGCCGACAGCGAGTGTCCGCCGAGCTCGAAGAGGTCGTCGTGCGGACCGACCTCCGGCACGTTCAGGACCTCGGCGATCAGACCGCGCAGCACCTGCTCGTACGTGCGGTTCGACTGCTCACCCTCTCCAGGAGCGCTGGGGGAGGGGTTCGACGGAGACGCCTTGGTGTCCAACTTCTTGCTCACTCTCCTGAAAGTGCCGGTTCCGAAAGTGCCGGTTCCGATGCTCGGCGGCTGATGGTGCTCTCGAAGGAACGGGTCAATCCAGGGCGTCCTGGATCGCGACGCGCAGCTTCTCGGCGATGATCGGCCCGATTTCATCGAGCGGTTCGGGGTTGAGCATGTGTGTGTGCTTGCAGTCGATTTCCCGGAAATCGACGGTGCCCTTGACGTACGGAGTCCACTCGTCGGGTTCGAGCCGGCGGTTCAGTTCGTCATCGATCGCGGCGAACACCAGCGCGGACGCGGCAACGGGACGGTGTGTCACGTCCAGCCCGAGGCGGAGGTTGTTGATCGTCACGTGCATCATGGCCCGGGCCTCGGACTCCCTGATGCCGGCCAGCGCCGTGTTCTCCGTGCTGAGCAGCCGAGCCGTCGTCTCGTCGGTGAGCCGAGCGGCCTCCTCGTCGCTCAGCTCGATGTCGAAGATGCCGAGCATGGCGCGGTACACATCGGTCACCCGGGCCTTGCTGCGGGCGTTCTCCACTTCCTGCCTGGTGACGTCGGGCGTCGGATTGCAGTCGAGCAGGGTGAGAAGCCCGACTCGCTCACCGCGCCGCTCCAGGATTTCCGCCATCTTGTGCGCGACGACGCCGCCGAAGGAATAACCGAGGAGGTGGTAGGGCCCTTCGGGCCGGATTTCCGTGATGCGGGCCACGTAGTCCTCCGCCATCTCCTCGACGGAATCCGCCAGTGGTTCGTCACCCGAGAGCCCACGTGCCTGCACGGCGTAGACGGGTGTGTCCTGGTCGATGTGGCGGAGCAGTCCGGAGTATGTCCAGCCGAGGCCACTGCCGGGGTGGACGCAGAAGACCGGCGCGCGGTCTCCCTGGGCCCTGAGCGGCAGGACGACCGCCAGCGCGCTCCCGGCGGAGTCGCCTGCCACGCGCCGCGCGAGACCGGCCACCGTGGGGTTCTCGAGTATGGCCCTGACCGGGAGTTCGACACCCAGCACGGCACGCACCCTGACCAGCAGCTTGACCGCCGAGAGGGAGTGGCCGCCCAGCTCGAAGAAGTTGTCGTCCACGGAGATCCGTGGCGCGTTCAGGAGCTCTTGGAAAAGGGCGCAGAGTTGTTCCTCGACCGGATTCCGCGGCCCCTGGCCGAAGCCCTCGGCCGTCGCGGCGCGGGGCACCGGCAGCGCCTGCCGGTCCAACTCCCCGTGAACGGTGAGCGGAAGGCGGTCCAGCGGGATCACGGCTGCGGGTACATGGTTCTCCGAGAGCCGCTCGGCCACGTACGACCGCAGCTCTTCCGGAGTGGGCCTGTGCTCAGAGCTCTGGTCGGTTTCCGCATTCGTGCGCTTGGTCACCACGTATGCGGTGAGGACCTCGTCTTCCGTGGCGTCCTCCCGTACGAGCGCGACGGCCTGCGACACCGCGGGGTGCGAGGTCAGTGCGTCCGCGGTGTCCCGCGGTGTGCGGCGCGGCCCGCGTGCGACAGAGCAGTCCCTGGCATGCGCGACGAACTCCAGCTCCAGGCCGCGCTCGCCCGCACGATGGCGCACCAACTCTCCTGTGGCATACGTCGATTCGTCGCCGTGGTGCGGATCGCACGTCACATGGAGTTCGCCCACCACTCCGGGCGCCGTGGGGTGCGATGCCGTGTCGAGCACGTATGCCCTGGTCCCGGCTACCGGACGGCCGAGTACGGGTGCCTCGGTGTCCTTGAGGCGGGCGGCGAGCGCCGCTCCGCCGTGGCCGTCGGGGCGATGGATCGCGTACGTCTCGACCTCCTGCCGCTCCGTCAGCCGCCGCCACAGCGCCGTGTCGACCGGGTCCCCGGACAGCACAACCGTGGTCGGCCGGTGCTCACCCGCCGACAACAAGCCGACGGACAGCAGCTCTTGGGCGCGGAGCGGGGTGGTGCCCAGCAGGTCGACACCCGCCGACCGGACGGCCCGCACGGTCTCCTCGGGGCTCTGCTGTTCCTTGGTGCCGAGCACCTGCAGTTCGTGACCGGCGACCAGAGCCGACAGCGCGTCCCAGGAGTGGGCGGTGGAGAGCGGCAGGGTCGTGGCCGCCCGCAGACGCCGACCGGCTCCTCCCGTGGCCCGCTCGCAGATGGTGTGCCGGTGCTCCGCGATCAGCGCGGCCAGCACGGTGTGCGGGACGGGCCGGGCGGAGGGCTCCGCGAAGGCCTGCGCCGGGTGGGTGGGCAGGAGAGGCTGCGAACGCTCCTCGTCGGTCACGTCACCGTGGACCGCGTCTGTCCCGGCAGGCTGCGTGTCGTGAGGCAGCAACGACCGGCTCGCTCCGTCCCCGGTCGGCCCGTAGAGGCCGGCCTCCGTGACGACCAGGAGCGCGGCGGCCGACTCGGCGGTCTCCGGGCACCCCTCCTGTCCCGATGCGACGTCGAGTGCCAGGTAGGCGGCGCCGGTCTTGAGCACCGCGAGCAGGCCGACGACGGCCCGCGCGGACGGCGGCACCGCGAGAGCGACCACCTGGCCCGGTGCGGCTCCGTGGCCGATCAGACGACGGGCCAGTCCGTTGGCCTGCGCGTTCAGCTGCGCGAACGTGAGCGATGCGTCGCCTGCGACCACGGCTGTCTCATCGGGCGTCGCCGCGGCCTGCTCCTCGAACATCTGGACGACGGTTGCGGCCCCGCCGGGGCCGTGGTCCGTCGAGAGCCCGGTCTGTGCCGCGTACGTCTCCAGGGCCCGGTGTTCCTCGACAGTGAGCACATCCAGCCCACTGACTTTCCGCGATGGGTCGACCATGGCCGCGGTCAGCAGCGCGACCAGGCGATCGGCGACGGCCAGTACCGTCGAGTGGTCGAACAGCTCGGTGGCGTAGCGCAGGGAGCACTCGACCCCATCGGGTGTTCCGTCCTCCGCGAGACGTTCGTTGAAGGAGAACTCCAGGTCGAACTTGGCCGTGTCCGCCTCGAGGGGGATCCACTCGGCATCGAGGTCCCCCGAGCCCTGAACCGCGCTCTCACCCCTGACACCGAAGCTCACAAGCACCTGGAACAGCGGGTGCCGTGCAACGGACCGGTTCGGATTGATGATCTCGACGAGTCGCTCGAACGGAAGGCCCTGATGCTCGTACGCGGAAACGTTCGACTCCCGCACCCGCTGGACCAGTTCGTCGAAAGTGGGGTCTCCGGAGAGATCGGTCCGCAGCACCAGCATGTTGACGAAGAACCCGATCAGGTCCTCCAGCGCCTCGTCGACCCGGCCCGCCGTGTCCGTCCCGAGGACGATGTCGTCACCGGCCCCCAACTTGGACAGCAGCACCGCAACGGCGGTCTGGAGCACCATGGCCGGGCTCGCATCGGAGCGCGCCGCCAAGGAGACGATGGCGCGGTGCAGTTCCGCGGGCAGCTCGCGCCGGACGGTCGCGCCTGCGTAACTCGGCTCCGCCGGGCGGGGCCGGTCGACCGGCAGGGGCAGTTCCTCCGGCGCCCCCGCCAGCACCTTGCGCCAGTGGGCGATCTGCTGCCCGGCCGTGCTGTCGGGGTCCTCCTCGTCGCCGAGGAAGTCCCGCTGCCAGAGCGTGTAGTCGGCGTACTGCACCGGCAGGTCGGCCCACTGGGGTGACCCGCCTCCGCGCCGGGCGTCGTACGCCGTGGAGAGGTCACGGAGGAATCGCAGCAGCGACCAGCCGTCGCTCGCGATGTGGTGCATGAGCACCATGAGGACGCGCGAGGACACGGCACCGTCCTCGTCCTCACCGCTGACCTGCCACAGCTCGGCCCGGACCGGGATCTCGCAGGACAGGTCGAACGCGTACCGCGCGGCGCTCGCCAGCCGCTGCGGCAGCTCCGATCCGGTGGTGCGGCGAACCCGCCAGCCGAAGTCGGCCCCGGTGATGTGCCGCACCTCCTGTCGGGGCTCCCCGTCGCTCTCGGGGAAGAGCGTGCGCAGAGCCTCGTGACGAGTGATCACGTCGGTGAGCGCCGCCCGCAGGGCCTCTTCGTCGACGGGGCCCGTGAGGCGCACCGCGAGCGGGACGTTGTACGTGGCCGAACGGCCCTCCAGCTTGTGCAGGAACCACAGGCGCCGCTGGGCGAAGGACAGCGGAACCTCATCGGGCCGCGGGCGAGGCGCCAGCGTCGGACGTACCGCGCCGTCCGCGTTGAACCGGGCGGCGAGACCGGCGACGGTCGGGGCCTCGAACAGCGTTCCGAGCGGCACCTCGACACCCAGCGCTCTGCGCACCCGCACCAGCAGGCGCATGGCCGAGAGGGACTGGCCTCCCAGGGCGAAGAAGCTGTCGTCGATGCTCACCCGCTCCACCCCGAGGACCTCGGCGAAGAGACCGCACAGCGTCTCCTCCTCCGGTGTCCGGGGCCCGCGCGCCGCATCGGAGTCCTCGTGGCCGGGGGCCGGGAGCGCCGCGTGGTCCAGCCTGCCGGCCGGGGTCAGGGGCAGGCTGTCAAGGGTCACGAACGCTGCCGGTACGAGATGCTCCGGCATCCGTCGCCGCAGGCGCTCCCGCAGGTCGGAGAGGTTCGGGCCGATGCCTTGGCGGGCGGGTACGACGTGCGCGACCAACTGCGCCGCGCCGCCGTCCTCCCGCACCTGGACGGCAGCGGCGGCGATGTCGTCCTCCGCTTCGAGGGCGGCCTCGATTCCGCGCAGGTCCATACGGACGCCGCCCACGGTGACGGGCCTGTCCGCCCTGCGGACGAACTCGATGCCGCCTCCGGCCCGCCACTTCACCAGGTCACCTGTGCGGAACATCCGACTGCCGGCACCGTCGTACGGGTTCGCGACGAACCGTGCGGCGGTGAGCCCGGGCAGGCCGAGGTAGCCGCGGCCCAGCAGTGGGCCCGCCACATACAGTTCGCCCACGACACCGTCCGGCACCGGCCGCAGCCGGGAGTCGAGCACGTACACCCGGGCGTCGCCGAGCGGCGTCCCGAGCGTCGGCCGGTCCGTGGCGGCGAGGGCGGTGGCCCCGGGCCGGGCCGGGGCACCGACGGCCACCCAACCCGTGGTCTCCGTCGTTCCGTAGAGACCGACCGCATCGCTCTGCGAGGCGTGCGGGGTCTCGCCGCCGATCAGCAGGCGCAGGCCGGAGAGGGGCGCGAGGTCGTGCCCGAGGTGGTGCGTGGACATCAGCGAGCGATGGACGGAGGGCGTCGTCGGGAAGACCGTCGCGCCGCTGTCCGTGATGAGGCGGCTCAGGGCCGCCGCGTCATGCAGGGCCCCGGCCGGGGCGACGATCACGCTGGCGCCCGAGAGGAGTGCGGCGAAGAGCTCCAGTGCCGCTGTGCCGTGACCGGTCGCCGTGGCGGTCAGGACGCGGTCGTCCTTGCCCACCGGCACGCGTTCGTGCAGCGAGTCGAGCGCTCCGGTCGCGTTCGCGTGGGAGAGCACGACGTGCGTTCGGCTCTTCGATGTGCGCGCGATGTATGCCGCGCTGTGGGGGCGCACCGGTGTGACCCGCTCGGCGTCGCCGAGGTCGTGCGGCGCGTGGGCCGTCAGTTCCGCCTCGGTGTCGGCTGCGCCGAGGCACACGATGACAGGCGGCAACTCGGGGAAGCCGCCGCGGATGTCCGCCGTGGTGATCAGGGCGGCCGGCACGGGGATGCCGAAGCCTTCCAGCGTGCCGGGACGGTCGTCGTCGGCATCGATGCACAGGAAGGCCGCACCTGCCTTGAGGACGGCGAGCATGGCGACGGCCAGGTCCACCGACCGGGGGAGTGCCAGCGCCACGACGTCCTCGCCGCCGATCCCTCGGCCTGCGAGCAGGCGGGCCAGCCGGTTGGCGCGCTCGTTGAGGGCGGTGTAGTCGACCGTCTCGGCTCCGGCGTGCACGGCCTCGGCGGCGGGCGTCAGTGCCGCCTGCAGCTCGAAGCGCTCGTGGAGCGTGCGTGCCGGCGCCGGGGCCGCGGAGGCGTTCGCAGCGTCCAGCGCCCGTACCCGTTCGTCCGCGGAGAGCAGTTCGGCCTCCGAGATCCGCGCGGTCGGGTCGAGTGCCACGGCGCGCAGCAGCCGTTCGTACCGGAGGGCGATCCGCTCCACCGTGGCGGCGTCGAACAGTTCCGTGGCGTACTCCAGGGCGCCGGCGATTCCGGCGGGCCCGCCCTCGTCCGACTCGACCTCGACCAGATGCAAAGAGAGGTCGAACTTCGCGCTGTGGTGGTCGAGGGGGTAGTCGGCGACTTCTTGGTCGTGGAGGTGAAGCGTCGGCATGTCCGTGTTCTGCAGCGCGAACATCACCTGGAACAGGGCGTTGCCGGACCGCGTACGCACCGGGTTCAGCGCCTCGACCAGATACTCGAACGGCAGGTCCTGGTTGGCGTACGCCGCGAGCGAGCGCTCCCTGACGTCTGCGAGGAGCTCGTCGAACCGGGGGTCGCCCGAGGTGTCGGTCCGCAGCACCAGGGTGTTGACGAAGAATCCGACCAGGTCGTTGAGAGCCTCGTCGGTGCGGCCCGCGATGGGCACGCCGACAGGGATGTCGTCCCCGGCACCGAGCCGGCTGAGCAGGGCGGCAAAGCCTGCCTGGAGCACCATGAACATGGTCGAGCGGGAGTCGGCCGCAAGGCCGCGCAGCGCGGCGTGCAGGTCGGCGTCCAGGGCGAAGGAGACGGTGTCGCCCCGGTAGCTCGAAACGGTCGGCCGGGGCCGGTCCGTGGGTAGTTCGATCTGGAAGGGAATACCGTCGAGAGCGTCCTTCCAGTACGCCAACTGCTGCGACATCAAGCTGTCCGGATCGTCGGTGCCACCGAGAAGCTCGTGCTGCCAGAGCGAGTAGTCCGCGTACTGCACCGGCAGCGGCTGCCAGGTGGGGGCCGTTCCCGCGAGCCGTGCCTCGTAGGCCGTCTTGAGGTCTTTCATCAGAGGAGCCCGTGAGGCGCCGTCGCTGGCGGTGTGGTGCATCACGATCACCAGGACGGGCCCTTCGGGTGCGCCGTCCGCGGACTCCGTGTCAGGTACGAACAGCGATGCCCGAACAGGCGGAGTGCTGTGGAGGGAGAACGGGCGGCCGATCTCCTCCTGCACCGCCTGGTGCAGACGGTCCGGCGCCACTTGCTCGACCCGCAGGTCGAGCGGGGCGTCGGCCGCCGCAAGCACTACCTGGTGCGGCTCGCCGCCCACTTCGGGGAAGACGGTGCGCAGCGGTTCGTGCCGCTCCACCAGATCCCGCAGTGCCGTTCGCAGCGCGTCCTCGTCCAGCGACGGCGACATCCGCAGGGCAAAGGGCCAGTTGTAGGCGGCCGTTGGGCCTTCGAGGCGGTCCAGGACCCACAGCCGACGCTGTCCGAAGGAGAGCGGCACCATATCGGGACGGGCCATGGGCGCCAAGGGCGTGCGGGCGGTGCCGCCCAGCTCCAGGTGGGCCGCGAGCCCGGCCACGGTCGGGGTGTCGAACACCACGCCGATGGGGATCTCCACGCCCAGCTCCGTGCGGATGAGACTGACAAGGCGGGTCGCCAGGAGCGAGTGCCCTCCGAGGTCGAAGAAGCTGTCGTCGATGCTCACCCGGTCCAGATGCAGGACGTCGGCGAACAGAGCGCAGAGCGTCTCCTCCTGCGGCGTGCGCGGCGCGCGCCCACCTGCCGTGCCGAAGTCCGGGGCGGGCAGCGCCCGTCGGTCCACCTTGCCGTTGGGCGTCAGCGGCACGGCGTCGATCGCCACCACAGCCGCCGGGACCATGTGCTCGGGCAGGCGGCCGGCGAGGTACGCGCGCAGTGCGGCGTTGTCGACGGTGCCCTGTTCCGCGGCTCCGTGCGCGTCCGCGGCCACCACGTAGCCGATCAGCTGGGCATTCGCTTCGGTCTCCCGGGCCACGACGACGGCCTGGTCCACCGCGGGGTGCGTCAGCAGGGCCGCGGCGATCTCGTCGGGCTCGACGCGGAACCCTCGTATCTTGACCTGCTCGTCGCTGCGCCCGACGTACTCCAGCTGGCCGTCGGGGCGCCAGCGGGCCAGGTCGCCCGTCCGGTACATGCGCGCGCCGGGCTCGAAAGGGTTCGCCACGAAGCGCTCGGCCGTGAGGCCCGCACGGCCCAGATAGCCCCGTGCCAGCTGCCCGCCGGACATGTAGAGCTCGCCGACTGCGCCGGTGGGCACCAGGTTCAGGTGGGCGTCGAGGACGTAGGCCCGCATGTTCCAGAAGGGACGGCCGATCGGGACCGGCCCGGACGGCACCTTGTCCCGGGGGCCGATGCGGAACTCCGTGCAGTTGACGGTGGTTTCGGTCGGTCCGTAGGCATTGACGATCGTGACCCGCTTGTGGTCCTTGCGCCACTGGGCGATGGCTTCGCCGGTCAACGCCTCGCCGCCCAGGATCAGCATCTCGCCGGGCGACCACGCCTTCGGCAGCTCCGCCAGCATCGGCAGGTGCGAGGGAGTCGCCTTCAGCAGGGCCACGGGGACGTCGGCGTTGTTCGACGGGGCGTCCTGCAGCGTGGACAGGTAGACGCGCCCACCCACGGTCAGTGTGGTGTACAGGCCGGTGACCGTGAGGTCGAACGCCATGGACGTCGGCACCAAGGTGGCGCCACGAGCCGCGGGGTAGTGGTGGGTGGACCAGTTGAGGTAGTTGACGACGGACCGGTGCTCCACCACGACGCCCTTGGGAGTGCCCGTGGAGCCCGAGGTGTAGATGACGTACGCCGAATGCTGTGGCTCGATGTCGCGCTCGGGGTCGGTGTCCGGGAACGAGGACACGTCGCGGCGCATCGTCTCCTCGTCAAGGACGACGACCGGTGCCGAGTCGGCGAGGACGAACGCGCGGCGCTCGGCCGGGTAGTCCGGGTCCACGGGTACGTAGGCACCACCGGACTTGAGCACCGCGAGGGCGGCCACCACCATGTCGGCCGACCGCGGCAACACCACCGCCACCAGATCCTCGGGCCCCACGCCCTGAGCCATCAGCCAGTGGGCCCAGCGGTTGGCGCGGGCGTTCAACTCGCCGTACGCAAGGACGTCTTCGCCGCATACCAGGGCCACGGCGTCGGGCGCTCGCCGCACCTGGATCTCGAAGAGCTCGGCCAGCGTCGCCTCGGGCACCTCGACGGCCGTGTCGTTCCACACGGTCAGCATCTGCCCGCGCTCGGCGTCGCCCAGCAGGTCCACCTGCCCGATGCGCAGTGAGGGCTCCGCGGCGACCTGTTCCAGCAGCCGCACCCACCGCGCCAGCAGCCCCTCGACCGTCGAACGGTCGAACAGGTCCGTCGCGTAGCGCATCGCGCCGGAGATGCCGGCGGGCCGACCCGCCTCGTCGTGCTGCTCCATCAGGTGCGCGGCGAGATCGAACTTGGCCGTCTCGGTGTCCGCCTGTTCCGCGCCCACCCGCAGGCCGGGGACGTCGAACTCCGAGGCGAGATCGGGCTGGAGGACGAGCATGATCTGGAAGAAAGGGTGCTGAGAGGCGGAGCGCGGCGGATTGAGGAGCTCCACCAGGTGATCGAACGGCACGTCCTGGTGCGCGTAGGCGGCCAGGTTCGTGCTGCGCACGCGTTCGAGGAGCTCCTCGAAGCAGGGGTCGTCGGAGGTGTCGGTGCGCAGGACGAGCGTATTGGCGAAGAAGCCCACGAGGTCGTCCAGCGCATCGTCGAGCCGACCCGCGATGGAGGAGCCCAGGGCTACGTCGGTGCCCGCGCCGAGCCGGGTCAGCAGGGCGGACAGCCCTGCCTGCAGCACCATGAAGAGGGTGGTGTTCGTCCGCCGCGCCAGTGCCACGAGCCGCTGGTGCAGCTCCGCGTTCCACTCCAGACGCACGGAGTCCCCCAGGTGCGAGGGGGTGGCGGGACGCGGCCGGTCCACGGGAAGGCTGAGCTGCTCCGGAAGACCGGCCAACTGCTCGCGCCAGTAACCGACCTGGCTGTTGTAGATGCTGTCCGGGTCGTGCTCGTCGCCGAGCAGTTCGCGCTGCCAGAGCGTGTAGTCGGCGTACTGGACCGGCAGCGGGGCCCACGAGGGGGCCTCGCCCTGTGCACGGGCGGTGTACGCGGTGAGGACGTCGCGCACGAGTGGGCTGACCGACCAGCCGTCGCCGCCTATGTGGTGGAGCAGCAACAGAAGGACGCCGTCGTCGGGCCCGACGTCGAAGTAGCAGGCCCGCACGGGGACTTCGGCTGCCAGCTCGAACCCGTACCGGGCGGCCTCCGCCAAGGCCGCGGGCAGCTCCGCCTCCGCCACGGAGCGACGTTCCCAGGCGAGCTCTGCGTCCTCCGCGTCCATGACGAGCTGGAACGGCTCGTCGTCGAACTCGGGGAACACCGTGCGCAGCGACTCGTGCCGGTCAAGCACGTCGAGCAGCGCCGCGCGCAGCGCCTCGATGTCCACAGGACCGGTCATCCTGAGCGCCACCGGCATGTTGTAGGTCGCCGTCCGGCCATGGAGCTTGTGCAGGAACCACAGACGGCGCTGCGCGAACGACAGCGGCACGATGCCCGGCCGTTCGGCGGGGGCCAAGGGCGCACGGCGCCTTCCGCCGTCGCCCAGGCGCTCGGCCAGCAGGCGCACCGTCGGCGCTTCGAAGACGGCCTTGATCGGAAGTTCCGTGCCGAGCACCGTGCGGATGCCGCTGACCAGGCGGGTGGCGAGGAGTGAGTGTCCGCCGAGGTCGAAGAAGCTGTCGTCGGCTCCGACCCGATCCACCCCCAGTACGTCGGCGAAGAGTCCGCCGAGCAGTTCCTGTTGCTCGGTGCGCGGGGCGTCGCCGTCGGCGTCCGTGGCGTACTCGGGCATGGGCAGGGCCCTCCGGTTCAGCTTTCCGTTTTCGGTGAGCGGCAGTCGGTCCAGCACGACCACGGCCGACGGCACCATGTACTCGGGGAGTTGTTCGGTCAGGCGGGCCAGCAGGTCAGCCGGCGCGATCGGGTCCGGTTCTCCGGACCCGTGTTCGTCTGTGTCTTTGCCCCTTTTGTCTTTGTCTCTGTGCTCGGGTCCGACGACGTACGCCGTCAGTCGCTGACGGCCCGAAGGGTCCTCGTGGAGGACGACGACGGCCTGGCGCACTCCGGGGAGTGCGGTGAGCCGGGCCTCGATCTCTCCCGGCTCGACGCGGAAGCCGCGCACCTTCACCTGGCCGTCGGCGCGCCCGAGGTACTCCAGCGCGCCGGAACCGTCCGGCTGCCACCGGACGACGTCCCCGGTGCGGTACATCCGGGCTCCGGCCGGGCCGAAGGGGTCTGCCACGAAGCGCTCACTCGTCGAACCCGGCCGTCCGAGATAGCCCCGGGCGACTCCCGAACCGCCGACGTACAGTTCGCCCGCGACACCGGCAGGCACGGGGCGCAGCCATGCGTCCAGGACGTACGCGCGGGCACCGTCCAGCGGCTTTCCGATCGGCACCTGGTCCGGCACCGGGTCGGCGGCCGTCATGCGGTGGCAGGAGACGAAGACGGTGGTCTCGGTCGGGCCGTAGCCGTCGATCACCGTTGTCGCCGGGCACGCCACAAGCAGCCGCCGCACGCTCGCGGACGGCACCACGTCGCCGCCTGTGTACACCTCCCGCACCGTTGCGAAGAGGCTCGGACGCTCGTCCACCACCAGTCGGAACAGCCCGGCCGTCAGCCACAGCCCAGTGACGCGGTGCGCCAGGACGGTCCGCTCCAGGTCCGCGACGCTCAGTTCACCGGGGGGCGCCACCACGACGGTGCCGCCCTTCAGGAGCGGCGCCCACACCTCGCGGGTCGACGCGTCGAAGGCGTGCGGGGAGTGCATCAGGAAGCGCATGTCCTCGTCGGCCGCGAAGCCGCTGTCGAGGGCCAGTGATGCCACGTTGCGGTGGGTGACGGCCACGCCCTTGGGGATGCCCGCCGAACCGGAGGTGAACATCACGTACGCCAGACCGTCCACCGAAGCGGGACCCCGGACAAGGCCGTCCGTGGGCCGGTCCTCGTGGTTCTCCTCCTCGCGCACGGCCAGTTCCCGCACGCCCGGGAGACTCTCCGTGCCGCTCGTGCCGTGGTCGACCAGCAGCAGTTGCGTCCCGGTGTCCCGCAGCACCGCGTCGCGCCGCTCGGTGGGCCAGCGCCCGTCGAGCGGCACATAGGCAGCTCCGGCCGCCGTCACCGCGAGCAACGCGGTGACCAGGTCGGCCGAGCGCTCCATGGACAGCGCGACCCGGCTCTCCGGGCCGACTCCGTGGGCCGCGAGCCGTCCGGCCAGCTGTTCAGCCCTCTCTGCCAACTCTCCGTATGTCAGCGACAGTTCACCGTCCACGACGGCCGTGCGCTCGGGAGTGCGTGCCACCTGGGCCGCGAACAGCTCGGGGAGCGTCGCTGTCACCGGCTCCCCGGGGACGGTCGGGGCGTTCCACTCGACGAGCACACGCTCGCGCTCGTCTTCGGAGAGAAGGTCGATCTCGCCCAACCTGGTCCGGGGTTCGGCGACCACGACATGCAGCAGTCTGCGCAGCGCCACCGTGAACTGCTCCACCGTCCGGTGGTCGAAGAGGTCGGTGCGGTACTGGAGCAGGCAGGCGAAACCCGAAGGCACACCTTCGTCCGTGCGCCGTTCGGCCAGGATCAGTTCCAGGTCCGTCTTGGCCGCTTGGAGGCCGGTCGCGTGCTGTGCGACCTGCAGGCCGGGCAGTTGGGCCCCGTCGGCGCGCGCGTGGTTCTGGAAGGCGATGATCACTTGGAACAGGGGGTGGTGGGCGGTGGAGCGCTGCGGGTTCAGCAGCTCGACCAGGTGCTCGAACGGCACGTCCTGGTGGGCGTAGGCCGCCGAAGCGGTCTCCCTGACCCGGCCGAGCAGCTCCTCGAACCGGGGGTTGCCGGAGGTGTCGGTACGCAGGACCAGTGTGTTGACGAAGAATCCCACGAGGTCGTCGAGCGCGTCGTCCATGCGGCCTGCGACCGGTGTACCCAGGGGGATGTCGGTGCCCGAGCCCAGCCGGGTCAGCAGCGCGGCGAGGGCTGCCTGCATCACCATGAAGACGGTGGTGTCGGACTGCCGGGCGAGCTCCACCACACGGCGGTGCAGTTCGGCGTCCAATTCGAAGTGCACGGAGGCGCCTTCGTGGGAGGCGACGGCGGGCCTGGGGCGGGCCGATGGTAGGGGTATCTGCTCGGGGAGCCCGTTCAACGCCTCCCGCCAGTAGGCGATCTGCCTGCCGTAGAGGCTGCCCGGGTCGCTCTCCGAGCCCAGCATGTCGCGCTGCCACAGGGTGTAGTCCGCGTACTGCACGGGCAGTTCGAGCCAGTTCGGGGCACCGCGGTCCACACGAGCCGTGTAGGCGGTCGCCAGGTCCCGCGTCAGGAGGTCCATCGACCAGCCGTCGGCCGCGATGTGATGCAACAACAGCAGCAGAACGCTGTCCTGCGGGCCCACCTGGAAGAGGCAGGCACGCAGCGGGACTTCGGACGCCAGGTCGAACTCGTGGCATGCCGCCTCCGCCAGCGCGTCCTGGAGCTCCGACCGGGAGAGCGCGCGACTTTCCAGGACGAGCAGAGCATCCTCGGCGTCCAGCACCGATTGGCACGGCTCTCCGTCGCTCTGCGGGAAGACGGTGCGCAGCGACTCGTGGCGGGCCAGCACGTCGAGCAAGGCCGCACGCAGCGCCTCTTCGTCCACCACGCCCGTGAGGCCGAGCGCCATCGGCACGTTGTACGCCGCGCCGCCTTCCAGCTGCTGCAGGAACCACAGGCGGCGCTGGGCGAAGGAGAGCGGCATCACGTCCGGGCGTGTCACGCGCACCAGTGCGGGCCGCGCCGCGCCCTCGTCCGTGAGGCGCGCCGCCAGAGCGGCGACGGTCGGAGCCTCGAACACGGCGGCGATCGGGAGCTCCGCTCCCAGCTCCGTGCGGATGCGGCTGATGAGGCGGGTGGCGAGGAGTGAATGTCCGCCGAGGTCGAAGAAGCTGTCGTCGACACCGACGCCTTCGACGCCCAACACCTCGGAGAAGAGGCCGCACAGCCGCTCCTCGCGCGGACTGCGCGGGGGGCGGGAAGCGGCGACGGAGGCATACGCGGGGGCGGGCAGCGCCTTCTGATCCAGCTTCCCGTTCGAGGTCAGAGGCAGCCGGTCCAGCGGAACCACGGCGGACGGCACCATGTACTCGGGGAGGCGCTCCGTCAGGAATCCGCGCAATGCCGCAGGATCCAGCGACGGCCCTGCCGGGACGACATAGGCGACCAGGCGCGTGTCCCCCGGGCGGTCGCGGCGAACCACCACCACGCTCTGGGCGACATCGGGTCGGGACGCCAAGGCAGCCCGTATCTCGCCGAGTTCGAGGCGGAACCCTCGGATCTTGACCTGATCGTCGGAGCGGCCCGTGTACTCCAGGACTCCGTCGGCGTTCCATCTGGCGATGTCGCCCGTGCGGTACATCCGCGAACCCGCCGGGCCGAAGGGGTCGGCCACGAACCGCTCCGACGTCAGACCGGGCCGCCCCAGATAGCCGCGGGCCAGACCCGGTCCGGCCACATACATCTCACCGGGCACACCCGGAGGCAGCAGGTTCAGGAAGTCGTCGAGAACGTGCACCCGAAGGTCGGGAAGCGCGCGGCCGATGAGGCAGGCCGTCTGGTCGGACACCGTCTCGGCATCGAGCGTCAACTCGGTGACGTGCACCGTCGTTTCGGTGATGCCGTACATGTTGACCAGCGTCGGAGCCTCGCAGGTACGCCGCGCGTACCAGCTGCCGAGCTGCCCGAGGTCCAGGGCTTCGCCGCCGAGGACCACGTACCGCAGCGTGTGCCACGGGCCGTTCCCCGGCTCCTCCTCGTCCGCCCGCATCAGCTCGTAGAACGCGGACGGAGTCTGGCTGAGCACGGTGACCCGTTCATCGGTCACGAGCCGCAGGAAGTCGGCCGACGAGCGGGTCACGTCCCGCGGGACCACGACGAGGCGTCCGCCGTGCAGCAGAGGGCCCCACACTTCCCACACCGAGAAGTCGAAGGCGTAGGAATGGAACGCCGTCCATACGTCGTCAGGCCCGAAAGACAGCCGCTGCGCGGCCGAGGTGAGGAGTCGGGTGACGTTCCGGTGAGAGACGAGCACGCCCTTGGGTTCCCCTGTGGAACCCGAGGTGTGGATGACGTACGCGGGGCTGTCCGCGAGCCGTGCGGTGGGCCGCTCGGTGGCGCTGATGCCGGACGCGGGCAAGGCGCCGATTTCTCGTGCTGTCTCCGGCGCGTCCAGCAGCACCCGTTCCACCGATGATTGCGGGAGGCGGTCCGTGACGGTGCCGACGGTCAGCAGCAGGAACGGCGCGCAGTCCGCGAGCATGTACGCGATGCGATCCATCGGCTGCTCGGGGTCGATCGGGACGTACGCGGCCCCCGACTTGACCACGGCAAGGAGCGCCACGATCTGCTCCGCCGAGCGCGGTATCGCGAGGGCGACGAACTTCTCGGGACCCGCTCCTTGCGCGATCAAGTGCCGTGCGAGCCGATTGGAGCGCTCGTCGAGTTCGGCGTACGAGAGTGTGGACCCCTCGAAGGTGAGGGCGGGGGCGTCGGGTGTGCGTGCCGCCTGCGCCGCGAACAGGTCGGGGAGCGTGGTGGCGGAGGGCACGGGCGCGGCGGGTGCGTCGACGTTCCAGTCGGTGAGCAGCGTGTGTCGCTCCCCCGGCAGGAGGAGGTCGATTCCACTGAGGGCGGTGTCCGCGGAGGCGACGACGGAGGCCAGCAGCCGTGCGAGCCGGGAGCAGAGCTTCTCGGCGGTGGCGGCGTCGAAGAGGTCGGTGCTGTACTGCAGCACGCCTTCGACACCCGCCGGGGTGCCGTCGGGTGACCGGCGTTCCGCGAGCGCGAACTCCAGATCCACCTTGGCGGAGGACAGCCCCGCCTCTTCCTCGGCCACGGTCAGGCCAGGCAGTTCGATGGTGGTCCGCGTCTGGTTCTGGAAACCCAGGATCACCTGGAAGAGGGGGTGGTGAGCGGTGGAGCGCCGCGGGTTCAGCAGCTCGACCAGGTGCTCGAACGGCACCTCCTGATGCGCGTAGGCCGCCACCGTCGTGTCGCGTACGCGACCGAGCAGTTCCTCGAAGGTGGGGTCGCCGGAGGTGTCCGAGCGCAGCACGAGCGTGTTGACGAAGAACCCGACCAGGTCGTCGAGCGCGTCGTCGGTCCGGCCCGCCACCGGCGAGCCCACCGGGATGTCCGTGCCGGCGCCCAGCCGCGTCAGGAGTGCGGCCAGACCCGCCTGCAGGACCATGAACAGCGTCGTGTCCGTCCGGCGTGCCAACTCCACCAGGCCCTGGTGCAGTTCGGCGCCCCACTCGATGTGCACGGTGCCTCCCGCGTGGGAGGCGACCGCGGGGCGGGCGCGGTCGGCGGGCAGGGAGATCTGTTCGGGCAGACCGCCCAGCGCCTGGCGCCAGTAGTTCACCTGGCGTCCGTACAGGCCGTCCGCGTCGGCGTGGTCGCCGAGAATGCCGTGCTGCCACAGGGCGAAGTCGGCGTACTGGACGGGCAGTGGGGACCACTGCGGCGCGGCACCCTGCGTACGGGCCGTGTACGCCGTGACGACGTCACGGGCCAGCGGGCCCATGGACCAGCCGTCGGCGGCGATGTGGTGCAGCAGGAGCAACAGCACGCTCTCGCCGGCGCCGACGCGGAAGAGCCAGGCCCGCACGGGCGCCTCGCGGGACAGGTCGAAGACGTGTCCCGCCGCCTCGTCCAGGACCTGCGGGAGCTGTGATTCCGCAACCTGCCGCTGCTCCCACGCCAGGCGGACATCCGCCTCGTCCAGGACCAGCTGGTGGGGTTCGCCCCCGGTCTCGGGGAAGACCGTGCGCAGTGACTCATGGCGGGCCATGACATCGGTCAGCGCGGTGCGCAGCGCATCCGCGTCCAGTTCGCCGCTGAGCCGGAGCGCCAGCGGCATGTTGTACGCCGCCGAATGGCTCCGGAGCTTGTGCAGGAACCACAGACGGCGCTGCGCGAACGACAACGGCACCAGGTCCGGGCGCACGGCGGGGGTCAGCGGGGCGCGGCTGTCCGCGCCGAATCCCAGCCGCTCCGCCAGGAGGGCGACGGTGGGGCTGTCGAAGACGTCCCGGATCGAAAGCTCCGTACCGAGGACGGTCCGGATACGGCTGACGAGCCGTGTGGCGAGAAGGGAGTGTCCTCCGAGGTCGAAGAAGCTGTCGTCGACACCGACTGTCTCCACGCCGAGCACCTGGGCGAAGATGCCGCGCAACGCCTCTTCCTGCGGGGTGCGCGGGGCACGACCGTCCGCGGACGCCGCGTAGTCCGGCATCGGCAGCGCTCCGCGGTCCAGCTTGCCGTTGACCGTCAGGGGCAGTCGGCCGAGCACCATCACCGCGGACGGCACCATGTGCTCGGGCAGGCGCTCGGCCAGGCGCCGACGTGCCGACTCCATGAGCGCGCCGATGCCGCGTGCGAGGGCCGGGTTGTTCGTCCGAGGAGCACGCGTGGCGCTCGGCACGTATACGCCCGTCAGCGGGGCATGGCGGCTGTCCGGAGGGAGGACCACGGCGTCGAACAGGTCGGGGGAGTGGGACGACCAGGTGGTCACCACCTTCAGGCCGTGCTCGGCTCCCAGGGCGATCAGGTCCTCGGGGTCCGAGCCGGTCTCCGGCGCTCCCGCCTCGAGTCCGTCGAGTCGTTGCTCCAGGGCGATCTCGGCCACCAGGCGCGCGTTGGGGATTCCCGTGACGCGCAGGGGGAGTTGCGCGGTGTCGAAGAGGTCGGTCAGGTCGGTGGACGGGGTCCAGGCGGTCTGGGGCGCGCCTGCCACGTCCACGGCCGTCGAGGGCGCTGTGTGGAGAACGACCTCGTAGCGGTGGCGGGTGAGTTCGTTGTGGTAGGTGCCGCGCTTGAGCTGGATGTCGACGGCCGTGATGCGTTCGTCGTCCCGCGCGACGTGATCGAAGAACTCCGGGGCGACGACCAGCTCCTTCTCGAGCATGACCGCGCGGTCCACCGCCGCGCGGGCTGTCGGCCCCTGTCCCTGGTGGACCGAGGCGTGCAGGGCGCGCAGTGTTCCGGCGTGGCGCACGTCGCCGATCACGATGCGGCCGCCGGGGGCCAGGGAACCCAGGGCCTGGTCGATCACACGGGAGAGATAGGCGCTGTCGGGGAAGTACTGGATGACCGAGTTGATCAGCACCGTGTCGAAGTGCCCGACCGGCAGCCCCTGGAAGGAATCGGCCGCCTGGCAGCGCAGCCGGACACGGTCGGAGAGACCGGCCCGCTCCACTTCGTCGCGCAGCCGGTCGATGACGGCGGTGGACAGGTCGGTGCCCCAGTACTCCGTCACCTGAGGTGCGAGGTGAGCCATGAGCAGTCCCGAGCCGAGACCGATCTCCAAGATGCGTTCCGCGCCCAGGCCCTTGACCTGCTGGACCGCCGCGTCGCGCCAGGCCCGCATCTCGCTCGGGGCGATCGGATCGCCGGAGTACGAGCTGTCCCAACCGGAGAAGTCCTCACCGAACGCGAAGCCAGCAGCCCCGGACGTCGATGCCGGCTTCGGCTCCGAGTAGACGGAGTCATAGATCTCCTGCCACTCCGCCACCTGGGAATCCCCGCCGACCTGCGGCTCATCCGCGGCGATGGTCTCCAGGTCGGGCACCAGATAGGCGACGAGGCGTTGGTCGCCGGGTGCGTCTTCGCGCAGCACCACGGCTGCCTGCCGCACCCCCGGATCCTCTGCGAGGAGTGCTTCCACCTCGCCGGGCTCGACCCGGAAGCCGCGCAGTTTGACCTGCTCGTCGGCGCGCCCCACGAACTCCAGTTGGCCGTCGCCGCGCCAGCGCACCAGGTCGCCGGTGCGGTACATGCGCTCACCCGCCGCGAACGGACAGGCGACAAAGCGCTCGGCGGTCAGGGCGGCACGGCCCGCATAGCCGCGTGCCAGACCGGCTCCCGCCACATACAGCTCACCCACCACACCCACCGGGACCGGCTCAAGCGCCGGGTCCAGCACGAACACTTCGGTGTTCGTCACCGCACGCCCGATCGGGACGACGCCCTGCGCGGTGCCCTCGCCCATGGACACGCAGACGGTCGACTCCGTCGGCCCGTAGGCGTTCACGACCCGACGGCCCGGCACCGACCATCGCGCCACCAACTCGGGCGGCACGGCCTCGCCCGCCAGGACGAGGCACTCCAGCGCGGGCAGCCCCGACTCACGGCCGCGCGCGATCCCGCCCAGCACCGAAGCGGGGAGCGTCACATGGGTGACGGCCTCGTCGGCCAGCACCGAGGCCAGCGCATCACCTGCCAGGCGCCCCGCACCCGGCACGACCAACAGGGCACCGGAGGAGAAGGCCATCACCAGCTCCCACACCGACGCGTCGAAACTCGGCGACGCGAACTGCAGCACGCGGCTGGTCTCGCTCACCCCAAGTCGCCGCGCCTGCACGTGAGCCAGGCTCGCGATGCCGCGGTGGGACACAAGAACACCCTTGGGTGTGCCGGTGGAGCCGGACGTGTAGATCACATACGCCAGACGGTCCTTCGGGGCGTCGATTCGGGGGTCCGTACTGGGAAAGCCGGACATGTCGCGGGCCATGGCGTCCTCGTCCAGGACGACACGGGGCGCCGCGTCGGAAAGGATGAACGCCCGTCGCTGTGCCGGATAGTCGGGGTCCACCGGAACATGGGCGGCACCCGCTTTGAGAACCGCGAGCACGGCGACCACCATCTCCAGCGACCGCGGCAGCATCACCGCCACCCGGTCCTCGGGGCCCACTCCCTGCGCGATCAGCCCATGCGCCAGCCGGTTGGCCCGGGTGTTCAGCTCCGCGTACGAGAGCCGGTCGCCGCCGACGACCGCAACCGCCGGCGCGTCGGGCGACGACCGCACGTGCTCCTCGAACAGCTCGGCCAGGTCTGCCCGCGGGACGTCGACGGCGGCATGGTTCCACTCCGTCGTCAATCGATCACGCTCGGCGTCGTCGAGCAGTTCCAACTGCCCCACGCGCACTGAGGGGTTGGCTGCGGCCTGCTCCAGCAGCCGGGTCCAGCGGCGCACGAAACCCTCGACCGAAGCACGGTCGAACAGGTCCGTGGCGTACTCCACGACGACCTCGATCCCGGCCGGGCCCGTAGCCGGGTCGTGGGATTCGACGAGCGACAGCAACAGGTCGAAGCGGGACGTTCCGGCGCTCACCACGTCCGCGTCCACCTGCACGCCGGGAAGGTCGAAACGTCCGCTCGGGGCGTTCTGGAGGACCATGGCGACCTGGAAGAGGGGGTGATGCGCGGTCGAACGCCTCGGGTTGAGGCGCTCCACCAGATACTCGAACGGCACGTCCTGGTGCTCGTAGGCATCCAGGCATGCCCGGCGTACGCGCTCCAGAAGTTCCCGGACGGTGGGATCGCCCGAAGTGTCCGTACGCAGCACGAAGGTGTTCACGAAGAACCCGACCAAGTCGTCGAGCGCCGCATCGGTCCGGCCCGCCACACCGCTGCCGAGCGTGATGTCCTGCCCGGAGCCCAGCCTCGTCAGCAGTGCGGCCATGGCCGTCTGCAACACCATGAACACCGTGCTGTCGCTGTCGGACGCGAGGGCCACCAGCCGCTGGTGCAGCCCCGCGTCCAACTGTGAGGTCAGTCGGCTGCCGCTGTACGACGCGACGGCGGGGCGCGGCCGGTCGGTGGGGAAGGACACCACTTCGGGCGTGCCCGCCAGCTGCTGCTGCCAGTACGCGACCTGCCGGGAGAGGGGGGAGTCCGGGTCGGACTCGGCACCGAGCAATTCACGCTGCCACAGCGTGTAGTCCACGTACTGCACCGGAAGTTCGGGCCACTGCGGTGCCGAATGCGTGGTGCGTGCCGCGTACGCGACGACCAGGTCTCGCGAGAGGGGGCCCATGGACCAGCCGTCGCCGGCGATGTGGTGGATCAGCAACAGCAGCGTGTGCTCGTCCTCGCCCTGCTCGAACAGCCAAGCACGGAGGGGCACTTCGGAGGAGAGGTCGAATGCGTGGCGAGCAGCCTCTTGGAGAGCGAGGGGCAGCTCTTCGCGGGAGGTGTGCCGGTGCTCCCACCGCACGTCGACATCGGCCGGGTCGAGGACCAACTGGTGTGGTTCGCCATCCGCTTCGGGAAACACCGTTCGCAGCGACTCATGCCGGCCGATCACGTCATGCAGGGCCAGGCGCAGTGCATTCGTGTCGACTTTCCCCGTCAACCGCAGGGCCAGGGGCATGTTGTAAGTGGCCGAAGGGCCTTCAAGCTTGCGCAGAAACCATAGCCGACGCTGCGCGAAAGACAACGGGATCATGAACTCATTCCTTCTTCGTGCCCCGCACACAACGGGCTGAGTCGCTGATCGGCAGGCCAGAACCGGATGTGTCCCACCGTAAGACCAAGGAGGGCTGCTGCTGTTTCCGAATTCGACACGATGCGGTCGAAGCTTCGACGGGCCTGCCCGTACGAGACAGCAAGGTAGCCGATGTGACTGTCTCGCTAGCGAGACAGATTTGACCTCGCCGCCAACGGGCCCGACTCCTCTTGCGGTTGGGTTAAGGTCGCCGTGCGCCGCCGGACTCATCTGTTGTCCCCCGGTGCGGCTCCACAGCGTTTCATTCCCCCGGAAGAGGGCTCATGACAGAAGGAGACAGCCGCCTGCGCGGCCTTCAATCCCTGGAATTCAAGAAGCGGTTCGACTCCAGGCTGGCGGAGATCGACGCACTGGCCGGATTCGATACCACTCATGGCGTCGAGACAGGTAGGCCCATTGAGCCGTGGGAGATTCCGGAGGCCGACGACGAGACACTGAGATCCCATTCTCGGTACTCGCCCACGCCGATCCGTACGATTCTCCAGGCCATTGCGGCGGCACCCGTCGACCACCAGGACGTCTCCTTCGTGGACTTCGGCTCCGGCAAGGGGCGAGTCCTGCTTGCCGCTGCAGACTTTCCTTTCAAGAGGGTCATCGGTGTCGAGTTCTCGGAGTACCTGTGCGGCATGGCAAGGGCGAACATCGAGAAGTACCGGGCCAGTAGCCAGAGGTGCCACGACATCGAGGTCCGCTGCGAGGATGCCAGGGATTTCGCGATCCCGGCCGACGCGGCCTTCTTCTATCTGTACGAGCCGTTCAAGGGGGACATCGCCGGCCGAGTCTTCGGCAATATCGAGGAGTCCCTGCGCGAGCACCCTCGACCGGTGATCGTCTGCCTCGTGGGCGAGCGGCTGTTGCCCACGGTGGCGGAGAGGACCGCCTGGCAGCAGGTCGGCGAGACGTTGGTGTCACCGGACGACCCCTACTTCGACGCCAGGCTCTTCACCGTGAACCAGACCCATGTGGAAAGAGGCATGAATGCCTGACGAGCAGGTTTTTCTCAAGTCGAAGGCCATAGTCGAGCCGTTGGTGGACCGGTTCTACGCCTGGCTGCACACCCTCGCGCCGGCACAGGCGGCACTGAACCTGGCGAACCGTCAAGTTCCGATGCTCGAGTCGTACCTGCAGTCGCCGCAGGTGCACATGGCGGCCAGTGTGAATCCCACACTGCGTGGTGGCTTCTTCGTGAACATCCACAAGAACCGGCGTGACGAGGTCCAGGACCTGCTCGACTCGATCAAGCGGGATCGCGCGGACATGCTGCGCTTCGCATCCGCGATCGCCCAAGGGCATGAACTGCTGCGGCAGGCCGAGACCGGATTCGACCTCACTCCGCTCTACCCGAAGCTGCCGTCCGAGCTGGCTGGGCTGGTGGAACTCGTCTACGACACCGAGAACCAGGCGGCGATGCGCTTCATGGAGCCGCTCCTGTACAAGAGTACGGTGTACGCGGAGGACCGGCAGTCGGTGCAGCTGTCGCTGGAACCGGGCACGGAGCGGCCCTTCATCCTGAGCACGCCTCGGCTGCCCTCTCCGGATGTGCTGGAACTGCCGATTCCGTTCCGCCACAGCGGCCTTGAGGAGCTGTTCAAGGCGCGAGTGAGTCCCACGACGCCTGCCCGGTTGCGCGAGGCGCTGGAGCTGGACGACACGCAGGCGGCCCAGCTGTCCGGGCTCCTGAGCGACAGGCCGAGCCTGGCCGAGGACCGGCACATCGAGGGCGGAGGACGCATCCGGTACTTCGGACACGCCTGCCTGGTGCTGCAGACGCCTCAGGGGTCCGTCGTGACCGACCCGTTCATCAGTGCGGACAGTTCCATGGCCGGCCGCTACACGCTGGACGACCTTCCGGACTTCATCGACCTGGTCCTGATCACGCACGGCCACCAGGACCACATCGTGCTGGAGACACTGTTGCAACTGCGCGGCCGCGTCGGCGCGATCGTGGTGCCGCGGCCCTCGCGCGGCAACCTCTCGGATCCGTCGATCGCGCTGGCGCTCAGGCATCTGGGCTTCCCTGTGGTGGAAGTGGACGACTTCGACGAGGTGCCGTTCCCCGGCGGCAAGGTCGTGGCGACGCCGTTCCTGGGCGAGCACTGTGACCTGGACATCAGGAGCAAGTCGACGTACTGGGTCGAGCTCGCGGGCAAGAAGGTGTTCGTCGGGGCCGACTCGTCGGGCATCGAGCCGACGCTCTACCGCTATGTACGGGAGCACTTGGGAGCGGCCGACATGGCGTTCCTGGGCATGGAGTGCGACGGCGCCCCGCTCACCTGGCTCTACCAGGCGTTGTTGACCACGCCGGTGACCAAGGCGATGAGCAACTCTCGCAAGCTCTCCGGGTCGAATGCGGAACAGGCCGGGGCGATCACGACCGAGCTCGGCGCCCGCGAGGTCCACATCTATGCCATGGGCGAAGAGGAGTGGCTGGGCCACGTCATGGCGACGACGTACAACGAGGACACCTATCAGATCAAGCAGATCGAAGAATTCATGACATGGTGCACCGATCGCGGAATCAAGGGAAGCCATCTCTTCGGCCAGCAGGAATGGCGCTGGTAAGGCATCCTCGACATGAGGCAGTCCGCATTCAATGAGAGTTTCCCTCCGCCCGCTGAAGGGGCAGAGGGAACCCCTTACGCGAGAATCTGAGAATTAGACGGCACTGTCAACGATGGACCTTATCCAGTCCTTCAAATCCTGGTTGCTCTTCTTGGCTGCGGCCCGCCATCGCTCCAATCGGATCTCGTCCAGCTGTAGGTTCAATTGGACCGGAGGGGTGTCGGGCTGATCTCGCGCGGGGGAAATGCTGGCTCGGATCTGGCGTCGCAACTCGTCCCGAGTCCAATTCAGTCGAGCGGCGAAGTCGAGCCAATGGTCCTGTTCCTCCTTGGTGAGTGCTGCGACTTCCATGTGGTGATGGAATGTCAATTCCTTGCGGCGGCGGCCCGGCTCAAACTTGCGAGCCACCCATGCGTAGTTCCGCAGGGTCTGGTAGTGGAGCGACGTCCCCTCCATGGCTCGTCGGTATCGCCCTGCGTAGTGCGTCTGCCCGTATACAAGCCAATCTCCGATCCACCAGGCCGACGAATCCACGACGGTCTGAATCCGCTCGCCCACTTGGCACCAGGATGCGATCGAGAGGTTGTCAGGAAGGTGGAGATAGGTCCGTCCGGAGAGCATCTCGGAATCCAGAAGGGCAACCCCCTCTGTTGCCTCGACATGCAACGTTGAAGTCGCGCTTCGATCTGGCATTGGTCGCATAGCCATCCCCCTGTCATCTCGTGTGGTCACACGCCAACCCGATGCAACTTACATGGGTATTCGCGCAATCGGCGTCGGGCCCCTTGGTCGGCTCGCGGGATCCGTGCCGGTATTGGGGCGAAGCCCATGATGCCATGGCGGCGCCATAATGATGCCACGTGCAGGCTTTGGCTCATCTTTGCCGGGTTGGCTTGAATTAGCCCTCACTGACCTGCTGGTATGTATTGCGGGCAAGTTGAGTCGCAATGAGTGCCGGGCCCGTCTTTTACTCCTGGAGGGATGGAACGGCGCCGAGTGGCGCTGTACGGTGCCATGCCGTCACCCCTCGGCCGCTCGTCGTCGTGTGGTGTTGTCCGAGGCCTCGGTGATGGGTGAGTGTGCTCTGTCATGGACTGTGACCGGAACAACGCTGTGTTGCCTCTGTCTCGTCGTCAACTGTTCGTCGCCGCGGGCGCTTCCGGGGCGCTCGTGGCGCTGGGGGCCGCCGCTCCCGCGCCGGCCCGGCCGCGCACGACGGTTCCCGTGTCGTTCACCCGGGTCACCAACGGCGCGGCGACCCTCTCGCCCGCCGCGGACCGGCTGGTCGTCGAGGCGCAGGCCACTCTGTGGTCGCTGCCGCGCGGCGGTGGTGAGGCGGTGCCGCTGACTCCTGCCGGGCTGGAGCCGAACCGGCCGGTGTTCGCTCCGGACGGCAAGTCGGTCGTGTTCGGCGCCTATCAGGGCGGCGGCTTCCACCTGTGGACCATGCGTGCCGACGGAACACGGCTGCGGCAGCGCACCGAGGGGCCGTGGGACGATCGCGGTCCGGCCTGGTCGCCCGACGGAACCCGTATCGCCTTCGCGTCGGAGCGCGGCGGCGATCCGGTCAAGGGCGGCTCGTACCGCATCCATGTGCTGGACCTCGCGAGTGGTGCCATCGTCCGCGTCACCGGCCGTCCTGGTCAGGACGGGCCGCTCCAGGACGGGTCCTGGGAGGACTTCGACCCGACCTGGTCGCCGGACGGCAAGCGGATTTTGTTCGTCCGGGGCAAGGTCGTCACCAGACCGCAGGGTCTCGCTCTCGACGCGCGTACCGTCGCGGCCGTCCAGGCCGAGGGAGAGGGGCCCGTCGCCGTCGTCCACACCGAGACCGACGTCGAGACCGCGCAGGTCATGACCCCCGCCCTGGCCGCGGACGGCAAACGCCTCGCCTACCTGCGCACCACCGCCTCCCCCAACGGCTCCTGCACCCTCGTCGTCGACGCCAAGGCCGTCGCGATCGATGGTGACGTGGCTCCCGTGCCGCCGCGCTGGACCGGGAAGGGGCAGCTCCTGCTCACCGTCGACGGCCGCTTCGCACTCGTACGCCCCGACGCGCCCGACCGGATCGAGGCGATCCCGTTCGATGCCACCCTGCCGGTCGAACGGCCCCAGTATCGGGTCAAGGAGTACGACCTCGGCCTCGGGCGGGCCCGGCCCGCGCGCGGCATCCACCTGCCCGCGCTCTCTCCGGACGGCCGGCAGATCGCCTACGCCGCCCTCAACTCCCTCTGGCTGGCGGACACGTCCGGCAAGCGCCCGCCCCGGAGACTGCGCCGCGCGGCCGTCACCGCCTATCTGCTCGGCCCGACCTGGGCCAGGGACGGCAAGTCCCTGGTGTACGCCGACGACCGCGACGGACTGCTCGGCGTCTACCGCCGCGACCTCGCCACCGGCGCCGAGACCTCCCTGGCGACCGGCGGCCGTGTCCACCCGGCGCTCTCGCCCGACGGCGCGCGGCTCGCCTGTCTCGACATGAACGGACGTCTGATGGTCCGTGACGTCGACTCCGGCGAGGAGCGCGCGCTGGTGGCGCCGCTCGGCGGCGGGGGACTGCCGGGCCGGCCGAGCTGGTCGCCCGACGGCCGGTACATCGCGCTCTGCGACCGCAACCGCCTCAACTTCCGCTTCCGCGAGGGCTACAACCTCGTCCGGATCGTCGACGCCGCCACCGGCAAGGACCGCCTGCACGCCGTGGCGCCCCACGCCTCGCTCTCCGACCGGTACGACTCCGGGCCCGTCTGGTCACCGGACGGGCGCTGGCTCGCGGTCATCGTCGAATCGGCGCTGTGCCTGCTGCCCGTCGAGCCCGACGGCACCCCGCGCGGCGCGCTGCGCGTGCTCTCCTCCGAGCCGGCCGACCACCCGTCCTGGTCGGGGGACTCGAAGTCGCTCCTCTATCTGTCGGGCGCCGAGCTGCGCCTGGTCGACGTCGACGGGGGCCGTTCGCGCACGGTGCGCATGCGGGTGGACGCGCGCAGGCCCGCGCCCGCCGACCTCGTGGTGCACGCGGGCCGGCTGTGGGACGGCACCGCGGATACGGTGCGCGAGGACGTCGACATCGTCGTCCGCGGTGGCCGCATCGCTTCGGTCGAGCCGCACCGCGCCGCCCACCGCACCCCCGCGGACCGCCGCATCGACGCCTCGGAACGCACCGTCGTCCCGGGCCTGTGGGACACCCACACACACCCCTGGCAGACCACGTACGGCGGCCGTCAGACGGCGGGACAACTCACGTACGGCATCACGACCGCGGTCTCGCTGGGCGGTTTCGCCTACGAACAGGCGCGGATCCGAGAAGCCGTCGCCTCGGGCGAACTCGCGGGCCCGCGCCTCCTGACGACAGGCGAACTCCTCGACGGCTCCCGTGTCGCGTACAGCATGGGCCGTGCCCATCGCAGCAAGGCAGCCCTGAGGCGCTCCCTGGAGCGGGGTGAGGCGCTCGACTGGGACTTCGTCAAAACCTATGTACGGGCACCGAGTTGGGTGATGCAGGAGGCGGCACGCTTCGCGCACGAGCGGCTCGGAGTGCGCACCGGCGGCCATCTGCTCTCGCCCGGAATCCAGCTGGGCCAGGACCTGACGACCCATCTGCAGGCCACCCAGCGCGCCGAGTTCGGGCACGCGATCACGGCGACAGGCCGCGCGTACGAAGACGTCGTGGAGATCTACAGCGCACGCGGCGCGACCTTCTCCCTGATCGCCACGCCCTTCACCTCCTCACCGCTGCTCGGCGCGGACCCCGACCTCGCGGACGATCCCCGCGTCACCGCGGTGATGGCGCCGTGGGACGCCGCGTCGGTGAAGGCCTCGGCAGGAACACCGCCGAGCGAGGCCCAACTGGCCACGCTGCGCACGGAGATCGACATCTACCGGCGCATCCTCGCCGAGGGCGGCCAGGTGGCACTCGGCACGGACCAGCCCATCGTTCCGGTGGGCCTCGCGCTCCACCTGGGCCTGCGCGCCCTGCACCTGGGCGGCTGCTCCCCGGCGGAGGCGCTGCGCACGGCGACCCTGCTGCCGGCCCGTGTGTTCGGCCTCGACCGGGAGTTGGGCACCATCGAGGAGGGTAAGGTCGCGGACGTGACGGTGGTCGACGGCGACCCGTTCGAGGACTTCGACACGATGGTGCGGACGGTGGCGGTGCTCCGGGGCGGAACCCCGTACGCGACCAAGGATCTGATCTCGGCGTTCGAGCGGCTGCCCAGGTCCGGGGCGGGAGCCGGGTCCCGGACGGAGCATGAGCACTGGCTCGAGGTGGGGCGGCTGATGCGCAGGGACGGCTGTTGCAACCCGCTGATCTGACCCCTGTCCGAGCCGCCCCACCTGTCTGGTCGGTGAGGCGGCTCGGGAGGCCAGGTCCATTAGCGTCCACTCGCGCCTGCTCGCAGCTACTCGAAGCGCGAGGTGTCGCCCGCTCCCCGGCGTACGATCTCGGCTTCCCCGTCGGAGAAGTCGATGACGGTGGTGGGCTCGGTGCCGCAGTCGCCGGAGTCGATGACCGCGTCCACCACGTGGTCCAGGCGCTCCTTGATGTCCCAGCCCTGCGTCAGCGGCTCGTCCTGGTCCGGCAGGAGCAGCGTGCTGGACAACATCGGCTCGCCGAGCTCGGCGAGCAGCGCCTGCGTGACGGTGTGGTCGGGGATCCGGACGCCGACGGTCTTCTTCTTCGGGTGCAGCAGCTGGCGCGGCACCTCTTTGGTGGCGGGGAGGATGAAGGTGTAACTGCCGGGCGTGGCGGCCTTGATGGCGCGGAACACGTCGTTGTCGAGGTGCACGAACTGGCCCATCTGCGCGAAGTTCTGGCACATCAGGGTGAAGTGGTGGCGGTCGTCGAGGTTCCGGATCGACCGGATGCGGCCGATGCCGTCGCGGCTGCCGAGCTGACACCCGAGCGCGTAGCAGGAGTCCGTCGGATAGGCGACGAGCGAACCGGAGCGGATGCCGTCGACCACGCTGCTGATGCTGCGTCGCTGCGGGTTGTCGGGGTGCACGTCGAAGTACTTGGCCATCCGGCGAGTCTAGGTGACCAAGGCGGCGGTGGCGGTACTGCCGGGCCGGGGGCTCCCGAGCCGACCGCACCGCCACCGCCACCGCCACGAGGCGTCCGCGAGGCGTCCGTGAGGAATCCGCGAGGAAACGCGTCGCGTCAGCCCGCCAGCAGCGCGTCCATCTGCCCCACGGCCTGGCTCAGGCCCTCGGCGACGCCCATGTCGAGCACCTGCTGCATCTGCTCGCGGGAGTCGTAGGCGGAGTGCATCTCCATGCGGGTCCCGCCGTCGTGCTCGGTGAGCCGCATCCGTACCGTCGTGACCGGCAGGTCGGCCGTGGGCTTGCCGTCCTGATCGGCGAACCCGTCGGTGAAGTCCAGGGCCGTCGGAGGCTCGATCGAGGTGATCCGCCACCATCCCCGGTGCTTGTCGCCCTCCGGTCCGGTCATGTAGTAGGTGACGTCGCCGCCGGGAGTCAGGTCGTGCTCCTCGAAGGTCGCCGGGTAGGTCGGCGGGCCCCACCAACGCTCCAACTTCCGCGGGTCGGCCCACAGTTGCCACACCTGATCGACCGGCGCGGTGAAGTCGGCGATCAGTGTCAGCGTGAGCCGGTCGAGATCCTTGTCGATGCTGGTGACGCTCATGTCAGTGTCCCTTCGGTGGATCGTTTTCCTCGGTGGTGGCGGCGACGGGGGTGAGGGCGGGGGTGGCGGTGGGAGCGGAAGCGGGGGCCTCCGCCAGGAGCTGCGACATCCGGTCCACGCGCCCCCGCCACACCGTTTCGAGCTGGTCGAGTGCCAGCCGTGCCCGACGCAGGGCGTCGGGGTCCGTGTGCACCAGCTGCTCCCTGCCGTGCCGCTCCTTGGTGACGAGCCCGGCTCGCTCCAGGACCGCGACGTGTTTCTGCACCGCGGCGAAGCTCATCGGGTAGGCCTCGGCCAGCCGCGACACCGACGTCCCGTCCCGGACGCACCGGCGCAGGATGTCCCTCCGCGTCGTGTCGGCCAGGGCGTGGAACAGCCGGTCCACGGCTTCGTCGTTCACTTCACGTACAACCATTTGGTTGTACGTTAGCGCGGGTGGGGCCCCGCGTCGACCGGGAGCGGCCATCCGGGCGCGCCGCTCGCTCTCCCAGGGTGCGCGGGCACCTCAGCGGTGGGCGTCCAGGGCGTGCCGCAAGGCCTTGGCGAAGGGCTCCGGCGCCCCGTGCTGCCCGTATTCGCCACCGAGGAAACCGGCGTGGTGGCTGGGGAACAGCGCGAGCGCGCTGCCGAGTCCCTCGGCGATCCGGGCCGCGGCGCGGGCGGCGAACTGGCCATCGGACTCCTGTCCCGCCGCGAGCACGACGTGCGTGGACGCGGTGCGCAGGGCGGCGAGGTCGAGCCGGTGATGGGTGCAGCCGATCATGTTCTGCCCCAGCAGCGCGTCGTCCCGCGAGCCGTCGTCCTCGGTCGGCAGCCCGAAGTCGGCGGGCGAGGGGACGGGCTCGTCCGCCCAGGTGGCCGGGAACGGCCCCGTCCGGCTGGTCGCCGCGATGAACTTCGCCATCCCGGGCCCCAGGCCCTCGCGCAGATAGGTCGCGTGGATGTCCGCGCAGACCGCGAGCGCCGCCTCCCGGTCGGGAAGCACCTGCGCCGCGGGCGGCTCGTGGGCGACGAGAGTGTGTACGAGATCTCCGTGCCGCTCCACCAGGGCGAG
Organism: Streptomyces sp. NPDC041068; assembly: GCF_040647455.1. NCBI lineage: Bacteria > Bacillati > Actinomycetota > Actinomycetes > Kitasatosporales > Streptomycetaceae > Streptomyces > Streptomyces sp. NPDC041068. Next base: position 31,638 of record NZ_JBEZCG010000008.1, read on the forward strand.
GGAGTTGACCGCGCCGCCGCTGGAGGCGAAGACGTCCACGGCTCCCGCGCCGAGCGCCTCGATGATCTGCCGCAGGTCGTCGGCGTGCTCTCCGGGCGTCGTGGCCGATGCGCCGTCGGTGCGGGGGCTGCGGCAGACGCCGCGCGGGTCGTAGGTGACGACGGTCCGGTCGGTGAAGTGCGAGGCCAGGGTGGCGAACCCGGCGGCGTCCATCGGCGAGCCGATCAGGAACAGGAAGCGGTCGTCGGCCGCGCCGCCGGTGAGGGGGTGGTGGATGTCGTACGTGAGGGTCGCCCCGGTCGCGGTCAGTGTGCGGGTCTCTGCCTCGGACATGGATGTCTCCTTCGGTGATGGCGTTCTCGCAGGGGTGGACCGCCGGCCCGGCCAGGACTCATCGCTCTCGTGGGAACAATTTCCGGGAGCGGGCGGGAACTCCGGCATGCCGCCGCGCGACCAGTGAAGAGTCAACTACTGGACACGTGAGGGGTGTTGGCGATCATGAGTGGTGTGAGGCCGAAGGGTGCAGGTGCCGGTGGAGGTGCAGGACGGGAGCCGAGCCGACGCGGGGTGCTGCGGGGCGGAGTGTCGGGAGCGGTGGGCGCGGGGCTCGCCATGGCGGTCGGTACGAGCGGCGGCTCCGCGCACGCCGCGTCCGGTGACGAACGCCTGCAGGTCGCGATCCTGCTGTACGACGGGTTCACCGCGCTGGACGCGGTAGGGCCGTACGAGGTGCTGTGCCGGGTGCCGGGCGTCCGCGTGACGATGGTCGCGCGCGAGGCGGGACCCGTGCGCACCGACACCGGGGAGTTGTCGCTGGTGGCCGAGCGGGCCATGAAGGACGTACACCGCGCCGACGTCCTGCTGATTCCCGGCGGCGGAAATCGGGGCACCACGGCGATGATGGGCGAGGCGGAGGCCCACGCGTGGATCCGCCGCATTCACCGGCGGTCGCTCTGGACGACATCGGTGTGCACGGGCTCGCTGATCCTGGGATCCGCCGGGCTGCTGCGCGGTCTGCCCGCCACGACGTACTGGGCGTCCCGGCCGTACCTGAAGGAGGTCGGCGCGACGTACACGCCCGGACGTTTCGTCGAGACCGGGAAGATCATCACGGCCGCCGGGGTCTCCGCCGGGATCGACATGGGCCTTCACCTGGCGGCCCGGCTGTCCGGCGAGAAGGTGGCGCAGGCGATGCAGCTCGCGGTCGAGTACGACCCGGACCCCCCGTTCGGCACGGGGAGTCCGGAGAAGGCGGACGCGGAGACGGAGGCGCTGGCCCTGAAGCTGATCGACGACGCGGCCGTCTGACGTCGGCATCGGCCAACGGGGCCCGCGCGCTCAGGCCGCGAGCCCCAGCGCGAGGGCGCCGACGACCGGAGCGGCGTACACCAGCGGGAAGGGGATGTGGGCGTACCAGCGCGCTCGGGCCACGGTGACGACGGCACCGGCGAAATAGAGCACTAGGCAGATGCCGGCCGCGACGCCGATGGCCGGCACGAGCAGCCCGACCAGCAGGCCAACGGCGCCCGCGGCCTTGGCGGCGCCGAGCCAGGGCAGCCAGGAGACGGGGATGCCGTAGTCGGCCAGGGGCTGGGTGACCCACTTCGCGCGCAGGAAGGCGGAGGCGGCCGAGAAGCCGGTCATCGCGGCGGCGACGACGGTGACGACGACGTGGGTGGTGGACATGGGGGGAACGCTCCTCACCAGGCGGTCACCGGCGGCGTGTGGAGGCGCCTCCGGCCGGGCCTTCGTGGCCCGTTGCTCCCATGACGGGTCGCGCCGCGGATGTGTGACGGCTGGGCGGCATCAATTCTTCCGGCAGGAAGCCGACGACCGCTTCGCTGAGGCCTCCGGTCGTCGCGGCCGGCAGGACGTCCCAGCCGACGCCGAATTCGGCGAGCTCCGGGGGCGCCGTGACGAAGCACTCCGGGGGCGCCGTGACGAAGCACTCCGGGGCACCGTGACGAAGCAGCCGAACCCGCTCAGGAGAAGCGCCCCGTGCCAACGGAGGCGCAGGCTGGGCCGGTTCCAGTGCCAGTTCCAGTTCCTCCCCGGCCTCACTGCCGGATGCCACCGCCTCTCCCGCTCTTGCCGCCTGCCGCCTGCCGCCTGCCGCAACGCCTCGGCTCGCTCTGCTGTCGGCAGAGGGGCCTTCCGGGACAGCTGATGCCTGCAAGCATGGCCTGATGGAGCTGAAGGGGGCAGAGGTGGAGAGAGGGAAGGCAGAGACCGTGCGTCGGCTCGACCTCGGATACTTCGTCCGGCCCGCGAAGGAGGCCGGGGGACCGCAGCCGCGCGTCGAACCCGCGCTCGCCTATCTGGTGCGGCGGGACGAGGGCCTGCTGCTCTTCGACACCGGGATCGGCGCCGCCGATCCCGGGACCGAAGCGCACTACCGCCCCCGGCGCAGGCCGCTCCAGGAGGCCCTGGCTGGCGTGGGGGTCACCTGCGCCGACATCTCCGTGGTCGTCAACTGCCATCTGCACTTCGACCATTGCGGTGGGAACCCCTTGTTCGCGCACACGCCGATCGTGGTGCAGGCGCGGGAGTTGGCCACGGCCCGCCGCGGCGGGTACACCATCGACGAGCTCGTCGACTTTCCCGGTGCCGAGTACGAGGAGATCTCCGGGGAGGCGGAAATCTGGCCCGGAGTGAGGATCGTCCCTACTCCCGGGCACACCGAGGGTCACCAGTCACTGGTCGTCCAGCAGCACGACGGCACGGTGGTCCTCGCGGGCCAGGCCTACGACTTCGCCACGCACTTCGCCTCGGACCACTTGGCGCTCCGGGCCGCCTCGGACGGAGTCGAACCGCCGCTCCCCTCCTACCGCCCTTGGCTGGAGCGGCTGTTGGCGTTCGATCCGCGCAGGGTGCTGTTCGCGCACGACGGCTCGGTCTGGGAACCCACGGCTATGTGAGCAGCCGAAACCCGGGAGCCCCGACCCAGGCCCGCAGGAACTCTGCCGAGCCGTACGCGACCGCCCCGGGATCGGCCGTCGTGGCGAGAACTCCCGGCAGACTCACCACGATCGGCACTTGGTCCGCCCGGAGTTCGGCGTTGGCCACGCCCCCGATCACATCCATGACGGCAGCGGTCAGCAGCGCGGTGACAGCGTGGTCGACCTCGCTGTCGCAGAAGGCGATGACGTCCACCGCATGGGTCGGCGCGAAGCCGATGAGCCGCTCCTGATCGGCCTCGTCGGCGTGCTCCGCCTCGAAAGTCGATTCGTCGCCGAACCCGGGCCCCATGAGGGAGACCAGGATCGGGCGCGGCCCTTCGAGCAGGCCCGCGCCCGTGACACCCAGGCGCTCGGCCCGAACGTGGAGGTCGTACTCGCCGACGCGCTTCTCCTCGAAGCCCGCGGAGACGTCGACCAAGAGATCACGCAGCCACCGGACGGCCTCGGCGGGCACCGCCCGTGCCAGCTCGATCACCGATACAGGGCCGCTCATCCACCGGACACTATCCCGGCGCCATCTCGGGCCGCTCGGCCTACGCTGAGACTCATGGCGGACCTGCAACGGCATCCCCACATCGAGACGGCGGTCGACTACCACCACGCTGTTGCCCGTGGTGCGGTCGGCGAGGAGCTCGCCCGGTTCTTCCACGACGAAGCCGTCCACGTCGAGCACCCCAACCTGTTCTTCCCCGAGGGAGCGGTGCGCGATCTGACCGCCATCCTCAAGTCGGCCGAACAGGGGCGTCATACGCTCAGGGACCAGACCTTCGAAGTGCTCAACGCCGTGGCGGCGGGCGACCAGGTGGCCCTCGAAGTGGCCTGGACCGGCACCTTGGCGGTTCCGCTGGGCGACCTGCCCGCGGGGCACGTGCTGCTCGCCCACATCGCGGCCTTCCTGGAGTTCCGCGACGGCAGGATCATCGCTCAGCGCAACTACGACTGCTACGACCGTCCCCCCTCCGCTCAGTGACGCCGACGCCCGGCGTCGACCCGCTCCGCGATGCCCAGGGTCAGCTCCTGCGCCTGCTCCTCCAGGTTCCATTTCCCCTTCTGGCAGGCGTGGTTGCTCACCCAGTAGACCAAGGTGTCGTCGTCCGGCCAGCGGGCCAGGAGCCCGAGTGACCACCCGTTGCCGCCGTCGTGCCAGGCGAGGCGGCCGTCCGCGGTGTCGCGGACGTTCCAGCCGTATCCGTACGCCTCGTCGGTCCCCGGAACACGGACCTGCGGCGCGAACAGTGCTCGGCGGGCGCGGTCGGGCAGGACGGTGTCGTCGGAGAGCGCGCGGTGCCAGCGGAGCATGTCGTGCGCGGTGGAGAGCATGCCGCCGTTGCCCCGCAGGTTCCAGTACGGCCCGTCCGCGGCCCACGGATGATCGACGGGACGGCCTTGGCCGCGCCCCTTGTCGTCGTACTCCACCGCGATCAGCTTCCGCGGCCAGTGCGGCAGTACGTACCCGGTGTGCTTCATCCCGGCCGGTGCGAACAAGTGCCGGGCGAGGAAAGGCTCGTACCCCTCTCCGGAAGCCTTCTCGACGATCGCGGCGAGCAGGCTGTAGCCCGTGTTGGAGTAGTGGAACCTCTTGCCCGGGGCCGAGAGCGGCTTCGATGCCAGGGCCCGGCGGACCAGGTCCTCGCGCGAGACGCGGTCGTAGTCGTCGCCGAGGCCTTCGACCAGGCCCGAGGTATGGGTGAGCAGGTGCTTGATGGTGATGTCGCTCTTGTCCTGCGGTACGGGGCCGAGGAACCGGCTGATGCGATCGCCGACCCGGAGCCTGCCCATGACCTCCAGCTTCAGGATCGCGGCCGCGGTGAACTGCTTCGTGATCGACATGACGTCGTACACCGTGCCGCAGCTCGCGGGAGTGCCTGCGGCGCGGTCCGCCGCCCCGAACCCCCCGCAGTACGCGAGGTGTTCGCCGCGCGCCGCGATCACCGTGCCGCTGGAGCCCTTGGGGAGGGCGCGTCGCAGGAAGTCGGGGATCGGTTCCTTCCCCTGCCTTTCACCCCCCTGCCTTTCACCGCTTGCCTCCGCTGCCGGGGAGCGCGCGACACGCTCCTCGGCGCAGCCGCCGGCCAACGACAGCGGCAGCAGTGCGGCGAGCGCGGCGGCGGTCGTTCGGGAGCAACCCATGAAACCTCCAACGTCGGGAATCTGCGCCGAGGTTGACCGCCGCCGGTTGCGTTCCTCAACCTGTGGAGGTGTTCGAGCTTGTGCGAGACCGTGTACGTCCAGCTCAACGGGGGGAGACCAGCATGACCACCGCACCGCCCACGCCACGCACACCGTCCGTGCCGCCTGCGCCGCCCACGTCGCCCGGCACGGACGCGGCCGCCTTCGTGGCGGCGCTGCGCCGGCTCAAGGCATGGTCGGGCCTGAGCTACCGGCAGTTGGAGCGCCGTGCCGTGGAAGTCGGCCACGTCCTGCCCTACTCCACGGCGGCGACCCTGCTCGGTAGGGATCGGCTGCCCCGCAAGGAGCTCGTTGCCGCGTTCGTCGCGGCCTGCGGCGTGGAGGACGGCGACGCACAGGCGTGGGTGGACGCGCGCAGCGACATCGCGTGCCGGGACGCGGCCGCGCCCCCGAAGAGCGAGGAGAAGCCACCGCAGCCGCGCCGATCTCTGCGGCCTGGTAGGTCCCGACCGCACCGACCGTCCCGACCGTCCCGACCGCACCGACCGTCCCGATGGGCCCGACCGTCCCGATGGGCGTCCGCCGGCGCCGCCGTACTCCTCGCCGCGATCCTGGGCGGGGCCGCGGCGCAAGGAGCCTTCACCGAGACCGAGGAGGTACGCGTGACGCAGACGGTTACCCGTTGATCACCGAACGACCAACCCCGTTGATCACCGAGTGACTACCCGCTGATCAACGGCAGCGACGGAAACACGTGATGCCGCCAGATCCGGCGGGAGGCATCCTCCGGATAGGCGGCCACAGTCGGCCGGGAGTCGAAGAGTTGGGCCAGGCGTCCGTCGGTGTCGTAGGGCGGCCAGCCGGGGTCGCCGTGGACGGCGAACGACGTCCAGGCGGCGCGCATGCGGGCGGACAGGGCCTCGGCCTCCGGGGAGGGAGTCCCGCCGATCAGCATGGCGGGCTGGCCACGGTCCAACGTGCCGAAGACCAGAGGGACATCCAGGCCGTGGCAGGCGCCGAGGCCGCCGCCCATGCCCGGCGCCGTCCAGGTCAGTTCGTAGACGTACGCACGACCGCCCGCGGCCACCTGCGCCTCGGCGAGGTGGAGCGAGGGCATGCGGAACAGCCAGTCCCCGTGGACCAGTTCGTACAGCTCGTCGGGGCTCGCCTTGGGGAACGCCTCGCGGTAGCGGTGCGCACCCTCCGGGCCCGGGGCGAAGACGCGGAGTGCGGTCTCCGCCTGCTCCTCGGTCACCTCGCCGAGCAGGCCGTTGATCGCGCTGAACAGACGGTGCTCGTGGCGGGTGTGGCCGACGAGGAGGTCGATGCCGCGGCCCGCGCCGTCCGCCAGGGCCCGCCACGGCGTGACGGGCAGGACGTCGCCGTCCACCACGGGCGCGAAGGGGATCGAGCGGTGCGCGGGCAGACCCCAGCGTTCCGCCCACTGTTCCGTCCTGGCGGACACGGCGTCACCGGCCGCGGACAGCTCGTGCGGGGCGACGCCGGACAGGTCGGCCGCGGTGGGCCGCAGCCCCAACTCGGCGGCGCAGGCGGCGGTGACGTCGGCGGCGAGCTCCGGAGCGAAGAAGGTGCCGGGCACGCTCTGGGCGACGGCCCGGTGGAAGAGCCCGGCCGCGCGGTCCATCGCCATGAGCGAGGCGATGGAACCGCCGCCCGCCGACTGGCCGAAGAGCGTCACCCGGCCCGGATCGCCGCCGAAGGCCCGGATGTTGTCGCGCACCCACTCCAGGGCGACGACCTGGTCGAGCAGCCCCCGGTTGGGCGGAGCCCCCTCGATCTGCGCGAAACCCTCGATGCCCACGCGGTAGTTGAACGTCACCACGACGACACCGCCGTCCCGCGCGAGCAGGCCGCCGTCGTACTCGGGGAGGCAGGACATGCCGATGGTGTAGGCGCCGCCTTGGATCCACACCATCACCGGCAGCCCGGCGTCCGGTGCGGGGGCGGGGGACCAGACGTTGACGGTCAGCCAGTCCGCGCTCGCGGCGTCCCGCGCCAGCGCGTCCATGCCGAAGACGCCGGACTGCGGGGGAGGAGGACCGTACGACACGGCCTCCCGCACCCCGCTCCAGGTCCGGACCGGCCGAGGCGCGGCGAACCGCAGGGCTCCGACCGGGGGTTCGGCGAAGGGGATGCCACGGAAGACGGCCGTGCCCGCTTCGCGGCTGCCGCGCACGGACCCGGCTGCGAGGTGCACCTCGGGCCGGTCATCGAAGGCCCAGGACGACTGTGCAAGGGGCATGACGGATCCCCGTCGGAAGAAGGGTTCGGAAGAGAAGTCGGAAGAGAAGTCGGAAGAGAGGAAGGGTTCGGAAGAAGAGGGGAGAGGACCGCCCGCGGCGGCCCCGGACTCCACGCATCATCCGCCGCCCCCGCCCGCCGCGCGAACCATTTACGGCCGGTCCGCCCCCCTGGGGTTCCGGGGCCCTTACTGCCCGCGGGTCTGCGTAAAGCTACCGCCCGCGGGTCTGCGTAAAGCGCAGCATGTTGCCCGCCGGGTCGCGGAAGGCGCAGTCGCGCACGCCGTACGGCTGGTCGACCGGTTCCTGAAGCACCTCGCCGCCCGCCAGGCGGATGCGCTCGAAGGTGGCGTCGCAGTCGTCGGTGGCGAAGATGACGGCGCGCAGCAGGCCCTTGGCCAGCAGTTCGGCCATGGCCTGTTTGTCGGCGGCGGAGGCGTTCGGGTCGGCGAGGGGCGGTTCGAGCACGATGCTCACATCGGGCTGCGAGGGTGCGCCGAGAGTGACCCAGCGCATCCCCTCGAACGCGACGTCATTGCGTACTTCCAGGCCCAGGGCGTCCTGGTAGAAGGCGAGCGCCTTGTCGTGGTCGTCGACGGCGATGAAGCACTGGGAGAGTTTGATGTCCATGGGCTCCACGCTAGGAGCGGGGTGGCCGTTTCGCTTCTCCGTTCCTGACCGGTCGCGTATGGATCTTGGCGATGCAGGCCGGGATGGCGGCGCCCTCCTCGTGGCCACGGGCGCGGTACGCACTGGGGCTCTCGCCGACCAGCTCGGTGAAGCGCGAGCTGAAGGACCCGAGCGACGTACAGCCGACCTCGAAGCACACTTCCGTGACCGTGAGGTCCCCGCGCCGCAGGAGCGCCTTGGCGCGCTCGATCCGGCGCGTCATGAGGTAGCTGTACGGGGTCTCCCCGAAGGCGGCACGGAAGCTGCGGGAGAAGTGGCCCGGCGACATGAGGGCGGTGCGCGCCAGCGCGGGGACGTCGAGCGGCTTGGCGTAGTCGCGGTCCATCAGGTCACGTGCCCGGCGGAGCCGGACGAGGTCTTCCAGCGTCGTCACCTGTCCACCATCCCACAGCGGGTCCTGACCGGCGCGAGGTCCAGGAGCGTCACCGGCGGCCGCCGAACTCCCAGTCGTGGACCTCGATGTCGTCGTAGCGTTCCGTGGTCAGCACGGCTCGTGCCGCGTCCGCGTCCGGAGCCCGGACCAGTGTCGCCGTGCCCAGCCAGGCGGCTCCGTCGTCGGAGAGCAGCGGCCCGTACGCGATGAGCTCGTCCCGGCCGGTCGTCGGCACGGCGAGGTCGGCGGGCTGCCCCGAGCCGAGGCCGAGCACCAGATACCGGTTGCCGCCGCTGCGGCCGCCGGGGAAGTCCCACATGGTGCGTCCCAGCAGATTGCGCCACCGCCGCAGCAGGACGTCCCGGTAGGCGCCGGCCTGGTGGCAGGGCTCGTCGAAGGCGAACGCTCGGGCGGCCGCGGGGTCCGGCAGGTCGACGATGTGCACGCTCCCGCTGGGCGTCTCACCGTCCGCGCCGAAGGTCGGACCGCGGGCGATCAACTCCTTTGCGTAGCCGTCCATGTAGGACCAGTGCTCCTCGATCATCGCCTCGCGCAGGGGCAGCGAGCCGGGCCGGTCGCGGTGGTAGCAGAAGAATTCCATGGCTTCGGACTCCTACTCGTCCGGGTCCCAGGCCCAGAGCAGGTCGAGCAGACGCCGGTCGCCGTCGACCTTCAGGGACTCCACCGGTATGCGGCCGTGGAGGGCCAGAACCAGTTCATCGGCCGTGCCTTGGACGCAGGCGTCGGCCGCGGTGCCGGGCGCGGAGACAGGGGTGATCCGTGCGCCGTCGGCGGAGAGCGAGACGTGCCAGGTGCGGCCCTCGGCGGCGTGGACGTCGACGGCGGCGGGCGCGTGCGGCCAGGCGCTCGTCGTCGCGCAGCAGGTGGAAAGGAACTCCTCGACACCGTCGAGTGCCACCTCGTCCGGCAGCGGTTGCCCGGCGCCCAGGGCGAGTTGGGCGTCGTAGGTGTGCACCGCGACCTCCTGGAGCTGGTGCCGGGCGACGGCACCACAGGTCTGCGGCGACTGCGACGTACCCCACCACGTCCAGCAGCCGCGCTCGGGTCCGGACTCGCGCAGTGCGTCCAGGAGTTCCTGCGTCGATGCGGCAAGCCAGGCCAGCAGGGCCGCGCGCTCCCGAGGCGCGGGTGGCGCGCCCTCCGCTGCGGACTTGGCCGTGGCGGCAGGACCCGCGGCGACGGTGGCGGCCCAGGAGCGGCGCCCTTCGCCCAGGTGCCGGGCCAGATCGAACAGCGTCCACTCGGGGCAGGTCGGCACCTGTACGTCGAGACTGGGCGCGGCGGCGATCGCGGCGCGGAAGGCAGTCGATCGTTCGTCGATCAGACGCAGCAGGTCGGTGAAGTCCGGTGGCCGCAGCAGGTCGGTGAAGTCCGGTAGCGACAGCAGGTCGTGGAAGTCGGGAGTCTTTTGCACTCCGGGTGTCTATCAGCACGCTTAGGCATCAGGACACCGATTTTCACCGCACCACCGACGCGAACGGCGACGCCTGCGCGGAACCGGCCGTCCCCCACACGGAACTTCCGGGGCCAGTCCCCGAAGGACCTCGTGTGGATCGTCCCGCGGAGCGCGAAGGGGCCTGTCACGTCCCGGGCGGTGCGCCTCGACCCCGCCCGCGTCGGGCGAGGCTGACGGCTGGTGGCGGAAGGCGGAAGGCGGAAGGCGGAAGACGGAAGGCAGCAGTCGGCAGTCGGCAGTCGGTTCAGGACGTACGCCCTGGACCGCCGGGCCGGAATGCGGGCCGCGCACGGGACCATCGGCCCTGCCCCGCCCGCGGAGGGCGGACGCAGGCTTGAGGATCATGTCCGAGCCCTCCGCCTCCGCCCGGGTCCCCGCCGGTCGCGCCCTGAGCCTGCTGATGCTGTGCGCGGGCATCCTCGGTGCCGTCGCGTCGACCGTGCTCACCTACGACCGTCTCGCCTCGCTCGCCGACCCCGCCTTCTCGCCGGGCTGCAACATCAACACGGTTCTCAGCTGCGGCGACATCATGGACGCCTGGCAGAGCGACGTGCTCGGCATCCCCGGCACGCTGCTCGGCTCCGTCGGCTTCGCGGCCCTCGCCATGCTCGGGCTCGTCCTCGCGACCGGCGCCACCGTGCCGGTGTGGCTGTGGTGGGGCGTGCAGGCGGCGGTCACCGCGGCGTTCGGCTTCGTGGTGTGGCTGATCAGCCAGTGCCTGTACGTGATCGGGGCGCTGTGCCCCTGGTGCATGCTCGTGTGGGCCGTGGTCCTGCCCCTGTTCTGGTACGTCACGCTGCACTCCCTGTGCCGCGGCATCCTGCCCGCCCCGCGCGGGCTGACGTCCGCACTGTCCCGGTACGCGTGGGTGGGCCCGGTGTTGATGTACGGAGTGGTGGCCGTGCTCATCGTGACGCGGTTCGGTGCCAGGCTCTGGTGACCGGCGGCCCGCCCGTCAGGTGCCGGTCGCGAAGACCTCCTGCGCGAGGGCCAGCAGGTCGGGCACGGCGGGGTGGGCCAGGCCCTCGGACCAGGCGAGGACGACCGGGACCGCCGGAGCGTCCGCGAGCGGGCGGTAGACCAGCAAGGGATGCGCGTGATTGCTCGGCGTGGCCACGGTGGAGATCCCCACGGCGCGGCCCGCGGCGATCGCGATGAGCCACTCGTCGGTGTTGGTGACCTCGATGGACGCGACCGGGCGGTCCTTCGGCGGCCACAGGTCCAGGGTCGTCGTGCCGGAGACGGTGTTGAGGGCGATCGGGTACGCGGCCAGATCCGCCAACGTGACGCGGGGAAGCGCCGCCAGGGGGCTGTCCGCGGGCATGACCGCCACCCGTTCCTCCGAGGCAAGGAGCTCCGTGCGGAGGCCGGGCGTGGCGATCTCACCGCGCAGCAGGGCCGCGTCGACCTTGCCCTGGGTGAGTCCTGCCGTGCGGTCGTCGACGCGGAGCAGCCGCAGCGGAGTCCCGGGGTGCGTCTCGTCCCAGCGGCGCAGCAGCGGGACGGTGTGGTTGCCCAGCGCCGCCCAGGTGTGCCCGAGGCGCAGCGGCCGGGCGCCCAGAGCGCCCGGGTCGAGCGCGCTGTCGACGGCGGCGAGGGCGGCGGCCGCCTTGTCGCGGAACGCGCGTCCCTCGGCGGTCAGCTCGAAGTGGTGCGTGGACCGGTCGGCGAGGCGTGCCCCCAGGTGGTCCTCCAACTGGCGCAGGGTGCGGGAGAGCGCGGGCTGGGCGACATGGAGGCGAGCGGCGGCGCGCGTGACGTTGCCTTCCTCGGCGATGGCGAGAAATGCGCGCAGATGCCGCAGCTCGATGGTCATGCTTCAGAAGCATAATCGCCCTGAATTCGGCATTTCACATGCGGCGGCCGGGTTCCTAGCGTGGAACCCATGACCTCCACAGCGCAGAACCCGCCAACGACGACGGCTGCGCCCGCCGTCGTCCGGCACGCCCCGGGCCGCGGCAGCATCGGCGGCGTCGGCCTGGTCCTTGCCGGGGCGGTGTCCGTCCAGTTCGGGTCGGCGTTCGCCGCGCTGCTGTTCCCCCGGGCCGGGGCGCTCGGCACGGTCGCGCTGCGGGTGTCGCTCGCCGCGGTGCTGCTCCTGCTCGTCACCCGCCCCCGGGTACGGGGATACACACGTGCCGACTGGGCCGTGGTCGGCGGATACGGCCTGGCCCTCGGCGGCATGAACATCCTCTTCTACCAGGCGATCGACCGTATCCCGCTGGGCGCGGCGGTCACCCTCGAAGTCCTCGGCCCTCTGCTGCTCTCGGTCGTCGCGGCCCGCCGCGCGGCCAGCCTCCTGTGGGCCGGGCTCGCGCTGGCCGGGGTGTATCTGCTGGGCAGCGGCGGCTTCGGGCAACTGGACGCCGTCGGCGCGGCCTTCGCGCTGGGCGCCGGAGCGATGTGGGCGGCGTACATCGTGCAGGGCTCCCGGGCGGGCGCCCGCTTCCCGCGCCTGGACGGCCTCGCGATCGCCATGGCCGTCGCGGCGCTGGTCAGCCTGCCGTTGGGTGTCGGGGCCGCGGGCGGAACACTCCTCGAACCGGGGGTGCTCGCGCTGGGCCTCGCGATCGCGGTGATGTCCTCGGGCGTGCCCTACACCCTGGAGCTGCTCGCCCTGCGCAGGCTGCCCGCCGCCACGTTCGCGGTCCTGGCCAGCCTGTCGCCCGCCGTCGCGGCCCTCGCCGGCTACCTGGTCCTCGGCCAGGGGCTTTCGCTGCCGCAGTGCGCCGCGATCGCGATGGTGGTCGCGGCGAGCGCGGGAGCGGTGCTCACCGGGAAGCGCTGATCTCCCGGGCGAGCGCGACGACCTCCTGCATGGTGGCGACCATGCCGGGCTGCTCGCTGCCGTCGATCCCGCGGTACTCGCTGCCGATGGTGACCAACAGCCGCTCAGGCAGACCCGGTTCGGGACGGCGCCGCTCGGCGATGACGCGCCGGGCCGCCTCGGCCACGGTGAGCCCGTCGGCATGGAAGGCGTGGGCGCGCTCGTGGACGTACTCCAGGTTCGCGATGTGCCCGCGCATGCCCGCGCATGCCTGCGGCGTCGAGCACCGGCCCGTGACCGGGACGAAGGCCTCCGCTCCGGTCGCCAGCATGCGGTGGGCGGGCAGTGGGGCGAACAGGTCGCCCTGGGTGTGCCCGGACGGCAAGGCGTACAGGCGGACGGGGTAGGCGCCCACGGTCAGTTCGAGCTCCTCGGTGAACGTCGTCGACACGGCCACGGGCCGCACCGTCGACCAGTCGTAGCCACCGAAGTGCTCCACCACGTACGCACCCCATGGCGTCGTGGGATCGACGGCGCCCAGCTGCTCACCGCTGCGCGCGAGGAACTCCCCGGCGCGGCGGCAGCCAGGCGTGCACGTCCTGCGTGATGGTGCGGAGTTCCCCGCTCATGCCCGTGATCGTCATGGGACGTGATGATGCGGTGCCGAGCGCGGTGCTCTGCGCTCAGCGGGCGGAGTCCGGTTCGGGCGATGCTCCGTAGCGAACGGCGATCGCGGCGGCACGGTGGCGCAGCGAGGCGCGCAACCACTGCGGGGCCAGGGCTTCCCCGTCCGTGGCGAGCTGCCACAGCGCCCATTCGGCGTGTCTCGCGTCCTGGAAGGTCATCTCCAGGCGCAGCCAGCCCTCTTGGGCGTCGGCCTCCTCGGAGAGGACGGCCAGCGCGGTGCCCACCAGCTCCTCCCGCCGCGCCGCGTCCAGCCGTACCAGCACGGTGACTTGGTCCCCGCCGGTCCGGAACCGCGTGCTGCGTTCCCGCCAGGCCCGGTCCAGATCGACCCGGTCCGGTCGCTGCGCGGGTTCGACGAGTTCCTCGGCGGCCAGAATGCGGGACAGCCGGTAGGTACGGTCGGCGCCGGACCGCGTGGCCAGCAAGTAGCCCTGGTCGCGCACGGTCACCAGGCCGATGGGGTCCACCGTGCGCCACTTCGGGGTCTGGTCCACAGCCGCGTAGTGGATGCGCAGCTTGTGTCCGGCGACCACCGCGCGCAGGACCTCGGCCACGATGCCGTCCGGCGTCTCCTCGGTGACCAGTCGGCGCGCGAGGAGGTCGGTCTCCGGGTCGATGAGCAGTCGCTCGGCCGCGCCGGCCGCCGTGTCCCGGTAGCTCTCGGGCAGCGCGTCGACCACCTTGAGCATTGCCGAGGCGAGCGCCGAGCCGAGCCCGAACGCCTGCGCGCCACGCCGCGATCCGGCGACCAGCAGGGCTAGGGCCTCGTCGTGGTTCAGCCCGGTGAGCTCGGTGCGGAAACCGGGCAGCAGCGCGAAGCCGCCGTTCCGGCCGCGTTCGGCATAGACCGGGACGCCTGCCGCGGACAGCGCCTCGATGTCGCGCAGCACGGTGCGAGTGGTGACCTCCAGCTCGCGGGCCAGCGCGGTGGCGGACAGCCGACCGTGCTGCCGGAGCAGGAGCACCAGCGATACCAACCGGTCGGCGCGCATGCGAGGACCTTCCAGAGAAGCGACAGGGATACGTGACAAAGGATGTCGTGTATCTGCTGCGAAGGTCATTTCCGCGACGAGAAGGCCGGTGGCGACCGAGCCGATGGACGGACGCATGGAGGTACGCATGGACATAGGCATGGGCATAGGCCATGTCGACGAATCGAATGGAGCTGATGTGGCAATGCGGCGAACGGCCGTCAACCCGTGGGCATGGTCGGCGGAGTTGGGCTACAACCAGGGCGAGATCGTCTCCGGGGAGTCCCGGACCCTGTACTGCTCCGGGCAGACCGCGATGAGCGGCGACGGCAAGCCCCAGCACATCGGTGACATGGCGCGGCAGTTGGCGCTGAGCCTCGACAACGTGGAGGCCGTGCTGGGCGAGGCGGGCATGACCCTCGCGAACCTCGTGCGGCTCAATGTCTACGCCACCGACGTCGACCGGCTCTTCGAGCACTACGGCGTGCTGGCCTCGCGATTGGGCGCCGCCGGGGCGGCGCCGTCCACCACGATGCTCGGGGTGACACGCCTGGCGATCCCCGACCTGATGGTCGAGCTGGAGGCCACCGCCGTCGCGTGATGCGACCGAGCCGGGGCGAACGTCCGCAGCACCATCACTGTCGACGAGCGCCTCGGCGAGCGGTGCCTCCAGGGTCTGGAGGACTTCTCCCGCGTGGAGGTCCTCTTCGTCTTCGACCAGTTCCCGGAGAGCGACGACTTCCGTGTCGCATCCGTCGACGGCCGCGAACTGACGGTGGTGGGCCTCGGCGCGGACTCCGGCACCCCGGTCATCGATCTGAAGCCGACGATGGCGGAGTTCCGCGCGGTGAACGTCGCACAGCCGGAATGGGTCAGCGACATGATGTCCGCGTACTTCCAGCCGTAAGGATGGATCAACCGGCCGTAAGGATCGATCAACTGGCCTCCGGCCGAAGAGACATGCCCTGAGCCCCTTGCGCCGGACGGTTCCCGTGTAGTCCGCTGATCCGCATGGGAAAGAGGAGCATTGCCGCAATGACCGCCGCCCTCGTCGCGGGGGCCCTTTTGACGGGCGTACCGAATGCCGGTGCGCAAGCCGCCGACGGTTCGTCGCCCAGTGGGTCATCCAGCGGATCATCCGGTGGGTCATCCGGCGAGCCATCGCTCACACCCGGCGTCGACCTGGACACCGTCACGATCCCGCAGTTACAGGCACGCATGGCGAACGGTTCGCTGACCTCGGCGTCGCTGACCCGGGCCTATCTGCGGCGGATCGAGAAGGTGGATCCCAAGATTCACTCGGTGCTGCGCACCAGCCCGACTGCCCTGCGGGAAGCGGCCGCCAGCGACGCCAGGCACCGGAGCGGCAAGACCCTCGGGCCGCTGGACGGCATCCCCGTCCTGCTCAAGGACAATGTGAACACCCGTGACATGCCGACGACGGCCGGGTCGCTCGCGCTCGCCGGGAGCCCGCCCGACACCGATGCCGAGCTGGTGACCCGGCTGCGGAAGGCAGGGGCGGTGATCCTCGGCAAGACCAACCTGTCCGAATGGGCCAACTTCCGCAGTGCCAAGCCGACTTCGGGATGGTCGGCGGTGGGCGGTCAGACCAACAACCCCTACGTCCTCGACCGCAACCCGTGCGGTTCCTCCTCCGGCTCGGCCGCCGCGCTCGCCGCGTCGCTGTCGCAGGTGGCGATCGGCACCGAGACGGACGGCTCCATCGTGTGCCCGGCCGGGATGAACGGCGTGGTCGGCCACAAGCCGAGCCTCGGCCTGGTCAGCCAGTCTGGCGTGGTGCCGATCTCCGCCGAGCAGGACACGGCAGGGCCCATGGCGCGCAACGTCATCGACACCGCGCTCACGTTCTCGGTGCTGAACGAGGGCAAGGCCGAGGAGACGGCGGCGGACCACGGCGGCAGCCTCCGCGGCAAGCGGATCGGCCTGTGGCGCCTGCCCTCGCTGGGACCCGACGTGGACGCGCTGATGACCCGCACGGCGAAGAAGCTGCGCAAGGCCGGAGCCGTGGTCGTCGAGGTGACGCCCCCGTACCAGGCGCGGCTCGCCGAGCTCGAATTCCCGGCGCTGCTCAGCGAGTTCCACCGGGACATCGACGCCTACCTCGGCACGCGCAAGGGCCCCAAGGACCTCGCCGAGCTGATCGAGTTCAACCGCTCCCACCCCGAGGAGCAGAGCTGTTTCGCCGGCCAGGAACTCTTCGAGCAGGCACTCGCCGCGCCGTCCACCTCTGACCCCAAGTACCTGGCCATGCGTGCCGAGTTGAAGGACCTCTCCCGGCGCTCCATCGACGAGACCATGGCCGACCGTCACCTGGACGCCATCGCCTCGCCGACGAACCCGCCCGCCTGGACGACCGACTGCGCGCGCGGCGACAACGACGTCATCCCGTCCTCCACGCCGGCGGCCGTCTCCGGATATCCGTCCCTCTCGGTGCCCGCGGGGTCCGTGGGCGAACTGCCGGTCGGCGTGCTCCTGATGGCCGGTGACCGTCAGGACGCCGAGCTCCTGTCCCTCGGGGCCGCGGTGGAGAAGCGGCTGAAGGCCTGGCGGGCACCGCGCTACCTGCCGACGGTCGGGTCCGGCGCGCAGCGCTGAACAAGCCGAACAAGGGGTTCGGCACCCACCTGTGACCGACCGAGCGCGCCGTCCGTCATATGACGACGGACGGCGCGCCGGGCCTCGGCCCTTTCAGTCCTTCCGCCAGAAGAGGTGGTGCGTCACGCCGCTCGGGCTGGGCACGACGTCGAGGTGGAAGCGGTCGAGCAGCTCGTCCGGGGACTTCCACAGGCGGACCCCGGATCCGAGCTTCGTCGGTGAGACCGCCACGTGCAGGGTGTCGACGAGGTCGGCGTCGAGGAACTGCCGGATGGTGGTGGCCCCGCCGCCGAGCCGTACGTCCTTGCCGTCCGCGGCCTCTCTGGCCTGCTGGAGCACCGTGGCCGGGTCGCCGTCGACGAAGTGGAACGTGGTGTCGGAGAGCGTGAACGACGGGCGTGTGTAGTGGGTCATGACGAACACCGGGGTGTGGAACGGCGGCTCCTCGCCCCACCAGCCCTGCCAGTCGTGGTTCTCCCAGGGCCCCCGCTGGGGCCCGAACTTGTTGCGGCCCATGATCTCGGCGCCGATGTTGTGTGCGAAGTCCCGTGTGAGGTAGTCGTCCAGGCCGCGGCTGCCCCCGGGGTCGGTGCGGTTGGGCCAGCTCGCCGTGGCCCCTGCCCAGGTGAACATGGTGCCGGGATCGGCGTGGCCGAAGGGCCGCTCCAGGCTCTGGCCCTCCCCGGCGCCGAATCCGTCGGACGAGACGGTGAAGTTCTGGACTTTCAGCAGCTGACCCATGGGTGTCCTTCCGCGTTGCGTTGACAGCAGTGAGACTGCCCGTCCGGGGAAAACTCATCGCTGCGGGGACCGAAGGGATCCCCCGTTCAGCGCGGAGCCTGCGCACCACCGGCCGAGGGTGCATACGATCGGCGGGCGGTCCGGCTGTCCGGGTGCCGCGTCCGGGGGGATCGGGATTCCGGGACGAAAGGCGGCGGCCATGCCGAAGAACCCCTCACACGCCACCCGCGAGGACGCGGCAGGCGACGGGCCCGAACCCGAGGGGAAGCCCGTCCGGTCCGACTACCGTCACCCGGCCGCCGGGTGGGGCGCCGCCAAGAGCGTGGGCGAAGTCATCTGGCGTTCCCGCGAGCCGGTGACCGCGCTGCGCGCGATGCCGGTGATGAACCACCCCGGCAAGGGGTACGACTGCCCCGGCTGCGCCTGGCCCGACGACTACAAGGGCCTCACGCTCGACCTGTGCGAGAACGGCATCGAGCACTCGACGTGGGAGATGACGCACAAGCGCGCGGGACGCGAGTTCTTCGCGGCGCACACCGTCGCCGAGCTGCGCACCTGGAGCGACTTCGCGCTGGAGGACCAGGGGCGCCTGACCGAGCCGATGGTGTACGAGGCGGAATCCGACCGCTACGTGCCCATTTCCTGGAGCGACGCGTCTTCCTCACGCCGTCCGGCAGGGCCGAGTTCTCCCTCGCCCCGCTGAACGCCCCCGCGCCGCCCGCCGGGCTGCTCACCCTGGCCACGGTCCGCTCCCACGACCAGTGGAACACCACGATCTACTCCGACAACGACCGCTACCGCGGGGTGGAGAACCTCCGCACGCTGCTGTTCATGAACGCCGCCGACATGCGGGAGCGCGGCCTGGTGGACATGGACGAGGTGGACATCACCTCTCTCGCGAAGGACGGCTCACGCCGTACGGTGCGCCGCTACCGGGCGATCGCGTACGACGTGCCGAAGGGCTGCGCGGTCGGCTACATGCCGGAGCTCAACGTGCCGTGTCCGGCGGGGGACTTCAGCCCGCAGAGCGACCAGCCGCTGATGAAGCACCTCACGGTGGAGGTGGTGGGCTCAGGTCAGGCCTGAGGCCCGGCCGTCGGCCGGAGCGCGCTTGCCAGGCGGTCGATGGAGGCGTCGTCGACGGGCGTCGTCCCCGTGAGGGTGCCGACCAGCGCCTGCGCGAGGACTGTCGCGCTGCTGATCCGGGTGTCCTCGCGCTCGTCGCCGGTGACCTTGCCGATCACGGCGTCGCGTACGGACTGCGAGATGTCCAGGCCCCCGAACAGCTCGGGGAAGGACAGCGCCATCAGGCACACGCCCACGTTGGCGGAGAGGATCGACTGCCCGGCGAGCTCGGGGGACGTGCGCAGTCGGCCTGCCTCGCGGCAGCGCTCCACGGCGGACAGGAGCAGGGCCTGCGCCTCCTTGATCGCCTGCGGCTTGGCGTCCCCGGTGGGCGTGAACATCAGCCGGTACAGGTGGGGGTTGCGGAGCGCGAACGCGACATGGCTGTCCCAGGCCGTGCGCAGGTCCGCCACCGGGTCGTCGGTGAGCGGATTGCGCCGCTTGTTGGCGAGGAAGCGTTCGAAGCCGAGGTCGGCGACCGCGGTCAGGAGCCCCTGTTTGTCGCCGAACTGGCGGTAAATCTCGGGCATGCCGACCTTGGCCCGGTCGCAGATGGCCCGGGTCGAGATCGCCAGTGCGTCCTTGGTGGCGAGCAGTTCGGCGGTGGCTTCCAGGATGCGCTCTCGTGCCGTCGACATGGCATCCACGATAGCAGCGCTAACAGATCTGACCTGGACGTATCCGGAGTGAAGAGGGTATCGCGACGGATTGGCGTTATCGATGATTACGCAATGTGTTAGCGTTCAAAACGTCCTGGGGGTGCGCCGGACTCAACCACCCCGAGGCGTCTGACCGTTCGTCCGTATCGGCGTACGTCCCCAGTCGGCGTACGTCCTGAGAGAACCGGTATTGCTCATGAACCGTTCGACGTTCCTCCGTGCCGCCTCGGCCGCCGTCGCCGCCACCGCGAGCGTGGCCCTGCTCGCCGCCTGTGGCGGCGGTGACGGCGACGACGCCAAGCCCGCGCAGGCCGCGGGAAACGCGAAGACCGAGCCGAAGGGGGGCGCCGAGGCCTCCGGCACCGAGGCGTTCACCGCCACGCACGTCGGCGGGCCGACCACGGTCCTGGAGATCGGCGGCGCGCGCTTCCTGCTCGACCCGACCTTCGACGCTCCGAAGAAGTACAAGAGCGGCCTGGAGAAGAAGCAGGGGCCCGCGTTCGGCCCGGAGAAGCTCGGCAGGATCGACGCCGTCCTGCTCTCGCACGACCAGCACGACGACAACCTCGACGACAAGGGCCGCGCGCTGCTCAAGGGCATGCCCGTCGTGCTCTCCACGCCGGGCGCGCACAAGCGCCTCGGCGATCACGTCACGGGCATGCGGAGCTGGACCTCCCAGGAGGTGAAGACCTCGGGCGGCGCCATCAAGGTCACCGCGGTGCCCGCGCTGCACGGCCCCGACGAGGTGGACCGCGGCGCGGACGGCGAGGTCACCGGGTTCGTGCTCAGCGGCAAGGGCGTCCCCACCACCTACATCTCGGGCGACAATGCCTCGGTGAAGGTCGCCGAGAAGGTCGGCGACCGCGTGAAGAAGGAGATCGGCCCCATCGACACGGCCGTCCTCTTCGCCGGTGCCGCCCGCACCCCCGCGATCCTCGACAACGCCCCGTTGACCCTCACGTCGAAGAACGCGGCCAAGGTGGCGAAGGACCTCGACCCCCGCAAGGTGGTCGCGGTGCACACCGACAGCTGGAACATCTACTCCGAGGACATGAAGTCCCTGGTGAAGGCGTTCAAGAAGCGGGGCGTCGACGACAAGCTCGTCGACCTGCGGCCGGGCGGCGAGAAGAAGGACCTGTCGTAGCGGGGCGGGGCGCTTGGCGGGGTGTGCCTGTGGGCTCGTTCGCAGACCTCTGCCCCTGTTCAGGCACAGGTCACCTTCGCTTCGCGCCCCGTTAACATAGACGTACTTCTATCTATTGGGTCGGTTGCGGCCAACGGCCGTCTGGCAGCCCGAAGTTGACGGGCCGAAAGATAGAAGGTGCGTCGTGGATCGTGTGCGCAAGGGACTGGCGGGGCTCTCGGCCATCGGGCTGACGGCGGTGACGCTCGCGGGCTGCGGCGGGGGTGACGGCGGCAGCGGGGACGGGCTTTCGGGCACCGTGAAGGTGGACGGGTCCTCGACTGTCGCCCCGCTGTCCACGGCCGCCGCCGAGCTGTTCGGCGAGGACGAGCCGAACGTCCGCGTCACGGTGGGAACTTCGGGCACCGGAGGCGGCTTCGAGAAGTTCTGCAAGGGTGAGACCGACATCTCCGACGCCTCCCGGCCCATCAAGGACGAGGAGAAGAAGGCCTGCGCGGAAAACAAGATCACGTACGACGAATTCATGGTGGCCAACGACGCGTTGACCGTCGTCGTGCCCAAGACGAACGACTGGGCCGAGTGCCTGACGACCGCTCAGCTCAAGAAGATCTGGGAGCCCGGATCCGAGGTCGACAACTGGAACCAGATCGACTCGGACTTCCCCGACCAGCCCCTGAAGCTGTTCGGTGCGGGCACCGACTCCGGCACCTTCGACTACTTCACCGAGAAGATCAACGGCGCGGAGGGCAAGTCCCGCACCGACTACAGCCCCAGCGAGGACGACAACGTCACCGTGCAGGGCGTGGCCGGCTCCAGGGGCGGCCTCGGGTACTTCGGTTACTCCTACTTCGAGGAGAACACCGACAGGCTCAAGGCCCTGAAGATCGACGGCGGCGACGGCTGCGTCGCGCCCAGCGTGAAGGCCGCACAGGACAGCACGTACAAGCCGCTCTCGCGGCCGCTGTTCATCTACCCCTCGAAGAAGTCCCTGGAGCGGGACGAGGCCGAGGCGTTCGTCGAGTACTACGTCGAGAACAACGCCGAGGTCGCCGAGGACGCCAGGTTCATTCCGCTCAACAGCGAGCAGGAGAAGGAACTCAAGGCCACCTTCGACAAGTTCAAGAGCGGCAAGGAGTAGTCCGTGCCCGCCCGGAAGAGGGAGGCCGTCCCGGACGCGGGCGGGAGCCCGCGCCTGGGACGCTCCCGCCCCCGCCACGGCGAGCGCGTCATCCGGATCGGCCTGATCGCCGCCGCGCTCGTCTCCATCGCCACCACCATCGGCATCGTCGTCTCGCTGATCGAGCCGAGCGTCCGCTTCTTCGGCGAGGTCTCCGCCAAGGAGTTCTTCACCGGCACACAGTGGACACCGCTCTTCGAACCCGCCCGATACGGCGTGCTCCCGCTGGTCGCCGCCACCCTGCTGATCACAGTGATCGCCCTGCTCGTCGCGCTGCCGCTGGGCCTGGCGAGCGCGATCTACCTCTCCGAGTACGCGACGCCACGCACCCGCGGCGTCCTCAAACCGGCGCTCGAACTCCTCGCGGGCATCCCGACCGTCGTCTTCGGCTTCTTCGCCTTGAAGTTCCTCACCCCGCGCCTGCAGGGCATCTGGCCGTGGGGCGAGGGCCCCGACATCTTCAACGCCCTCTCCGCGGGCCTGGTGATGGGCATGATGATCATCCCGACGATCGCGTCGCTCTCCGAGGACGCCCTCTCCGCGGTGCCCCACTCGCTGCGTGACGGCGCGTACGCGATGGGGGCGAGCAAGCGCGTCGTCGCGACGACCGTCGTGGTGCCCGCGGCCCTCTCCGGCATCGTCGCCGCGTTCGTCCTCGGGGTCTCCCGCGCGGTCGGCGAGACGATGATCGTCGCCATCGCCTCGGGCAACCGGCCCAACCTGACGTGGAATCCGCTGGAGGCCATGCAGACCATGACGGGCTTCATCGCCCAGGCCGCGAGCGGCGACGTGCCGGTGGGAACCGTGGACTACCACACCCTCTTCGCCGTCGGGCTGCTCCTGTTCACGCTGACGTTCGCGATGAACGCCGTCTCCATCCGGCTGGTCCGCCGCTTCCGGGAGGTGTACGAATGACCGCCCCCACGCCCGTCATGACCGAGCCCGTGCCACCCACACCACTGGGCCACAGGCGTCGCCGCCCCGCCGACACCGCCTTCCGTCTCGTCCTGCTCGCCTCCCTCGCGATCGCGCTGATCTTCCTGGCCGTGCTCATCGGGTACGTCATCCACGAAGGCGTGAGCCGTCTGGACAGCCGCCTGTGGAGCAACTTCCCCTCGATCCGCCACCCGGAGCGGGCCGGCGCGCAGTCCGCGATCTGGGGCTCGGTGTGGGTGGTGGGCCTGACGGGTGCGCTGTGCCTGCCGGTCGGTGTGGCGGCGGCCATCCACCTGGAGGAGTACGCGGACCCCACCCGCTGGTACAACCGCTGGCTGGAGCTGAACATCCAGAACCTCGCCGCCGTGCCCTCGGTCGTCTACGGCATCCTCGGGCTCGGCCTGATCGCCCGCGGCATGGGCCTGGGCACCACCATCCTCACCGCGTCCCTGACCCTCGCGCTGCTCGTGCTGCCCGTCGTGATCATCGCCTCGCGGGAGGCGATCAGGGCCGTGCCGAACTCCATCCGGCTCGGCTCGCTCGCCCTCGGCGCGACCAAGTGGCAGACCGTGTGGCGCCAGGTTCTGCCCGCGGCCCTGCCCGGCATCGCCACCGGGTCGATCCTCGCCCTGTCGCGCGCCATGGGCGAGGCCGCGCCGCTGCTGCTGCTCGGCGGACTCACGTACGTCGCGTTCAACCCGGACGGCATCAACTCCGCGTTCACCGTCCTGCCCATCCAGATCTTCAACTGGACCAGCCAGTCCCGCGAGGAGTTCGCGGCGCTCGCCGCCGCGGCCATCGTCGCCCTGCTCGTGCTGCTGCTCGCGATGAACTCCCTCGCCATCTTCATCCGCAACAAGTACGGAAAGCGCTGGTGACCCCGCCATGTCCGGAACGGCCCTGAACGACGCGGCCCGCGTCGACTTCGCGCCGAGCGGCTCCGTCTTCGACCTCAAGGACCTCTCCGTCTTCTACGGCGACTACGAAGCCGTGCGCGAGGTGAACCTCGCCGTCCGACAGCGTCAGATCACCGCCCTCATCGGCCCCTCCGGCTGCGGCAAGTCGACGGTGATCCGCTGCCTCAACCGCATGAACGACCTCATCCCCGGCGCGCGCGTCGCGGGCAAGGTCGCCTACCACGGCGAGGACCTGTACGCCGAGCACGTCGACCCCATCGAGGTCCGGCGCCGCATCGGCATGGTCTTCCAGAAGCCGAACCCCTTCCCCAAGTCCGTCTACGACAACGTCGCCTACGGCCCGCGCGTGAACGGCGAGCGCCGTCGCGCCGCCCTCGACGACATCGTCGAGAAGGCCCTCAGGGACGCCGCCCTGTGGGACGAGGTCAAGGACAAGCTGGGCGGCAGCGCGCTCGCCCTCTCCGGCGGACAGCAGCAGCGGCTGTGCATCGCCCGCACCATCGCCGTACGCCCCGAGGTGATCCTGATGGACGAGCCCTGCTCGGCGCTCGACCCCATCGCCACGGCCAAGATCGAGGACCTGATGGCGACGCTGACCGCGCAGTTCACCATCGTCATCGTCACGCACAACATGCAGCAGGCGGCCCGTGTCTCGCACCGCACCGCCTTCTTCACCGCCGACGTCGACGGCAAGGGCGAGCGGCACGGGCGGCTCGTCGAGGTCGACGACACCGAGAAGATCTTCGAAGGGCCCAGCGACCAGCGGACCGAGGACTACATCTCCGGCCGGTTCGGATGACGTCATGGCCTCCGAAGCGGGCGCCGAAGCGGAAACCGAAGCAGAGCGGGGGCGGCGCGAGAAGGAGAAGGAGCCCGGCGCCTTCCCGAGGCTCCTCGTCGCCGACCGCGACCGGCAGCTCCTCTCACGGGTCCAGCACGAACTGGCGGACAAGGCCGTGGAGATCACCGTCTGCCAGACCCTGCCGGAGCTTCTGGTGGAGGCCGCCGCCACACGACCCGACACGGTCCTGCTGGACATCGGCCTGCCCGGCGGTGAACTCCCCTCCACCGTGCGCCTGTTGAGCCGTCGTCTCGACCTGTCGGTGGTGCTGGCCGCGGGGCCCGACCAGGGGGAAGAGATCTCGCTGGGCCTCGCCGCGGGAGCCGCCGCGTGCCTGCCCCGCCCTTATGGCCCCCTCGACCTGCTGCGCCTGGCCACCGCGGGCATCACGTCGGCCGCCCCGCAGCCGCTCCTCGTGACGTCCGTGCCCTTGCGGGCGGGGGATCTCGAACTCGATCCGGTCGGCTACCAGTTCCGCCGTCACGGCACCGCGACGATGCTGCCGCTGCGCGAATTCCAGCTCCTTGCCTGCCTCATGGCCAGGCCCAACCAGGTCGTCAGCCGCGAGGCCCTGCTCGACCAGGTCTGGGGCAGTTCCCACGTCCCCGAGAGCAATACGCTCAGCGTCCACATCGGGCGCCTGCGCAAACGCCTGGCCCAGCCTCCCGCCAGCTGCTGCACCATCGACGCGGTGCGCGGGCTCGGCTACCGGCTCGTTTGCCCCTGATCGACCGCACGTTCGTCGCTTCGTAAACTGACCCCGTGGACGATGCAACGGTGAGCGCTGTCAGAGCCTCGGACGATACCTCGGAGAGCACCGTCACCGGCCGTCCCCTCGGCCGTGCGGAGGCCGAGGAGCTGGCGCGTTCCCTCAAAGCGGTCGCCGACCCCACCCGGCTGCAACTCCTGAGCCTGATCGCGTCCGACCCGGCGGGCGAAGCCTGTGTCTGCGACCTCGCCGACACCCTGGAGTTCACCCAGCCGACCGTCAGCCATCACCTGAAGATCCTGGTGGACGCGGGACTCCTGACACGCGAGAAGCGCGGCACCTGGGCCTGGTACGCGATCGTGCCCGAGCGCCTGCGCACCGTAGGAAACCTCCTCACCTGACCATGTCCCCGTTCATGGACAGCCGTCTGTCAGGCTGGAAGTCTGGGGTCATGCCGAACCAGCAGGCACCGGCGGCCGCCACCAGGCGCCCGCCCGCCCGCGGCACCGCACTGGACCGCGCGAAGGCGATCCGCACGGCCGAGGTCCTGGCCGCCCTCGCCGACGCCGACCGACTGCGCCTGTTCAGCCTGCTCGCCACGGCGGGCGCGGGGCAGGTGCGCGTGTGCCGCCTGGTGGAGGCCCTGGGCCCGCACGACCCGGGGCAGTTGGACACCCACCTGGAGCACCTGCGGAAGGCCGGCCTCCTCACGCGCCACGAACACCACGGGCGGATGTACTGCCGCCTCACGGAGGACGGCCGAGCACGCGCAAGGGCCTTGTTCGGCCCCGCCCCTGCGCCCTGCCGGGCCTGAGCCGCCTCGGCACAGCCTCGGCGTGTCAGCGCACTGCGCCCGATGAGGCAGGCGCGGACGGGGCGAACTTCTTGCGCCAGGCCAGGGAGACGTACACGAGGCCGATCAGGACCGGGACTTCGATGAGCGGTCCGACGACACCGGACAGGGCCTGGCCGCTGGTGACCCCGAACGTGGCGATGGCGACCGCGATGGCCAGCTCGAAGTTGTTGCCCGCCGCGGTGAAGGCGAGCGTCGCCGTGCGGTCGTAGGCGAGGCCCAGGCCCTTGCCCAGGAGGAAGGTGCCGAAGAACATGACGGCGAAGTAGACCAGCAGCGGCAGCGCGATACGGACGACGTCCAGCGGCTGCGACGTGATGGTCCTCCCCTGCAGGGCGAAGAGCACGACGATCGTGAAGAGCAGGCCGTGGAGGGCCCAAGGGCCGATGCGGGGAAGGAAGTTGGATTCGTATCTCTCGCGGCCGAGCCTCTGTTCCCCGATGCGGCGGGTGAGGAACCCGGCGAGGAGCGGGACGCCGAGGAAGACGACGACGTTCAGCGCGATCTTCCCCATGGAGATGTCGAGGCGATCGCCGTCGCCGAGGCCGAGCCAGTGGGGGAGCAGGTCGAGGTAGAACCAGCCGAGCAGGCCGAACGCGACGACCTGGAAGACCGAGTTGAGCGCGACCAGCACCGCCGCCGCCTCGCGGTCGCCGCAGGCGAGGTCGTTCCAGATGATGACCATCGCGATGCAGCGGGCGAGGCCGACGACGATGAGGCCGGTGCGGTACTCGGGCAGGTCGGGCAGGAAGATCCAGGCCAGCGCGAACATCACGGCCGGTCCGACGATCCAGTTGACGACGAGCGAGGACGCCATCAGCCTGCGGTCGCCGGTGACGGTGTCGAGCCTGTCGTAGCGGACCTTGGCCAGCACCGGGTACATCATCACCAGCAGGCCCAGCGCGATCGGCAGGGAGACGCCGCCGATCTCGACCTTCGCCAGGACGTCGTCGAGACCGGGGATCAGCCGTCCGAGACCCAGGCCGACGCCCATGGCGACGAGGATCCACACGGCGAGGTAGCGGTCGAGGGTGGAGAGCCGGGAGGCGACCGAGGCCATCAGCAGACCCGCTTCCGGCCGGTCTCGACCGTTGTGCGCGCGGTCTCGGCGAGCTCGCCGAAGGACTCCGCCAGCGCTTCGACGACCTCGGGCCTCAGCCTGTAATAGGTGAAACGGCCGCAGGGCTCCGTGTCCACGATCCCGGCCTCGCGCAGCACGCGCAGGTGGTTGGAGAGGTTCGTCTGCCGTGCGCCGGTCTCCGCCACGAGATGGGTGGTGCACAGGGTCTCGTGGGCGAGCAGGGTCACGATCTGCAGCCGGAGAGGGTCGGCGATGATCCGGATCAGTTCAGCGTTGGCTGATGTCAGCATGAGCTGATACTTTCACATCAGTTGCTGCTGATGCGAATGAGTGTCGGTGGCGTCGATCGTTTTGGTGCGAGACAAGAGAGTCCCCGATGCCCGAGAAGCCCTCAGTCCTGTTCGTCTGCGTCCACAACGCCGGCCGCTCCCAGATGGCCGCCGCCTGGCTGGCGCACCTGGCGGGCGACCGCGTGGAGGTGCGCTCGGCGGGCTCGAATCCGGGCGCGGAAGTTAACCCCGCCGCGGTCGAGGCGATGCGGGAGGTCGGTATCGACATCTCCGCCGAGACCCCGAAGATCCTGACGGTTGACGCGGTCAGGGAGTCGGACGTCTGCATCACGATGGGGTGCGGGGACACCTGCCCCGTCTTCCCCGGCAAGCGCTACCTCGACTGGCGGCTGGAGGACCCGGCGGGCCAGGGCGTCGAGGCGGTCCGCCCGATCCGCGACGAGATCAAGGAACTGGTCGAAGGTCTGATCGCCGAGATCGCTCCGGAGCGGACGGCGTAGCGGCACAGGGGAGTGGGGGGCGTGCGGGGCCGGCTGGTCAGCTGCCCCACAACTCCCGCAGGGCGGTGTTGACCGCCTCCGGCTGTTGCGTGTGCGGGTAGTAGCCGGGGACGCGGACCAGACGGGCGCCCACCGTGTCGGCCACGGCCTCGGCGCAGGCGATCAGCGGTTCGCCCGCGTACGTGCGGTACATCTCGGGCGCGTCCTCCCAGGTTCCGCAGATCACCAGGGTCGGCCAGGGCGCGTCCCGCAGCGGTTCGATGGGCACCACCGCCTCCCAGACCGGGCGTTCGCGCATCGACGTGGCCACGGCGCGCAGCCGCCGCGGAGTGGGGGAGGGCATCGCCATCCCGATGCCCTCCGTGGACGCGCGCAGAAACTGCTCAGGGGTCACCGAATCCGGCAGGCCCTCGCTCTCTCCCACCCGTTGCAGCAGGGCCTTGACGGCTGGGTGACCGGCGGCCGCGGAGAACGCCGAGGGCTGAATCAGCGTCAGGGAGCGTACGAGATCGGGGCGTTGCCCCGCGGCGAGCATGGCCGCCAGGCCTCCGTTGCCGTGCCCGACCAGGTGCGCGCCTCCGTCCTGTCGGGCAAGGACCTCCACCAAGTCCTCGGCGTCGACGTCGAAGTCGCTGCGCTCGGCGTTGTCGGGGCTGTCGCCGTAGCCCCGGCGGTCCATCAGCAACAGGCGGTGACGGTCGGCCAGGGGCCGCTGCGCCGCGAACCCGTACGTGGCATCGCTGCCCCACGTGAAGATGCTGTGCGCGAAGACAGCGGGAACTCCCTCGCCGTCGGTCCGATCCCACACCGTCACGTGTGTCGAGGTCATCAGCGATCATCCTCTCCTCGCGTAGGGCGTCACGACTCTTGATCGGGCGCCCACTTCCCGAACATGTGCTCAACATTGTGTGTCACCCCGGCCGAGCACGGACAATGGTGGAGGTGGGGCAACTCCCACGGGGTATCACGCCCGCGCGGCAACGCACCAAGAGCGCTTGCGCGGGCGGACGTTGGAATCAGAGAAGGGATGCAATGAGCACCGAGACGCTGGAGTTTCAGGCCGAGGCGAGGCAACTCCTGCAGTTGATGGTCCACTCGATCTACTCGAACAAGGACATCTTCCTGCGCGAACTCATCTCCAACGCCTCCGACGCCCTGGACAAACGGCGCCTCGTCGGTCTCGCGGACGACAGCCTTCGGGCCGACGACCTGCACATCGACATCGAGGCGGACAACGACGCCCGCACGCTCACCGTGCGGGACAACGGCATCGGCATGTCGCGCGACGACGTCGTCGGGCTCATCGGCACCATCGCGAGGTCCGGCACGGCCGAGACCCTGCGCCGGATCCGGGAGAGCAAGGAGAACAAGGAAGGCGGTGAATCGGCCGAGCTGATCGGCCAGTTCGGCGTCGGCTTTTACTCCGTCTTCATGGTCGCCGACAAGGTCCGTCTGCTGACGCGCAAGGCCGGCGAGGAGTCGGGCGTGCGCTGGGAGTCCGACGGCGACGGCACCTACACGATCGAGACCGTCGAGGACGCGCCCGAGGGCACGGAGGTCACCGTCCACCTGCGTCCCTCGGACGAAGAGGACGCCCTCTACGACTACGCCGACGACCGCAAGATCCGGGAGATCGTCAAGCGGTACTCGGACTTCATCTCGTTCCCCATCCGCATGGGCGACGAGACGCTCAATTCCATGAAGGCGCTCTGGGCCAGGCCGCGTTCCGAGGTCAAGGACGAGGAGTACCGCGAGTTCTACCGGCACATCAGCCACGACTGGTCTGACCCGCTGGACATCATCCACATGAGGGCGGAAGGCACCTTCGAGTACGAGGCGCTGCTCTTCCTCCCGACACGCGCCCCGCACGACCTCTTCCAGCGCGACGCCCGCCACGGCATCCAGCTGTACGTCAAGCGCGTGTTCATCATGGACGACAGCCGTGAGCTCATGCCGAACCACCTCCGTTTCGTCAAGGGAGTGGTGGACGCCGCCGACCTGTCCCTGAACATCTCCCGCGAGATCCTCCAGCAGGACCGGCACATCCAGCTGATCCGCCGCCGTCTCGCGAAGAAGGTCCACTCGACCATCAAGGACCTGATGAAGGGCGACGCGGAGAAGTACCGCACGTTCTGGCGGGAGTTCGGCGCCGCTGTCAAGGAGGGTCTGCTCGACGGGGCCGAGGACCACAAGGCGATCCTCGACATCGCGTCGTTCGCCTCCACCTCGGGCGACGAGCCCACCACCCTGGCCGACTACGTCACCGGCATGAAGGACGGCCAGGACAAGATCTACTTCATGACCGGCGAAAGCCGCTCGCAGATCGAGAACTCCCCGCACATGGAGGCGTTCAAGGCCAAGGGGTACGAGGTCCTGCTGCTCACCGACCCGGTGGACGACATCTGGGTCGAGCAGGTGCGGGAGTACGACGGCAAGGAGTTCCAGTCCATCGCGCGCGGCGAGGTCGACCTGCCGTCCGACGAGGAGCTCTCGGAGGACGAGTCCGGTGCGTACGCGCCGTTGCTGAGCTGGCTCAAGGAGACCCTGGACGACGTGAAGGACGTACGCCTGACGTCCCGTCTGACCAGCTCCCCGGCCTGCCTGGTCAGTGACTCCGACGGACTGACTCCGGCCCTGGAGAGGATGTACAAGGCGATGGGCCAGGAGCTTCCCCCGGTCAAGCGCATCCTCGAACTGAACCCTGAGCACCCGCTGGTCAGCGGGCTGAGGGCAGCGCACGAACAGCGCGGCGGCTCGGAGGCGAAGACGGATGCGGAGTCGGAGTCGGCTGCGGAGTCGACCGCGGAGTCGAAGGTCGACTCGGACCTGACCGAGACGGCCGAGCTGCTGTACGGCACCGCCCTGCTCGCCGAGGGCGGCGACCTGGGCGACCCGGCACGCTTCGCCAAGCTGCTCGCCGACCGGCTCGCCAGGACCGTGTGAGCGACGCTCCGTCAGGACGTCTCCGCGGCGGGCGGGAGCGTATGTCCGTCGTCGAGACGTCCTGGCGGAGGGGCACGAGGCGCAGCTCGCTCAGCTGCTGTACGGCCAGGTCGGTCCGCCCGTCGGTCGCCGCGAGGGCCGTGAACCCCTTCTCGACCACTGTGGCACGGGAGTTGACCTCGTCGGCGATGCCCAGCCTGTCGAGGAGGGCCGCGAAGGGGACACCGCTCGCACCCGTGCGGGAGTACGCCACGGAGCGCGCAGCCCGCAGCGTGGACGCGTCGAGGACACCGGAGGCGGCCGTGAGGGCGGCGGAGGACTGACCGAGGGGGCCGTCACCTCACGGGTGTTCGCGCAGCCTGTCCCGTCCCTTCCGTGCGGCGGCGCCGTATCCGGGATCGGCTTGAGGGCGGTGGGCCGATGTGCCCGATGCCGTCCTGTGGTGGTACGTCGCGCGATCGATGACCTCGAAGCGGACCACGCCCCACCCGGACAGCTCCGCGGAGGCGAGGTGTTCCTGCCAGAGTCCCAGCGCGTCCGCGGTCGCGTCGCGCAGGTCGCGGGCCTCTCCCCAGTAGCGGACCTCGGCGTGGTCGGTGGCGTAGCGGGCGGCGAGCCCGAAGCCAGGAGAAACACGTGAGTTCGGATCCGGGACCTTTCCTGCCGGTGCACACCGCCGTCGTCCTCTTGATGGCCGCGGTCATCGCCCTGATCGCCGGAGGACTCACCTTCCTCGCCGGCTCCACGGCGGCGGGCGCGGTCCTCGCGGTCCTCACTGGCGGCTGCGTCAGCGTTCCGGCGTTGCGGGGTCTCGTCGGGTAGCCGAACGGTGATCGAAATTTGGTGGATCAGAAGCCTCCGCCCTGCGAGCATCGACTGTTCGACTTCAGACTTCACCTGGCATGGGGGCAGCCCCGCCAAACGAGGGGGCTGTCCGTGCGCAAGGTCGTTCCACTGATGTTCGCTGCCGTGTCGCTCGTCGCCGCGGTGTCCTGCGGCTTCGCGGAGTCCGCCGACGAACCCCTCAAGGCGGCGGCCCTGCGCGACGCGCTGCCCGACTCCGAGGGCCTCCCCGGTTTCACCGCCAAGCCCCAGAGCGAGCCGCTGCTGGAGAAGCAGGACGTCGTCACCGTGGACGAGCCCGCGTGCCGGCCCATAGTCGACGTGATGAGTGTCCGTCCCCGGCACGCGCGCGAGGCGATGGTGTGGGCCACGCTCGACGGCAAGGGTTCGTCGGTCGAGGGGAGTCTGACGCTGTCGAGCCACACTCCTGACGATGCCGAGGCGTGGATGCGCGAGCTGAAGGAGGCCCGCGCCAAGTGCACCGAGTTCAGGGCCACTTCGAAGCGCGGCTGGTCCTACGGATTCACCGTGGACCCACTCCCTCCCGTCTCTGCGGGCGACGACTCCATCGCGTACGTGCTGACCAATGCGGAGGCACCCGACGGCAAGGGCAACAGCGTCACGGTGGTGCGGACCGGAGGCACGTTCGCGACGTACCTCCTCGCGGGAGAGCCGGGCCCGGTGGCGGCCGAAGCCGCCGAGAAGCAGCACGAGGCCTTGCGGCGCGCCGCCGAGTGACCGGAGCCCTTCGTCAGCTCGTGCTGGGTAGAGCGCGTTCGAGGAGGATCTCCGCTGCCGCCCGTGCGTGGCGGCCGTAGTCCGCATCGTCCAGCACCATGGCGCGACTGGCCGCGCCGTCCGCGAGGGTGGCCAGCTGTTCGGCGAGTGCGTCGGGTTCCCGGCAGCCCAGCTCCCTCGCCAACGCGGTGACCAGCTGCACCATCCGCAGCTTCTGCTCGCGCGCGTAGGAGTGGGCCGCGCTCTGCGGGTCGGGGAACTCCGCGGCGGCATCGATGAACGGGCATCCGCGCACCGGAGCCGCATCCGCCGCGGGCTGGTCGAACATGGCGAGGATCCGCTCCCGTGGAGGGATGTCCTCGCGGGTCAGCACGCTCTCCAAGGTGGCGTCGGACGACGCGAGTTCCCGCAGGTGGGCGATGACCAGCTCGTCCTTGGTCCGAAAGTGCGCGTAGAGCGTCCGCTTGGACACCGGCGCCTGCTCCGCGACCTGTTCCATGCCGGTCGCGTTGATCCCCTGTGCCGCGAACAACCGGGTGGCGGCAGCCAGGATGCGCTCCCGGCCTCCGCGTCCCGGCCGTCGAGGTGTCGTAGTCGTCGTGCCCATGACGCAAGTATACGTACGCGTTTACTTCGGCGGGAGTGGCTGTCTAGAGTGGCCTCGCCAAGTAAACGATTGCGTTTACGTATGTCGTCGCTGAGGAGCGCTCCATGAAAAGGCCGGCCCCCATCAACTCCACCGAACTGAGCGGCTCCGCGGAGAAGCTGATACGCGGCCGTCACGCGACCCGCGCCTTCCGCCCCGACCCCGTGCCCGAGGAGACGATGCGCGCGATCTTCTCGCTGGCAGGCGCCGCCCCGTCCAACTCCAACGCGCAGCCGTGGCAGGTGGAGGTGGTGAGCGGCGCACCCCGCGAGCGCCTGGCGAATGCCCTGCAGGCGGCCCACGCCGAGAAGCGCACCTCCGTGGACCTTCCGTACTCCGAGGACATGTACGCGCGAGTGCACCGGATGCGCCGGGCCGCATTCGGAGCCGAGCTGTACGGAGCGCTGGGCATCGGCCCCGACGACGACGCGGCACGTGCGGCCTACGACGCGGAGAGCCTGCGTTTCTACGGCGCGCCCCACGCCGCGTTCCTGTTCGTCACCGGTGACGGCGGCACACGGCTGGCCGCCGACGTCGGCGGCTACCTGCAGACCCTGCTCCTGGCGATGACCGCGTACGGCGTGGACAGCTGCCCGCAGGGACTGCTCAGCTTCTACGCCGACACCGTCCGGGGCGAGCTCGGCATCACCGCGGGCAAGCTGCTCGTCGGCATCTCCTTCGGCTATGCCGACGAGACCGCGCCGGTGAACCGGGTGACGACCGGTCGCGCCGCACTCGACGCGACCACGGCCTTCCACCACTAGCCACCCCTAGGCGGTTCGAGCGTCGGCCGGAGCCTCCCTGGCGGCGAGGAACACCCCGACGGCCACGGTGCACGCCGCCGCCAGACCCGCCAGCGGCACCGCCCAGTGGCCCGCGAAGGTGGCCGCCAGAACCAGTACGGCACCGGCCGGGAGCACGAGGTGCTGGGCGGCGCCGCGCTTGAAGTGGCGGGTGTGCACCAGCCACACCGTGATCATGAACAGCGCGGTGGGGGCGGTCACCGCGAAGGACGCCGCGAGCGTCGAGATGTGGGCGTGGTGCGTGACCTGTTCGACGGCGACCTCGATGCCCGCGCCGATCGCGGCCGCGGAGCCGAAGATCACGTAATGCCCGTAGGCCCACAGGAATGCCTGCCGGTCCGATTCCAGGTACTCGTGGATCGGGGTGGCGAAGTAGATCCAGAACGCGGCGAAGACGATGAGCAGTCCGCCGGCCGCGATCGGCAGCAGTTCGTCGAGGACCGCCGACTCGTCGAGGGCCGACTGGACGGCCACGGTGGCCGCGGCGATGGTCTCGCCGAGCATGATGATCGTGAACAGCCCGTACCGCTCGGCGATGTGATGCGGGTGCCAGGGCGTCTCGTGCGCCCGCTCCGCGAAGGCCGGCACCGCCAGTTCGGCGAGGACCAGCGGCGCGAACCCCCACGTCCATGCGGCGTCCGGCAGCAGAAGCAGCACCACCCAGCCGACCTGTACGAGGACGAGCCCGCCCGCGTAGCGCAAGGTCGCCTGCCGCGCGGCACCGGACTCCCCGCGGGCGGCGCGCAGCCACTGGAAGGTGAGCGCGACGCGCATGATCAGATAGCCGATGACCGCGACCGTGTAGTCGGCGTTCTCGAAGGCGCGCGGGATTCCGGCGGCCAGCACCAGGACGCCGGCGATCTGCACCAGCGTGGCGAGTCGGTAGGGCACGTCGTCGCAGTCGTAGGCGGAGGCGAACCAGGTGAAGTTCACCCAGGCCCACCAGATCGCGAAGAACACGAGGAGGTAGCCGGTGACGCCGTGCCCCGGGTCGCCCTCGGCCACGGCGTGCACCAGGCGAGCTCCCGCCTGCGCCACCGCGACCACGAAGCACAGGTCGAAGAAGAGCTCCAGCGGCGTCGCCGCCCGGTGGGGCTCGTCGCGCCGCCGGGCCCGCATCCGCGACAGGACGGTCACCCGCTGGCCATGGCCCGCCCCTGCGTCGGCCTCCTGGTCCATCACTGTGCCAGCCCTTCTTCCGATCGGCCGTGGACCATCTCAGGTTCACCCACAACCGAGCGCCCCGCAGCCCGCGCATGTGACCAGAACACCTGTCGCGGTTGTCATGACTCGTGCGGACGTCCTCCGGGCGCCCGTCACTGCGACGTGTGGAACTGGGGCAGCGGGCCGGACAAGGAGTGGAAGTACGCCAGCTGCAAGCAGTCGAGCCTGAAGGCCTCGGGCGGGCACAGCAAGAACAAGAAGGACACCGACGCGCTGACCTTCAACTCCGGCTCCTACTGGGTCCACTTCCAGGACCGTGGTGGCAAGAAGTTCGAGCTGAAGAAGGGGGTCTGGACGAAGATCAGGGATACGGAAGTCGCCTCGTGCTCCTGGAGCCAGTCCCTCAAGGCCCCGCTGTGCACGATCTTCTTCGACCCGAGCCCGTTCGACTGAGCGGCCGCACGGCCGAGCGCCGGCGCATCATGCGGACGGGGTCCCACGCGGGCCCCGTCCCTCGCCTCGCTCCGTCGTCCTCCATCGCCGCGTCGCACGCGGTCGGCGCCGCCCGGCGAACCGCCACAGGACGTGGACGACACGGATCACGGCGAGTACGCAGGCCAGCGCGGCCCCCGCGACGAACAAGAAGGTGTCGACCCGGGGAGGCAGGGACCACACCGCGGTCGGCCCCGCGATCGCCCGAACACCACGGCGGCCAGGAAGGCCGCACTGAGCAGCGCATAACAGATCTCGACCGTGATCTCGTCCCGTACGGCCCGGCTGCGCTGTGTTGTCCCCATGGACACAGCATCGTAGGCGACGAAAGATCGTATGACCTGGACTGCGTTCGCACGCCCGTGCCCACCGCCGCAAGGCAGTTCAGCAGCTCAGGAGAGAATCCAGCCCATGGAAGACGCGTTCACCCTCCTCCGCCAGGTCGCCGACCGGCTCCCCGAGGACGCCGCCACGGCGAACGGCGTGACGGTCCGGGACGTGCGCGAGGAGATCGGGCGCCAGGCATGGGAGTCGGCGTTCGGCCTTCTCGTCGAGATCGGGGACGTCCACCCCGTGCCCGCGGAGTCCTGGAAGGTTCTCGCCGAGGCCGCGCGGCAGATGATGCTCGACCGCGGCCGCCGTTGGTGCGAGTGGCGGGCAGGCGAAGTCCGGCACGGCACTGTCCGGGCGCGGTTGAGCCTGCTGGGCACGGAAGAAGGAGGGCGCAGGACCGCCTTCGCCGGGGACGGCAGGCTCAGGCCCCTGTGGGACATCGGGAACCGCACCGCGCAAGGGGAACCCGCGCTGAACGTCGCGGTTCTGTGGGTGGAGTACGCCGACGAACTCGGCCCCGGAGAGACCGCCGACGTGCGGTTGGCGCCCCTGAGCCCCGAGCAGTGGAGGCACCTCAAGGCCGGTGACACGATCACCATGCACGAGGCCCGACCCGTCGTGGGAACGGCGACGGTCATCGAGGTCGAACCGGGGACGGTCTGAGGACCGGGAGGGCCCTGCTGTGCGACGTCCGCGGCGCTCACCACCAGTACACGGGATAGCGGGGCGCGCCGCGGCGGGCGTACGAGGACGCCATGCCCCCGAGGACGAGCAGCGTGGCGGAGCCCGCGAGGAGCGGGACGAACGTCGCGGGATGCGGCGAGTGCAGGACGATGACGACGGACGTCGCGGCTGCGGGCGAGTGAGCGGTGCGGGCGGCGGTCATCACGGCAAGCCCGATGCCGGCGGCCAGGGCGGCGGCCCACGACGAGCTGCCGAGGACGGCCAGGACCGCGAACCCGACGGCGGCGCACAGCATATGACCCGCGATCACACTGCGCGGCTGGGCCAGTGGCAGCTGGGGCACGCCGTAGACGATCGCGGCGGTCGCGGCGAGCGGCGGTATCAGGATCGGCTCATGGATGAGGGAGCCCGCGGCGGCCAGCGTCAGCATCACGGCGGTGGCGACACCGGCGTTGTGCAGGATCGTCCCCCGCGGCGGCGGCGCGGGCGCGCGGCCCGCGAGGCGGCTCAGGATGCGGGGGCCGCGGCGCGGGCGGGCGGGGACAGGCGTCAGCGGTGCCGCCTCGACGGCTTCGTCGGTACTCAAGACAGAGGTGTTCCGGGACTCGGCCGACGGGAGACCCGGACGGCGGGGGCGGGAGGGCAGGAGTCGGCGCGGCCCCTTCGCTGTTGGCGAGGTGCCCGGCTGCCGGCGGCCGTCCTGGGTCGGGATGTCCGCATACTCTCCCCGGATCTTACGAAGCGCTGTCTCGTCATCGCAGCTCAGGGTCCCGATGGCCGCTGACACGGGGCTGACAGCGGTGCCCCTCCCGCCGCCGCGCGGCCATGCGGACGTCCACTGTCCCGTGGGGCGTAGGGTGTGGCAGAAGCATCACCGTACGAAGTCAAAGCGAGTCAGCGTGTCCACCACCTTTCAGCCGGTCCTGGACCGCATTGCCACCGAGATCGACGCCACCCCGGGGCGTGGCCGGCCCGCCGATTACATCCCCGCACTCGCCTCGGCCGACCCGAATCGCTTCGCGATGGCCGTCGCGGACCTCGACGGAACGGTGTGCGGCGTCGGCGAGTGGCAGCACCCCTTCTCCACGCAGTCCATCACCAAGGCCTTCACGCTCGCCCTCGCGCTCTCCCTGGAGGGCGACGAACTGTGGGAGCACGTCGGCCGGGAGCCGTCCGGCAACCCCTTCAACTCGCTGGTGCAGCTGGAGTACGAGAACGGCATCCCGCGCAATCCCTTCATCAACGCCGGCGCGCTCGTCGTCACCGACCGCCTGCAGAAGCTGACCGGCGACGCCTCCGGGGCGCTGCGTACGTTCCTGCGTGCCGAGTCCGGCAACCCGGAGCTCACCTTCGACCTGGAGATCGCCGCGTCCGAGGCGGCTCACGGCGACCGGAACGCCGCCCTCGCGCATTTCATGGCGTCGTACGGCAACATCACCAACCCGGTGCCTGAGCTCCTCGACCAGTACATCCGCCAGTGCTCCATCGCGGCGTCCTGCGGCGACCTCGCGCTGGCCGCCGGGTTCCTGGCCCGGCACGGGATAAGGGCCGACGGCTCGACCCTGCTGACGCGCAGCCGTGCCAAGCAGGTCAACGCGGTGATGCTGACCTGCGGCACCTATGACGCGGCCGGTGACTTCGCCCACCGCGTGGGCCTGCCCGGCAAGAGCGGGGTGGGCGGCGGCATCATCGCGGTCGTGCCGGGACACTGCACCATCTGCGTCTGGAGCCCGGGTCTGGACCAGCGCGGCAACTCGGTGGCGGGCGTCGCGGCGCTGGACCGCTTCACGACGCTCACGGGCCTGTCCATCTTCTGACTTCTGAGCGGCCCACTTCCGCGCCACTCCCTCGGGCCGGGCCCGCTGCGTATCGTCGGCGCATGTCCGCGCTCTCCCCACGCCTCGCCGCAGCCGTCGACGCGCTGCCGCCCGCACCGCGCATGAGGGTCCTGGAGATCGGATGCGGGCCCGGCGCCGCCGCGCGGGCCCGTTCGACCTCGTCTTCGCCTTGCGGGTCGGCGCGCTGGACGGGCGTGTGTTCAGCGATGGGGGAGACCCGCTCCGCGAGGTGCCTGTCACGTAGTGCGCGAGGTGCCCGTCACGTCACCAGGAAGTCCCGTACCCCTTGTGACACGGTGTCGTCCGTCAACAGGTCGTTGTGCGCGAGGCATCCTGTCGCGTGGTTCGTCGCGCCGGTGAGCGGGACGCTGCTGTCCGGGTTGATGACCTCGTCGCAGTTCGACCACCACGTTGCGTACGCCACCGACCCCGGCGTCTCGTCGCCCGCGGCCAGTCGGTCGGTGACGTAGGAACCCGGAGTCATGTCACGGCAGCCCTGCGACCACAGGGCGCAGGCCCAGGCGGTGCTCGTGCCGTGGTTGGGCCCGGCCAGCGAGGCCCAGTGGGAGACGAAGGGGGCGCCGCCGCCGTACTTCACGTACCAGCGCGTGACCAGGCTGCCGAAGGAGTGCGCGACCAGGTCGACACGGGCCGCGCCCGTGCGGACACGTACGTCGGCCATGTACGAGGCCAGTTGACCGGAGAGCGTCTCGTTCACGGACTCGTCGGTGTCGTAGCCGAAGGAGAAGAGCTCGGCGTCGGTGTATCCCGCGGACTTGAGGTCGTCCCTGAGCGATCCCCACACGCCGGGGTCGGCGTTGTATCCGTGGACGAAGACGACCGGGGTGTGCGCGGCGGCGCGCGGGGCGGCGGATGCCGTGGCGGGAGCGAAGAGCACGGCCGTCACGGCCATGAGCAGACACACGATTGTGTTCGCGCCGATTCGGGCGCGGGCAGTCCTGACCATCGACACGGCGACCACCTCGTCCGGCATGACTCTGGGATTGCGGCATGACCCTGGGGCGACCCTGGGGTTACGCGCGGGTACGGAGGTGATTGTGAGGGCGGGGCCGTAAGAAGAACAGAGGTGGGAAGAGGTCAACTCCCGTGTTCTGCAGTGCGGTTGCGCATGTGCAGATAGCGGCTGAGAGGGGTGGCCGCGTCGAGCATGGCGATGCCCCGTGCGGTCACCTTGCGGTGCCAGTCGTCCAGCGCACCGGACAGTGCGTCGGTGCCGCCGGCGGTCCGGATCTGCTGGACGACGGCGGAGATGTGCTCCAGCGGATAGCCCCCGCGTCTGAGCAGGTGGGCGAGTTCGGCGTCGCGGATGTCGTTCGCGCGGTAGACGCGGTATCCGGTGGCGGGGTCGCGGGCGGGGGCGAGGATGCCGGTGGCTTCCCATTTGCGCAACGTCGCCGGTGTGACGCGGAGCTGGTGGGCGAGCTCGCCGACGCTGCGGGTGTCGGACCCGCCCGAGCGGTCCTGAACGGCGCCGGACGCCGCCGTCAGGTGGTCCACGGCTTCCCGCACCGAGGCGAGGGTCTCCCGGTCGCGGAGCAGTTGGCTGTGCCCCTGGTCGATGACCGCCAGGGCGGCGTCGAGCGCGTCGTCGTGGATCGAGGTCATGATCCGGCCGCCGGCGGCGTGCCCGTACGCCGCCACGAGGGCGAGGAAGGCACGCAGCGCCGCCGCGTGCAACTCGGTGTAGATGCGGTACCCGCTGTGGGTGCGCTCGGCGGGCGGGATGAACCCGTCGCGCTCGTAGTTGCGGACGGCCTGGGTGGAGATGCCGTGCTCACGCGCGAGGTCGGTCGGCCTCATAGTGATCATCGATTTGAGACTTTACAGCACCGCTGCGGGGCGAAAGCGGTGAAGATCTCAACGAGAAATTCGGGGTGTGATCGAGGCTCATGGCCCCCGGTGCAGGTTCTTGATGGCGACACGCTGGACGGCGCACCGCCCCGAATCACTGCTGCCCGGTCAGGAGGGCGGGCCCAGCAGTGTGCGCAGATGACCCGGAGGGTGGCCGGTTGCGTGGCGGAGGGTGTGGGTGAGGTGGGACTGGTCGCTGAAGCCCAAGTCATGGGCGAGGAGGGCGAGGTCGCGTTCGCCTTCGGCGAGGCGTTCCAGGGCGTGGGCGAGGCGGAGCCGGTTGCGGTAGCGGGTGAGGGTGGTGCCGGTCTCCGTACTGAAGACGCGGCTGAGATGGTGGGGTGAGCAGCCGACGGCACGGGCCAGGGAGGTGAGGCTCTGGGGGACGCCGGTGCCGAGGGCCGCGCGGGTGTCGTCGACCAGGCGGCGGCGCGTCCTGGCCGAACGGGGGTGGCCGCTCGCGACGCGGGCCGGGGCCAGCTGGGAGAGGATGCGGGCGGCGACCGCGGTGGTGCGTTCGGTCAGCTCGAAGGCGTCCGCCTCCGTACGCGCGCGGGTGAGCAGGAGGCGGTGCGCCAGGGCGAGCCGAGGTGTGGTGAAGACCAGGCCCTCGGGGACGGTCGGGTCACCGCCCAGCAGATCGGCGACCTGCGGCTCGGACAGGACGATCTCCGTGTAGACGTCGTCGCCGCAGGGGTGCGCGAACTGCTGCTCGCTGCCGAGGCGTTCCACGTACACGCTGGCCGGGTCGAGGAGCTGTTCGACGCCTTGGATCCGTCCGCGCACCAGACCGCGACGGACCATGACCAGACCGAAGACGGTCGCTGGGCGCGGCGGCGTCCAGCCCTTCGGCGCGCCACCGCACCGTACGTCCGCCAGGAGGATGTCGTCGGTGCGGAGAAAGGTCTGGCGTTCGACCGGCATGACCGCGTCCTTCCTCCCTCTCGGCTGCCTTGCGCTCGGCGATGCGCAGTGAGCAAGAACTTACAAGCGTCGGCGCGCAGTTGACCGGCAGTCTCTCGTGGGAGGAACCCATGGCGGAAGGCCGAGGAGGACACCGATGAGCGGGTGGGATCGACGGGACGTGCTCCGGGGAGCGGCGAGAGCCGCTGCCCTCGCGGGGTGGGGGAACGTTCTGGCGGACGGCGGCACGGCGAGGGCGGCGGCCGGCCGGCGGTCGCGGGTGATCGCCCGGCGGGCAGGGGCGTTCGAGGTGCTCGCGCTGCTGGACGCGCACGGGCCGTTTCCCGGCAAGCGGCAGGATCACTTCACCGGAGCCACGGCGGCCGACTGGGAGCGGGCCCAGCGGATCGACCCGGCGGCGTTCGGTCCTGACGACACATGGGAGTTGGACTTCCGTTGCTACGCGATCCGCAGGCCGGGCGGCCGCGTGACGCTGGTCGACACGGGGATCGGCCCCGCGGGCAGCCCGGCTTCGGGGTGGGCACCCGTGCCGGGCCACCTGCCGGAGGTGCTCAGGGAGGCGGGCGTCGGTGTCGGCGACGTGGACACCGTCGTCCTGACCCACTTGCACGAGGACCACTACGGCTGGGCTGTGGGGCCGGACGGGACACCGATGTTCCCGGGAGCCCGGCACATCGTCCAGCGCCGTGAGGTGGCCTCATTGGGGGAGGGCGACAGCGCGATGTCGTACGTGGTCGCTCCGCTGCGCGCGGCGGGGCTGCTGGAGGAAGTCGACGGCCGGACAAGGCTGTTGGGAGGCGGAGGTAGAGGTGGAGGCGGGAGCGGGGACGGGGGCGGGAAGGGGCCGAGCGGTCTGGTGACCCTTGTCCCGACTCCCGGCCACACGGCCGGGCACCAGTCGGTCCTCGTGGAGGGCGGCTCACGGCGAATCATGGTCACGGGGGACGCGCTGGTGCACGCGGTCCAGCTGGCGAACCCGGCGGTGGCCTACGCCTTCGAACGGGACAAGGAAACGGCTCGGCGCAGCAGGGAGCGGCTGCTCACGGAGGCGCGACAGCAGCGTGCCCTGCTGGCCACGGCGCATCTCAATCGTCCCTTTGTGCGGGCCGACGAGGGAAGGGCCTCGGAGGACGTCTGGGAACGATGACTCTGCCGCACGGCGCCGCCGGTGCCGAAGTCGGAGCACGGTACGTCGGAGCACAGCACGTAAGTCGGAGCACAGCACGCAAGAGGCGTGAATTCCGCCCGGCGCGGTCAACCCTCCCCAAGGGCGCGGTCGATTGGCTCGCGCGGTGTCAGGTGCGGCGGCGCCTGCGTCGTACGGAGAAGAAGGCGACGGCAGCGGCAAGGACGACCGCGCCTGCGGCGATACCGATGGTCGTTGCGTTCGATCCGTCGTCGTCGCCCGTGCCGTCGGCCTTGTCGCTGTCGCTGCATTTGGGGCCGTTGACCGGACCACCCGCTTCGACGGTCACCTTGCCGGCCTTCGTGTCCTCGCCGGGAAGTACTGGTTCGGTGAAATGGATGGTGTAGGTGCCGGGTTCGGCATCGCAGCGGATCCTGACATGCGCCTCGAACGAGACCTTGCCCGTGGACTTCAGCTCCACCGTCTCCGCGAATGCCTCGGACCGCAGGGTCGCGGCTTCGTCGATTTCCGGATTCACCGTGTACAGCTTGATCCGCTCGCCGGGGCGCGCCGAACTCGGTGTGACCGTCACTGAGCTGCTGTCACCCGGGTCGGCCACGGCACTTGGAACAGCCGTGAGCGAAACAGCGAGAGCGATTGCCCCCACTGCTGCGGCGCGTATGAGTGACATAAGGTGCAGTCCTCGGGTTCGGATAACCAGAGTTCTCTCCGGTTGCGGGATCCGTTCATTGCGATCTTACGCAGGGGGATTTGTGGGCGCCGGTCTGACCTCCGGCGCCCACCGTCGTTGGGTTCTCGATCGCAGCTGACCATCCGGTGCAGCCGGAGCATGCAGATCACTCTGCGACCCACAGTGGAAAGGTAGTTGTGCGCATATCTCGTTGGACCCGTTCGATCGCCGTGGGGGTGGGCAGTGGATTCCTCGCTGTCCTGGCGGCCAACGCCTCCGCCGCGACACCTGTGAAAGAACCGGCAAAGGGCGACGGGGACATCAGCAGGTCCGTTCCCGCGGAGACGGGCGGGAAATGGACGGCCGAGAACGCGGAGCAGTTCTGGACCGCCGGCCGCATGGAATCGGCGACGCCGGTGCCGGCTGCCAAGGAGACCACTTCTGAGGGCGCGGGCGTGGCCGTGGGTGCGGGCGAGGCAAGGAAGAAGGCCGCTCGCTCTTCCGCCGCGGTGATGGCCGCGCCGACGGCGGAGACGGACTACGAGGGCTCCAAGACGATCGGCGTGCTGTACTTCGTCGACAAGGGCATGAAGGCGCACAGCTGCACGGCCAGTGTGGTGCACAGCCCCAAGGGCAATCTGATCCTCACGGCCGCGCACTGCGGCCCCGGCAGCAAGCACGCCTTCGTGCCGCAGTACCGCACGGGCAGGACCGCCGCTCAGCAGCCCAACGGCATCTGGGCCGTCGACCGGTTCTTCAAGGACCCTCGGCACGCCGACCAGGGTCCCGGTTCGGATCTCGA
The DNA here is from genome assembly GCF_040647455.1 of Streptomyces sp. NPDC041068. Lineage (NCBI taxonomy): Bacteria > Bacillati > Actinomycetota > Actinomycetes > Kitasatosporales > Streptomycetaceae > Streptomyces > Streptomyces sp. NPDC041068. Next base: position 75,442 of record NZ_JBEZCG010000008.1, read on the forward strand.
CTTCGGTTTCGCGACCCTCAAGCCCGACAAGCTCGGCCGTCAGGTCGAGTCGATCACGGGGGCCAACAAGCTGACGCGTACGCCCAGTTACCGCGTATGGGTCACCGTCATCGGCTATCCGTCGGCCAGGAACGCGCCCAAGGACCAGGCGATCAAGTGCAGGACGAAGACCACCCGGCTGGCCGGGTACAAGCAGCTGCGCATGGAGTGCGGCGGCTTCTACGGCGGCACCTCCGGCAGCCCGTGGCTGATGAACTTCGACGAGAAGACCAAGACCGGGCAGGTCGTCGGCAACCTCGGCGGCGTGGGCGGCGGCGGAGCCACTGACTCCGTCTCGTACGCCCCGTACTACGACGACGAGGTCTTCAAGCTCTGCGACGACGCCGTCAAGAACGTCGCCACGGTCAAGCGGCCGCCGTTGCCCAAGGGCCTCGGCACCGGGGAGACCTGGCAGCACGCCAAGCAGATGGCCTCCGGCGACTACACCGGTGACGGCAAGACCGACATGATCGTGGTGTGGACCGACGGCGAGGTCACGCTGCACCCCGGTGACGGGCGGGGCGGCTTTACCGGCGAGCGCCGCCTGAAGGCGCCCAACGGCACCTGGAAGCACGCCACGACGATCACCGGCGGCGACTTCACCGGCACCAACCTCTCCGATCTGATGGTGCGCTGGGCCGACGGCGAGGTCACGCTGCACCCGGATGTGACCGCCTCCGGCTTCGGCAAGGAGATCAAGCTCGCGGACGCCGGCTCCACCTGGAAGCACGCCGGCCAGATCACCGCGGGCCGCTTCGGCGGCAACAACTGGACCGACGACGTGGTCGTGCGCTGGGTCGACGGCGAGGTGAGCCTCTACAGCGACGTGGACGGGCGCGGCTTCCTGAAGGAGGCCAAGCTCCAGTCGGCCAACGCCACTTGGAAGAACGCCACGCTGCTCACCAGCGGCGACTTCACCGGCAACGACAACTGGGACATCATCGTCCGCTGGACCGACGGTGAGCGCACTCTCTACCAGGACGTGAGCACGGGCGGCATCGGCAAGGAGACGCAGATGCAGGCGCCGAGCGCTCTGTGGAAGCACGCCCAGGTGATGACGGCAGGCAACTACACGGCAAACGGCCACCCCGACGACCTGATCGTGCGCTGGAGCGACGGCGAGGTCACGCTGTACGCCGACACCAACACCCGCCTCGGTGCCGAACGCAACCTGGTCCCACCGAAGGCCTCGTAACCCACCATCCTCACCCACCGCCCCGCCGAGCCCGTGTGCTGGGCGGGGCGGCACGGTTCGCGGCCACGCAGAACGTCAGCCCCAGTTGTGATCCCCGGTGAAGCCGTCGATGGACTCGCGCAGGATGTCCGCATGTCCCGCGTGCCGGGCGAGTTCCTCGAGCATGTGGATCAGCGCCCAGCGCAGCGAGACGGTGGCGCCGTCGAAGAAGGCGAACGCGGTGCCGGTGGCGTCGATGGACAGGTCCTCGATCGCTTCGTCGGCGGCGGCCCGCGCGCGGGCGTAGAAGGCCAGGACGTCCTCGACCGACTCCTCCGCACCCACGTGCCAACCGGAGGCATCGTCGCCCTCGACGGCGAACGGAAGAGATGTGGGACCGCGCCCGAACGTCAGGCAGAACCAACCGAGTTCGGCGCCACCGAGATGCTTGATCAGCCCCAGCAGGCTCATGCCCGACGGGGCCACCGGGCGGCGCAGCCGGTCGTCGTCGAGTCCTTCGAGTTTCCAGAGCACCGCGTCGCGGTGTCGAGCGAGGGCGGCGTGCAGACTCTCCTTCTCGCCGCCGGTGAACGGCACGTGTTTGACCATGCCCGGACCCTGGTTCCCGGGTCTGACACAGTGCCGCACCCGACCGCATCGGGCACAGGATGTCGGGTCGGGCAGAGTGGGATCTTCTTAACGTGAACGTGACGTCGCAAGGGAAGGAGGCAGGAGTGCTCGAGCAGCTCAACCGGGCCCTGGAACACATCGAGTCGCACCTCGACGAGCGGATCGAGGTGGCCGAGCTGGCGCGGATCGCCATGACGTCGGAGTACCACTTCCGGCGCATGTTCTCCGCGCTGGCCGGGGTCTCGCTGTCGGAGTACATCCGGCGCAGGCGGCTCACGATCGCGGGCGCCGAGGTGCTCGCGGGGGAGCGGACGCTGTTGGAGATCGCGGTGCGCTACGGCTACACCTCCGGCGAGGCGTTCGCCCGCGCGTTCCGTGCCGTGCACGGCGTGGGGCCAAGCGAGGCCAGGCGTGCCGGCGCGGCTCTGCACTCCCAGCCACGCATGTCCTTCCGCCTCATCGTGGAAGGGAGCAGCAGCATGCGATACCGCGTCGTGGAGAAGGAGCAGTTCCGCGTGGTCGGCAGGAAGGCCCGCGTCCCGCTCGTCCACGAGGGGGTGAATCCGGCGATCGCCGATTTCATCCGGAGCGTCGACAAAGAGACGATGCGGCGCATCAGCGCGCTGTCCGACCAGGAGCCGAAGGGCATCGTCGCCGTGAGCGACGACCTCGCCCCGTGCCGGGCGGAGGGAACCGAACTCGACTACTACCACGGCGTGGTGAGCGGGGCCGAGGTTCCCGAGGACCTGGACGCGCTCGCCGTCCCCGCGGGGGCGTGGGCCGTCTTCGAGAACTCGGGGCCGTTCCCGCAGGCGCTCCAGTATCTGTGGCGGGACGTGTTCACGCAGTGGTTCCCGTCCAACCCGTACCGGAGCAGGCCGGGTCCCGAGATCCTTCGTACGCAGGTGTCCCCGGACGGGAAGCGGGCGGACGCCGAACTGTGGATTCCGGTGGAACGCACCGAGGCCCAGTCGAAGACGACGCCGTGAGATCTTCGTGGCCCGCCCGGGGTGCCCCTGGCTCCTGGCTCCTGGTTCTGGTTCCTGGTTCCAGGGCCAGGAGCTACGGCCGTACCGCCACCGCGTCCACCTCGAACAGCATCCCCGGCATCGCGAGCGAGGCCACGCCGCTCAGTGTCTGGGCGGGCAGGCGCTCGCCGAAGCGGGCGTGCAGGGCCTTGCCCAGGGCCTCCAGCTTCTCCAGGTCGTGGTCGACGATGAAGGAGCCGAGCCGGACCACGTGTTCATAGCCGAGGCCCACCCCTTCCAGCGCCGACCGCAGCCGGTCAAGGGCCAGGTCCACCTGTTCGGCGAAGGTGCCGGGGACGGGGGCGCCGTTGGCGTCGGAGGCGTACTGGCCGCCGATGAAGACGAGTTCGCCGGGTGCCGAGACGGCGTGGCTGTAGCCGAACGGGGTCGGGTCGTGGAGGGTGGCCGGGTTGGTGATCGTGCGGTGGTCAGTGGTCATGTCTCCTCGAACACCCGGCGGACGCCCGCCCATTCCGGAGCCCGCCGTCACGCCCGACAGACCCGCACCGCCTGGGCACGCGTCGAGGCATGGGTCGAGCAGCACGCGCCCCGCAACTTCACGGCCCTGCCCCTGCCGCGCACCGAGGAGCAGATCCGCGCCCACGAAACACTGCTACCGCTGGGCACCGACCAGCAGTGGGAGAAGATCGCCCCGTGCTGCTGCCCCCTCCCCGGCGGCGGTACGGCGAGTTCGTCGACCTGACCGAGGCCGCCTCGTCTGGGAGTGATGGCGGGCGGCGGGACCGGGAGCGTGCCGTCAGGCGGCCAGCAGGCTCAGGACGAGGTCGCGCGGCAGCCCGTGGGTGTCGTGGAGGTAGTGGAAGTCGTCCTCGCTCAGCGGGCCACGGAACCGGGGCCGGGCCAGCACCTGCCGACCGCGTTCCAGGAGCTTCCTGAACCGCGTCTCCTCGTCCCGCAGCACACGCCGCATGCCGTCCACGTCCGTCTCCTGGCGGAAGTGAGAGCTGGTGTGCAGGAACAACTCGTCCGGCAGATCCCCGAGCCCGCGTGAGGGATCGTCGCGCCACAGGACGGTGAGCACGCGCCGTACCAGTCGGCGCAGGACGTAGCCGCGACCGGTGGCGGACGGCCGCACCCCGTCGCCGATCACCACCATGGCCGAGCGCAGATGGTCGCTGACCAGCCGCAGGGAGGGTTCGTCGAGCGGCCACAGAACCGGTACGAGACGACGCCAGGGGTCGAAGACGTCGCACTCGAACACCGACGTCTTGCCCTGCAGGAGCGAGGCCAGCCGCTCCAGGCCGAGGCCGGTGTCGACGTTGCGCTGGGGGAGCGGAACGAGTGACCCGTCGGGGAGCCGGCGGTGGCGCATCATCACGTGGTTCCACACCTCCACCCAGCGGTCGTCCTGGGTGGGCGTCGACTGCGGCGGGGTGTCACCGGTCCACAGGAAGAACTCCGAGTCGGGACCGCACGGGCCGGTCGGGCCGTTGGACCACCAGTTGTCCTCGACGGTGAGCTCCACGGGGATGCCCCGCTCCTGCCATACCTCCAGGGAATCCGTGTCCGGCCCGACCTGGTCGTCCCCGCCGAAGACAGTGGCGTGCAGCAGCCCCGGATCGATGCCGAACCCTTCGGTGAACAGCTCGTACCCCCAGCGGAGGCTCTGCGGGCCCTCGTAGTCGCCGAGGGACCAGGTGCCGAGCATCTCGAAGACCGTCAGGTGGGTGGGGTCGCCGACTTCCTCCAGGTCGGTGGTGCGCAGGCAGCGCTGCACGTTCACCAGGCGCCTGCCCAGGGGGTGCGGACGCCCCTCCAGGTAGGGGGTGAGGGGGTGCATGCCGGAGGTGGTGAACAGCACGGGGTCACCGGGCGGCGGCAGCAGCGTCGAGCCGGTGGTGCGGTGGTGTCCGCGCTCCTCGAAGTACTCGACGAACGTACGGATGATGTCTTCGGTGTTCATGGGACGGCTCCTTCGCGTACAGGACACGTGAGGCGCCGGACAACGGATGCGCACGATCACCGGAATCAGGGCGAGGAGCCGCGAGACCATCGGCGGGCCGTTTCCGGTCGCCGATGGGAAAGGGGTACGTCAGGCGGCGGCAACCGGCGAGCTGGTCGCTCGCGCGGTCGCGGTGGTGCGTGGGCCGGTGACGTTCATGGCGCCGACGATAACGCGCGTGCCCTGCTGGAGGCACACGATTAATCGCGGGCCCCGTGGTCCGGCTCCGGCCCTAGGGAATCAACAGGCCCTCCGACCCGGGGTGGGAGATGCGGCGATCACGATCGCGGTCGCGGTCGTCGGCCGGTGAAGTGGATTGTGGGGAGCGCGTCGAGGTGGCGGGCTGTTTCGGGGAGGTGGAAGCGGGCAGAGGCCTTGTTGTCCGCGTCACGTGGGTTCCGTCCGGACGCGGCTGCCGCGTCGCGCTTGCCTTGCCGAGACGGATCTCGGCCGACGGCATCCGCGGCAACGGCCCGCGCTCCGGCATTGCCCATCTCGGCCCGTCTCGGCCCCGTCTCGGCCCATCTCGATCGCGTCGGCGATACTGATCGCGGTGTTCGTGACGGAAGTCTCCGGCCCTTTGCGGTATTTGGCCCCCTCGACGACCTCGTCGATGTAGTCCTGGACACAACCGAGGGAGCCGGGGGCCGAGGAGGGACTCGAGCGCGGACTTGGGCTCCGCCTGCGCGGTCCGTTCGATCCCGTCCTTCCGAGGCTTGCCCGGCTCCATGGACATGGCCATCCTGCCTTCCTCGGCCCGCGCGCGTGATGCGGGCCGCCTCCCTGCGGTGTCCCCCGCCTGCCCGCTCCGGCCGGAAGGTGCCGTTCGGTACCCGCTCCGGGTGGACCCTGCGGCGTGCCGCGCCAGGGAGCGTGCAGGGTGCGGATGGGCGCGTGCAGGCCCTGGCGCGGTGTTGTCTCGAGGCACCCGGGTTCATCGAGGCCGAGACCGCCGAAAGGGCTTATCGGATCGCCTTGTTGCAGATCGCGGACGGCGACCTTTGATCAGCCGACGTGTGGTGCTGCGTGGGCCGTCCAGGTGTACGTAGGTGTCAGCGAGCGCTCGAAGAGTGCGCTGGGCAGGCGCGGGAGCGCCGCGTCGCGCAGGGTGGTCAGCGAAGTGGACGTCCAGTGTGCGGGGGACCCGACCTGGCGGGAGAGGCGGGCGATCATCTGGGTGCGTGGCCGGCGGGAGCGGTCGTAGGCCTCCAGGCCCGCGGATACGCCGTGCGTGTCGACGGTGGCCGCGAGCGTGACCGCGTCCTCGAGTGCCTGGCAGGCGCCTTGGCCGAGGTTGGGAGTCATGGCGTGGGCGGCGTCGCCCAGGACGGCGGCCTTGCCGTGAACGTAGCTGCGCAGCTTGGGCAGTTCATACGTGTCGTGCTGCAGTACCGCGTCGGGACGCGCGGAGCGCAGCAGGGCGGGGATGGGGTCGTGCCAGTGGGCGAACCGTGCGCGCAACTCCTCCAGTGCGGTGCGCGAGTCCGCCGGGGCGTTGGCCATCACGTAGCAGTAGACGCGGCCGTCGGGCATCGGCACCTGACCGAACCGTTCGCCCCTGCCCCAGGTCTCCACGCTGCCTTCGACCTGGTGCGGCGGGGCGATGAACCGCCAGGTGGTGTAGCCGACATAGCGCGGTCCTGGCAGATGCGGCCACAGGGACCGGCGCGTCACGCTGTGCACGCCGTCGGCGCCCACCACCAGGTCGGCCGTCGAGGAACCGCCGCTGTGGACCACCGTTCCGTCGGGTTGCACGTGGCGTACATCGATGCCGGGTCGAAGTGCCTGGGCGGGGAGGGCCGCGCGCAGCAGGTCGATCAGGTCGGCGCGGTGCACCGTCGCCCATGACCCGAACCGCCGTTTGAGGTCGGCTATGTCGTTGCGGATCAGCCAACTCCCGTTGGCAGTGCGGATTCCCGTGACCGGATCGGTAAGTCCGCTGCTGCGTACGCGGTCGCCCAGGCCGATTTCGTCCAGTGCGCGTAAGCCGTTGGGCTGGATCGACAGGCCCGCGCCGACCTCCGTGAACGCGGGTGCCCGTTCGAGGACTTCGACCTGCCAGCCCCGCTGATGGAGGGCGACCGCCGCGGCGAGCCCGCCGATGCCGCCGCCCACGACGGTTGCCTTCATCGCTGTGCCCTCCCTTGCGGCCCTCGCTGCCCTTGCCGCTTGTGCGCGAAGCTTCATCGTTGCTCCTTATGGACGCTAGAAGTTCTAGAGGTATTAAATGAACAGAGAAGCTCTAGGATGTCAACGGTTCCGAGATCGCCGAAGATCACGGAAGATCTCCGAGGAGCACCGACGGAGCGAGGAGAGGGGCGACGATGTCCGCACGTACGACCAGCCGACGAGAGCGGCTGCGCCAGGCCACCCTGGAAGAGATCCATGCGGCCGCGCGCACGCTGCTGGTCGAGAAGGGCCCTGCGGCGGTCACCGTCAACGCGGTCGCCCGGCAGGTGGGCATGAGCGGCCCGGCCCTCTACCACTACTACGCAGGCCACGATCAGCTGGTCGGCGCGGTGACCGCCGACTTCTTCCGCGAACTGGCCGCCGCGATGGAAGAGGCCCGCGACGCCCGCGCCGAGGCGCCGATCGACGAGCGGATCCTCGTGGTCTGCCGCGCCATGCGCACCTGGGCGGTCGACCACCCGGCCGAGTTCGGCTGGATCTTCGCCGCGCCCATCACCCCGTCGAACCGTGAGCAGGACTCGGTGCGGCACCAGGCGGCGCTGCGCTTCGAGCAGGTCCTGCTCGACCTGACGGTGGAGCTGTGGCAGACGCGGCCCTTCCCGGTGCCGCGCCCGGCCGAGCTGCCTCAGTCGCTGCGCGACCAACTGGCCACCTACGCGGACACCATCGAAGGACGGCTGCCGCCCGAGGCCGCCCACGTCTTCCTGAAGTGCTGGACCCGGCTGTACGGCCTGCTGTGCATGGAAGTTCTGCACCAGCTGGACTTCGCGTACTCCGACCTGGAGCCCGTCTTCGAGGAGTGCCTGCGCGACCTGGCCGACGTCCTGGCCCTGGAGTACTCCGGTCCCTCGGCCGTCTGAGCGGCTCCGCCGGCCACCGGAGAGGCGTCAGGCGTGCGGTGTCATTCGTCGCGGGACGCGTCGCGGTGGCAGGCCAGCACACCGGGGACGTCGGCGAGACCCGCGGTGAGCGCGCTCGGATCGGCCCGCCCCACGACGGAGACGACCACCTCCGTCGTACGCTCCTGATCGCGCACGGCGTCGTACGCGGGGACGGCGGGGTCGCTGCGCAGTCCGGCCACGGAGAACCCGGCGCGTTCGCACTGCTCGACGAGATCGTGCAGCAGGCCCGGGCGGGAGAGGCAGGTGACCCGGAACTCCGCGGGCGCCGAGCGCAGCGCGGGCAGCCGATGGGCCAGCGGCCTTATCCCGTACGCGACAAGGAAGTAGGCCGCGGTCGCCAGCGTGGCGAGGATGGGCAGTCCGGCAGCGGCGGCCGAACCGACGGCGGCCGTGAGCCAGATCGTCGCGGCGGTGGTGAGCCCGCGCACCGACCCGCGCTGAACGAAGATCACGCCCGCGCCGATGAAGCCGAGCCCCGAGACGATCTGGGCGGCCATTCGTGAGGGGTCGACGGACACGGTGCCGCTCTGCAGGACATCGCTGAAGCCGTACTTGCTGACCAGCGTGAACAGCGCGGCGCCCACGCCGACCGTGGTGTACGTCCGCAGTCCCGCGGCCTTCTGACGGATCTCCCGCTCGACCCCGATGGCTCCGGACAGCACGAGGGCCACCCCGAACTCGGCCAGTTGCGTCCAGCCCTGTCCGTGCGGTTCCACCGCCAGCCCCAGCGACACCTCGTACCTCGCAATCTCCGCGTAGCTCTGCTTTTCTCTAGTTCTCTCTGCTTTTCTCTACTCTCGCTGCCGCCCGCCGTCCGCTTCCTGGGCGGCCATGACCTCGTCGCCGTGCTCGAAGGCCCACGCTCCGAAAGCGTCGATCGGGGCCAGGAGGGTGCGGCCCAGGTCGGTGAGCCGGTACTCGACCCGCGCTGTCGCTCGGATCGCTCGGGTCGCTTGGGCCGCTCCTGTCTCTCCGGCCATTCCGGTTACTCCGGTTACTCCGGTCCTTCCAGTCTCTCCGGCCCCTCCAGGATGCGCCTGCCGTTCGACGAGGCCGTTGAACTGCAGGCGCCGCAGCGTCTCCGTCAGGACCTTGGAGCTGATCCCGCCGATCTGCTCACGCAGGTCGACCGGGCGCTTGGGGCCGTCGCGCAGCGCCCATATCACCACGGCGTTCCAGGTGTTGGAGAGCAGGTCGAAGGCGAGGCGGGCGCGGCAGTCGGCGAGAAAGGCGTCAGTGGTCACGTACCAAATGGTGCCTGAAGGGATCTCTAGCGTCGTTGTCATCGATCGGAGCAGGTCCTGGATCCGAGCGGCTGCTGGATCCGGGCGGTTCATGGGAGGGAATGCGTGATGAGAATCGGCGTACTGGGCACGGGCAACATGGCGGACGCGCTCGCCACCCACTGGGTGCGGGCCGGGCACGAAGTGGCCGTCGGGGGACGGGACATACGCAAGGCGGAGCGGCTCGTGGAGCGTGTCGGGGGCGGCGCGGAGGCGGTCGGTCTCGGCGCGGCGGCCGCATTCGGGGAAGTGGTGCTGGCCGCGCTGCCCTACGGCGCCGGGGCGGACGTGGCGCGGGAGCTGCGGGAGCCTCTGGGCGGCAAGACGCTGATCGACTGCTCCAACCCGGTCGGGCCGGGCTTCCGGCTGCTGACGCAAGGAGGTCCCTCGGCCGCGCGGCAGCTGGCCGCGGCGGCACCGGAAGCCCACGTGGTCAAGGCGTTCAACCTCTGCCACGAGGGCGTATGGCGCATGGCGCCGCCCCGCTTCGACGGGCGGCGGCTGGTCGTCCCGGTCTGCGGGGACGACGAGGCGGCACTCGCGCGCGTACGCGAGTTGGTACGGAACGTGGGCTGCGAGCCCGCGGCCGGCGGCGGACTCGAACGCGCCGGGCTCCTGGAGGCGACCGCCGCGCTCTTCATCGGCCTGTGGGTCGGAGAAGGAGCCGACGCCCAGGCGATCGCGCCCCCGCTGGCGTACGCGACCGGCCATCCGGACGCCGTCGAGAACCCCTAGCAGGCGTCGGCGCAGGCACGGAAACGACGCAGCAACTCGCCCGCGGCAGGGCTCTCGGCGTCGAAGGTCTGGCCCTGCTGCGCGGCGGGCACGTCCGGGCCCCAGACGCGGGCGCCGTGGCAGCGGAAGCAGAAAGCGATCTCGAAGAGGGGGCCGGTGGTGCCGTGGGCCCGTATCCCCCACCCGGGCAGGAAGCAGCGGTACGCCTCGCCGCCCGGCAGGTCGCCGATCAGCGCCAGGGCTTGCCGGGCTTCGTCCCCCTCCCACAGCGCGACGGTGTCGCCCGTCAGGTCCTCGGAGGTGATGTGCCTGGCGGGGTCGGTGACGCGGACGACCTCGACGAGCTCGGACTTCGCGTGGGAGAGGGGCAGCAGCATGCCGCCGAGTCTGACTGATTTCGTTCGTCCGTTCGGGCCTTTCGTCCCTGCCGTGCGGCCGTCGGCGGGCGCAGGATGGGGATCATGAACAGCCTTCCGGTCATCACCGCAGTCGACGGATCCGACCACAGCCTCAAGGCTCTCGATTGGGCGCTCGACGCCGCGCGGAGCCGGGACGCGGAGCTGCTCGTCGTCCACGTCCGGGCCGATTACGTCAAGGCTCTTCCCATGCCGGGCACCCCGCTCGCCATGCCGCCCGTGGAACAGGTCCCGGTCCTCGCCGCGGTGCGGGAGTCGCTCGAAGGGCGCCAGGACCTGCCGTCCGTGCGCTACACCACGGTCGACGGGAGCCCGACCTCCACGCTGGTCTCGCTGAGCGACGAGGCGCAGCTCCTGGTGCTCGGTTCACGGGGGCGCGGGGGCTTCGCGAGCCTGCTGCTGGGTTCCGTCAGCCGGGCGTGCGCGGCGCGGGCGGCCTGCCCGGTGGTCGTCGTACCGCACGCGGCACGGACCGAGGCGGTCGAGGCGGTGGGTACGTTCGAGAGGGTCGTGCTGGGCCTGGCTCCCGACGAGACGAGCGACGCCGCGGTGGAGTTCGCGTTCGAGGAGGCCCGGCGCAGGGGCGCGCGACTCCAGGCGATCACCACGTACCCCGTACCGCTGTCCACGCTGGCGCTCATGGGCGGATACGTCGACGCGGCGGGCGGGGCCGAAAGCCCGCGGGTGGAGAAGGAGTTGACGCAGAGCCAGGACGAGAGGCTGCGCCCCTTCGCCGAGCGCTACGCCGACGTGGCCGTCGACCAGGTGGTCACCGCGGCCGACGCGGCGGGCCGCCTCGTCGTCGCCTCGCAGACAGCGGACCTGCTGGTGGTGGGCCGCCACCGCCGCCGAGTGAACGCCGACTCGTTCCTCGTGGGTTCGGCGGCCAACGCGGTGCTGCTGCACGCGCAGTGCCCGGTTGCGGTGGTGCCTGCCTGAGCTCGGGTGCGGTGGATCCTCGCCGCTGTGGGCGCCGGGCAGGCTGGGCAGGTCGACGGGCAGGTCCACGGGCAGGTCGACGGGCTTGTGGTCATGTGGCCCAGGTCCAGCCATTCCTGGACGGCCGCCACGTGTGCGCGCCGTCCGGCGTACGTACGGAACTCGGCCTCGGGGTCCAGGACTTCGACGTAGCCCGCGATCTTGTCCGGCTGCTCCGCCTCGTAGTGCATCGGCACCGCGTACCGGGCGTCGAGGATCTCCGCGGCCGCGGCGGCCTGCCTCGGGTCCCTGACCGGGCGTCGGGCCGAGCGGGACCGGGCGTCCGCCGAGCGTGCCGAGTCCTTGCGTCGCGTACCGAGACGTGGGGCGTGGGCGGTCGGGCTCGCGATGGTGGGCCGAACGGGAGCGGGCATCGCGTCACGCACCACCGTCGCCAGCCCGGGACCCCGCGCGAACGAACGCCACCGCCGTGCCCATGGCCGTGGTGAGGCCATGCGCCGAGACTTCGAGTGAGGTCGCCGCCCTGGGCAGGCGCCGGGGTGGGCCGAGCGGGCGTGCTGAGCGCAGCTCGAACAGGCTGATCCGGCAGCTCTCGTCGGCCACCGCCACGAGTTCGGTGTCGAGCGCTTCGTCTCTGTGATCCGCTTCTTTGGCTCGTCTCTGTGACCGGGCGTCAGCGGAACCGTTTTGCCTGATGTCTCGCCTCAACTCCTTTGCACGGTCGTGCTGTTGAGTGAGGTGCGCTGTCACTTAGGACCAAGTGGCCGACGTCTGCCACGAACAGCCGCCGCCCAGTGGGCGGACGCTGCGCTTCGCCTGGGGTCGCACAGCGGGTCGAACGGCATACATGTGATCGCCCCTGATTCACTCCACACGTCCCCCCACCTCCTCGGAAAGGCCGACATGCGCGACCGCCGTCACTCCCTGCTCAACGCCGCGATCACCGCCACCGCCACCGCAGCCGCCGCCCTCACGCTGGTCCCGACCGCGAACGCGGCGCCCGGCGGCGCGGCCGAGGCGCCGGAATCCGCGCCCGTGGCCTCGGCGCACGAGGCAGTGCCCGCACCCGGCGGAGGCGAGCAGATCGACGTGATCCGGCAGGGCGCGCCCGCCTGGAACGCCTGGCGCGGCAGGCACCCCGGCGTGCGGCCCGACCTGAGCGGCGCTGACCTGCGGGATCTGGACCTCGTGGCGGTCGACCTGCGGGGTGCGGACCTGAGGGAGGCCGGTCTGCTCTCCGCGGACCTGGCGGGGGCGGACCTCACGGGGGCGTCGCTGCCCGACGCGACCCTGGCCGGTGCCGATCTGACGCATGCCGTGCTCACCGGCGCGGACTTGAGAGGTGCGCGGCTGACCGAGGCGGAGCTGTCCGGAGCGCGGCTCGCCCAGGCGGACCTCGCGGGTGCCGACCTGACCCGGGCGCAGGCCGGTTCCGCGGATCTCACCGGCGCCGACCTCACCGGGGCGAACCTCTCCGGAGCGAATCTGAACCGCGCGGACCTGACCGGTGCCGAACTCAAGGGCGCGCTCCTCACCGACACCGACCTCAACTGCCGCGGGCACCACGTCTGCGAAGTGCCGTAACCCGCCCCCGTTCCGGCCCTCGCCAGTGGGCGGCCGACCCCCGTCACGGGGGTCGGCCGCCTCGGCCCGGCGGCGCCCAGCCCGCGCCCCGGGCGGGCCGTCACATCTTCGGCATCAGGACGGTGTCGATGATGTGGACGGTGGCGTTGGCGGTCGGGACGTTGCCGCACACGACCTTCGCGGAGTCGTTCACCTCGTACGACTCATCGGATCCGGACGTGGTCAACTTGCTCTTCTCCAACGCCTCGTAGGAGCCGTCCTCCAACTGCGTCGGGGTCAGCTTCTGGCCGACGACGTGGTACGTCAGCACCTTGGTGAGCTGCTCCTTGTCGTTGAGGACCTTGTCGAGGTCGGCCTTCGGGATCTTGGCGAAGGCGTCGTTGGTGGGCGCGAACACCGTGATGTTCTCGGCGTTGTTGAGGGTGTCGACCAGTCCCGCCTTCTTGACCGCGGTGACCAGGGTCGACAGGGCCGGGTTGTTCGACGCGGCCGTGGCGACGGGGTCCTTGGCCATGCCGTCGAAGCTTCCCGCGCCCTCCTTGGGAACGGAGGAGCAGGCGGGGCCGAAGGGCTTGTCCGTGGTGGTCGCGTCGCTGCCTTCGCCGGAACCGGCCGACTCGCTCGCCTCGCTCTGGGCGGCGGATCCCGCGGCCTTGTCCTTGCCGTCGTCGTCGGAACACGCGACCAGCGAGAGCGACAGGGCGAGCACGGCCGTCGTGGCGGCGGCCACGCGGCGGACGTGGAGCGTGGTGTTCATGGTCTTCTCCTTGGTTGGGCGGCCCTCATGAACCTCATGGAGGGGCCGGTTTCCGCGAGTTCGCGGACGGGGGTGAGGGAGAGAGCTGAGGGGGATGAGCGGGTCAGGTCACGCGGACCACCACCGAGTGCCGTCCGGAAGCGCCGTCCGGGATGGTCCGGGTGCGCTCGGCGGTCTGCGTGGCGCCGGTCCGGTCGGTGGCGCGGACCTGGAGCGTGTGGGAGCCGGGCGGCGCGGACCACTCCCAACTCCACTGCCGCCAGGTGTCGATGGGCCCTTCGGGGGCGAGACGGGCCGTCTGCCAGGGCCCGTCGTCGACGCGGACCTCGACGCGCGCGATGCCCCGGTGCTGGGCCCAGGCCACTCCGGCGACGGTGACCTTTCCCGCCTTCGGGGAGGCGAAGGGCTTGGGGGTGTCGATACGGGACTGGGTCTTGATCGGCGCTTCCCGCGCCCAGTCGCGCTTCACCCAGTAGGCGTCGTACGCGTCGAACGTCGTCAGCTCGATGTCCTGGATCCACTTGCACGCCGACACGTAGCCGTAGAGGCCGGGGACGACCATCCGGACGGGGAAGCCGTGCTCGAAGGGGAGCGGCTCGCCGTTCATGGCGACGGCGAGCATCGCGTCCCTGCCGTCCATGACGGTCTCCACGGGGGTGCCGATGGTCATGCCGTCGACGGAGCGGGCCACGAGCTGGTCGGCCGGGCCGCCCTTGGAGGGCGGCGCCACCCCGGCCTCGCGCAACAGCTCGTCCAGGCGTACGCCGAGCCAGCGGGCGGAGCTCACATAAGGGCCGCCGACTTCGTTGGACACGCAGGTCAAGGTGATGTCCCGCTCGATGAGGCGGCGGCGCAGAAGGCCCTGGAAGTCGAGCGCGAGCGGCTTTCCCACGCCCTTTCCGTGCAGGCGCATCCGCCAGTCCGCGGCGTCGAGGCGTGGGACGCGGAGCGCGGTGTCCACGCGGTAGAAGTCGCGGTTCGGAGTGGTGAAGGGCGCGACCCCACGGACCCGGAGGTCCACGCCGCGCGGCAGCTCAGGGGCGGGCGAGGCCGGTTCGGGCAGGCGGACCGAGGCTCGCGACGCCTCGGCGTCGGCCGCGCTGCTCGCGTTGAGGCGTCGGCCGAGCAGCCAGGCACCGGTGGAGGCGACGGCCACACCCGCGGCGGCGAGGACGAAGCCTCGGCGGTCGAAGTCGCCGGTGCCGAGGCTGCTGGGGTCGAGGTCGCCGGTGTCGAGGCTGCTGGGGTCGAGGTCGCCGGTGTCGAAGTCGCTGGGGTCGAGGTCGCCGGGATCGAATTCGCTGGGGCCGAAGCCGCTGAGGTTGGAGTCGCTGGGGTCGGAGGCCGAACCCGAAGGGCCGCCGTCGTTCGTCGCGGGGGACGGCTGCCGGGCGAGGCGGCCCGACAGCATGTACAGCACGCCCGCTCCCACGACCGCCCCGCACAGCGACGGCACGGAGTCCTGCGCGCCGGTCGAGTCCGGACGCCCGGTCGCGGCGAAGGCACCGACCACGCCGACGAGCAGGACCCCGGCCGAAGCGGTGCGTCGGTGGCGCAGGGACAGCAGGCCGAGGGCCAGGGCGAACAGGGCGAGCGCGGCGAGGATGCCCAGTTGCAGGACCAGCTTGTCGTCGGTGCCGAACCGGCGGATCGCCCAGTCCTTCACCGAAGCCGGGGTGCGGTCGATGACCGCGCCGCCGACGGCCGTGACCGGACCGGCACCGGCCCTGACCGCCGTGGAGACGAGCTCCGCGACGGCCAGCGCGGCAGCGCCGGACAGCAGGCCGCCGAGCGCGGCCATGGCGCCCTTGATCGCTGAGTTCCCTCTTGTGCTCACGGTGATGATTCGGAGCCGAGGGGATCGCGGCTTGGTCGTTCACTCGATCGGGGTGGGGCCCGATGCTTATGTGCAGGTCAGGGAGGCGTGGACGGCGTACTGGAGGTCAGGACGGGAAGGCCAGCAGGGCGAGCGGAGCGGTCGTCGGCTGCGCGGAGCCGCCCGCGGGCTCGACGGTGACGCCCATGCCGGACGCGTCGCCGACGGGGCCGTCCAAAAGCGTGGCGCTCTCGCCGCCGGAGCCCTGCAGGAAGCCGGCGGACCGCATCTTCTTCCCGCCGTCGTCGAACCACAGTTGGTACACCCTGCCGTCTTCCGGCTTCGGCAGATCCGACACCAGGACGGCCGCGCGGTCCCTGGCCCGCGAGACGACGACCGTGGCCGTCGCGTCACCGCCGAGCCTGCCGGTACTGGTCCGCGCGTCGGGCGCGGCGAGCACGGCGGCCAGGGCATCCGCCTGCCGCTCGGCGCGCTGGGCCTGCTGCCTGGCCTCCTCGGCCGACCGGTGCTGCCACACCGCGGTCCCGCCCAGGGCCGTCGCCGCCGCCAGACAGGCCGCGAGCGCCAACCGCGGCAGCGAACGCGACCACGTGCGTACGCCGCCGCGCTGCGGCACCCGGGGCGGTTCCTGCCGCACCCCGGTGATCCGCGCCATCACCTGTTCCTTCATGTGCGGGGGCGGCTGGGTGGCGACGGCGAGGCCGAGGTGCGCGGTGGTCGCGGCCAACTCCCGTACCTCCTGGGCGCAGGCCGTGCAGTCGGCCAGGTGCCGCTCGAACTCCGCGCGCTCGGCGGGCGCGAGCGCGTGCAGGACGTAGGCGCCGGTGCAGGTGTGCAGATCCGCGGCGGTCATGCGCTCACTCCCAGACAGTCGCGCAGCCGGATGAGACCGTCGCGCAGCCGGGTCTTCACGGTCCCCAACGGGAGCGTCAGCAGCTGGGCGACCTCCCGATAGGTGAGCCCCCGGTAGTAGGCCAGCGTCACCGCCTCGCGCTGCAGCTCGGTCAGCGCGCGCAGACAGCGGCGTACGCGCTGCCGTTCCAGGCGCGCCTCGACCTGTTCGGTCACGTCGTCGTACGCGGGTGTGCGGTCGAGGAGCGCGGCCTTGTGCTCGCGCTCGGCACGCGCCTGCGCGGAGCGCACCCGGTCCACGGCACGCCGATGGGCCAGGGTCATCACCCACGTCATGGCGCTGCCCTTGTCCGGCCGGAACCGCGCCGCGGTCCGCCAGACCTCGATCAGCACCTCCTGGGCGACCTCCTCCGACTGCGCCGGGTCACGCAGGACGCTGCGCACCAGACCGAGCACCGGCCCGCTGACCGCGTCGTACACCCTGCTGAAGGAGCCCTGGTCGCCACGGGCCACCTCGGTGAGCAGCATGTCGAGGTCCGCTCTCGACGGTGGGGGCGGCGTGGCACGGGCAGTCTCCGCCGACCTCATGTGACTCCCTCGTCGACCACTCCCGTGGTCTTCCTCGTGCCGCCGCGCAAGGGGCCCAGACGGCTTACCGGTTCCGTTCACCGGTGATTCGGAGCGAGGGGCGGGGCCGGATTGGTCCGGGGCCGAGAAACACACGAAAGAGGGGGCGGAGTGCTGCCGGGGGCTGCGCAGGACCGTCCGGGACAATCAAGCGCCATGGACTCGACGAACCCCATGGAAGGCCAGCCCCTCTCCCAAGGCGACCTGCCCGCCAGGATGGAACAGAACCTGGCCGAGCACGCCTGCCACCTGCATCGGAGGACGCGGGGCGCGACCGTCACGGCGACCGACGACCTCCTGGTCGCCGACAGCGGCCTCGACGACGACACCTTCGACATCGTCGCCACCGCCCGCTTCACCCCCGACAGCGCCCGGCACGGATCGCCGAGACGGTCGGGGCGCTCGCCGCCACCGGCCGCACGTTCTCGTGGTGGGTCGGACCCGCCTCCGCCCCGGGGGATCTGAGCGAGCGTCTGTCGGCCGCCGGTCTTCCTGCCTCCGAAGAGGAGACGACCATGTGGGCCGAGCTGACCGACGGCCTGCCTCCGGCACGCGCGGAGGGGCTGGACATCCGTCCGGTGTCCACGCCGGAGCAACTCGCCGACTACGCCACCGTCCTGGCCGCCAACTGGGACCCGCCCGCCGACACCGTCCGCCTCTTCTTCGACCGGGCGGCCCCGCAGGCGCTGGCCGCCGACTGCCCGGCCCGCTACCTGGTCGGGTACGTGGACGGCCGCCCGGTCTGCTCGGCCGAGACCTTCCACCACGCGGGCGTCGCGGGGATCTTCGACATCAGCACGCTGGCCGCCGACCGCCGCCGCGGCTTCGGCGGCGCCATCACCCTCGCCACGCTGCACACGGCTCGCGACCACGGCCGGCGTGTCGCGGTCCTGCAGGCCTCCGAGGACGGCGAGCCCGTCTACCGCCGCCTGGGCTTCCGCTCCTGCGGCCGGTTCACCGAGCACGCGCTCGTGCCCTGACGCGGTGATCCGTCCTGTTTCGTCACCTGTCCTGTTCGGTTACTCGTCCTGTTCGGTCATTCGTCCTGCTCGATCGACGACCGACGGAAGTCGGTGCGCCAGACGTCGACCACCTCGCCCCGCTCGTCGGTGACGAGGTAGGCGGGCCAGCGGTCGAAGGCCGAGCACGGATGCGAGAGCCCGAACTCGACGACATCGGTCACCTCCAGGTTGCGCGCGTCGGACAGGACCGCGTGGTGGTCGTACAGCGCGCGCACGCGTCCTGCGACACCGGTCTTGAGCTGCCCGTTCGCGGCGCGGGCGGACAGGAGGGCCGGTGCGTCGGCATCGTAGGGAAGGTCCCTTTTCCCGGCTCCGACGACGGCGGTGCCGATCTCGGGGACCGACACGACGACCGCGCGCACGGTCAGCGCGGGGACGAGGCCGGGGACCGGGCTCATGCGGGCGTAGACGCCGTGGTCGTGCGTGACGTAGCAGCCGGACCGGAGCAACCGGACCGTGCCGGGGACCTGGGCCTCCGTCGGCAGGAAGGCCACCACACGGTCGGGAAAGGCCGAGCCGCCCATCGAGTACACGGGCCGGTCGGTCTCGAAGAGGTCCGCGACATTCAGGTACGTGTCGCGGACGTTGCGGCAGTGCTCGTCCACCGCCGCGATCGTCTCGTCGTCCCGGGTGTTGGGTGCGACGCCCTCGTACCCGGCGACTCCCACGAGCCGCAGCCCCGGGGCGGCCCTGACCAGCTCCGCGACACGGCGGGCCTGCCGGGCATCGCGGAGGCCCGTGCGGCCGCCGGGAGCGCCGATGTCCAGGAGGAGTTCGAGGGCGGGGCCCTGGCCGTCGAACACCTGGTGCGCCGCGACGACCCCCGCCGCGGAGTCGACGAAGCAGCGGATACGCCGTTCAGGATCGGCCGCGAGCCAGTCGCGCAGCCGGGCGAGACCGTACGGGTCCACGACCTCGTTCGCGACGAGGACACTGCTGTGCCCCCAGCCGAGCACGGTCGCGACCTGGTCGACCGTGGCCACGGTGACGCCGACCGCGCCGGCCGCCATCTGCCGTTCGACGACGTGGGCGGACATCGTCGTCTTGACGTGCGGAGCGAGCACCACGTCATGGGTCTTGCACCAGTCGGCCATGGCCCGGATGTTGCGGTCGAGGGCGTCGGCGTCGAGGCGCAAGTGGGGGTAGGTGGCGGAAGCCACGGTTCTTGAGCTCCTTCAAGCGGGGCGGGCACGGGACACGGGACACGCGTACGGGATACGGGATACGGGATACGGGATATGAGATACGCGTACGGGATACGGGATACGAGATACGCGGCGTGTTCCAGTCTGTTGCGCTCCGTCCGGCGGGGCATCGTGCCGATTGACCAATCTCCGACCCGATTCGGTGCCGATTCACGAACGGAAGTAGAGTGCCGGGCAGCGAGAACGAGTGGACGGTGCCCATGACGACCAGCCCCGGAAGCCCGCCCGGAAGCCCCGGAGCCCGGCTCGACCACGTCGTGAGGACGTTCGCGGGCACCCTGCTCGAGGTCCTCGCGGGCGCCGTCGAGCCGACGGCTGCGATCACCGACGTCGTCATCGACGACCCCCGCGAACAGGCGCCTGCCCGTCCCGGAGCCCTGCTCCTGTGCACCACCGCCGATGCCGGGGACCTGCCGGTCCTGATCGACCGCGCGGTCGCCTGCCGGGCGCCCGCCCTCGTGGTCCGCGCACCGCTCGACCTCGGCCAGGACCTGCGCGAGCGCGTCGAGCGCAGCGGTGTCGTCCTGCTCGGCCTCGCGGGCGGCGCGACATGGGCCCAGCTGGTCGTGCTGCTCCGCTCGCTGCTCTCCACCGGCGCGAGCGGTGAGGGGCTGCGGGCCGGGATGCCGGTGGAGGACTCGTTCGCCCTGGCCAACGCGATCGGGGCGCTGCTCGAGGCGCCGATCACGATCGAGGACCGCGACTCGCAGATCCTGGCGTTCTCCGACCGGCAGAGCGGAACCGACCAGACGCGCGTCGAGACGATCCTCGGCCGGGGCGTCCCTCGGCACGCGCGCCGCGCGCAGGAGCGGGCCGGCGTCTTCAAACGGCTCTACGCCAGCGAGAAACCCCTCTTCATCGACACACCGCAGATCGAAGGAGCGCCGGGACTGCCGCGCGTGGCCATCGCCATCCGCGCGGGCGACCAGGTGCTCGGCTCGATCTGGGCGGCGGTCGCCGAGCCGCTGAGCGAGGAGAAGGAACGCGTGCTCGTCGACGCCGCGAAGGTCGTCGCGCTGCACCTGCTGCGGCAGCGCATCGGCGTGGACATCGAACGGCAGGTGCGCGCGGACCTCGTCGCGACCGCATTGGGGGAGGGGCGCGCGGCGTCGAGCGCGATCGAGCGGCTGCGGCTCACCGACCGGACGGTGACCGTGGTCGCCCTGTCCCCGACCGGCACGGACTCGGCCGACGTGGTGGCCGCCGCCGGACAGTCGCGGCAGCAGATCCTCGAACGGGTCACCGAGGCCTTCGCGTTCCACCTGTCGGTCGCGGCCCCGGGCGCGGTCGCCGCGCTGGTCGGCGACGAGTGCTGCGCGATCATCCCGGCGTCGACGCGGAAAGCGCGGGGGGACGCCACCGACCTCGCGCGGGACGCCACCGACCTCGCGCGCCGGGTGGCGAACGACTTCCTGGACCGGGAGCGGGCCTCAGGGCCCGGGGGAGTGGTCATCGGCATCGGCCGTGCCGTCCCGTCGTCCGATCCGGCGGGCCTCGCCCGCTCACGGCGGGACGCGGACAGAACCCTCCGGGTCCTGCGCAGGCAACCGGACCGCCCGGACCAATCAGATCAACCGGATCAACCGGATCGACTGGACCGCCGGGTCGCGCTGTTCGCCGACGTCCAGCTCGACGCGCTCCTCCTGGAGACCGGTGACCGCGTGCGCGAGGAGGGCGGACTGCTGGACGGTCCCGTCGCCCGGCTGCGCCACCATGACCGCGTGCACGGAACCGCCATGACGGACACCGTGGCGCACTGGCTCGACCACCTCGGCAACACCCTCAACGCCGCGGCGGCCATGGACGTCCACCCCAACACCTTCCGCTACCGCCTGCGCCGGGCGGCGGACATCGCGCGCCTGGACCTGCGTGACCCCGACGCGCGCTTCGCGGCGATGCTCGAACTCCGGCTCGGCCCCGCGCACCCCGCCGACGAGGACGTCAGGAGGTGAACGGACCCGTGGTCAGGAGGCGGTGGCGACCTTCCACAGATGGCCGTCGGGATCGCTGAAGTAGCCGAAGTAGCCGCCCCAGTCCGCGGCGACCGCCTCCTTGACCACGGTGCCACCCGCGGCCTCCGCGGCGCGCATGACCTCGTCCACCGTGTCCCTGGAGTCGGTGGTGAAGTGGAAGGAGGAGCCCCGGAATCCGGAGCCCTCCGCCGGCACGCCGGCGTCCTGTGCCGCGTCGTTCCATGCGTAGAGCGCCAGGGGCGGGGATCCCTCGCCCAGGCTGCAGCGGACGAAGCCGCCGAAGTCCTGTTCGACCTCGCAGCCGAGCCCGTCGACGTAGAACTTCTTGGCGCGGGCCACGTCCGCGACACCGAGCATGATGGTGCTGACCTGCAACTTTGTCTTCATGGGCTCAGCGTAGGCGTGGGCCTGCCGTGGCCGCTTCTCCAATCCTGACCGGTCCTGTTGGGGCCTGTAGGGAACCGGTTGGGAAATATCGGCGCGAAACCCTGTTCCAGGGAACAAGCGTCCTGGTGATCATTGTTCTCGTCGATCGTCGCCGGGGCCGATCCCGGCCGACCACACCTCTCGACGGGGCTGTACGCAGGCGCGGCACCGGCGGCCAAGGAAGGCAGATCCACCATTTCCACTTCCACCAAGACGCTGCAGATTCCCACCACGGACGGCAGGGCCGACGCCTTCGCCGCTTTCCCCGACAGCGGCGAACGGCACCCGGGGGTACTGCTGTACCCGGACGCGTTCGGCCTGCGGCCGGTACTGAAGGAGATGGCCCGCGAACTGGCCGGGCACGGGTATTACGTGCTCGTCCCCAACCTCTACTACCGGCACGGTCCGGCACCGGTGCTCGAACTCCCCGAGCGCATCGGGGAAGAGGCCAGGCCCGCGGTCTTCGCTCAGGTGATGCCCCTGGTCGAGGAGCACACCACCGAGCGGATCCTCAGCGACGCCGACGCCTACCTCCGGTTTCTGACCGCCCAGCCCGAGGTGAGCGCGGGGCCGGTCGCGGCGATGGGCTACTGCCTGGGCGCCTCCTTGGCGATGCGCACGGCAACGGCCCACCCCGACCAGGTGGCTGCCCTCGCAGGCTTCCACCCCGGCTTCCTGGTCACCGACGCGGCCGACAGCCCGCACCGCCGCGTCCCCGAACTCAGGGCAGAGGTCCACATGGGCCTCGCCGAGGGCGACCTGACGCCCGAGGCCCTCGACGAGCTCAACAAGGCCTTGGACGTCGCGGGCGTCGGCTACACCACGGAGGTCTACCCGGACACCGTCCACGGCTTCACGATGGCCGACACGGACGCCTTCAACGCCGCAGGACTGCAACGCCATTGGGAACGTCTGCTGTCCCTCTTGGACCGCACGTTGACCAAGGGCTGACACTCCGGTCCGAAGGGCTGACACTCCGGTCCGAAGGTTCCGATCGGCTCCCGCGCTGCCACCGCTGCCTCACCGCCATAGGCTGAGACCCGTATGTGACGGACAGGAGGCAGCGGTGGCGGAGACGGCGTTGGCCGAGGTGATGGCCGAGCTGGCCGACCTCGAGGACCCCAAGACGCGTGCGGTGAACGAGAAGCACGGCGACGACCACGGCGTGAACCTCACCGAGCTGCGCGCGCTCGCGAAGCGCCTCAAGACGCAGCAGGACCTCGCGCGCGAGCTCTGGGAGACGGATGACACCGCCGCGAAACTCCTTGCACTGCTGATCTGCCGCCCCAAGGCGTTCGGACGCGACGAACTGGACGGCATGCTGCGCCAGGCACGCACCCCCAAGGTGCACGACTGGCTCGTGAGCTACGTCGTGAAGAAGGGCCCGCACGCAGAGGAACTGCGCCTGGCTTGGTCGGCCGATCCGGACCCCGTGGTCGCGAGCGCCGGCTGGGCCCTGACCATCGAACGCGTCGCCAGGAAGCCCGAAGGCCTCGACCTCGCCGGGCTCCTCGACGTCATCGAGGCGGAGATGAAGGACGCCCCGGACCGCCTGCAGTGGGCGATGAACCACTGCCTGGCCCGGATCGGCATCGACCACGCCGAGTTCCGCACCCGCGCGATCGACATCGGCGAGCGCCTGCAAGTCCTCAAGGGCTACCCGACGTCCCCGGGCTGCACCTCACCGTTCGCGCCCACCTGGATCACCGAGATCGTGCGCCGACAGCACGACAAGACGGGGGACTGATGGGGCGGTAGCGGGCCTCGGCCTGCCCGCGCGCCGCACCGGCCCCTTGCCGCCGCCTTCGTCAGCGAAGCGTCGGCGAAGAAGGCCGCGGCGAGGCGGGCTTCCAGTCCTGGGAGAGGAGGCCGAGCAGGACCTCGTCCAGGAACTCGCCCATCACCCAGGCCGAGGAGCGCAGCACGCCCTCGCGGACGAAGCCGTTGTGTTCGGCGGAGCGGAGCATCGCGGCGTTGTCCGCGAGCGTCTCGATCTGCAGCCGTTGCAGGCCGCGTACGACGAAGCCGTAGTGGCAGAGGGTGGCGACCACGTCGGTGCCGTAACCCTTGCCGCGGGCGGCGGGCAGCAGGCCGAGGCCGATGTGCGCGGAGCGATTGTGGTTGTCGATGCCCCACAGTGTCGCGGTGCCGACCAGCGTGCCGCCGTCCAACGTGACCACGGAGAAGGGGACGTGTCCCTGTTCCTTGTCGTCCACCACGAGCCGCGGGTCCTTCGAGCCGGGCGTGATCGGCCGCCACGGGCCGGCTTCGGCCCGCGAGCCGTTGACCACGTCGTCGTAGAGCTCGGTCCGCAGGATCGGGATGTCTTCCTCGTGCCGGGCCCTGAGCCCGACCTTGTCGCCCTTCAGCATGTGCGTTTCCTATCCGGTGAGGCCGATCGGCGGCAAGCGAATTTGTGCTGGTCGGGCTCGCGCCGCGCGGTGCCGGGCCTCAAGTTCCTTCGGGGGAAGGGGACTTCGGAGGAGTGTCCTTCGGGTAGCGGACGAAGAGGATGCCCTGGACCTCGCCGTTTGGTGCGCTGTAGAGGTGCGGGGCGTCCGCCGGCCAGTGGGCGTGGCCGCCGGGTCCGGCCGTCTGCGGTGCGTCCGGCAGGCCGACGACCGCCGTTCCGGAGAGCACCATCAGGCTCTCCGTGGTGTGCGGGACGTGCGCGGCCGACTCCTGGGTCGCGCCCGCGGCGATGGTGACGCGGAAGACGTCCGTGGCCGCGGCCGAGTCCTCGTGGCGTTCCAGGAGGACCGCGGTGACGGCGCTGCCCGAGACTCCGCCGCGGCTCGCGGCGGCGCCGGGCGCCGGGTCGTCGAGGACAGCGCTGAGCGGGCGGCCGAGCGCGGTGGTCAGGGCGTAGAGCGTTTCCAGGGTGGGGTTGCGCCGGCCCGTCTCGAGTTCCGAGAGTGTGCCCTTGCCGACGCCTGAGCGGCGCGCGAGCTCCGACAGGGACAGGTCGTCGTCCTGTCGCAGCCGCTTCAGTCTGCGCCCCACCTTGTCGTTCAGACCCTTCCCCAAGTTCTCAACTCCGTTCGAACAAGGGAGGCCCCATCCCCGGTTCCGTCCGTTTCCGACCGGCGCTTTGACGCGCCGCCACCTGTGTCCCTAGTGTTCCACAAACAGAACGTTCTGTTTACGGAACGCCTCTCAGGAAACGGAACGCCTCTCAGGAAGTGGTGCTCGCATGTCCCCGTTCGCCCGCATACGCGCCGCCGCGCCGCCCTCGGCCGTGGCGGCGGGGCTCATCGCGGTCACCGTCGGCGTGACCAGCGCCGCTGCCCTCGTGTTCACCGCGGCGCGGGCTGCGGGCGCGGACGCGCGGGAGATCTCGTCCTGGATGCTGGCACTCGGCGTCGGGATCGCCGTGACCTGTGTGGGTCTGTCGCTGCGGTACAAGGTCCCGGTCGTCACCTCCTGGTCGACGCCGGGGGCCGCGCTCCTCGCCACCAGCCTGAGCGGGGTGTCCATGGAGAAGGCTGTGGGCGCGTTCGTGTTCAGCGCCGTACTGATCATGGTGAGCGGTCTGACGGGATGGTTCGCGAGGGTCATGGACCGGATCCCGGTCCCGCTGGCGTCGGCGCTGCTCGGCGGCGTGCTGCTCGACTTCGGGACGGGGCTCTTCTCCCAGATGGGCGGCAGTTTCGCCATCGCGTTCCCGGTGTTCGTGCTGTACCTCCTCGCGCGCCGACTGCTGCCCCGTTACGCGGTCGTCGTCGCGCTCGGCGGCGGAGTCGTCGCCTCCGTCCTCGCCGGGGGCTGGCATCTGGAACGGGTCCGACTGTCGTTCGCGCAGCCGGTGTTCACGGCTCCCGAGTTCGACTGGAAGGTGCTGATCAGCGTCGGTGTGCCGCTGTTCGTCGTCACCATGGCCTCGCAGAATCTGCCGGGCGTTGCCGTGCTGCGCGGGTCCGGCTACGAGGTGCCCGTCTCACCCGTCCTGACGTGGACGGGCGCCGCGCAGGCGGTGCTCGCGCCGTTCGGGGCGTTCGGCCTCAACCTCGCGGCGATGACCGCCGCGATCTGCACCGGCGACGCGGCCCACCCCGACCGGCAGCGGCGCTACTTGGCGGCGGTGTGGGCGGGTGTCTTCTACCTGTGCGTCGGCCTGCTCGGCGCGACTGTCGCCTCCCTGCTCACCGCGATGCCGCACGCGCTCGTCCTGGCCGTCGCCGGGGTCGGCCTGCTCGCCACGATCGAGGCCTCCCTGGCCAGTGCCCTGTCGGACCCCGCGGCCAGGGAGGCTGCCGTCGTCACCTTCCTCGCGACGGCCTCCGGTGTGACGCTGCTCGGCATCGGGTCCGCGTTCTGGGGGCTGCTCGCGGGCGTGCTCACCAGTGTCATCGCGTCGGCGGGGTGGCGGCGCCGAGCCTGCGCGCCCGCCCCGCAGCCGGTCACCGCGGCCGGCGGGAGTTCGGTCAGGCAAGGACCATCCAGCGCCGCCCGTCCGTGAGTTCGCGCGCCGCGTCGAGGTGACCCGCATGGCAGGCCGTTTCGGTGATGACATGCAGGACGACGTCCCGCAGCGTGTGCAGGAAGGGCTCTCCGTGGGTGTGGTGCGACCACCAGGCCAAGGCGGTGTCGGCCGCATGCGCGGTGATGACCGTGTCCGACAGGGCGGCCTCCCTGCGGTACAGCTCGAGGATCTCGGCGGCAGGTTTGTCCGGGCTCACCTGCCAGGCGTCGGGGGCGCCGTCGAAGCTGCGGATCGCTGCCGGGTCCCCGGCGATGACGGCCTGGAACCAGAAACGTTCGACGTCCAGCGCCAGGTGCTGGACGAGCCCCGGACAGCTCCACCCGGACGGCAGGACCGGACGGTGCAACGCCTTGTCGTCCAGGCCGTCGAGAATTCCCATGATGTGCTCCCGCTGTCCCCGCAGCGTCCGAAGCAGCGCCCGGATCTCGTCAGTTGTCGTGTCGGTCATGGCAGGCAGAGTCGCCGAGGCCGCGGGTGAGTTACAAGCGGACGGCTCACGAGTGGTGCGGATCACGAGGACAACAGGAGTCAGAGCAGAGGGGTTGCGGCCGCCGCGTACTCCCGTGCCGTGCGGCGCGCGGCGGCCGCGCCCTCGTCGTCGCCGAGCTGGGTCGCCAGCCGCGCGCGGCCCAGCAGGTTGTACGTGCTGCTCGGGCGCAGCGAGAGCCGCTCGCCGAGGAGGGCGCCCGCGATGTCGTGGGCGCCCGCGCGCAGAGCCGCCTCGACGAGGGTCTTCTGGAGCGCGTCGCGCTGGGCGTGGCTGCCGCCGAAGCTCGACAGCCGGCGGCGGATGGGGAGCAGCAGGTCCACGACGCTCCGGTAGTCCTCACGTACGTACGCCACAAGAGCCCGGGACACCGGGAGGCCGATCTCGGCGGACATGGCGTGGTTGCTCAAGAGGCGGTTCTCGGGCCGGTCGAGCTATGCCTGGCGGTCGCGGATGAGGGCTTCGGCGTCCGCCACGCGCCCCGCACCGGCGTAGGCCATGACGGCGTGGACGTCGTTGAAGGCGTAGAAGGACGGGTCGTGGCGTTCCTCCCAGGCCGCGGCCAGGCTCTGCCAGCGCGGCCCCTGGTCGATCCCGGCCAGCAGGAAGCGCCACAACAGGGCGGATGCGTCGAGCAGTTCCATCACCGTGCCGCAGGACCCGGCCGGTCGGATGGCGGCGTCGTAGACCTGCTCGGCCCGCTCGGTCGCGTCGGCCTCCAGGGCGAACAGGGCGTAATGCCACCAGTTGTGGACCGTGAGGTAGTTGCCGCTCGTCCAGTCGTCGGTGCGGGCGTTGAGGTAGCGGATGCCTTCGACGAAGCGGCCCTGCATCTCGTAGGTGTGGACGGTGGCGTGGATGCCCCATACATCGCGGGCGTTGGTCTCCACCGCGCGCAGGCCGATCTCCTCCGAGCGGTCGTAGTGACCGGCTTCCTCGAGACCGAACGCGTACATCCCCAACAGCGGTCCGTAGTGCGGGTCCTGGGCATCCCACGTGGCCAGGGCGGCGCCGATGCGGTCGCGGAGGCTGACGGCGTCCCCGGTGAAGAAGTCGATCTGATGGCCGACCGCGAGGGCGAGCGTGTCGTGCGGGTGGGCGACCGTGAGGTCGGCGAGGAGCAGGCCCGCCCGGTGCATGTCGCCGTCGAGCCAGGCCTGGGCCGCTTCCATGTGGCCGCGCTCGCGGGCGGGAAGCGCCGTGATGTCGACATCGGAGCGGTAGCGCTGGAACCGCGTACGAGCGGCGTCGGCCTCCGACGGCTCCGTGCCGAGGAGGGCGAGGTAGGTCGAGAAGGCCTGGGCGATCGGGGAGCGGGGCGCCGCCGTCAGGGCGTCCGCGATCGCTTCCTCGACCTGGGGGCGGAAGAACAGCAGATGGTCCACGGCCCGTTCGAGGTGTCCGGCGGCCTCGTCGCCGGTGTCGGTCAGCCGATGGCCGTGTCGGTCACTGGTCATGGTCTGGTCTCGTCCTCTCCTGCCGGGGCGCGGCGACCGAGCGTAGTCGCGAACGCCCGGTGAGATCGTTTGCCTCTGTCGGAATGTGGCCAACCGCGGCCCCCGGCAACAGCCCTATCGCGGCTTGCCTCCCAGAGTGTCCTTGGCCGCAAGCCTGGCCCCGGAGAAACACAGACGATAGAGGTCGACCTGGTCCAGGAAGTTGACGTTCGATCGGTAGAACTCGCATGTCGTTCCCGGCGGTTGCGGTGCGGAGCGTGCGTCCTCGGGGGGATAGGGGTACGGGCGCGCCGGCAGGAGGTGAGCGATCTCCGCGCGAGGGCTGCCGACGCGCAACTCCTCGTAGTGGGAGGGCGGCAGCACGCTGGTGGCCAGCAGGTAGGCCATGTACGCGGCGGCGGGCAGGAAGAACAGCGCCGCGGCCGCGGGAAGCGCGAAGACGGTGGCGAAGCGACGACGGGTGCTGCGCTTCATGCGGGCCAGCCTGCGCGCCGATTCGGGCTCCGCACCGGCGGCCTCCGCTGCCGCGGGCTTCGGCCGAAGCGCCGTCGTGCGGTGCGGCAAAGTGGCGCTGACCTGGAAACCGCCCTCGAAGGGACCGGTCCGCAAGGTGCCGCCGAGGACGGTGACCCGCTCCCGCAGTCCGGCCAGGCCGCGGTTGCCCGGCACCGCGTCGGACAACGCCCCTTTGGCCGGGCGTGCGTTGATGATACGTACGTGGGTGCGGTCGCCGTCGTGGGTGATGGCGACCCGCACGGTGCTGCCCGGGGCGTGCTTGGTGGCGTTGGTGAGGGCCTCCTGCACCACCCGGTACATGGCGCGTTCGATCAGCGGGGACAGCGCGGGCGGTGTGCCCTTGCGCTCCCACCGCACCGGGACGCCGGAGGCGACCGCGCGCCCCAGGAGCTCCTCGACGGTCTCGGCGCCGGGCGGCCCCACCGGGGCAGGGGCATGGGGGTCCTCGCGCAACACGCCGACGGTCTCCCGTAGTTGGTCGACGGCGTCCGATATCGTCGCGCGCAACTCGGCCACGTCGTCGCGGTCCTGCGGGGCGAGCGTGGGGGAGAGCTCAAGGGCACCGGCGCGCAGCGCCACCAGGCTCAGCACGTGGCCCAGCGAGTCGTGCATGTCGGCGGCGATGCCGGCGCGCTCGGTCAGCCTCGCCCGCTCCGCGACCAGATGCTGCTGTTCCTCGAGGCTGCGGGCCAACTGCCAGCCGCCGTACGCCAGTTCCCCGCGCCCGCGCCAGTAGCGTCCCGCGAGCCACGGGAGCAGGAGCGCGGCGGGGAGCACCGTCATCGCGTAGAACCACCACACCGCACCGACCCGCAGTGCGGCGCACAGTGCGAGATCGAAGGCCAGGCAGCCGGAGAGCACAAGGAGCGGGGTGCGGGCCGTGGCCGCACGTGCGCCCAGCAGACAGCTCAGCCCGGCCAGGGCCAGGACGTAGGCGTTCGCGGGGCTGGCCGGGTCGGCGAGCCCCAGGGCGCACGAGGCGTTGCCCAGGAACACGGCCGCCCCCGGTCGGCGCCGGGCCAGAGGCACCGCCACGGTCAGCAGGAGCAGGGGGAGTACCAGCCCCTCTGTGACCGAAGAGGCGGCGGCCGCCGGGCGGTTGACGTACCAGAGGACGCCCGCGGCACAGAAGAAGGCCCACAGGGTTACGTCGGCGAGTACCGACCTCAGCGGTGCGCGCACTCGCCACATGGCCCCGCGGACCCCCTGCTCTGTCATCGCCGTGTGTGCCGTCATCCGCCCGACGCTACGTCACTGTCCCTTGACCGGTGACGGTCAGGCGTCGCGACGGCGCAGCACGTACAGGCCGGTCAGATGGGCGGCCACCGCCCACGCCAGCAGGATCAGCACCGCCCCGGCCGGTGGGTAGGGGGCGTCGGGGCCGGTCCGCATGAAGTGCTCGCCCGCGCTGTGCGGCAGCCAGTCGTTGACGGCGAGCAGGGCCGGGCCGCCGAGTCCCATGAGCATGCTCGGCAGGGCCCACAGCAGCGTGAAGAGCACGGCGAGCGCTCCGGCCGCGTGCCGCGTCGCGAAGGACACACCCACGGTCAGGACCGCGACGAGGGCGTAGAAGAGGCCGACCCCCAGGACGTGCCGAGCCGCCTCGCCCGCGTCGAACGAGGCACGACCGGCGAAGGGCCCCCACGCCACGGCCATGCCGAGACCGGCGCACAGCGCCCCGGCGAAGAAGGCCACGACGCCGGTGAGCAGGGCCTTGGCCAGCTGCACCCGGTGCCTGACCGGCACCCACAGCAGCGACGCCGTCATGCTGCTGGTCGTGTACTCGCCGGTGACCGTGACCGTGGCCAGGACGACCACGGCGAACTGGACGAGGACCGTGGAGGACACCACGGCGTTGCCGACCGGCTGGAGGGCGTGCTCGTTGATGCGGGCGATCGAGCCGTAGTAGAAGGTGAACACGCCCGTCGCCACCAGGCCCACCAGCAGGCACAGGTAGGGCGCGCGGACCGACCACAGCTTGGTCCACTCCGCGGCCACCGCTCCGACGAAACCGTCGGTCCTTCCGCTCCCCGCGCCCTGTCCGGCCGTGTCCGACCACACGTCAGCCGTCATCGTGCCGCTCCCGTCCCCGCCTCGCCCCGCACGCCCGTCACGTACTCCACGCTGTGCGCCGTCAGTTCCATGTAGGCCTGCTCCAACGAGACCTGCACATCGCTGAGTCGGTGCAGCCTGACGCCGCAGCGATGGGCGAGGTCGCCGACCTCGGCGGCGGTCCGGCCCTTGACGACGATCTCGCCCCCGCCCGACGCACTGGCCGCCCCAACTGCCCCAACCGTCTCGACCTTCACGCCGCTGTCCGCCGCGAGGTGGCTCACCAGCACGGACAGTTCCTGAGGGTCGGGCACCCGGGCGCGTACGGATGCCAGGGAACTGGTGGCGAGGAAGGAAGCCATGGAGGTGTCGGTCAGGAGCCGGCCCTTGCCGATGACCACCAGGTGGTCGGCGGTCAGCTGCATCTCGCTCATCAGATGGCTGGAGAGGAAGACCGTGCGTCCCTGGGCGGCCTGGTCGCGCACCAGCTGCCGCATCCAGCGCACGCCGTCGGGGTCCAGGCCGTTGACCGGCTCGTCCAGGATCAGCGTCGGCGGATCGCCGAGCAGCGCACCGGCCACCCCCAGACGCTGGCTCATGCCCAGTGAGTACGTCCCGGCGCGGCGCCGGGCAGCCTTGGCCAGACCGACCAACTCCAGTACCTCGTCCACACGACGCACCGGGATGCCGTTGCTGCGCGCCTGCGCGACGAGATGGCTACGGGCCGAGCGCGCCGGGTGCAGGGCCTTGGCGTCCAGGAGCGCGCCCACTTCGCGGACGGGGTGACGCAGGGCGGCGTAGGGCCTGCCGTCGATGAGCGCCTTGCCGCGCGTCGGGTGGTCGAGGCCCAGGATCATGCGCATCGTGGTGGATTTGCCGGCTCCGTTGGGGCCGAGGAAGTCGGTCACCTTGCCTTCCTCGACGTCCAGCGTCAGGTCGTTCACGGCGACGGTCTCGCCGTATCGCTTGGTAAGCCCTCTGAGGGTGATCACATGGGTTCCTTCGGCGTCTGCCGTACGTCTCGCACTGTCTCGTACGTCTCGTACGTCTCGTGCTGCGCTCGTACTTCTCTCGTACTTCTCTCGTACTTCTCTCGTACTTCTCTCGTACGGGGTCGACGCTAGGAGCGGCGGGCGCGGCGGCCCATGCGACGTTCGTCAGCAGCCGTCTTCCTTTCGTCAGGGGTGCGGCCCCGCCGCTGGTCGGACATCGTGGGGCGCCCTCCCTCACGGCCGTTCGCGGGTCGTACGCTCACCTCGTGGAACAGACAGCACCGGGCCGCGGGCCGGTCCGCGTTCTGGTGGCGGACGACGAGACGATGGTCCGTGCGGGCATCCGCGCCATCCTGGCCAGGGATCCGCGCGCCGAAGTGGTCGCCGAGGCGGCGGACGGTGAGGAGGCCGTCTCGCTGACGCGCCGTCACCGCCCCGACGTGGTCCTCCTGGACATCCAGATGCCCGGCCTCGACGGCCTGGCCGCGGCCGCGCGGATCCACGGGGAACAGCCGTCGGCGGGCGTGATCATGCTGACGACCTTCGGCGAGGACGACTTCATCACCCGCGCCCTGGAGGACGGGGCCAGCGGCTTCCTGCTCAAGGCGGACGATCCGCGGGAGTTGCTGAACGGCGTGCAGGCGGTTGGGGCCGGCGGGGCCTATCTGTCGCCGCGGGTCGCCGCCCGCGTCATCTCGGGCCTGCGTGCCCAGCGGGCGGCGCGGCCCCACCGCCCGCTCGACCGGTTGACGGACCGGGAACGCGATGTGCTCGCCGCGCTCGGGGCAGGGCTCTCCAACGCGGAGATCGCCGCCAAGCTGCACCTGGTCGAAGGCACCGTGAAGGCGCATGTCAGCGCGGTCCTCGCCAAGTTGGGGGCGCGCAACCGGGTGGAGGCGGCGATAACCGCGTACGAAGCGGGGCTGGTCCCCAAGCAGTAGGTCCTCAAGCAGTAGGTCCTCAAACAGCGAGGCTCCACGCAGTAGGGGCCCTGACGAGTTGAGCAGGGCCCCTGAGCGGTAGAGGCCCCCGGCAGCAGCGAAGTCCGCGAAGTCCGCGAAGACTGTGAAGTCCGCGAAGACCTCTGCGCCGAGGGCCCGGTGCGTCAGCGGC
The DNA here is from genome assembly GCF_040647455.1 of Streptomyces sp. NPDC041068. Taxonomy (NCBI): domain Bacteria; kingdom Bacillati; phylum Actinomycetota; class Actinomycetes; order Kitasatosporales; family Streptomycetaceae; genus Streptomyces; species Streptomyces sp. NPDC041068. Next base: position 108,124 of record NZ_JBEZCG010000008.1, read on the forward strand.
GTGCGGACGCCGAGCGCTGCCGTAGGTAACCGGCCACGATGAGGAAGACGGTCAGGCCGCCCGTCCAGGCCAACTGGCTGCGGGTGCCCGGCTCCAGGGCCATCAGGACGAGCACGGCCGCCATGCCCGCCAGCGCCACCCAGGTCAGCACGGGGTAGGCCCACATCCGCACCGCCAGTTTCTCGGGCTCCTCGCGCTCGGTGCGGCGGCGCAGGATCAGCTGCGAGACGGCGGTGAACATCCAGACGACGAGGATCACCGCGCCGATCATGTTCAGCAGCCACTGGAAGATGTCGTCGGGACGCCAGTAGCTGAGCAGGACGCACAGGAATCCGAAGGCGGACGACGCGACGACCGCGCGGCGCGGGACTCCGTCGACGACACGGCCGAGCGCGGCGGGGCCCTGGCCGCGGGAGATCAGCGAGCGGGCCATGCGCGAGGAGCCGTAGATGTTGGCGTTCATCGCGGACAGCAGCGCGATGAGCACGACCACGTTCATGATCTGGCCCGCGCCCGGGATGCCCAACTGGTCGAGGGTCGCGACGTAGGGGCCCTTCTCCACGACCTCCTTGTCGTCCCACGGCACGAGCATGACGATCACCAGCATCGAGCCGATGTAGAAGACGGCGATGCGCCACATCGCCGTGCGCACGGCACCGGCGACGCCCTGGACCGGGTTCTCGGACTCGGCGGCGGCGATGGTGACGGTCTCCAGACCGCCGTACGCGAGGACCGACGCCAGCAGACCGATGATGAGGCCCTCCGTGCCGTTGGGCAGGAAGCCGCCGTGGCCGGTGAGGTTGTCGGCACCGGGTGCGTCCGTGCCGGGCAGCACGCCGACGATGGCGAGTCCGCCGACGACCAGGAAGAGGGCGATCGCGCCGACCTTCAACGCGGCGAACCAGAACTCGAACTCGCCGAAGTTCTTCACCGCCGCCAGGTTGGCGCCGCAGAACACCGCCATGAACAGCGCCACCCACGCCCACTCGGGGGTGCCGGGCAGCCAGCTCGTCATGATGTGCGCGGCGCCGAGGCCCTCCAGGCCGACGCCCATGGACAGCATGAACCAGTACGACCAGCCCGCGGTGAAGCCCGCCCACGGGCCGATGGCGCGCTCGGCGTACACGGAGAAGGAGCCGGAGGCCGGGTTGGCCGCCGACATCTCGCCGAGCATCCGCATGACCAGCATCACCAGCAGGCCGGAAGCCGTGTAGGCGAGGACGATGGACGGTCCGGCGGCGGCGATGCCCGCGCCGGAGCCGACGAAGAGCCCGGCGCCGATGACTCCGCCGAGGGCGATCATCGAGAGGTGACGCTGCTTGAGTCCCTGGGAGAGCTCCGGCTCGGGTGTGGCCGGTGGTGACTTCGGAGGGGCGGTGCTGGACGGAGACATGCGGGCAAGTGTGGGTAATTCGATCACGGGTCGAGATGGCTGTCCGATATCCGAACACTCCGCCTACCCGGGGTGACCGAATGATCACTTCCGGATGATCGCTCGAGGGCTCAGGACAGCAGCAGGTCCCAGCACGGGGAGTGGGCCGCGGCGATCCCGGCGGCGCCCTGGAGGAGCGCGGACCGGCGATCCCGTGCGCCAAGCCGATAGTGAACTCGTCCAGCGGACAGCTCTCGCGGTCACCGGCCGGGACAGCACGGTGAGGCAGTCGAGCGTGTCCCGGAGAAAGGAACTGTGAAATACGAGGGACTGAATTCCGGTTCAGTTGCTTTCAGTTGCTTTCAGTCGCTTTCGGTTGGACTCCCGGCCTGCGGTCCGGGCGATGTTGCGTGCCATTCCGCCGAAGACGACGGCGTGGAAAGGGGCGACGCTCCACCAGTAGAGGTGGCCGAGCAGGCCCCGCGGGTGGAAGAGAGCGCGCTGTCGGTAGCGGGTGCGGCCCTTGCCGTCCTGTTCCGCGTACATCTCCAGCCAGGCGAGGCCGGGCAGCCTCATCTCGGCCCGCAGACGCAGCAGTTGACCCGGTTCGATCTCCTCGACCCGCCAGAAGTCCAGTGAGTCGCCGACGCGGAGGCGCTGGGCGTCGCGGCGCCCCCGGCGCAGTCCCACCCCGCCGACGAGCCGGTCCAGCCAGCCGCGTACGGCCCAGGCGAGCGGGAAGGAGTACCAGCCGTTGTCGCCGCCGATGCCCTCGATGACGCGCCAGAGCGCCTGCGGCGAGGCGTCCACGGCGATCTGTCTGCGGTCCGTGTAGAGGCTGCCCCCGGCCCAGTCGGGGTCCGTCGGGAGCGGGTCGCTGGGCGCGCCGGGCAGCGCGGCGGAGGACCAGCGGGTGGCGACCTGCGCCTCCTGGATCCTCCGCAGGGCCAGCTCCAGGGCCTCGGTGAAGCGCAGGGGACGGCCGGGGCCGTCGGGCGCGTACCGCGCGATGTCGTGCTCCTGGCAGACGACTTCGTGGCGCAGGGATTCGGTGAGCGGTCGGGCGATGGACCGCGGCACGGGCGTGACCAGGCCGATCCAGTGGCTGGACAGCCCCGGCGTCAGCACCGGCACGGGCAGGATCAGTCGTCGCTTCAGGCCGGCGACATCGGCGTACGCGCGCATCATGTCCCGGTACGTCATGACGTCGGGGCCGCCGATGTCGAAGCCGCGGTTCAGGTCGTCGGCCCGGTCGGCGAAGGCGAGCAGGTAGCGCAGCACGTCACGGACCGCGATCGGCTGGATCCGGGTGCGCACCCAGCTGGGAGTCACCATGACCGGGAGCCGTTCGGTGAGGTGGCGCAGCATCTCGAACGAGGCGGACCCCGAGCCGATGACGACCGCGGCGCGCAGTACGACACTCGGCACCTCGGAGTCGAGGAAGATGCGCCCCACCTCCGCCCGTGAGCGCAGATGGGGCGACAGCTCCGATTCGGGGACGTCCGCCGGAGTGAGGCCGCCGAGGTAGACGATGCGCCGCACCCCAGCCGCGCGGGCCTGCTCGCTGAAGGTCCGGGCCGCCTGCCGGTCGGTGTCCTCGAAACGGGAACCGCTGCCCAGGGCATGGATCAGGTAGTACGCCACGTCGATGCCCCGCAGGGCCGGGCCGAGCGAGTCCGGGGCGGTCACGTCGCCTCGTACGATCTCGACCCGGTCGGCCCAGGGGTGGTCGCGGAGCTTCTCCGGCGAGCGGGCCAGGCAGCGCACGCCGTGCCCCGCCGCAAGCAGTTCCGGGACGAGGCGGCCTCCGATGTACCCGGTGGCTCCCGTCACGAGGATGCGCGGCGCGGGAACGGGACCGTCTTGGCTCATGAGTGCTGCCGCCTCGTCTCGGTGCTCGGTGCTCGGTGCTCGGTGCTCGGTGTTCGGTGTTCGGTTCCGGGGAACGGGTGGCTCGACCATCGCACTGTCCCGCGGGCCGCGCACCCCCGGGTTACCGCGGAGCGCTGACCCAGTCCCGGTAGTGGGTGGGGGCCAGGCGGGCGCCGTCGCCCGCGATCAGGACGTCGCCGCTGACCGCGGCGAACATGCCCGCCTCCTCGTCGGTCACGACGTCGCGGTCGTCCTTGCGGGCCGCCAGCGTGAGGCGGCCGAGCTCGTCCAGGCGGAAGACGTCGGGGCCCGCGACGTCGAGCGTGCCGTTCAGCGGCGCCGCGGTGGTGACGTCGGCGAGGGCTTCGACGACATCGGCCGTGGCGAGCGGCTGGACGCGGGTGGAGGGCAGCCGCACGGTGCGCTCGTCCGAGGTCCAGGACATGACCGCGTCCATGAACTCGAAGAACTGGGTGGCGCGCACGATCGAGTACGGGGTGGGGCCCTGTCGCAGCAGGTCCTCCTGGAGCGTCTTCGCGCGGTAGTAGTCGAGCTGCGGCACCTGGTCGACTCCGACGATGGAGAGGACGACCTGGTGGCGGACGCCCGCGCGCTCGCCCGCGGCGAGCAGGTGCCCCATGGTGGTGCGGAAGAACTCGGGCGACGCCTCGTCGAACGTGGGGGAATTCGACACGTTGACGACCGTGTCCGCGCCGTCGAGCGCCTCGTCGAGCCCCTTGCCGGTGAGCAGGTCGAGCCCGGTCGACAGGGACGAGGCGACCACCTCGTGTCCGGCCTCGCGGAGCTTGGTGACGAGCTGGGAACCGATCAGTCCGGTGCCGCCGATGACCGTGATCTTCATGATCGTGTCCTTCCGTCGACCGAGCGCCGCGGCACTGTCGCGGCAACATCGCCGACGAGAACACTGTCGCCGCAAACTCGGATATCTGATGTCCGAGATAATACTCGGATAGTCTCTGTCCGAGTCAAACGGGAGGTCGAACGGGAGGCCGAATGAAACTGTCCGGTGGCGTGGAATGGGCGCTGCACTGCTGTGTGGTGCTGACCGCCGCGACCGAGCCGGTCCCGGCCGCCCGGCTGGCGCAGCTCCACGACGTCTCGCCCAGTTACCTGGCCAAGCAGATGCAGGCCCTGTCCCGGGCGGGCCTCGTGGAGTCGGTCCAGGGCAAGACCGGCGGATACGTCCTGACCAGGGCCGCCGCCGAGATCACGCTCCTGGAGGTGGTACAGGCGGTCGACGGGGCGAGCCCGGCGTTCGCCTGCACGGAGATCCGCCGGCGCGGACCGCTGGGTACGCCGCCGGAGAAGTGCACGAAGCCGTGCCCCATCGCCCGCGCCATGTCGGCGGCCGACGCCGCGTGGCGGGAGTCGCTGCGGGGTGTCTCCATCGCCGACCTCGTGGGTGACGTCGAGCGGGACAGCGGGCCCGAGGCGCTGCCGGGCATCGGCGCATGGCTCAACTCGGCGAGCGTCACGGAAGGTTGAGGGGAGCTTCCACGAGTATGCCGGGCATGCCGAGTACGCCTGACGATCGCGCGGGGGCTTTCGGCGGGGAAGCGCCGGTCTTCGTCGGTCCGGAGCGGACGGTCGCCGACGGGCCGGGGCGGATCAGGGTCGTGTGGTCGCTGGGCGGCGGTGCACGAGACCTGGACGCCGTCGTCGTACGCCTGGCACCCGGCGCCGTCGTCGACGAACGCACCGAGGCGGCGTTCGGGGTGCTCTTCACCGTGCTGTCCGGCGGGGGTGAACTCCGCGTGCGGGACGCGGAGTTCACGCTCGCGCCGGGCGCCCTGGCCTGGGTGCCCGCGGGCGCGGGGCACTCCGTACGGGCGGGGGGCGAGGGCCTGACGTACACAACTGCCCACCGCCGCAGCGCACGTCAGCTCGCCGGCGCCGAAGTGCTGGACGGCGCCGGCGAGCCCGTATGCCTGCTGGACCGTGTCTGCCCGGAGTGCGGGCGCTTGGCCGCCGAGCGGGACGCGCGGTACTGCGCGCGGTGCGGGTCGTCGCTGACGGCTACTGATTGAGCGGCGGGGGCGCCCGGTTGGGCGCGTCAGCTGCCGAAGGGGATGTCCCGCGGGGTGGCCATGCGGCGCGTGTCCGGGTGGGCCTTCACGTAGTCCGTGATGTACGAGAGTGACTCCCGCACCGCGCTGTCGTCCGTGCCGCAGCCCTTGGGGCCGCTGACGCCGTCCGGGTAGCACGACATCCGGTTGCCGTAGATCAGGCTGTCCACGGCGGCGCCCTTGCCGGAGGAGTCGAGCAGGGCGGCGGCGCGCTCCTTGTCGCCCTTGCCCACCGTCCAGCCGACGGTCTGCGCAAGCTCTCCGGCGTCCCGCGCCTTCCCGCCGGCCGCCAACTCCTCCCGGATGCCGCCGAACTTCAACGCCATGCTGAACAGACCCTTGTCCATCACACGCTGGTGGCCGGGGACGCTCGGCCCGTGCTCGGCGAAACCGTCCCGGACCTGCGCGTAGTCGCCGCTGAAGCTGACCGCTTCCTTGGGGTTGAGGTCACCGAGGGCGTTCTTCCAGCCGCTGCCGCCCTCCTTGCCGTAGAAGCCGTAGAGCACTCGGATGCCCCTGCTCTCCAGCTTCTCGCGCGCCATGTCCCGCAGTGCGGCCACGGAGCAGTGGCGCCACTTCGCGTCGTCGCTGTCGCACCAGTCGGGGTTCTTCATGTCGAGCCAGACGAACGAGACGTGACGGCCGCCGTCGTGCTCCTTCGCCACCTGGTCGAACATCTCCGACATGGTGTCGCCGGAGCTGGTGGGGGTGCCGTCGTGGTCCGCCCACCAGCCCTTGCGCCAGGCCGTGGCGTCGAACTCCAGGGCGTTGGCGCCGTTTTCGAGCGCGGTGGTCACCCCGCCCGTGGTCAGCACCCGATGGGCGATGGCCCAGGTGGGGCGCTGCTCGGCAGTGCTCGGCGCGCCCTCGGAGGGCTTGTCCTCCGGTGCGGCCATGGCGGCTCCGGTGCCCAGGGTGGCCGCGGAGACGACCACGGTCAGCGGGAGCAATACGGTGCGGAGCCGATGTGAGGCGACCATGAGGGGCGGGTCCTTTCCAGTGCCCGGGCCGCGTGTGCCGACGGCCCGTCTGTCGTGCGGTGGCTGCCTGTCGAACAGTCGGCAGCCGGCTGTCTGTCGTACAGCCGACGGTCCGGCTACCCGCGACTTCGCCACCGCACACTAAGTTACTTAACGGTAATTATTGGATACGCTCCGTGCGTCTGCGTCAGGCAGCCGAGCCCCCGGGCGCGCGAAGAGTCCGGCGCACGGCGTCGCGGAGCCAGTGATGGCCTCCGTCGGCGGCGTGACGGGGGTGCCACGCCATGCCGATGGTCAGCGGCGGCAGGGGCAGCGGGATGTCGAGGAGGCGCAGCCCCAAGGTGGTGGCCACGTCGGTGAGGGGGGAGGGGACGCCGCCGGGAGGTGCGGTGGGGACGAGGCAGACGAAGTCGCTGCGGGCGGCGAGGGTCATCGCGGCCAAGTGGCTGGGGAGAACGACAGCGACCCGCCGACGGAGGTGCCGCTCGGCCAGAGCGGCGTCCAGGGGACCGGTGAACCGGCCGCGGCGGCTCACCACCACGTGATCGGCGGCGGCGAGCCGGTCCGCGGTCAAGGCCCCTTCGGTCAGCGGGTGGCCGGGTCGCACGGCCGCCGCCATCCGGAGAGTGACCAGCTCTTCGACCCGGGTCTCGGGGTCCACGTGGTCGATGGCCCCGATCTCCAGGTCGATGCGGCCGTCGCGCAGCGCCGGTCCGGCCTCCACCTCCTCGGCCCGGAAGCGGAAGGAGATCCCCGGCGCCTCCTGCCGGGCAAGACGGAGCATCCCCGGGGCCAGCGCCGCGCCGACCAGGTCGGCCGTCTGCAGGGTGAAGGTGCTGCGCAGGACGGCGGGATCGACGCCGGCGCCGGGAGCCAGCAGCGCTCCCAGGCGGCGCACCACCGCGGCCGTCTCCTCGCGCAGCTCCTGCGCACGCGGAGTGGGAACCATGGTCTGGCCGGCCCGGACCAGCAGAGGGTCCTGGAGGATGCGCCGCAGCCGGGCGAGTGTGCGACTCATGGCGGCCGGAGACGTGTGCAGGCGGGCGGCGGCGCGTGTGACGCTCTGCTCGGTCAGCAAAGCGTCCAGCGCGACGGCGAGATTGGCGTCGATGACAGGCTCTGCGCTGCTGCTCATAGGCGTTATTCCATTTCAGGCAATGATCCCGTGCTCAACTTCCCATTGTGGCAACGCCCTTGGCCTCCCGAGGATGAGGGTCGTACCGATCCGGCACGATCCATGAGGTTTCGATGATCGTCATCACCGCCCCCACCGGGAACATCGGCCGTCACCTGCTGCCCCTGCTCCTGGACTCCGCCCCCGCCCGCGACGAGGCACTGCGTGTGGTCGTACGTGACCCCGACCGATTGCCCGACGCGGCGCGCGACCGCGTCGAGGTCATCACCGGCTCGCACGGCGACCCCGAGGTCGTCGACCGCGCCTTCGAGGGTGCCGACGCCGTGTTCTGGCTCGTCCCCCCGGACGCGTCCCGGACCCCCGAGGACGCCTTCCGCGGCTTCACCCGGCCCGCCGCGAAGGCCGTCATCGCCCACGGCATCGGCCACGTCGTCGGTGTCTCCGCGCTCGGCCGCGGCACCGCCGTCGCCCGCCGCGCGGGACTCGTCACCGCTTCCCACGCCATGGACGACCTCATCGCCGACACCGGCGTGGCCTACCGCGCCCTGGCCTGCCCGTCCTTCTTCGACAACCTTCTCGAGGACGCGGACACGATCCGGGAGACAGGCGTCTTCACCGACGCCGTCGACGCCGACCTCAGGTCTCCCCGCGTCGCCGTCGCCGACATCGCGGCCGTCGCCGCCGACCTGCTGCTGAACCGCAGGTGGTCCGGGAACGACAGCGTCCCCGTCCTCGGTCCCGAGGACCTTTCCCCCGACGACCTGGCCCGCATCATGACCGAACAACTGGGCCGCCCCGTCCGCTATCGACGCCAGTCGCTCGACGAGTTGTACGGCGACCTCCTCGACCACCGCCTCGACGAGGCGTTCGCCCAGGGCGTCGTCGACATGAAGCAGGCCAAGAACGAAGGCCTCGACGCGGGCGTCACCCGCACACCGGCCACCAGCTCTCCCACCACGTTCCAGCAGTGGTGCGCCCAGACCCTCAAGCCCGCAGTCCTCCCGGACCGCCGACATTCTCAGGGAACCCGTCATGCCCGCTGATGAGACCACCCCGCAGGTCACCGCCTTCATGCTCATCAAGACCACGCCCGAGTGGCTCGCCATGACTCCCCAGGAACGCGTGAGCGCCTTCGCCACCGAGGTCGTCCCCACCGTCAAGGCCAAGACCACCGGCGTCCGCTCACGCTTCTACGACACGGAGTTCTACTCCACGCGCGTCACCGACGTCTGGGTCTGGGAAGCCGACGACCACGACGCCTACCAGCAGCTCGTCGACGCACTGCGCGAAACCCCCTTCTGGGACCGCTACTTCACGGTCGTCGACCTCCTCGTCGGCACCGAGAACGGCTACGCCCGCGCCTACGACATCGAGGCCGTCACCAGCATCACGACCTGACGCACCACCCGTCCTGCGACGCCGAATGTCCCCGGGCCTCCATGGAGACCCGGGGACATTCGGCGTCCCTGCCGAAGGGAAACACCCCGAAATCCGGTGGCGTCCGGTGGTGTCCGGTTTGTGGGCGGCGGCATGTCCTGGCGAGGCATCTTCTGAACCTGTCCGTCAAAGAGCCCGCAGGGCGCTTTTCAGGGGGTTGGGAATTGTCTGCCAACGCGGCAAGTGCGAGCAGTGAATCATTGGAGGGCGAGGAGGATCTGAGCCTCGATTTCAGCAGGCTCGACCGCGGAGTGAGGAAACGTCTCAAGCAACTCTGCGCGCTGGACAACCACCACGCCCCGCTGGCACTCCTGCTCGACTACGTCCTGCTGGGTGCCGCGGTGTACCTGTGCGTCGGGGTGTCGTACTGGTTCTATCCGATGGCCCTCATTTACATCGGGTCGACTCAACGGGCCTTCGTCAATCTCCTGCACGAGTCCTCGCACAAGGTCCTCGCCAAGAACCAGCGCCTCAACGTCACGCTGGGAACAATCTTCTCCGGATACCTGGTGCTGCACCTGTACAACCCTTACCGGAATTCACACATAGGGTTTCACCACCGGTATCTGGGCGACCCCGAGAAGGACCCCGACTACACCTTCCACGTCGGTGTCGGAATCTACGACCACCGGATCTCCGACAAGAAGTTCTTCCTCAAGAACATCGCGCTCGCGGTGTGCGGCATGAGGACCCTTGAATACGTCAACTACGTCGTTCGGGACCGCATTCTCTTCAACCCGAAGGACGTCGCGGTCTCGATGCCCGTCCGCCTCGCCACGGAACGCGTCGTCCTGCTGCTGCAGTGGGGCGCCATCGTCGGAGTGTGCGCTTGGCAGGGACTGCTGCTGGAACTGGCGCTGTTCTGGTTCGTCCCGCTCTTCACCACGGCCATCGCGATCGGCTGGCTCTCGGAACTGGCCGAGCACTACCCGCTTCCGGAGAGCGAGGACAAGCAGATCCTCATGACCCGCAACCGCCACGGCTGGGGCATCGAGCGCTTCCTCCTCGGCCGCCACCACGACAACTACCACCTGGTGCACCACCTCAACACCGGCGTGCCCTTCTGGAACATGAAGCGGGCCCACCAGATCCTCCTCGAGGACCCCGCCTACGCCCGCTGGGACGGGCTGTGGGCCGGCATTCTGACCCGCTCACGCGGCCGTGAGAACCAGGAAACCCTGCTCAGTTATGCCGCGAAGTACCGCGCCTGGCGGCGCAGGGGAGGGGACCCGGCCGAGACCGACGGCGGCGGCACCTTCGCCGAGGCCGCCGCTCTCGCCCGGATCGTCAACGCCGCCTGACCCGGCCCGCCCCGCCGCTTGCGTTGAGCTGACTTCCTTTGAGCTGACTTCCGTCGAGTTGGCTTCCGTCGAGCTGACGTCCGTCGAATCGAGAGGACACACCCCGTATGAGCCACGTCGTGGACGCCCAGGCGGCGGCCGCCCTGGACCCCGATCTGCTGCGCCTGGCCACCAATGGCCTGAAGAAGCTGGCCGCCGACCCGAGTTGCCGGTCCGCCTTCGTCGACAACCCGCTGATGGCCGTCCTGCTCGCCCCGGCCGCCGACCGCTATGTCGTCGCGGCCGACCAGGAGGGCCTCTTCGAGCGGTTGCCGGTTCTCGAGGCCAAGGGCTACCGGACGGGCGTCGAGTTCGTGGGCGAGGAGGCCCGTGACGCCGACGAGGTCGAGGCCGTGGTCGACGAGTACGTCGAGTTGATCGAGCGGCACCAGAGCGCCGGCCTCGCCGCGTCCGTACAGCTCGGCTTCGACCTGTCGAACGTCGGCTCCCTCATCTCGCCCCAGACCGCGGCGGACAACACCGCGGCACTCCTGACGGCCGCCGCCCCCCAGGGCATGGGCATCCTCATCAGCATGGAGCGCTCGGCGCTCGTGGACGACATCCTCACGGTCTTCAAGAGCCTCGCCGAGGAGCACGAGAACGTCGCCCTGACCCTCCAGGCGCATCTGCACCGCACCGAGCAGGACCTCGCCACCGTCCTGCCGTTGGGACGCAAGATCCGGCTGGTGAAGGGCGTCTACGACGAATCCGCGGACGTCGCCCTGCCCCGCGGTCCCGAACTCGACGACCGCTACGCCAGACTCCTGGAACGCATCCTGGATCACGGCAACCCCGTTGCCGTCGCCTCGCACGACGCCTCGCTTCTCCAATTGCTCGACAGCCGTGGCCTGTTGGAGCGCGTCGAGGAGATGGAGATGCTGCACGGCTGCCGTCCGCCGCTGCTCAAGGCGCACAAGGACCGCGGCATACCGTGCCGGGTGGCGACGGTGTACGGGCGGAACTGGTGGCTGCACTTCCTGCACCGCCTCGCCGAATACCCGCCGACCGCCCTGACCGCCCTGGCCGATCTGTACGAGCCGGAGCGGGTCCGCTTCGGCGCCGCATACTGAAAGAAGGCAAGTCCGTTGTCAGCCCATCCAGTTGCTGCCGCGTCATCCACTCCCGTTGTCGCCGCCGTCGTCGACGGCTACTCGACAGGAAACTTCCTTCCTGCGGCCTGCGCCCGTCTGGGCGCCCAGGTGGTCCATGTCCGCAGCACTCCGAAGTGGATGACTTCCATGCTGCTGCCCGACATGGACGACTACGTCGCCGACCTCGTCTTCCACGACGAGGAGCAGATCGTCGAGGAGCTCCGCTCCCACCACGTCAGCGCCGTGTTCGCCGGGCAGGAGCCCGGAGTGCCGCTGGCCGACCGGCTCAGCGAGCTCATGGGCACCGCGAGCAACGGCTCGCGTCTGTCGTCCGCCCGCCGGGACAAGTTCGAGATGATCGAGGTCCTGCGGGCCGCGGGACTGCACTGCGCTGACCAGTTCAAGAGCGACGACCCGCGAGTCCTCGTCGACTGGGCCGAGTGGCACGGCGACTATCCCGTGGTCGTCAAGCCGCTCAGCTCCGCCTCCACCGACGGCGTCTTCATCTGCGACGACGCGGACGAGGTGCGCAGGGCCGCCGAGCACGTCCTCTCGGCGCGGGACATCTTCGACCTGCCCAACCGCGAGGCGCTCGTCCAGTCCTACCTGGACGGCGAGGAGTACATCGTCGACACGGTCGGCCACGACGGCCACCGCTTCGTCTGCGGTGTCTGGAAGTACGAGAAGACGCTGGTCAACGGCAAGAACATCTACGACAAGGATGTGCTCCTTGCGGCCGACGAACCGCCGGTCCCCGAACTCGTCGCGTACGTGGACGACGTACTCAAGGCCATGAACATCCGCTTCGGGCCCACCCACACCGAGGTGAAGATGACCTCCAAGGGCCCGGCGCTCGTGGAGATCGGCGCGCGTCTGAACGGCAACATGCACCCGGACTTCCACCAGGTCTGCCTCGGCCACAACCAGACCGACCTGATCGCCCTCGCCTACCTGCGGCCCGACGAGTTCCTGGAGCGCTACGGCGACCGCGTCTACACCCGCCGCCAGCCGGCGGTGGTCCACAACGTCCCGAGTACTCAGGACGGCGTGGTGCGGGCGATCGACGAGAACGTCGTACGGGAGATCGCCGACCTGCCCACCGTGTTCCTGCCGAGCGTGAAGCTGAAGCCGGGCGGCCGGATCCGCCGCACCGTCGACCTCCTCAGCAGCCCGCTGCGGATCTTCATGACGGGGGTCACCCAGGAGGCGATCCTCGACGACTACAGGCGCATCCAGGAACTGAAGGACAAGGTGTACCTCCTCTGATGCTGCGCAGCACTCTGCAGGCGGTCCGCGGGCTCGCGCCCGAACTGCGCACCCTGTTCGTCACCACCCTGCTCTTCCGCTCCGGAACCATGGCGTTCCCTTTCCTGGCCGCCTACTTGATGGCCGAGAACGACTACGCGGCCGGGCAGGTGGGCGCCATCGTCGGCGCCTATGGCGTCGGCGCGCTCGCCGCCGACGTCGCGGCCGGTGCCGTCCTGCGGTACGTCTCCGCGCGCACCGTGCTGATCGGCGGTCTTGTGGGCAACGCGGCGCTCATGGCCGTCCTTCCGTTCGCGGACAGCGCCGGGCCGCTCATCGCGGGCACCTTCATCTGGGGCTTCTTCTACGAGGCGTTTACTCCCGCTTCGTACGCGGAGACCGTGCGGTACTCGCGGGAGAGCGACCGGAAGATCGCCTTCTCCTGCAACCGGCTCGCCATCAACGTCGGGATGGGCATCGGCCCCGCGCTCGGCGGGCTCGTGTTCGCCTGGCGCCCGGTCGGTCTCTTCGTCATCAATGCCTGCGTCGTCACGGCGACCGCCGTCTTCCTCGCCCGCAAGACCTCGGCAGGGGCCGCGGCGGAGGGGGAGGAGGGGGAGAAGAGGGAGGAGAGGGAGAAGCCGGCCAGGGGCCGATTGGTGGCGCCGACGCTCAAGGGCGAGACCCGGTTCTGGGCGATCTTCGTCCTGGCCCTTCCGATCCATCTCGCGTATGCGCTCCCGCCGACCTTCCTCAGCGCGTACGTGATCCACGAACGGGGCCTCGACAGCCTCTGGGCCGGTGTCCTTTTCCTCGTCAACGCCGGGGTCATCGTGCTGTTCGAGGTACCGCTGAACACGGCGATGCGGAACGTCGGTCACTTCGCTGCGCTGCTGACCGGCTATCTGCTCGCCGGATCGGGCTTCGCGCTGATGGGGCTGTTCGGTACGGGGCCCGCGCTCGTGGGCGCGACGCTGCTGTGGACCGCGGCGGAGATGATCGTCTTCCCGGCGCTGCTCCACTACGTCAGCGAGGTCTCCGACCCGTCCGTCACGGGACGCAACATGGGCCTCTACTCGGCGGGCGTCAACGTGGGTGTGATCGCTGTGCCCCAGCTGTGCCTGCCGCTCGCGGCAGGCGGGCACGCATCGACACCGTGGTACGTGGTCGGTGCCGCCGTCGGCATCGCGCTCGTCATGATCGTCGCTGTGCGCCGCAACACCTGTCTGTGGCTGACCGAACCCGAGGCGGAACCCGCTCCTGCCCCCTGAGCCCTGGACCTCATGAGCTCTGGACCATCTCACCTTCCGACCCGAAGGGGTTGACGCATGCCCATCCACTTCAACAACGCGGGCGCGGGGCTCATGCCTCCGGCCGTGACGCAGGCCATGACCGGCTACCTCGCCGAAGAAGCACAGGGCGGTGCCTACGAGACCGAGCAGCGCCACGCGGAGACGCTGGAACAAGGGGTCTACGAGCGGCTCGCGCGCGTTCTCGACGCCCCCGTGGACGACATCGCCCTCTTCGACAGCGCCACGCGCGCGTGGTCCTCGGCGGTGTCCCACCTCCCGTTCGCCGCCGGGGACCGGATCTGGGTCACGCCGTACGAGTACGCGGGCAACCTCATCCTGTGGACCGAGCTGCGCCGCCGACTGGACCTGCACATCGAGGTCGTACCGCTCCTGCACGACGGCGACGTGGACCTGGACTGGATGAGCGCGCACATCGGCGACGACGTCGCCTTCGTGTCCGTGCCCCATGTGCCGTCCGGGTGCGGGATCGTCACGCCCGTCGAGGAGATCGGCAAGATCCTCGCGCCCTGGCGGTGCCTCTACGGAGTCGACGCCTGCCAGTCGGTGGGGCAACTCCCGGTCTCCACCGCGTCCATCGGCTGTGATCTGCTCACCGCCGCGGGCCGCAAATACCTGCGCGGGCCGCGCGGCACCGGATTCGCCGCGATCGGCCCCCGGCTGCGCGCCCAGGCCTCCCCGCCCTTCTACGACCTGCACATCGCCGACATGGTCGCCGATGACGACTACGAGGTGCGCACCGAAGGCGCCCGCCAATTCGAGTACGCCGAGCGCGGGAACCCGGGAGTGATGGGCCTGGACGCGGCGGCCCGGCACCACCTCGCCCGCAGCGACGGCGGCCCGGGTCCGCTGCGCGACGCCGTGCGCGAGGCCGTCGAAGGGCGGCCGGGGACGCGGCTGATCGACCCCGGCTCCGTGCACGCCGCCATCGTCACGTTCACCCACGACCGTGTCTCGCCCCAGGACATCCGGGCCGGACTGCGCAGGCGGGGAGTCAACGTGTGGATCGCTCAGGGGAGTCACACGCCCCTGTACATGCGCACCGTCGGCATCGAGTACGCCGTGCGCGTCTCACCGCACCACTACAACTCCCCGGCCGACGTGGAGACGTTCGCCGTGGCGCTGCGCGACGTGCTGCGCTGACCCGGCGGGACGGGGCAGTGGCTCCTCCGCCATGTGGTGGATATCCACGGCGGTGGCTCCGCCGCATGGGGGAGGCGGATCATGCGCTGGTCCGATCCCCGCGCGCCGCAGGGTCCACGACAGTGATCCCATGACGATCTGGCTCATGTCGTTCCCGGCGTTCGCGTGTCTCCTGGCCTTGTTCGCGCTGGTGGAGAGCGCATGGCGGTGGTTCACGGGGCTGGGCATGATCCCGTGGCTGCGCAGGCGCACGGGGCGGTCGTCGTCGAACATCGCCTTCGACGAATTCACGGCGGTCGTGAACGGAAACAAGACGGCGGAACTGGAGCAGCGGCGCGTGGAACTGCTCCAACGGGACGACGAGACCGACGGTGCGCCGCCTCGCTCCAGCATCGACCTGGCCGAGGGCACCGCGTTCATCGTGCTGCCGGAGGGAGCGGACAGCCCGTGTGCCGGTCGGCGTGATGCCCGTGAGGGGCGGCGGTGAGACGCCGATCGAAGGGGGCGGGAGCAGGGCCGAGCATGTGGTGGGGGCGTATCGCATGCTCGTGGGCGTTCGTGTTCGCCGGGGTGCATTTCTACTGGGCCCTCGGCGGCGACGTGGGGCTGAGCGTCTCCGCAGGGCCGCTGGCCACCGAGCGCCCGCTGTGGTTCGTCGTCGCCGGACTGTGGGGCGTGGGGGCGCTCTGCCTCGTGGGCGCCCGGCTGGCGTGGTTGCTCGCCCGGTCCAGGCTCCGGGGCGTTCCCGCGCGGCTGGCGAGGTGGTTGGCATGGGGCGTCAGCGCCCTTCTGTTGGCCCGCGGTATCGGTGTCGAAGTGCTGCTGCTGGCCGACGCGACGTACCTGGACGCCTCCGTGAGCGCGGACCAGCGAGTTTGGACGCTGGCCCTCTGGAACCCTGGTGCATCGCCGGGGGACTGGCCTTCGGCCTCGCCGCCCTGGCGGATCCGAGAGGAGCCCGAGAGGCAACCGCGGGGTAGCCGACCGCCGGCAGCGCCGCTAGCGTCACCGCATGGATCACGATGAACGGGCCCTGCACGCCTCGTCGTTCGGCGCGGCGGCGGTCGCATACGACGCACACCGTCCCGACTATGCGCGGGAGGCGGCACGTTGGGCGCTGGAGAACGCCCACGGCCCGCGTGTGCTCGACCTCGGCGCCGGAACCGGCAAGCTGACCGCCACGTTGGTCGAGTTCGGCGCGGACGTCATCGCGGTCGAGCCCGATCCGGCGATGCTGGCCGAGCTGCGTCGTTCGCTGCCCACCGTCCGTGCCCTGTCGGGCAGCGCCGAGGCGATTCCGCTGCCGGACGGGTCCGTCGATGCCGTGCTGGCCGGGAACGCCATGCACTGGTTCGACATGGCCGTCGCGGGGCCCGAGATCGCCAGGGTTCTGACACCCGGCGGCGTCCTGGCCGGTCTGTGGAACGTCGTGGACGACCGGGTCGAGTGGGTCTCCGGGCTCGCGCGGGTCAGCGGGAGCGCGGCCATCGGCCCGCGTGACACGCCCGCCGGATGGCGCGTCGAGACGGCCGAGATGCACCTTCCGAAGGCTGCCGACGTGCACCTTCCAAAGGCTGCCGAGATGCACCTTCCGAAGGCTGACGCGAGCGCCCGGTTCGGCTCGCCGGAGCAGGCCGAGTTCCCGCACGGGCAGCTCCGCACCGCCGACTCCCTCGTCGCGACCCTCGCCACGCGCGCGGGGATGCTGGTCATGCCGGAACAGGAACGAGAGGCCACGCTGAGCCGGATCCGCGCCTTCCTCGCGAGCAGGCCGGAGACCGCCCACGGCGAGTTCACGCTCCCGATGCTGACCGCTGTGCTGCGTGTCCGACGGCTTTGACGTCCGGCGGCCATGAAACCGAACCCGTCCCGTACCGAACTTTCCGCTCCGTACAGAACTCCCGTCCCCAACTCCCGTACCGACCAGAAGGCCGAAATGCAGGACAGCGACCGAGCCATGGCTGAACGGATCCACGCAGTCGTCAAGGGGAACGCCCCCGTCCGCGCCCCCAAGCTCTGTTACGGGATGCCCGCGTACGCCCTGACCGGACTGACCGCCGCCGCGGCTTGAGGACCACCTGTGGCGCAGGCGTCCGAGTGATCTACTGGTATCCGGACCTCGGGGCCATCCGTCAGACCGCAGCAGGAGGTACGCAGCATGCTCGTCGATCTCTCCGGCAAGACCGCACTCGTCACCGGATCGACCCAGGGGATCGGGGCGGCCATCGCGGCCGGCCTGGCCCGCGCGGGCGCGCGCGTGGCGGTGAACGGCCGGTCGGCGGAGTCCGTCGGCAAGGCGGTAGCACAGCTGAAGGAGGAGCACGGGGACGCCGAACTCCTCCACGCTCCCGGCGACATCTCCACCGACGACGGCGCCCGCCAGGTCTTCACCGCCCTGCCCCAGGCGGACATCCTCGTGAACAACCTCGGTGTCTTCGGGGCCGAGGACGCCCTCGGCATCAGCGACGACGAATGGCGCCGCTACTTCGAGGTGAACGTCCTGACGGCGGTGCGGATGATCCGCCACTACCTGCCGGGCATGAAGGACCGCGCGTGGGGGCGGATCCAGAACATCGCCAGCGACTCGGCGATCGTCACCCCCGCCGAGATGATCCACTACGGCATGTCGAAGACCGCGCTCCTCGCGGTCTCCAGAGGCTTCGCCAAGGACGCGGCAGGGACGGGCGTGACCGTCAACTCCGTGATCGCGGGCCCCACGCACACGGGCGGCGTCGAGGACTTCGTGTACGAGCTGGTCGACCGCTCCCTGCCCTGGGACGAGGCGCAGCGGGAGTTCATGGTCAAGCACCGCCCGCAGTC
The DNA here is from genome assembly GCF_040647455.1 of Streptomyces sp. NPDC041068. NCBI lineage: Bacteria > Bacillati > Actinomycetota > Actinomycetes > Kitasatosporales > Streptomycetaceae > Streptomyces > Streptomyces sp. NPDC041068. Next base: position 125,956 of record NZ_JBEZCG010000008.1, read on the forward strand.
CCTGATCCAGCGGCTCATCGAACCGGAGGAGATCGCGAACATGGTCGTCTACCTCAGTTCGCCGCTCGCCTCCGCGACGACGGGGGGCGCGCTGCGCGTCGACGGCGGCTACGTGGACTCCATCGTCCCGTGACCGAGACCTCCTCCTCCGTGTTCCGTACGGGCTCCACCGTGTCCCGTACGGGCCTGCTGCTCGGCATCGACATCGGCACGTCCTCCTCCAAGGGCGTCCTCACCCGCCCCGACGGCACGCTCGTCGCCCAGGCACGGCGTGAGCACACGACGTCCACGCCGCACCCCGGCCGGTTCGAGCACGACGCGGAGGAGGTGTGGTGGGCCGACTTCCGTTCCCTGGCACGGGAGTTGATGGACCGACTGCCCGCGGGGGAGGCGCTCGCCGCGGTCGGGGTCAGCGGCATCGGCCCCTGCCTGCTGCCCACGGACGCGCACGGGACGCCGGTCCGTCCGGCCATCCTGTACGGCGTCGACACGCGGGCCGTCGCCGAGATCGCCGAACAGGACGAGCGCTACGGCCCCGAGAACATCATCCGCCGCTGCGGCTCACCGCTGACCAGCCAGGCGATCGGGCCGAAGCTGGCGTGGCTGCGCCGCCACGAGCCGGAGGTATACGGGGCCACGAGCCGCTGGTACATGGCGAGTTCGTACCTCGTGCACCGGCTCACCGGGCGGTACGTCCTCGACCACCACTCGGCGAGCCAGTGCACGCCGCTCTACGACCTGGCGGCCCGCGCCTGGATCGCCGAGCGGTGCGAGGAGATCGCACCGGGACTGCGGTGGCCCGAACTGGTCTGGCCCTCCGACGTCGTGGGCGGCGTGACCCCGGAGGCCGAGGCCCGCACCGGCATCCCCGCGGGCACGCCCGTCGTGGCGGGCACGGTCGACGCCTGGGTGGAGGCGGCCGGTGTCGGCGTGGCCGCCCCCGGCGACCTCATGCTGATGTACGGCACGACGATGTTCCTGGTCGGCATCCTGGCGAAGCCACTGACCAGCCCGCAACTGTGGGGCACAGCGGGCGCGTTCGAGGGCACCTACTGCCTGGCCGCGGGGATGGCGACGTCCGGCGCGGTCACCGGGTGGCTGCGGGATCTCACCGGTACGTCGTACGAGCAACTCACCGCGGAGGCGGCAGAGTTGCCGCCCGGCGCCGAGGGGCTCGTGATGCTGCCGTATTTCGCGGGCGAACGCACCCCGCTCTTCGACCCCGACGCCCGTGGTCTCGTACACGGACTGACGCTGCGTCACGGACGGGGGCATTTGTACCGTGCCGCGCTGGAGGCGACCGCGTACGGCGTGCGGCACAACCTCGCCGCCATGAGCGAGACGGGTGCCGCCGCCGACCGCCTGGTCGCGGTCGGCGGCGGCGCCCACGCGCTGTGGACGCGGATCGTCTCCGACGTGACGGGGCGCGCCCAGCACCTGCCGCGCCACACCATCGGTGCCGCGTACGGGGATGCGTTCCTCGCCGCGGTCGGCGCCGGACTCGCCGGGCCCGGTGACATCGCGCACTGGAACCCGACGGTGGAGGTGATCCGGCCGGACGCGGCCGCGTCAGCCGTGTACGAGGAGCTGTACGGCCTCTATCGGGACCTGTACCCGGCGACCCGCGAGGCCGCGCACGTACTGGCGCGGTTCAACTAGCGCGCTCGTCTCAGTTGTTGGTGCTCACGCGGACGTAGTCGACGACGAGCTGCTGCGGGAACGTCGTGCTGCCGTCCGGGTCGCCGGGCCAGTACCCGCCGACCGCGAGGTTGAGTATCAGGAAGAAGGGCTTGTCGAAGACCCAGCGGTTGCCGTTCAGGTCGGCCGGGGTGCGGGTCTGGTAGACCTTGCCGTCCACGGACCAAGTGACCTTGTTCGGCGACCAGTCCACCGCGAACGTATGGAACTTGTCGGCGAACGACTCTCCGCCCGGCAGCGTGTAGCCCGCGCCGATGCCGCCCGAACCGGAGTAACCGGGGCCGTGCAAGGTGCCGTGCACGGTGCTCGGTTCGAAGCCGACGTTCTCCATCACGTCGATCTCGCCGCTGTTCGGCCAGCCCACGGTGCCGATGTCGGCGCCGAGCATCCAGAACGCCGGCCACATGCCCTGGCCGCGCGGGATCTTCATGCGTGCCTCGACGTGCCCGTACGTCTGTGTGAACTTCCCGGCGGTGTTCAGCCGGGCCGAGGTGTACTCGCACCTGCCGTACCAGCACTGGTAGTTGCCCGGGTTCTCCTTGCGGGCGGTGATGACCAGGTTGCCCTGGCCGTCGAGGGCGGCGTTGTTGTTGCCCGCGGTGTAGTACTGCCGCTCGTGGTTGTTCACGTTGTCGCCGGTCTCGATCTGCCACTTGGAGCCGTCGACGGCGGACCCGGCGGGGCCGTTGAAGTCGTCGGTGAACGTGGTGGCGGCGGGGGAGCGGGGCGCGGGCTCGGCCGAGGCCCCGGAGGGGAGGGCGGTCAGGCCCAGGGTGCCGCAGGCCAGGGCGATGGCGGAGAGCTTGATGCGGCGGCGGGTGGAGGGCTTCATGGTCATCACATCGCTTCGCGTGGGGGGTGTTGACGCATGGGGAGAGGATGCGGGGAGAGATCACCAAAGGAACATGCACATGACAATGACCGATCGAGAACTAAACGCTGCGAGCGTTGTTCCGCAGCGCTTTGTTCAGTACTTGATTTAAGGCAGCCCTCAAGGCCCCGTCAAGGTGCTGGTGCGGACCAATCAACTGGCCCGCGCGGCGAGGTACATGCCGATCGAGCCGTGCGCGGCGGTGTCGGCGAAGCCGAACTTCTCGTAAAGGAAACGGGCGGGTCCGTCGGCGATCAGCGAGACGTACGCGGTCGCGGGCGCGCGGCGGCCCAACTCCTCGGTGAGCGCGGCCATGATGCGCTTGCCGAGCCCTCGCCCCTGGTGGGCGGGGTCCACGCAGATGTCGACGATCTGGAACGCGGTGCCGCCGTCGCCGATGATCCGCCCCATCCCGACGGGCTCGCCGTCGTGGTGGAGCACCACGCCGTACCAGGTGTTCGGCAGGGCGAGCGCGACGGCCTCGGGGTCCTTGTCGGAGAGCCCGGCGCCGGTCCGTAGGCGCCGGAAGATCTCGACGGAGGGCACGCCGTCGCGCAGCTCGTAAGAGTCACTGAAGTCATTCATGTATTACATTCTAGCGGGCTGCTGGGCTGCCTCCGGGTGGGCGTGGAACGGCGCGACGTACGACTGTCGATGATCGCCGACCGTGGAGGTGGGGGAGTTCCGCGGGTATGGCTGCTCCGCGAAGTCCCCGGTGCGCCCGCCCGAGGTCCGGGGGGAAGGGGTGGGAGGCCCCTCGGGGCGATATCCGGATCCGTACTCACCGAGGGGCGTTCGTGAGGAGACCTTCGAGCTCGGCTTCGAACAGCAGGGCGGGGTCGAAACCCATTCCGCTGAAGTGCCCGGCGAGTTCGAGGGAGAGCACGCCGTGGAGGCGGGTCCAGACGGTCAGGGCGTGGCGCAGGCCCGCGGTCGGGGCGGGGTGGTCGCCCGCCCATTGCCGGTGGTCTTCGAGGTGCGCGTCGAGCGGGGACGCGGGGCTGTCCGGGGGTGCCGAGGCGCAGGCGTCGAGCAGGGTCGTCATGAGCTCGTCGGAGATCGCGGTGACGTCGTCGGGGGCGTGATAGCCGGGGACGGGGGTGCCGTAGATGAGGAGGTAGCGCTGTGGATCGTCCAGGGCCCAGTCGCGCAATGCGTGGGCCACTGCGGGTAGTTGGCCATCGGAGTTGGCGTCGGCTGCCGCTCGGCAGGTGTCGGCGAGGCTTCGGTACGCGTCCCTGATCAGCTCGGTGATCAACTCGTCGCGGTTGGCGTAGTAGCGGTAGAGGGCGGGTCCGCTGAGGCCCATCTGTCTGGCGATCGCGTTGAGTGAGAGTGCGGAGGTGCCGGCCGCGGCGATCTGCTCCCAGGCGTGTTCCTTGATCTCTGCGCGCACCTGGGTGCGGTAGCGCTCGCGCGGGTTCGGTGTGCCGGTCTTCGCCATGGAGTGCCCCTTTCCGAACCTCGCCAGCTACAGGCTCATGTTCTGGTTAGAAGCTATCACGCAAGCTCTTGACGACAGCTATTCGCTCCCGTTAGAACTTATAACGAACGGCAAGCCCGCTAAGTGCCGGAGCGCCGCGGGAAGTGTGCATCCGTATGTGCACCCGCACGCCTGGCCTCGATGACGCACGTCAGCCACGTCATGCACTCCATGCAGGTCACGCACTTCATGCAGGTCATCCGCCTCATCTGCCTCGCCCACGTCATTCGCGCCGTTCGCATACTCGCCTACGAGGGGAACGTCATGTCGGCCTCATCAACGTCATTCGCAGCGACAAAGGACCGGCACATCCCGCCTTCGCGGTCTACAGGGGCCGTCTCCGCGGCCTTGCGGCGCGGTGACGAGGTCCGCAACGCCACAGCGTGTGCACGCAACAGTCAACGCTCAACTGTCACTTGACAAGGGGAATGCCATGTCCAACGTACGCGGCGTCAGTGTCCGCACCGCTCTCCTGACGGCACCGCTGGTGGTCGCCGGTCTCCTGGGCGCGGCTGCCGCGCCCGCCGGAGCCGCGCCGGTCTCCTCCCACTCCGGCAAGCAGTCCGCCTCCTACTCCGGCAGGTCGCTCACGTGCCAGGGGAAGGGCGTCGACCCCAAGGCGCTCGTCCGCTACAGGACCGAGACCGTGATCCACGCACCGCTGAGCACCATCTGGAAGCTGCAGACGGACGTGGAGAGCTGGCCGTCCTGGCAGAGCCCGGTCGAGACGGCGAAGCGCCTCGACGACGGCCCTTTCGGGAAGGGCTCGGCCTTCCGATGGACGACCCCGGCGCCCCCTACGCCTACGACCCCCGCCACGACCCTCGAGATCACCTCGACCGTCGAGCAGCTCAAGCGCAAGTCCTGCATCCGCTGGACAGGCCCGGCGATCGGTGAAGGGCTGCGTATCGACAACGGCGTCCACGTCTGGAACTTCACCGAGGTCAAGGGCGGAGTCCGGGTGAGCACGGAAGAGACCCACACCGGCGACCAGATCGAATCGAACGTCCCCCTGGCGACCGAGATACTCGGCAAGGGCCTCAAGGGATGGCTGGCCGAGCTGAAGACGGCGGCGGAGGCCCGCGCGGGCTACGAGCCGCGCTGACGCACCCGCCGTCCCGGACCCCGCTGCTCTCCGCGGCCATGTGCGAGAGGAGGGCAGCGGGGTCAGCCCTTGCTCGGTGGGGGGGGGGGGCTGGTTGCGGGTACGGGGGTGTCGCCCCGCCAGGGCCGCAGGCGGGGCAACTATCCCGGCACCGCCCGCCGGTAGTCCCGGATACCGGGAGAACGGACGCTGGCACGCCGGATACCCGGAGAGTCGCGCCCGCCCCGCACGTCCGCGGCGCAGCAGGAACGCCTCCACGAACTGGGGGAGTTGCGGCACCGCGCGGAGGAGCAAGAGGTGGAACTGCTGCCATGAACCTTGGGTGGAATGGCCGGACGCGGTGCGGGCACACCTTCGGCCCTCCGTGCGGGGGGGGGCGCTCATTCATCCATGGCCCCGGCGAGGAACTGGCGCGCGCCCCGCAATGTGGTGCGCAGCTTGTGCTGGGTGGCGCGGCTGTCGAGGCGGACGTCGAGCGCCCCGTGAAGTGCGCTGTTGGCCCGCAGGCCGGCAGGCAGCCGGGAGGGATCGAGCCCGTCACGCCCGGCGACGAGAATCCCGAGTTCGTGACGGCTCACGGCATCGCTGCCTGCCAGGTGGTGAACGCCGCTCGCCTCGCCGGACGCGAGCTCCAGCAGGGCGGAGGCCAGATCGACGACATGCACAGGGCAGCGGATGTCGTCGGTGAACAGGACGCCGCCACGGGCACCGGCAGCCAGGTCATGCACGATACGAACGTGCGAGGACTGACGGTCGCCGATGATCAGGGACGTGCGAGCGACAACGGCATCCGGGCACACGAGGCCGACCCCTGTCTCCGCAGCGGCTTTGGCGGCTCCGTAAGGGGTGACGGGGTCGGGCAGGCAGGACTCGTCGTAGTGGACACGGGCGCCGGAGAACACCGCGTCGCTGGACACATGAACCAGGCGGCAGCCGTATGCCGCCACGGCCATCGCCAGGCGAACAGGGCCCTCGGCCGTGACAAGCTGTGCGAGAACTCCCGCTGCAGGTCCGGGCGTTGCTGACTCGTGGGCAACCACGTTGGCGTTCGGGTCGGCGTCTCCTGGGGTGTGCTGACGGACGCGGAGGCCGGGTCAGCTGGCTGGCTTGGCGGCCTGTCGGGCCAGGCGGCGTGTCATGAGGGTTATGAAGGTCCAGCGCAGGTGGGCCTCAGCGTGCGTGATGGTGCGCTCGTAGTCGCGTGCGTTGCGCCGCGCCCGCATAGTCCAAGAATTCGACCGCTCGATGATCCAGCGTTTGGGCAGGAGAACCAAGCCTTTGGCGTCGTCGGGGCGGAGGACGGGTTTGACGGTCATGTGGAGTGTCTCGCGTGCCCAGTCGATGAGCTGGCCTGCGTAGTGGGAGTCGCCCCAGACCAGGACGATCTCGGGGTGTTCGGCGTGCAGCCGGGCCAGGATGGTGCGGGCGGCGGCGCCGTCGTGGATGTCGGCGGGGGTGACCATGAGGTCGACGAGGAGCCCCTCGCGGTCCACGACCAGGTGGCGCTTCCGCCCGTCCAGATTTTTCCCCGGATCGAATCCCCTTGTGGCTTTGGGGACGGTTTCGGAACCCTTGACCGACTGCGAATCGATGATCACGCGGACCGGCCGGGCGCACTGACCGCGTCCCAGCCGCAGCCGGCGGCGCAGGACGTCGAGGATGTTCTGGAGCACGTTGCCCCTGGCCCAGCGCTGGAAGTATCCGAAGATGGTGCGCCAGGGGATGCCGAAGTCACCGGGAAGGTCGCGCCACTTGTTGCCGTTGTCGACCACGTAGCGGATCGCGTCCACCACGCGGCGCCTGGGCCACTTCTCCGGACGTCCCCCGCGCGGTGTCGTCCAGGCGGGCGGCGGCAGATGAGGCTGGATCAGCGTCCATTCCAGGTCGGAGGTGTTGGTGCGGTAGCGGTAGACGGGCAGGTCAGGAGTGTTCACGAGGGTGTGGCGGGCCGCGTCCCCGGCCGGTGGTGGACAGTTGGGCCAGATGACCTCGGGGTGCGGCCCGGCGCCTCGCTTTCTGTCAGGGCTGCTGGTGCAGGCCGGCCATCAGCTCCAGGGTGGACAGCACGGCGGTGAACTGGGCGATCAGCGTGCGGACCACCGCGTCGTTCGGGCACTGCTGCTGGTGGGGGATGAGGATGCCGGCGATGAAGTCGCCCAGGGCCCTTTCCCAGCGGCGGGTGAAGGCCATCTCGTAGCCGATCCAGATCTCCGGTGCGTTGTCGACCAGCCGGTAGCCGTGGGGACGGTCCCAGACCAGCGGCGGCAGCCCGCGGGCCGCGGCGACGCGGCGGATCTCGCGGATCCCGACGTAGACCTGGCTGCGGGTGCGTTCGGTGGCGGCCATCAGCAGGTGGACGGTCAGCCCCGCCGGGCGGGCTTCGCGCAGGGCGTCAAGGACGGCTTCGGCATGGACGTGAGCGGGAACACCCCGCCCCATGCCTATTCGCCCGCGCCTTTCAGCAGCCGGGCCAGCTGCTCGTCCAGCCCCTTCTCCCCGCGCATCACGGCGCCCTCGACCCACTCGACCGCGGCCTTGACCCGTGACAGGCCCCGCTGGGCGCCTTCGCGTTCGGTGTCGTTCCAGTCCTGGCTGTCCATGTTCGGCACGATCCGGCCGACGGAGGTGACGAACTGCTGGCAGGCGGCGACCAGATCGAGGAAATGGACACTGTGCTCGATCCGGTGCAGCACCGGTGCGACCTGAGGCATCTGGCGCGGCACCTCCGCCTGCCGGCGGACCTGGTCGAACTGGGCCTCGTTAACCAGGTGACGGGCGGTGTTGTCCTCCATGGCCTGCGCGGCGACCATCGGACGCCGCAGGAAGTCCTTGGCCACCTGGGCGGCCACCTGGTCGTCCGCCGCGAGGTCATGGATCGCCTCGACCTTCTCCTGCGCGCTCACCGGCGAGTCGACCTTCCAGCCCACCACCCGACGGGCCGCATCCGGCGTCCAGCACGCCGGTTTTCCCTCCCCGCCCGGCGGCGGGCCCGCGATCGCCTCGAACCGCTCCTGCTCGTCGGGCACCGAGGCGAGGATGCGGTGGACGGTATGCGAGACGTCCGCCCGCCGCTGGCCGGCCGGCCAGCGGGAGGCCACCCACCGGTATCCGCACGGTCGACGCGGACAGTCCCAGATCGGCCGCGAACATCTCCAGCGACTCGCTCACCGTGTAGAGATCGTCCTGTCCGGGCGGGTTGAACCCGCCGTACGGACGTAACGGCTCTATCTCCAGGGCCGCATCGCCTAACCGCCACTGGCAGGCGCTCATCGTCGCCACCCACTGGCGCCCGAGCTTCACCAGTTCCTCGTATCGCTCGCGGGTCACCTTTCCTACCGGCTGCTCGCTCACGGCCCACCCTTCCCGCCGGGCCCCGTGGACGTCCCCACGCCACGCTGCCGGGACCCGCACATGGACACGGTCGAACACCCTGTCCATGAACAGAACGGCGTAGGGATACGGCGCTCGGGGCGCGATCAGCAGGCGGTTGTGCGCGCCTTCAGCCCCGCGAGCCGGACGCGCGCCGCTCGCGCCACGCCCGTTTGCGGCAGGCGGGAGAGCAGTACACCGCCGAGACGACACGCTCCACCCCAGCCGTCCACGAACTCCCGCACCACGGACAGGACTTCACCACAGCAGCCGTGACCGCCCCGGTCCGGCGGCGCGTGCGACGCGACCTCCGCCAGTGCCGCGAACGGCACGCCGACGAACAGAACACCGCCGACGCCCGCAGCCACGGCGCCACCGGCTCACCGCACCCCCGGCACAACCGCGGCCCGGAACCCGCCGCGGCCGCACTCTCCACCAGCCGCACCCGCAGACGCTTCCCCTCGCCCATGCCGGCACCGTACGGCCAGCAAACCCGCACGCCAACCTGCCTGCCTTGCTCAGACAGTCGGAATCCTGCCCGCGGTTTCGCAGCGGTTACCTTGAACGGCAGTCCGTGTCGGCCAGCCTGCCGGGGACAGCGGCGCAGCGCCCTAGCCGTTCGCCGCCAGGAATTCATCGAAGGTGCGCGGTGCGCGTCCGATCAAGTCCCGTACCGTTGTTGTCACCTGGGACATCCCGTCGGCCGCCATGTCCGCGTAGAGCCACAGCAGGTCACCCACGAACCAACCGGGCAGTCCTTGTGCCCGCAGCTTCTCGGCCGCCTTCCGGGGCGACAGATCCCGAAAGGGAACGCCGAGCTTTGCGGCGATCTCCTCATGTGCCAGCGCCTGCGGACCGGTGAGCGCGTAGCTTTTGCTGATGCCCAACGAGCCTGTCAGCAGGACGACGGCGCACGCGGCAACGTCGTAGGCGTCGATGTAGGCCACCCGACCCGCGCCATACGGACCTGCCAGTGCACCGGAGTGGGTAAAGCCGCCCTCCCCGGTGAAGAAGTTCTGCATATAGCCGGTGGGTTGCAGCATCGCCCACTGAAGGCTGGACGCCTTGAGGAGCTGTTCAATCTGCCAGTGCGCCCGCACGGACAGCTTCGCGTCCGGACGGGGCCGCCACGCTGATACCTTCACCACCTGCGAGACCCCAGCGGCCCGCGCAGCGTCGATAGCCGTCGTCTGCTGACGGACCATCGGCTGCTGCCCGGCCACAGGCAGCGCACCACCGCTGTTGAGCAGTAGCCGGTCCACACCTTTCAGCGCGGCCGCCATCGACGCCGGCTCATCGAGGTCGGCGACCACGAAGTCGCAGCCCAACTCCCTGCCTCTGGCCGCATCCCGTACCAGCGCTCGAAACGGCGCGCCGGTCTCCGCGAGCGCCCGCACCAGATGGCGGCCGATAGTGCCGGTCGCACCCGTCACAAGAATCATCCGCTCCCCCTGCTTGATGCGAGAGGCGCTCAAGGCCTCCACCTCATTAACGGAGCTTATCTCCGTTTGAGCAATGGGGGCGCACCACGTCGTCACAACGCCGACGACCTGCGGAAAGAGATATGACACAGCTTCTGACTGCCCAATCGGCAAGGCCGCTCGTCGCGTTGACGACGATGCGCGGGCCGACGTCGGCCAGGACCGCTTCGATGCGCGCTGGGTCCCGCAGATCGAGGGCGTGCCACTCGACGCCCGGAGCACTGCCCGGCTTGGTCGCAAACGTCGCGGCCGTTGCGTGGCCGCCCGCCGTCGCCTGGCGCACCAACTCAGCGCCCAGGAAACCGCTGCCGCCGATGATCAAGATCGTCATGACGTGACAGTAGGGGGATCTTCCCCCGCGTCCCGCCCCCGGGGCTGGACCCGAACCCGATACCAGCCTGGACCGGCCGTGGCGAAGTTACCGGCGTCGAACGCTGCGCTCCCGCCCCACTTGGTCAGCCACAGTGAACCACTGGTGCTGTCGATGCTCACGTCCACGACCGCTTCCCAGTTGCCATGCGCCGCCAGGCTGTTGCCGTCGAAGATCCGCCGCACAATGGCGGTGGCGGTGGCGGTGTCGTCATGGGCGTCGAGGAGGTCGTCGCCCCACAAGTAGTACTGGCAGTACGAGACGTGCAGCTGGTCTGTGGCCCATTGAGTGTTCGACATGGGACCGGCATGGTGATGCTGTGCTGTGGAAGCTCGATGGGCTGGACGACGACGTGTTGCGGACGTGTTGCGGCGGCCGTTGACGCCGTCAGTCCAGGCGTGACGGTTCTGGACCTGGCGGGCCCAGACGTGACGGGCCCAGACATGGCGGGCCGGGACGTGACAGGTCCGGGCACGGCGATTCTGGGCACGGTACGGCCCTGCAAGCACGGCCCCGAACACGCGGACTTGAGAAGTGCCGCCCGCCCCACCCGTCTCCAGCCGACCCCGCAGCTCCGCCCCTCCCCTCCCCACTTGGCTAACCTGCACAAGTGACCACCGACCTGACCCTGCTGCCCCGCGTCGCCTACCGAGGGCAGGAGGTCACCGCGCCTCGGCTTCGTGGTCTCCTCGCGCTGCTCGCGGGAGAGCTGCGCGCGGGCTGCAGTGTCGAGCGGCTCGTGGCGGGGCTGTGGGCGGACACGTTGCCGGAGCGGCCGGGGAAGGCCGTGCAGGTGCTCGTGTCCAGGGCGCGGGCGCAGCTCGGTGCCGACGTGATCGCCGGTACGCCGACCGGCTACCGGCTCGCCCTCGCCGAGGACCAGGTCGACACCTCCGCCCTGCTGCTGCACGCCGCCGCCAGCGCGGACCGGGCCAGGGCCGGGGACCACGCGGGATCGCTGGCCGCGGCCGAGGCCGGGCTCGCCCTGTGGGAGGGGGCAGGGGAAGACACCGCCGTCGGAGGTGGCGAAACCGGCGATCCGGTCGCAGCCCTGCGTGCCGAACGTGCCCCCGTCCGCCGCACCCTCGTACGCGCCCAGGCCCTCGCGCTCGCCCGCCTCGGACGGCATGCCGAAGCCGTCGGACCGCTCACCGCCGCCGCCTCGGAGCACCCGCGTGACGAGGAGGTGCTTGCCGAACTCCTCCGTGGTGAGGCGGCGACCGCGGGCCCTTCCGCAGCCCTTGCGCGGTACGAGGCGTACCGCCGCGGGCTGCGCGACGAACTCGGCACCGAGCCGGGCGTCGGTCTCAAGGCCGTACAGGAGGAACTGCTGCGCGGCGAGGCACCCGTGGTCAGGCACGGCGTACCGCACGAACCGAACCAACTCCTCGGCAGGGACGCGGACATCACGGCGGTGGAGCACCTGCTGCGCGCCCACCGCGCCGTCACCGTCATCGGGCCCGGCGGCCTCGGCAAGACCCGCCTCGCGCACGCCGTCAGCCGCAGGGCCGAACAGCGCGTGGTGTACTTCGTGCCGCTCGCCGGTGTCACCGCGGACGAGGACGTGGCCGCAGAGGTCGCCTCCGCGCTCGGCGCGGGGGAGGGGCGGCACGGCGCCGTGAGCGGCCACGCCTCGGCCGACCCGGTCACCGGCATCCTCGGGGTGCTCGGCTCCGGACCCGCGCTGCTGGTGCTCGACAACTGCGAGCAGGTGATCCGGGGCGCCGCCGACCTCGTACAGACCCTGGTGTCCGCGTCGAAGGACCTGAGGGCACTCGCGACCAGCCGGGCCCCGCTGGACCTCACGTCGGAGGCCGTGTACGCGCTGCCCGAGCTCGGCCTCGACACCTCGGTCGAGCTGTTCACGCAGCGCGCCAGGGCCGCCCGGCCCGGAGTCGAGCTGCCGCCGGACGCGGTCGGCGAGCTCTGCCGCCACCTCGACGGGCTGCCGCTCGCCGTGGAGCTGGCCGCGGCGCGGGTCCGTGCGCTGTCCGTACCGGAGATCGCCCGCCGCCTCGGCGACCGGTTCGCGCTGCTGCGCGGCGGCGCGCGGGACGCGCCGGAGCGCCACCGCACGCTGCACGCGGTCGTGGAGTGGAGCTGGAACCTGCTCGCGGATGACGCAAGAGCGGCGCTGCGCACGCTGTCCGTCTTCCCCGGCGGCTTCTCCGGCGAAGCCGCGGAGCAAGTCCTCTGCGGGGACGCCCTGTTCCTCCTGGAGCAGCTGGCCGGGCAGTCGCTGCTCACCGTCGCCGACACCTCGGTCGGCGTGCGCTTTTGGATGCTGGAGACCGTACGGGAGTTCAGCGCGGCACGCCGGGCGGAGGCGGGCGAGGAAGAGGCGGCCATCGGCCGATTCCTCACCTGGGCACGGGACTTCGGGGTCGCCCGCCACGACGTACTCCTGGGACCGGAGCCCCTCGCCGCCTCGGAGCGGATCAAGGCTGAGCAGGACAATCTCGTGGCGGCCCTGCGGCATGCCCTGGCCCGTGCGGACGGCCCCACCACCGCGGCCGTCACCGCCGTCCTCGCCGCCCTGTGGACGACCGACTCCAACTTCCCCCGCCTCGCAGCCCTCGCCGCGGACACGGGGCCACCCCTTTCGCACTACCACCCCGAGCCCGCGTACGTCGAAGTCGCCCGCGCCGCGGCGGTGTTGTGTTCGGGAAGCCTCTTCATGGACTACGGCCCACGCGCCGTACGCCAGCTCGTCACCCTGCGCCGACTGCCCCCGGCGCCGCCGGACACCCTGCTGCGCGCCACCGCCGTGGTCCTTGCCGCGGTCCCCGAGATGCTGCCTCCCGACTACGCGGTGCTGAACAAGCTCTGCGGCAGCGAGCGGCCGCTCGTCGCCGCCGTCGCCGAGTGCGTCGCCACGTACGTCTGGGAGCAGGCCCACGACATCGACCGCGCGCTCGCCTCCGCCCGCCGGATGATCGCCGCGCTGACGTCGATCGACAACCCGCCCCTGCGGGTCCTGGGCTACTCGCGGCTGAGCGATCTGTGTCTGAAGACGGGGGAGGGCGAGGCGGCGTACCGCTACCTGAAGGCCGCGCGCGAGGCGCTGCTGCGGCTCGGCGACGAGAACGACTACGTCGGCATCCGCTGGGGCCTCGCCCTCGCCTGCCTGCAGCGCGGCGACCCCGACGCCGCCGAGGCCTGGCAGCGGCGGGCCGAGAGCGACGGCGCCGCGCAGAAGGACGCCTTCTACAGCCCCGACATGGGCGTGCACGCCGAGATCGCGCTTGCCCGCGGGCTGACGGAGGCCGGACTCGACGGATGGCGCCGCGCCGTGGCACGGCTGCCCGAGGCCGGGGCGCAGCACCCCGGCGACCTGTGGCTCGACCCATGGGCCCTGCAGATCCAGGCGGCGGCGGTGACCGCGCACGCGTACGCCGACCGCCTCGACCTCGTCACCGAAGTCGTCGATCGGCTGGGGGCGTTGTTCTCCGACCCGCTCTGCGCCCACCTCGGGCTGCCTGTCCTCGGGACGGTGCTGCACGCGCTCGGCACGGCGGGCCTGGCGTCCGGCGAGCCTGCCGCCGTACGGATGCTGGCGCTGGCCGAACGGCTGTGGGTGCTGCGGGAGTTCCAGCCGACGATGTCGGCGGCCCGCGCCCGGCAGGGCGCCGAGAACGCCGACGGGGCGGCGTACGCCGACGCGGTGTCGGAGTACGCCGCCCTGGAACGGGACGAGCTGCGGGAGGCGGCCCGCGCGATTACTTCGGGTCGCGGTTGAACAGCGTCGTCGACCAGACGTAGCCGAGCGCGGCCAGGCCCAGGCACCAACTGATCGCGAGCCACCCGCTGTTGCCGATCTCGCTGCCGAGCAGCAGGCCGCGCAGCGTTTCGATGGCGGGTGTGAACGGCTGGTACTCGGCAATGGGTTGGAACCAGCCTGGCATCGCGGTGACAGGGACGAACGCGCTGGAGATGAACGGCAGAATGATCAGCGGCAGCGCGTTGTTGCTGGCCGCCTCGGCGTTCGGGCTGGCCATGCCCATTCCTACGGCGATCCATGTGAGCGCCAGGGCGACCAGGGCAAGGAGGCCGAACGCGGCCAGCCATTCGAGGGCCGTGGCATCGGTGGAGCGGAATCCGACGGCCACGGCGACGGCGCCGACGAGGACGACGCTGGCGATCGACTGCAGGACGCTGCCGATGACGTGCCCGATGAGCACGGAGCCGCGGTGGATGGCCATCGTGCGGAAGCGGGCCATGATGCCCTCGGTCATGTCCGTGGAGACGGAGATCGCGGTCCCGGCAGGGGTGGCTCCGATGGTCATCAGCAGGATGCCCGGGACGAGATACGCGATGTACTGGGACCGGTCGGCGCCGCCGCCACCGATACCGGCACTCATGACGTCGCCGAAGACGTAGACGAAGAGCAGCAGCAGGACGATCGGCGTGAGCAGCAGGTTCAGGGTGAGGGACGGATAGCGCCTGGCGTGCAGGAGGTTGCGGCGCAGCATGGTGGAGGAGTCGCGCAGGGCGAGAGAGATCCGGGACGGGTGGGCGGGAGCCGGGTGAGCGCTCATCGGGCGGCCTCCTTGACCTTGTCGGTGTCGCCGGTGAGGGCGAAGAAGACGTCGTCGAGGTCGGGGGTGTGCACGGTCAGCTCGTCCGCCTCGACGCCGGCGGCGTCCAACCGGTCGAGGACGGCGCGCAGTTCGCGCTGGCTGCCGTCGCTGGGGATCTGCAGGGCCAGGGCCTCGTCGTCGCGCGTGGCCTCGCGCAGGGTGGAGGCCGCGGACCGGTAGGCGACCGGGTCGGTGAAGCGGAGCCGGACGTGCCCGCCGGGGATCAGCCGCTTCAACTCGTCGGCACTGCCCTCCGCAGCGAACCTCCCGTCGCTCAGCACCGCGATGCGATCGGCCAACTCATCGGCCTCCTCCAGGTACTGAGTGGTGAGGAAGACCGTGACGCCGCCCGTGACCAGCTCGCGGATGATGCCCCACATGTTGTGGCGACTGCGCGGGTCGAGGCCGGTGGTCGGCTCGTCGAGGAAGATGATCCGGGGGTTGCCGACCAGCGTCATGGCGATGTCGAGGCGACGCCGCATGCCGCCGGAGTAGGTGGAGGCGGGCTTCTTCGCGGCGTCGGTGAGATCGAGGCGCTCAAGGAGTTCCGCGGTGGTGCGGCGGCCTTCGCGCTTGGACAGGTGGTGCAGATCCGCCATGAGGAGCATGTTCTCCTCGCCGGTGATCAGCCCGTCCACGGCGGAGAACTGGCCGGTCACGCCGATGGTGGCGCGCACCGCCTGCGGGGCGGCGGCCAGGTCGTGGCCGCCGACGTGCAGGTCACCGGCGTCGGCGGTGACGAGGGTGGAGAGGATCTTCACGGCGGTGGTCTTGCCCGCGCCGTTCGGGCCGAGCAGGGAGAAGATCGTTCCTTCGGGCACGGCCAGGTCGATGCCGTCGAGGACTGTCTTGTCCCCGTAGGCCTTGCGCAGTCCCTTGGCGTCGATGGCGAGCGAGTGCGGGGCGGGAGCCGATTCGGTTGGCGATGCTGATGTCGATGTCGATGCCGATGTGGTCATGCCGCAGAGAGTGCGGTGGGGCGCATTCAGCGGGGTTTCAGGGTGGTTTCAGTGCCCTGGAACCGCCAGGGAACCCTCAGTGCTCCGGGGTGTGGATGTCCCGGGAGCCGCAGGTGGGCGGCTTGCGGGCCGCGTGCTCCCCGGAGCGTGCGCCGCGCCGCTGCCACCTTCGGGTGCTTTTCTGTCCGGGGGCGGCGGGCCCGCCCGTACTCCTGCTGTTCTGATATCGGACACCGTGGCACCGTCTGCCATCAGAACAGGAGGCTCCTATGCACAGGTGGAAACGACTGGCCCGCACGACCGTGGTGGCCGCTTCCGCGGCCGTGTTGGTGACAGGACTGTCGACCAGCGCCCAAGCCGCGTCGGGCACCTTCGCCTACAACCGGGCCGACACGGGCTTCAGGGAGGTCATGGAGAACCCGGCGGACGACGAGTGCATCGTCATGCCGGGCGGCGGCGGTGTGGTCGACAACTTCACGGACACGGTGGCCACGCTCTACCGGGACGAGGAGTGCACCCTCCCGCAGGACACGCTGCCCCCCAACAGCGGTGGTGTGTACGGCGGAGCGACGGTTCCGCACTCGGTGTTCTTCGGCTAGCCGGTGGGGTGGGGGGGGGGGGGGGGGGGCCCCCCCCGCCCCCCCCCCACCCCCATGCCCTCGACCGACCGGAGCCGCACCGTTCACCGCCCGCGATGGCCGCGGACCGCCCCCTCCGTGTCACGTCACGACAGGTTCATCTGCCGAGTCGTTTACGCCGCGACTCCCCGAGGCGCGGCGCGGCATCTGCGCGACGAAGTCCTGCCGGCACATGGGGCTCGTCTCCGTATCAGGTCAGGCTGTCGAGCATGGCCGTCTCGTACGCGCGCAGGGTGTGACGAACAGCTGCCGCTCGCTGGGGGAGAGGGGCTCGAGGGCCGCTTCTCGGTGGAGATACTCCTGTGGGCCGCCGCCCATGCCGACCGCCCACGGGACTTCTTCCGTGACCCGTGGCACCTCT
This sequence comes from Streptomyces sp. NPDC041068, assembly GCF_040647455.1. Lineage (NCBI taxonomy): Bacteria > Bacillati > Actinomycetota > Actinomycetes > Kitasatosporales > Streptomycetaceae > Streptomyces > Streptomyces sp. NPDC041068. The sequence goes on from NZ_JBEZCG010000008.1 coordinate 142,871, forward strand.
TCGACCTCGCCGTGGTGCTCGCGCCGAGCCGACGGACGATCCCGGGCCTCAGATGCGCGACCGCATCTCGGCGGCGCGACGTGCCCTGGACGAGCTGGAAGCGAGCCTTCAGAGCTTCCCCGCGCCCCGTCCCGGCGACGCGGAAACGACTGGAACGCGTGTCTCGGGGCACCCCTGAAGTGAACGAACTCGGTGAAAGAGCTCGAAAGAGCTGAAGAAGTCGAAGAAATCGAAGAAGTCGAAGACGTGGAAGAAGTCGAAGAAGCCGAAGAAGGGCAGTCATGGAGATCTCAGGCATCATCACTGCGGTCGTCATCGGCATCGTGATCGGGGTTCTGGGTCGCCTCGCCCTGCCCGGACGCCAGCGCATCGGCGTGCTGTGGACCATCCTGGTCGGCATCGTCGCCGCCCTCGTCGGCACAGCCATCGCCGGTGCCTTCGACGTCGCCGACACCAAGGGCATCGACTGGATCGAACTCGCCGTCCAGGTCGGCCTCGCGGCCATCGGTGTCGCGGGAGTGGAGCGGCTGAAGGGCCGCCGCTGAGGCTGGGCCAGGGCCAGGGCCAGGGCCACGGCCAGGCCACGGCTGACAGTGCCGCTGGCGACGAGCACCTCCATACCCGGCGCCAGCGGCTGTCGAGGTGCCCGTCGGGGGTCGGGCGCCTCGGTTCTATTTCCGGCCGGGCTGTCGTGACGGATGCAGGGGAGAGGAAAAAGTCGGATCGGATCACGAGAGCGCCGGACCCGATGAGTGCGAGAGCGCCGGATCAGATCAGGCGGAACAGGTCGGCGGCGGCGTGGACGTCGGTGAAGTCCTCCACGGAGCGGAGGTTGTCGCACAGGGCGTCCAGGACCGAGCCGGCCTCGGCGGCGGGCGGTGCGCCGATCGCCACGCCGAACACGCGGAAGCCCAGCCGGTGTTTGGCGTCGTTCCAGCCCCGCATCCACCCCTCGGTGACGTCGCATTCGTCGTCGGTGAGCAGCACGATGTCGCCGCGCGTGCGGGCGGCGTCGTCGAACTCCTCCTCCAGCAGTTCACCGGCCGCCGTCAACGGCCTCTCGTAGCTGGTGCCTCCGCCCAGGAAGGCCTCCGCGAAGTCGAGCACCCGGGCGATGTCGGCGGGCTCGTCGGCCGGAAAGCGGAAGACCTGGAGCTTGTCGGCGGCGGCGAAGAGGATGCCGACGAAGTCACGCTCCGCGCAGCGGGCCTGATCCAGCAGCGCCAGAGCGCACGCCTTGGCCCAGGCCTCCCGGGTGACTCCGCCGGGCCCTTCCATGTACATGGAGTGCGAGGTGTCGACGCACGCGATGATCGCGCCCTTGCCGGTGGCCTGCTCGCCCTGGCTGTCGTAGAGCATCAGTTCACCGGCGGCGTACCGTGCGGCGAACACCGCACGGAGCTCGGGCAGACCGAGGTTGGCCAGCTCGGAGGGGATCACGCGGGAGAGGTCGTCGCCGAGCGTGACGCCGACCAGCTCACCGGTGGCGTTCTCGACCTTGCGGGCGCGCTCGCCGTCGGCCATCTGCCGGAAGCGGCCGATCAGTTCGGCCCACTGTGCGAGCCGGCTGGTGCGCAGCCGCTCGGCGAGCGCGGCACGCCGGTCGAACGGCATCCGCTCCAGCCTGCCGGGGTCGACGCCCCAGGCCCGCATGAGCGCGGCCTCCTCACGCACGCTCTCGGCGGCCTTAGCTGCCGCGTTCCGTGCGGTGGCGCGGAGGGCGGGGCCCGCTGTCGCGAGGGATTGCGCGGAGCCTCGGGTGGCCTTGCGGACAGCGGCCTCGGCGCTCTCGGCGGCCTGGATCGTCCCTCGTAGGGCATCGGCGGCCGAGGTCGGCACGGTGCCGTGCTCGTCGGCCTCCTCGGCGGCCCGCTGAAGCGCGGCGCTCACGGCGGCGGCCGCGCTGTCGGCGTCCTGCTGCGCCGCCTTCGCCTGCTCGCCCTGCTCCCGGGCGCCCCGGGCGTGCTCCAGCATGCGGCGCAGCGCGGAGGCCTGGGCGAGCACAGCCATGGCGGCGGCGTAGGGGTCACCGGCAGTCTCCCGGCGGAGCTCGGTGAACTCCGGTGAGTCCAGCAGCGAGCTGACGAGGTGGTGGTTGACCAGATGGGAGGGGGCCATCTCCGCGGGTTCACGCAGCCGTGGATTGACCTTGTACGCGGCCAGGAAGGCGTCGATCAGGAGGTCGGCGGTGGGGTGGTGCCCGTACTCGTACTTGTACGCGTGCCCGTGCCTGTGTCCGTGCCTGTGTCCGTGTCCGTGCTCATGCCCGGCTCCGTGCTCATGCCCGTCTCCGTGCCCGTGTGTGGATATCTCGTACAACTCCTTAGCCAGCTCGCGCAGTCCGGCCGATTGTTCATAGGTGTCGCGCCAAGTGATCCGGTCGAACCGGTCGGCGACGACGGCCGTGGTGTGCCGCTCGGGCGTGGCAGTGGACAGACCGGCCCACTTCCCGGCCCGGCTCGCCAGCTCGTCGAGCGTGCGCGATGCGTTCGTTGACTCCGGTGGGTTCGGGGACGCGCCCATGGTCCTGATTCCCTTGCCGGCGATCAGAGTTGGGCCTGCACCATGCTCGCGTCCATGCCGAGGGCCTCGGTGAGGACGCGGGCGCGGACGGCGCGCTGACGGCCGGTGACCCGGTCGATGGTGGTGGTGGAGCGGCCCGCGGCGGCCGCCTCCTCGCGTAGCCTCTCCAGCCGCTTCCCCGCCGTGGCGAGCTTGTTGTGGGCCTTTTTGATGACCCAGTCGCTCAGTGCCTCACGGGACTGCCCGGCCATGGCGTCGAGTTGGGCCTCCAGCTCCTCGATGCTGTCGGCCAGGTCGAGCGCTTCCTTGGCGTCGGGATTGACCAGGTGCAGGACCTCGCGCTCGACGGTGGGACGTTCGGCGGGGGAGTTCCAGAGCACGTGCGTGAGGACCGAGAGATCGGTCTCGCCGACCGCCGGGCGGCCGTCGAGATACGCGGACGCCTGGAGCAGGCCCACCGCCTGTCGCCAGCGGCGGTCGGAGGCGATGAGCTCCTTGCGGCGCAGGGCGGCCCGCAGCGTGCACACCGCGTCCACGATCTCGTCGGGGACGTCCACGGCGGGGACGGCTTCGGTCACGGCATGCCGCAACGCGGCCAGCTCGATGGTGGTCCGGGTCGGTGCCACGGGGCGGCTGACGGCGGAACGGACCAGCGCGGCGAAGTTCGAGGGGTCCTCCAGGTAGCCGACCTCGATCCGTACGAGCAACCGGTCGTAGATCGCGGCCGAGTCCTCTCCGCCGGGCAGTTCGTTGCTTGCCGTGATGGCGCCGATGAGGGGGCAGCGAATCGGTTCGCCGCCACTCTCGGGGTGGTAGATGCGTTCGTTGAGGTAGCCCAAGGTCTCGTTGAGTGCCGCGGTGGAGCACTTGAATATCTCGTCGATGAACGCGACATGCGCGGTCGTGGCGCGGCCGTCGTAGACCTGGCGGTACTCGCCGCGGGCGAGTGCGGCGACGTCGATGGGGCCGAACATCCGTGTAGGCGCGGTGAACTTCGACAGGAGGATCTCCCAGTAGGCCGCCCCCTCGATACGGCCGGTGAGCTCCCGGGCCATTTCGGACTTGGCCGTGCCGGGCGGGCCGAGGACCAGTGAGTGCTGCCCGGCAAGCAGCGTCACGACCAATGTCCGTACCACGTCGGCCCGTTCGTAGAAACGGTCCGCCAGCTCGTCACTGATCGCCCGCAGGCTCTTGGCCGTTGCCTGCGCGTCCAGTGCTCCCATGGTTCAACTCCTCGCCTGTGCAACCTGCGCCGGGCTGTCCACCGACCCTCAGGAACGGCGAAAAGCCCTCCGCCCCCTCGATGAACCGATCCTCCTTGCTGACCAGCCGCTCCGGGGCGAACTCGAAGAGGGTCCGAGCGACACTGATCTTGAGCCTGTGCACGCTGACGCGCAACCCACCGAACTCCGCCAGGATTTTTTCGGCAGCCTCGCGGGTGGCAGTCCCGCTGAGGGGCACGTGCACGTGCACGCGCCCCTGGTGAGAGCGGGTCAGGAAGGCTGGACCTCGTCGAAGAGGGCGACGGCTTGGGAGGGGTCCGGGCTCACGAGGCGTTCCAGGCCGGCCGCCGTGATGTTCGCCCATGTGCTGGCCCGTGCCCACATCTGCTCCTCGAAGGCGCGGACGGCCTCGTCCAGAGCTTCGGGGTCGCGGACAGCGGCGATGGACTCGGCGAGTTCGGCTCCTTCCAGCATCGCGAGGTTCGCGCCCGCTCCCAACGGGGGCATCAGGTGGGCGGCGTCGCCCAGGAGCGTCACGCCGGGGACGTGGGCCCAGGTGTGGGACACGGGCAGGACGTAGAGGGGGCGGTGGACGAAAGCTGTGCCGTGGCGGAGGAGGTCGAGGACGGGAGCGGCCCAGCCGTCGAACAGGGCCAACAGGCTTGATCGCACGGCCTCGACGTCGGCCAGATCCAGGCTCGCGTCCAGTGCCGCGTGCCGGTTCAGGTCCGCATGCCGGTCCAGTGCCGCGTGCCGGTCCAGGTCCACGTGCCGGTTCAGCCTGGTGTGCCAGTCCAGCTCCACGCGGAACTGGACGTGCACCTTGACGTGGCCGCCGCTGTTGCGCTGTGCGACGATCGCGCGGTTCACGCCGTACACGCCCACGGAGCCGTCGCCGACCAGCCGGGCGAGTTCGGGGTGGCGGGTGTCGACATCGTCCAGGGAGGTCTCGACCGAGGTGACGCCGGTGTACTGCGGCGTCGCGGACGAGACCGCCGGGCGGACCCGGGACCAGGCGCCGTCCGCGCCGATCACGAGGTCGTACGTCTCCTGCTGCCCGTCCGAGAAATGGACCAGCACCCCGTCCCGGCTGCCCGGCACCACCTCCGTCACGGTTCGCCCCCACTGAACGTCCAGGGGCCCGAGCATCAGGTCGCGGAGTTGCCCGCGGTCGATCTCGGGATTGGCCTGGTCATCCGGACGGGGTTGCCAGTCGCGGAGGACGGTCCCGTCCGTGTCCAGGATGCGCATGGCCTGCCCCTCGGGACGGGACAGTTCCTGGAACTCCGCCAGCAGTCCTGCCTTCTCCAGCGCCAGCTGGCCCAGCCCCTTGTGCAGGTCCAGCGTGCCGCCCGCGGGACGGGCGTCGCGGGCGGGATCGCGTTCGAGGACGGTGACGGGGCGACCGTGGCGGTGCAGGACGCGGGCGAAGGAAAGGCCGGCGGGGCCACTGCCGATCACGGCGATACGGGGTCTCATGCCGATACAACGTACGGCCCCTCAACAAGCCGGTCCCGTTCGGGTTCTCGGTCTTCCGGGCAGCCGGGCCCTTCCCGCAATTCAGATGCCGATCTCCATACGGCGACGTAATGTGCACGCTTGGCAAGGAACCATTACTCAACAGGGGGTGCGGCTGATGATGCGGCAAGGATTGACGGTTGCGGACACGGTGGAGACCTGGGTGATGGGCTGGGCCGTGTCGCGGTGCACGCCGCCGCCGGTCGAGAAGCCCTGGGGGTTCTACATCGAGGTGGCCGGCAAGGCCGTCGAAGTGGGGCGCCATGTTCTCCCCGAAACCGATGAGTCATTGGTCCGTCGCGCCGCCGCCTCGGTGACCGCGCCGCGGACCTGGATGAAGATGCCGGGGGAACCGGAGGAGATCGAGCCCTGGTTGTCCCCGGGCTGGGTGATGGCCTACGAAGAGACCGGGCATCTGATGGCCACCGACCTCAAGGTCACGCATCCGGTCGAGCCCGAGGGATACACCGTGACCGTCGAGACCATCGGAAGCGTCATCCACGCGCGCGTGCACGACGCGGGCGGCCGACAGGCGGCCCAAGGGCAGATGGCAGTGGTCGCAGAAGCCGCGGTCGCGGACCAGGTGGTGACCGATGACGCCCATCGGCGCCGCGGTCTCGGACGGTTCGTGATGCGCACGCTCGCCGACCACGCCCTGAAGGAGGGCGCTCACGTGGGTGTTCTCGGTGCGACCGACGCCGGGCGGGCCTTGTACGAGACGCTGGGCTGGACGAAGCACGCGACTCTCGCGGAGGCCGTCTACCGACCCTGACGTCCCGGGCTGTGCCACCCAGCGCCCGCGGCAGCCTCTCGTGGAGCCCCCGAACCGACCGGGAGCGACAGCGCCGTGAGCTCGGCAACACGCTCGCCGATCGCGGCTGGGCGGCATGGCCTGCACACACACCGAAAGAGCGGCGTCGGCTCGTCGACGCCGCGCACCGCCTCAGCGCGCATTGGGGACAGCAGGTCTTCGTCGGGGCGGAGGTCCAGTGCCGCCCGAGGCTCTTCCTCGCCGGGTACGCGTCGTAGCCGTAGTCGTAGCCGTAGCCGGAGCTGCAGCTTGAGCCGAATCCCGTGTCCTGACCGGCTCGTTCAACCTGACCGGCCTCGTCCGATTCGTTCAAGACCGACGCGGCAGCCAGTTGCCAGAGTGGCGGCACGAGCATTCACATGGGTCGCGCGGCAGCGTTCATGGCCTCGCACGCACGCGTCCTCGACCGGCACCGCTTCGAGGCCCTCACCGCGGACAGCGACAGCCCCCGCCAGGCGATCCTCCACGGACTCGACGCCTACCGGAATTCCGACGGCGGCTACGGCTGGAGCCTCGAACCGGACCTCCGTGCCCCGGAGAGCCAGCCCGGTGGCGTCCAGCACGCAGTTGAAGCGATGGCCGAAGCCGCCCCCGCGATCTCCCCGCACACCACCCCGCTCCTCGACTGGCTCGCCACCGCGACGCTTCCCCGACGGCGGGCTGCCCTTCGCGCTCCCGGTCGGCGACCCCACGGCCTGTGCCCCGTTCTGGGCGCAGGCCGACCCCAGGGAGTCGTCGCTGCAGATCACCGCCGCGGTGACCACACAGGCGCATCGCGTCGCGCGCCACGACAAGTCCGTACGAGACCACCCGTGGCTTGCGACCGCGACGCGCTACTGCTTCGACGAGATCCGCAAGATCGACGAGGCCCCCTTCGCGTACGTACTCTCCTTCGCGCTGCACCTCCTCGATGTCACCTACGACACCCACCCGGAGGCGCGCCAACTGCTCGACCACCTCGCGCAGTTCGTCCCCAGGAAGGGCGCCGTTCCTGTCGTCGGCGGGGCGGAGGGGGAGACGTTGCACCTTCTCGACCACGCCCCCGAACCCGGGCGGCCGATCCGCGACCTGCTCGACCCGCGGGCCGTCGAAGCGGACCTCGACCGCCTGGAACGGGGGCAGCTCCAGGACGGGGGATGGGCGGTGGACTTCACCAACTACTCGGCGGCGGCCTCCCTGGAACGGCGTGGGTACGCCACCGTCGGCGCCGTTGCCGTACTGCGCAGGAACAATCGCTGACGCGGCACACGGCTCAACGCCCTCCCGTCCGTCGGGGCGGCAGGCTCAACCGGGCGGACAACAGCCCCGTCACACCGATCAGCACCCACAACACCCATGGGCCGACCGCGTACACGGCACCGCCGATGAGTGGCCCGGCCCCGGTGCCGATCGTGTACGCGACGCCGTGCAGGCCCTGGTAGCGCCCGACCATCCGTGGCGGAGCCAGACTCCCCAGGTAGGCCTGGGAGATGGAGCTGGTCATCATCTCGCCGAACGTCCACACCAGCACCGTCACCACCAACAGGCCCATGCTGTCCGTGAACCCGGTCAGCGCGAGGCCGACGCCGGTGATCAGATTGCCGATGGCCAGCACGTGCTCCGCCCGGTACCGGGCGACCGCGCCGGTGATGGGCAGTTCGAGGGCCAGCACCAGCAGACCGTTGAGCCCGATGAGGAGACCGAAGTCGCGCTCGCTCAGCCCCACGGAACTGACGTGCAGGGGCAGGCCGACGGTGGACTGGATGTAGACGAACTCGGCGAACACGGTCATCAGCAGGAACCGCACCAGGACGCGGTCGGTGAGCAGCAGCCGTCGGTACCCCACCTCCTCGCCCTCCTGCGCGCCCACGCCGTCCTTGCCCGGCCCCGCCCCCGACTCCGACCCGGACTCCGCCCCCACCCCCGCCCCCGATCCCGTCCCCGGCCGGGGCGCATCCCGCAGCAGCACCCCCACGACCACGCCGAACAGCAGGCACGCTGCGGCGTTCACCAGGAAGAGCCCCGCATAGGAGGTCCCGGCCAGCACACCGCCGATCACGCCGCCCAGAGCGGCGCCCACGTTCATCGCGAACCGGAACACCCCGAAGGCGGCGAGTCGTTGCCGGTGGCTCGCCGCCACGGAGTCGAGCAGTACCGCAGCCGCGGCAGGGCGGTAGATCTGCGAGGTCACGCCGATGAGGCCGACCGCCGCGGCGATGACCGGGAGCGGTCCGAGGGACGGCACGCTCGCCGTCAGCCCGGCGGTGGTCACGGCGGACAGCACGATGGTCCATCGCCTGCCGATCCTGTCGGCGAGGTGGCCACCGACGGCGTTGCCGAGCACCTTGCCCACACCGGAGGCGCCGAGCACGAGCCCCGCGGCGCCGGCGGAGTGACCGCGCTCGGTCAGGTAGAGCACGATGAAGACCGGCAGGAAGTTGCCGACCTGGTTGACCAGGATGCCGAGGCTGATGACCCACACCCGGCCGGGCAGACCGCGCAGCGCGTCGCGGAATCGCGGCTCGTCGAGGCCCGGACCGGTCGGCGGCGCGGAGCTCATGCGAACGGCTCGACCGGCTCGACCGGCTCGACCGGTTCAACGGATTCGGTGGATTCGGTGCGTACGTGGATCGCCGCGGCAAGGCGTCGGCTGTTGGCGATCGCTTCGGTGGCGGTCGCGCCGCGCGCGACGACGTGACCGACCTTGTCCTCGTTCCAGGTCAGCGGGGGCACCTCGTCACCCGGCCCCACCTCCAACTGAAGCTCGACGAACGCCGGGTCCGCGCGCACGGCGTCGACACCGGTCACCTCCACGACCCGCCCCGGCTCCGGAGTGAGGAATCGGACGGCGGCTCCACCCCGCGCCTCCGGAGACGCGGTCAGCGGCTCCACCAGGCCGAACGCGGCGCCCAGCGCGTGACGCTCCATGTCCACGCCGTAGGCGATCTCGGTCAGTTCGTTGATCCGGTCACCGCCGACGCGGTTGTGCGACTCGACGATCCGCGGGCCGCGCGAGGTCAGCTTGACCTCGGTATGGCCTGGACCGTTCCGTAGCCCCACCGCGTCCAGGAAGTCCGTCACCAACCGTGTGACCTCGTTCAGCGTCCCGGCCGAGTGGCCGCTGGGCTGTGCGTGCCCGATCTCGACGAATCCGGGGCCGCCGCACTCCTTGTCGGTCACCGCGACGACCACATGCCTGCCGTCGAAGGTCAGGGTCTCCACACTGACCTCGGGACCGTCCAGGAACTCCTCCATGAGGAACTCGTCGAAGGAGTCGGCGAAGGCAAGGTCCTTGGTGGCCCAGTGGCCGTCGTCGAGCGATCGGAACCGTTCGGCGACGGCGTCCACGTCGGCTCGGTCGCGGATGGGGAACACGCCGAGGCTGCCCGATTCGCGGATCGGTTTGACGATGATCGGGAGCCCGTACGCCGCTACGAACTCCCGCACGTCCCGCGCGCTGCGGCCGACCGCGCAGGCCACGGGGCTGATGCCCTTCGCGGCCAAGTGCCGCCGCATCCGCCACTTGTCCATCAGCAGTTCCACGGTCTCGACGGACTCGCCACCGAGGCCGAGAGCCTCGTTGATCCGCGCCGCAGGCAGCAGCCCGAGCTCGAACAGTGACACGGCCGCCTGGAACGGATACGCCGCGTGCAACGCCCGGACCAGCGGCAGGAGCCGCTCGGTGTCGCCGTAGTCCAGAAGCAGGGCCTGGTCGACGTAGGGCCAGTGGCCGCGGTCGTACTCGTCGGGGAACTGGGCGTGCACCACGTCCAGGCCGAGCTCCCGTGCCTTGCGCACGTGATCGAGCTTCCCGCCGATGACCAGGATGCGCGGCCGTTTCACGTGTCGTTCGGTGCGGTCTGCGAGGTCTGTGAGATCTGCGAAGTCTGTGAGGTCGTTGAGGTCGGTGCGGTCGGCGGTGGCGGCGGAGTCGGTGAGCCCGTCGGGTTCGGCGGGGGTCGGGAGGTCCATGCCTCAACGGTGTGCACCGTCCCGGAGGTTGGCACGCCGATTGACGCCCGGTGTCAATCGGGGCGTCGGCTGTCAGTGGGGGAGTGCACCATGGATCCCATGAGCGTCGACATCGTCATCACCGGCCTCCCGGAGGAGCGCATCGTCTTCGGCCCGTCCCCGCTGGCCGAGCTGGGGGCGGCGCTGCATGTGCTCTCCGAGCCGGGCCACCACCCGGGCCTGCACGGCTGGGCGACGACGACGGCCGCGGGGCTGAAGCCGGATCTCCTGTCCCGGATGTCGGAGGCGGAGTTCCTGTGGCGGTCGACGCGGTCCGACATCCTGCTGCCCAAGCGAGCGATGCCGTCGGCCACGCTCGCCGAGGAGCTGGACGAGGTGGACGAGCTCGACGACGAGACGTACGTGGCGGCCGCTCTGGAGATCAACGCCTCCGGCTGCACACTGCGCGGAGGGGGCGGGCGCTCCCCACTGGTGGACGACGACGCGCGGGACGCCGCCCTGGAGCGGGCGTCGGCGCGCGGCCCCAGGCAACTCGACTTCGCACACCACCTGTTGAAGGACCCTGCGTCGGTACGCGCCTGGACCCGACGTCTCCTCGAGGACTGCAACGAGGCGTTCTTCGCCGATGTCTGGCAGCGTGTCCGTCTTCAACTCGCCGCGGACGCCCGGGAGAAGACGGATCTGACGCGCCGCAAGAGCCTTGCCGACGCGCTCAAGGCGGTGTCGCCGACCGTGACGCTCAAGGAGGACGCGCGGGGCCGTTCCATCCGTATCGACAAGCTGACCAGCGGGAGCACGGAGGCCACGCAGCCGGGCGTCGACCCGGGCGTCACGTTCGTGCCGAGCGCGTTCGGCTGGCCGCACCTGATCGTGCGGCACGCGCCGGGGTGGCGTCCCCTCGTGGAGTACCCGGTCTCCACTCCGGAGCTGAGGCCTGGGCCCGGCGCGTCGGAGCTGGCCGAGAAGCGCCTGATGGCGCTGGCCCACCCCGTCCGGATACGCCTGTGCTGGGCCCTGGCCCGCGCCCCGTACACGACGAGCGAGCTGGCGAAGGGCTTCGACCTCACCGCGCCCGAGGTGTCGCGCCACCTGAAGGCCCTGCGCGAGGCCGGCATGCTCACCACACAGCGCCACGGCAGGTACGTGCAGCACCAGCTGGACGTCACCGTGGTGGCCCGGCTGGGCAGCGACTTCCTGGAGTCGATCCTGCGGTAAGGAACGGGGACGGTGCTCGGCTGTGGAGGGGCACCAAACCCGTGTCCGTTTTTGACCATTGCGGCACTCTTCCTGACCTCGTCTGCGCCCTGGACTGGACCACACGATGAGGACATGAACGCCAAGCAGCCCCCAGTCCCCACCCCGCGGGATGCCACGCCCACCGCGCCCGCCGGGCCCACCGCGCCCGCCGGGCCCACCGCGCCCGCCGGGCCCACCGCGCCCGCCGGGCCCACCGCGCCCGCCACGCCCGCCGCGCCCGCCGGGCCCACCGCGCCCGCCACGCCCGCCGCGCCCGCCGGGCCCACCGCGCCCGCCACGCCCGCCGCTCCCCAAGAGCACGAGCACGCCGACGGCTTCCTCGGCAGGCAGGCCGAGCCGCTCTTCGCCGCCCTGGCCACCGTCACGTTCCTCACCGGCCTGGTGCTGAACCTGTCGGGCACAGGGCCGAAGAGCCTCGCGGTCGGCCTCTTCGTCGCCACGTACTTCTTCGGCGGGTTCTTCACCCTGCGCGAAGCCGTCGCCTCCGTCCGCGCCGGACGGTTCGAGGTCGACTTCCTGATGCTGGTGGCCGCCGCGGGCGCCGCGGCGCTCGGCAAGTGGGAGGAGGGCGCGGTCCTGCTGTTCCTGTTCAGCGTCGGCCACGCCCTGGAGTCGTACGCGATGAGCCGCGCCCGCCGTTCGATCGAGGCGCTTGCCACGCTCACCCCGAAGACGGCCCTGCTGGTCCGGGACGGCGAGGCGCCCGACGAGGTTCCGGTGGAGACGCTGGCGATCGGCGACACCGTCCTGGTCAGGCCGCACACCCGCGTCCCCGCCGACGGTTTCGTCCGTTCCGGGGTCAGCGCGGTCGACCAGGCGCCGGTCACCGGCGAGAGCGTCCCGGTCGACAAGCGGCCGGTCGAGGACGCGGACGCCGCGCTGCGCAGCCCGCGCGGCGTCGGGGACGACAGCCGAGTCTTCGCCGGCACGGTCAATGGTGCGGGTGCCCTGCAGGTGACCGTGACCAGCCTCGCCGCCGACAACACCCTGGCCCGAGTGGTGGAGCTGGTGCGCGGCGCGGAGTCCCAGCAGTCGCCCACGCAGGCCTTCACCGCCCGCTTCCAGCTGATCTTCGTGCCGGGTGTGCTGATCCTCGTGACTGTGCTGCTGCTCGCCGGGTTGGTGATCGACGAGCCGTTCTCCGCCACCTTCTACCGCGCCATGGCCGTCCTGGTCGCGGCCAGCCCGTGCGCGCTCGCGATCGCCACCCCGGCGGCCGTGCTGTCCGCGGTCGCCCGAGCGGCTCGCAGCGGCGTCCTGGTCAAGGGCGGCGGCCCGCTGGAGAGCCTCGGCAGGCTCACCACGTTCGCGTTCGACAAGACCGGCACCCTCACCGAGGGCCGCCCCCGGCTGACCGATGTCATCACCGCGCCCGGCGCCACGGAACAGGAGCTGCTCTCCACCGCGGTCGCGGTGGAGCGGCTGAGCGATCACCCGCTCGCCCTTGCGGTGGTCCGGGACGCGCAGGCCCGGCTCGGTGACGGCGAACCCGTCCCGGAAGCAGGTGAGTTGGACGCTCTGGTCGGCCGCGGCCTGCGGGCACGGATCGGCGACGAGCCGGTCTGGGTGGGCAGTGCCTCGCTCTTCGACGAACTGCCGGGACCCGTTTCCGACGCCGAATTCCTGGGCGCGGTGCGTCAGTTGGAGGCGAGCGGCCGCACGGTCATGATCGTACGGAGAGGGGAGCGCTACCTCGGAGCCCTGGCGGTCATGGACACCCCGCGCCCCGACGCCGCACGGGTCATCGCCAGGCTGCGCGACCTCGGCATCCGCCGCACCGTGCTGCTCTCCGGTGACAACCAGGCCGTGGCCACCGCCGTCGGGCAGCAGGTCGGCGTGGACGACGCGCGCGGCGGTCTGCTGCCGCAGGACAAGGTCGACGCCCTCGCCGGCCTCGGCAGCGGGGGCGCCGGGGACGCGAAGGTCGCCATGGTCGGCGACGGCGTCAACGACGCTCCCGCCATGGCGAACGCGACCGTCGGCATCGCGATGGGCGCCGCAGGATCCGCCGTGGCCCTGGAGACCGCCGACATCGCCCTGATGTCCGACCGGCTCGACCGGATCCCGCTGGCCACCGGACTCAGCCGCAAGGCGTCGCGGATCATCAAGCAGAACCTGTACGTCAGCCTGGGCATCGTCGCGGTCCTGATCCCGGCCACCCTCCTCGGCCTCGGCATCGGCCCCGCCGTCCTCGTGCACGAGGGTTCCACGCTGCTCGTCGTGGGCAACGCCTTGAGGCTGCTCGGCTACCGGGACCGCTCCACGCCCAGCGCGGCGCGGAAGTCGCCGGGCGAGTGACCTGTGGTGCGGGCGAAGAACTTGGCGAAGTTCGTCGCCTCGCTGAAGCCGAGACGGCGGCCGACTGCCGCGGCCGTCAGGTCGGTGTGCGCGAGCAGGCGCTTGGCCTCCAGCGCCACACGCGCGTCGATCACCGCTTTCGCGGACCGTCCGGTCGCCTCCAGGCAGGCCCGCGTCAGGGTCTTGGGGGTGGTGGCGAGCCGGGAGGCGTACGCGTTGACGGAGTGCTCGGAGGCGAAACTCGTCTCCAGCTGGGCGCGGAACCGGGTGAACAGTTCTCCGGGACCCGGCGGAGGCAGCTCGCCCTCCGGTTCGGGCAGCAGGGAGATCCGCAGCAGCAGCGCGGTGAGGAGATGGCGCAGCAGGTCGCCGGCGGGCTCAGGGGGACCGGCCTCGTGCTGGTCGTGTCCGGCGACGAGCAGGTCGGTGAAGGCGGTCAGCTCGCGTAGGGCGGCCGGCGCGAGATCCCAGTGCGCGGGCCCGAACGGGTCGTCAAGGAGCGCCTGGATCCGCAGACGCGGGGGAAAGTCCGGAGTGAACAGCACCAGGCGGGCCTGCAGACCGGGCTCGGGTGCGTACCGGTGCACCTGCCCCGGACGGATCCACAGCAGCGTGCCGCGGGCGCAGGCGTGATCGATGAAGTCGACCATGTGGTCGCCGCGCCCGGCCGTGACCAGGACCAGCAGATGGAAGTCCAGACGCTGGGGCGCGGCCAGCTGCCGCGGCGACGTGCGGTGGCGTACGGCGGACAGGGAGTCGACGTCGATGCCCAGGGCCGGGCAGTGCGGATTGCGGTACGCGACGTCGACGATTCCGCCGCCGGAGATCCCTCCGGACTCCGTGAACTGCCCGTTTTCTCCCACCATGCCACCGAAAGTTACCTCGTCGGCGCTCGGGTGGCTTCCGGACCTCCGGCCCCGGAAGCCACCTCCGACGGCGGACTCAGCGGCGCAGGACCTTGCGGGACAGGGCGTTGCCGAGCAGCTGAGAGGCCTGGACGAGACCGATCAGGATGAGGACGGTCACCACCATCACGCGGGTGTCGAAGCGCAGATATCCGTGGGTGATGGCGAGGTTGCCGACGCCCCCGCCGCCGACCGTGCCCGCGATGACCGAGAAGTCGATCAGGGCCACGAGCACGAAGGTCATGCCGAGGACCAGCGGCCCGAGCGCCTCGGGGACAAGGACGGTCAGCAGAATCCGCAGACGGCTGGTGCCCATCGCCCGGGCGGCCTCGATCACGCCGGGCTCGACACCCACGAGATTGCTCTCGACGATGCGGGCGACACCGAAGGTCGCGATGACGGTCATGGGGAAGATCACCGCATCGGTGCCCACCGCCGTGCCCATCAAGGACCTGGTCATCGGGTTGAGTACGACGATCGCGATCAGGGCGGGGACCGGGCGGACGACGTTCACCAGGAGGCTCAGCACGACGAAGACGGCACGGTTCTGGAAGACGCCGCCCTTGCGGGTCGCGTGCAGGGCCAGACCCGTCGGCAGGCCGAACAGGATGGCGAGGACCAGCGTGGCAAGGACCATGTAGACCGTCTGGCCGGTCGCGTCGACGATCTTCGGCCAGAGGACGCTCCACTCCTGCCGCATCAGATGCCCACCGCCGTTCGCTCTGTCCGGAGTTCCGGTTGCCCTCCTTCGAGTTGCGCCCGTACGGCCCGGACGACGCTGTCGTCCACGCCGTGCTCGCGCAGCAGGCCCGGCAGCAGGTCGAAGACCGGGGACGCCTTGGTGGCGGCGCGGACGAACGCCTTGGTGGTGGTGTGCTGAGGGCTGAGGAAGACCTCCTGGACCGCGCCGCTCTCCACGATCCGCCCGGCATCGACCACGGCGACCTGGTCGCAGACCGCGCTGACCACCCCCATCTCATGCGTGATCAGCACGATGGTGACGCCCAGTTCGGTGTTGACGCGCTTGAGCAGGTCGAGAACCTCCCGGGTGGTCTCCGGGTCGAGGGCCGATGTGGCCTCGTCGCACAGCAGCACGCCGGGCGATGTGGCAAGGGCGCGGGCGATGCCGACGCGCTGGAGCTGGCCGCCGGAGAGCTGCTCGGGATAGCGGCGGGCGTGCTCCTCCAGGCCCACGAATCGAAGCGCTTCCTCGGCCTTGGCGCGGGCCTCGGCGCGCGAGTGGCCGGCCTGGCGCAGGGGGAAGGCGACATTGCCGAGGACCGTGCGGGAGCGGAAGAGGTGGAACTGCTGGAAGATCATGCCGATGTCGCGGCGTGCGGCGCGCAACTGCCGCTCGCCGAGCGCGGTGAGCTCCTGGCCGCCGACGACGACGCGGCCCGCGGTCGGTGTCTCCAGGAGGTTGATCAGCCGCAGCAGGGTGGACTTGCCCGCGCCGCTGTGTCCGACGATGCCGAAGGCACTGCCGCGCCCCACGCGCAGCGTGACCTGGTCGACGGCGCGCACGCCGCCGGGGAACTCCTTGACGACATCGTGCAGTTCGATCATCGCTGTGGTCGTCGGGTCAGCCGTGGTTGTTGCCTTCTCTGTGGTCATCGAGGTCACCGCTTCAGTTGCCGGGCGACGTGGCCCAGCTCCTTCTCGAGCTCGGCCTGCGAGAGGTCGAGGTGGACCCCGGCGCCGTTGGCGTACTTCCGGTAGGCGTCCTGCACCGGCTTGCTGGCGTAGAGCTTGGCGATCTTGGCGTAGTCGGGGTTCTTCTTGTCCTGCGCGCGTACGGCGATGACGTTGATGTACGGGCGTGTCTCCGGGGCCTTCGGATCGTCGTGGAACAGCGCCGACTTGGCCTTGATGCCCGCGAGGCTGGCGACCCCGTCATTGATGATCGCGGCGTCCACGTCCTCCAGCAGACGCGGCGTCTGCTGCGCGTTGACCGCCGTCAGCTTGATGCGCTTCGGGTTCTTGGTGATGTCCTCGGGCGTGGCGTACAGCCCGGTGCCGTCCTTCAGCTCGATGAACTCGGCGCTGGCCAACAGGTGCAGTGCGCGGCCTTCGTTGGCCGGGTCGTCGGGATGCGCGACCCGCGCCCCGTCCGGCAACTCCTTCAGCTCCTTGACCTTGCGGGAGTAGAGCCCCATCGGCACAGCGTGGGTGGCCGACAGCGGCACGATGTCGGTGTCGTTGCTGTTGTTGGACTGGGCGAGGAAGACCAGGTGCTGGAAGGCGTTCATGTCGATGTCGCCCGCGGCCAGGGCCTTGTTGGGCAGTGAGTAGTCGTCGAAGGAGACCGGCTCGACGTCAAGACCCTGCTTCTTGGCCTCCGCGGCGAGGACGTCCCACTCCTGGGCGTCACCGCTGATGCCCACCTTGATGGTGTCGCCGCCGTCGCCGAAGAGGCCGCAGCCCGACATCAGCAGGGACAGGGCGGTCGCGGTGGCGGCGGCCATGGCGGCGCGGCGGCCGGGCAGGAAACGGTGCATCGTACTCATTCCGTGGGGTGGGGAAGAAGGGGCGGGCGCCGCGCTCTTGTGGAGCGTTCCGGCACCCTGGTCGCGAGCCACGCGCGAAGACCGTGCCGACCGATGTCGGCAACTGAACGTAATGCTCAGGGTGTTGAGAGGGTCGGGCGACAACAGGGCGGCGAATCTTCGGAAACGGGTTCGGCAAGCGACGCTAGCGCACGAATCGCCTGTTTCGCTGCGCCCGCATGACACCACTGTTTCGGCTTCGATAAAACCGTTGAGCTGGGCCTTTTCGCGCGATGAGGCGGCTCGCGGTTCCCGGTGGCGACGACCGGGCGGCAACGCGCGGATGAGGGACCGCCGACAACGACCGGGCCGCGGGACTGCGGCCGACGCAAGACCAACGCCCCGTACCTGACGCCATGTTTGATGACGTCCTGTGACAGTGCGCGACGCCCGCCCGGGGTCGTTCACCCCGATGTCACGGCTCCGGGGGGGGCTCGGCATCGCTACTCGGCGGCAGACGCCCTGCCCTTGCAGAGGCCCGTCTGGACGGCGGCCTCGATGTCGTCGCTCTGCGCGTCCGTACTGCCCGGGCCGAGGTTCACCATGACCGTCGTCTGTCGGCCGTCAACCGTGGCACCACCGGCCGTCTCGAATCCGAGGAAGTCGCCGGTGTGCCCCCAGTAGAGGCCACCGCAGGGCAGTGGCCTGCTCTCCAGGCCGAGGCCGTACGCCCGGCCGTCGGGATTGCCGGTCGGCTGTGTCTTCATCATTTCCCGACGCTGCGCCGGGCGCAGCAACTCGCCCCGTACCAGGGCGTCCAGGAACCGGTTGAGATCAGTGCCGCTGGAGATCAGCTCACCACTCGCGCCGCCTGCCGAGGGATTGATCGCGGTGATGTCCCTGAACGGCGCGTCCTTGCCGGGCCGCACGTATCCGCGCGGATGCGGTCGGGGGATCCGCGTGGTGTCACCCGGCACGGACGTCTCGCGCAGGCCGAGCGGCTTGATGATGCGCCGCTGGATCTCCTCACCGTACGGATGGCCGGTCACCTTCTCGATGATCATGCCGGCCGGCAGGTAACCCGTGCTGGAGTAGCGCCAGTCGGTGCCCGGTTCGAAGTTCGAGGGATGGGTGAGCGCGATGTCCACGAGGTCCCGCGCGTCGTGGTGGGCCAGCGGGTCGTTGACGATGTCCTGCGGGCGGAGATGGTCGAGGAAGTCGGGTACGCCGCTGGTGTGCTGGAGCAGCTGGCGAACGGTGATCCTGCGCCCGTCGTTGCCGTGTCCGCGGACGACGCCGGGCAGGTACCGCTCCACCGGCGCGTCGAGGGCGACGCGACGCTCTCCGACCAGCTGCAACATGACCGTCGCCACGAACGGTTTGGTCATGCTGCCGATCCGGAACCTGCTGTCGCGGTGCACCGGCGCCCGGCTCTTCACGTCCGCGACACCGCTGGTCAGCACTGCACTGCCGCGCCGGTGCCGTACCTCGGCGAGCGCTCCGGGCGCGCCGTCGACCGTGGTGAGCCGGTGCAGAAGTCGGCGCAGCCGAGGGTGGCCTGTGGAGTCGGTGGATTCGGCGGCGCCGACCATGGCGGCGTCGGCCGTGGCCGCGCTGTTCTGCCGCGGAATGTTGTCGTTCGCCGGTGCGGCCACCGTGACACCGATCGCCACGGCCGCTGTGAGTGCGCCCACCAGCGCATGCCTTTGCTTTATCACGTGTGCTTCCTCGCTCGTGAGGGGCATCTCTGTGCCGTCTCACGATGTCCGCACAGCGCGAGTGGACGCGATGGGGCGGTCATCCGCATCCGTGGTGGGGTTAACCCCCTGCCGATCCAGCCGAGTTGGCGCCACGTGGAACTGACCCGCGGTCATGATTGCGGAGCGGCCGCAGGACCGCCAGCCCTTCCTCCATGCCGACCTTCATGGCGAAGTCGAACCGGTCCACCTCCAGACACAACTCCACATCATCGGGGTGAGCACCGCGACGTCGCCCGCCGCGCAGGTCGTCCGCCGCCAAGGAGGTGCGGGCGCGGTGCAGATAGGGGCCGGGATCGAGACGGCCGAGACGGTCACCGGCCAGGAGCCTGTCCAGGTACTCGGCGCAGGCCAGATCCTCGGCGGCACGGCCGTCCTCTCCGGTGGCCACGAACGTCACCGCGTCGGCGCCGGCGTCTGCCAGGGCTCGGGCCGTCGCGCCGGCCACGACGAAACTGGAGCAGAGGGCCAATTTCGCGTCGACGACCGCCAAGGCCCCGACCGTTCCGGCAGTGGTCTTCTGGATGACGGTGCGGCCGGCGAAGTCGGTCTCCCTGATCAGACCAGGGGAGTTGACCAGATCGAACCCGTCGGCAGGCGCCCCGTCCTTGAGCGCGAGCCAGCCCGGGTGACCCGCCTTGATCGTCAGCGCCTCGTCCGTGTCGGCAGCGAGAGCGATCTTTTCCGCCCCGCGGTGGAAGGCCCAGGCGGCGGTGGTGAAGGCCCGCATCACATCGATCACGACGGCCACCTGCTCGGTGCCGTCGACCTCGGGTATTCCGACTGTTCGCGTGGTCATGCCGGGATGGTCGCAGCCCGCCGAAGCGATCCACAAGGCACGTTGACGATCAGCTGGGGTCTGCCTTCGGCTCGCCGATTTGCGGACTGTTCCCGTCCGCAAGCCTGTCCACGGTGGGGTTCCGGTCGCCGATCCGGCGCCCCTCGTCAACGACGACCGCAGGTAGCCGTACATGACGGTGAGCTGCCCGTCACGTATGCAAGGAGTTGGACCATGGGCATGTCCGAGGCCGCTGACCGCGCCGACACCTTTGTCCCTCACGGTTTCGCCGAGCAGCTGGTGGATCTGGGCGAGATCCGAATGAACTACGTCGCTGAGGGTGACCCCGGCTCTCCCGCCCTGCTGCTGATCCCCGCACAGGGCGAGTCCTGGTGGGGCTACGAGGAAGCGATCGGGCTGCTCGGTTCCGCGTTCCAGGTGTTCGCGATCGACCTGCGCGGCCAGGGCCGCTCCACCTGGACGCCGGGCCGCTACAACCTCAACACCTGGGGTCGCGATGTCGCGAACTTCCTCGACTTGGTCGTCCAGCGGCCCGCCATCGTGGCGGGCAACTCCTCCGGCGGCGTGATCGCGGCCTGGCTGGCCGCCTATGCCAAGCCCGGACAGGTCCGCGGGGTGGTCCTGGAGGACCCGCCGCTGTTCTCCTCCCAGGCCGCACCTCCCTACGGGCCCGGCATGATGCAGACGCTCGGGCCGATGTTCGCCGCGTGGGCCAAGTGGCTGGGCAAGCAGTGGTCGATCGGTGACTGGGACGGCATGGTCGATGCCCTGCCCCACGAACTGCCCGCGTTCCTGCACCCGGGCATCGGGTTCATGCTCGGTGACGGTCCCGACTCGGGGGCCTTCGCCACCCCGCCGCAGCACCTGAGGGAGTACGACCCCGAGTGGGCCTGGGCCTGGGCCAACGACACCGCCAACGCCGGCTGCGACCACGCCGACATGCTCGCCCAGGCCAAGGTGCCGGTCCTTCTCACCCACCACTTCCACATGACCGACCCCGACACCGGTCGGCTCATGGGCGCGATGACCGACATCCAGGCGCAGCAAGCCCGCCGCCTGCTGGAGTCCACCGGCCGGCCGGTCACGTACACGCCGCTCGACGCCCCGCACACGATGCACGGGCCCGAGGCGCAGCGGTACGCGGACGTCATCGCGGAGTGGGCCAAGACCCTGTGCTGACCTGCGCACCAGGGAACGGCGGGGTTCTTCGCCGGTGGCTGACCGTCACCGTTCGCGTCTGATTCACGCGTGCCCCGGGGTTTGCCCTTTCGTACCTCGTCCGGATGCTCTCGCGGCCCCTAGGGTCGACGGGAGCGACCGAAGGGACGGGGGCGGGCGGAGGGACAGAGCGAGCGTGCGCGAGAGACAGAGAGCCGCGGAGCCGCAGACGACGGCACCGGCTGCCGCCCGGCGCGCGGCACCCCCCACAGGGCTGGCCGCGCTTCAGCAGCGTGCGGGAAATGCGGCGGTGACGCGCTGGCTGCAGCGTCAGACGGGCTCCCTGAGCGAGCACTACGCCACAAGACCCACCGAGCACCCCGAGTGGGGGCCGTACCAGAAGCTGACGACGGCCGCGGGCATCCCCCAGCCGGAGGCCGACGCCGCCTGGCAACTGCTGCTCGGCGGGGTCGATTCGCAGGGCGCGCTGAACGACGAGGCCATGGCGAGGACGAAGGTCCGCCAGGAGCAGCGGGAGCTCCGTGCGTCGAACACCTGGTACCAGGAGTTCGTCCAGCTCATGACCGCGCATCTGGAGATCAAGACGCCCACCATGGCTCTGTGGTCGGGCGGCATCGAGACCAGCGACTACGCGTACGGAAAAGGCCACACGCCGCTGGAGCGGACCAGGGTCGGCAGCGTGCTCAACGTGCTCAAGCTGCACCCGGACTGGGCGCTGAAGACGCCGATGTGGAACGTCCTGTCCAAGGCCTTCGTGGCCCGCGCGACCGGCCCCGTGCACATCTTCATGCGGTCCTACCTTCCGGAGAGCGTCCTCATCTCGCAAGAGGTCCCACAGCTACGGCTGGTCCAGGAGCTGAACCCGGACGTGAAGCTGGTCTGGCATCCGGTGTACACCACTCCCGACGGGCGCCTGAGGGAGATCGCGAGGGATTACCGGCTCGTCGACAACGCGGAGTACGACGGGCGGGACAAGTGCGTGACCGTCCTCATCGACTACCTCAGGAAGTTCCACGACGCGAGCAACACCGAGGGCACTCGCGCGCACGAGAGCATGGAGCGACTGATCGTCGCGAACGGCCACAAGGACGGCGTCTGAAGCGGCATTGCCCATGCAAAGCCCGCTCGGAGCTCCGACCGTCGAGGCCTCGGCCCTCACCCGGATTCCTGTATGTGCCACCCTCTTTCCCATGATTCGAAGGACTGTGCTGATCACCGGCGCGACCCAGGGCCTGGGACGCGGTATCGCCCACGATCTCGCCGCACGCGGCCACACCGTTCTGCTGCACGGCCGCGACCGGACCCGGCTTGAAGAGGTCGCGACCGAACTGCGGGCCACCACGCGGGACGTCGAGGTCCGCACCTATCTGGCAGACCTGTCCGACCTCCGCCAGGTGCACGAGATGGCTTCGCGGATCCGGGAAGCCGAGCCGCGCCTCGACGTACTGGTGAACAACGCGGTCGCCAACGGCGGTTCCCAGCCTCTCAGGAAGAGGTGGTTGAGTGCGCAGGGACATGAATTGCAGTTCGCCGTGAACCATCTCGCCGCGTACGCGCTCGCCCGGGACCTGCTTCCGCTGCTGACCGCATCCGCGCCCGCCCGCATCGTCAACGTCGCCTCGACCGGACGGAATCCGATCGACTTCGACGACGTCATGCTGGAGCGGAACTACGAACTGATGCCCGCCTACCGACGCAGCAAGCTCGCGATGATCATGGCGACCTTCGACCTCGCCGAGGAACTGGAGAGCTCCCGAGTCACCGTGAACGCGCTCATCCCGGCCCTCGGCATGGGCACGCAAGTCGTGCGAGAGGCAGGCATCCCCGTCACCACCAGTATCGACGAGGGCGTCCGTCCCACCGTCCGCCTGATCTCCGACCCGGCTCTGGAGTCCACCACCGGCCGCTTCTTCGACCAGTTCACGGAGATCACGGCGCACGAGCAGGCGTACGACGTGGAGGCCCGCAGGCGGCTCATGGAACTCACCCGTGAACTGATCGGCTAGGGAGGCAGGCAACGCACCTTCCCTGATGAAGAGCCGCGCTGGTGGGGTTCATGAGGCGTCGGCATAGGCGAGGTGACTGCCGCAGACGGTGCAGCGGAAGAGCATGGCCGTGGCGCCCTCTCCGAGGTCGGTGAGGAACTGCTCGAGTTGGTTCGCGTCGTGCCAGCCGTTCATGCGCAGTTCTTGCCTGAGCCGGTCGAGGGCTTCGGGGTGGGCTGCCAGTTCGCTGTATCCGACCTCGCCGATGAAGGCCGCCGCGTCGTGGCAGTGGACGAGCCAGTGCGGATCCTGCCAGGAGTGGAAGCCGGGAGTGCGGCGGGTGACCTCGTGCAGGGTCTCCTCGCCGACGCCGTCGAGGCCGTAGGAGTCCATGAAATCGCCGGCGAACCGTTCGGCCGCGCTGCCGTCGGCGATGCACCAGGGACAGAAGCGTCCACTGACCTCTTGCGCGGTGCAGAAGGTCGCGGTGTAGATCCACCCGGTGGCGCGGTCGCAGCACGCGCACGTCTCGGCGCTCTCGCGGATGGACCCGCTGGCGAGCGGATCGGGGTGATAGCGGAAGGCAGGAAGGTCGGAGCTCACCGGCGCAGTCTGTTCGCACGTAGGCCCCGCGACCAAGCGGCAAGGACGAACTCCTGCTGGTCGGGTGCCATGGGGCCGCACGTCCGCGCGGCACGGCGGGATTCCGCGCCGCACCTCGGGATAGGGTCCCGGGATGAGTTTCCGGCTGGCGGCGTACGCCATCTGCATCGAGGACGGGCAGATGCTCCTCGTCCGTCACGCGCCTGCGGAGGGCTGGTCCAACTGGACGCTTCCGGGCGGACGGGTGGAGCACGCGGAGGATCCGTTCGACGCCGTGGTCCGGGAGTTCACCGAGGAGACCGGCTGCGAAGCAGTGGCCGAACGTCTGCTGGGCGTCGACTCCAGGGTGATCCCCGCAGCCGAAGCCCGTCTCGGCTGCGAGCACCAGAACGTCGGCATCTTCTACCGGGTCCGCATCACCGGAGGGCGGCTCCGCCCCGAGCCCAATGGCGAAACCACCGAGCCGGTCTGGACTCCGATCCCCGACGTCACTCGCCTGCGCCGGTCCTCGCTGGTCGACATCGGCCTCGCGCTGGCGCAGACCGCACCGGCAACAGGCCACGTCCCCGCGGTCCGGGTGGGCGGCCTGATCCAGCACTGATGCCATCGCCGCGGTCACCTCGTACCGACGTGCCCCGGGAGCTCATCCGCCCGCGGGGCCCCCGTCCCGGTCGACCGCCACAGCGCGGCAGCGAGCCAGGTCAGCGTGGCGCCGACGGCTATGTGCAGGGCGCTGGTGAGGACGGAGTCGGGCAGGGCGATCAGGAACGCGAAGAGCGGCAGCGCCGTGGCGTACGCCCACGACGGGATCCGCGGGAACACCCGTGCCCGGACTGTCGCTGCCCCGAACAGGGCGCAGCCCACGGCCAAGATGCCCGCGGAGCCGATGAGCGCGGGGATCGTCGGGCCCGTGAGGGTCTCATCGATGACGGATTCGTCGAAGTAGAACAGCACCAGGTTCGAGGTGAACGCGGCCCCGCCGAACAGGCCGAGGCCGATGAGGTTGACGACGTAGGCCGTCTCCCCGAAGCGGCCGGTGACCGCGCTCTGGCGGTGGTGGAGTGCGCCCAGCAGCGGCAGCGCGAAGGCGGGGGACAGGGCGAGGAAGAAGCTGGTCGCGGCGGTCTCCCCGGTGAAGGCCTCGACGAACGAGGGCAGGGCGATGAGCAGCCCGGCCGACACGCCGGACAGTGCGCCGATGCGGGCGGGCCGAGCGGAGTGCCGGTTCGCTTCGGACTGAGGGATTGGCATGGGGCCACTCCAATGCGTGGAAGGGTGGGCCGGCCCGGAACGTGCGAGCCGGGGCCGAGAACGCTAGGGGCCCGCGCAGAGCAGCGGCAGGTGAAGAACAGCGAGACCGGCGGCCGGACGTCACCGAACTGTGCGTCGGTGTCCGTCCGTTCGGCATGTGCCGTTCGGCCACTCCCCGCCGTACCCGTCCCGTACTCGCCCCGCACCCTCGCCCGGCGGCTGCCGCCCGCCTAGCCTGGGCAGCACGCGGGAGGGGGACACATGGTGTCGTACGCACCCGTGCCGTGGGTGTCACCACTGCTGTACGCCGCGGTGCTCGCCGGTGGCCTCTACTACGTGGCAACAGACCTCGCGCCCGGCTCCGGGCCGCCGCTGTGGCGCACGGCGGGCTTCGTCGCGGGGATCGCGGCTCTGTTCGCCTTGGAGGTGGTGGCGCGGCGCGGGGTCCGTGCCCGGGAGTGGCTGCCCCTGCTCGTGCGGGGCGGTCTGATCGTGGTGGTGGTCGCCCTCGATGTGTCGGGGCTGGCCCAAGTGCTCTTCGTGCTGTTGCCGTTCACCGCGTACTTCGCCTTCGGGCGCGGTGTCGCCCTCGTGCTCGGGGTCCTGTGCGTGGCCGGGCTCCTCACCGGGTACGTGCTGACCGCCCCGCGCTGGTACCGCGACCTGGAGCACGTGTCGGACCTGCTGATGCTCTGCGTCGGCCTGGTCCTCGCGCTCTCCATGGCGGCCGTCGCCGTCGGGGAACAGCAGGGGCGGCGCGCTCTGGAGGCGTACGCCGCACAGGTGGCCGAGCTGTCCGCGGCCGCCGAGCGCAACCGCCTCGCGCGGGACATCCACGACAGCCTCGGGCACCATCTCACCGCGATATCCGTGCAGTTGGAGATGGCCTCCGAGTTCCGGACCCTGGAGCCCGACTCCGCACAGCGCGCGGTCGACGAGGCCCGCGAGTCGGTGAAGCGCGCACTCGGCGACGTACGGAAGTCCGTGCGGGCCCTGCGCGAGGAGACGCCCCGCGAGCCGCTGGCAACGACACTCGCGGACCTCGCACGCGACGGTGAGGCACGGCCCCGCGTCACCGTGGAGGTGACAGGGAGCGAGGACGGCTACGGCACGGCGGAGCTGACCGCGCTGTACCGCGCAGCGCAGGAGGCGCTGACCAACGCCCGTCGCCACGCGCGGGCTTCACGGGTGACGGTGACGGTCCACCTGACCGAGCGCGCCGCGCACCTCGTGGTCGGTGACGACGGCCTCGGCTTCGCCACGGACGGCGCCACCACGGGGTTGGGGCTGCTCGGGATGCGGGAGCGGGTCCACCTGGTGGGCGGGAGCGTCCACATCGACAGCGGCCCGGACGCGGGGACACGGCTGACGGTGACGGTGCCACGCGGCACGGGTGGGGGAGGGGCGCCATGAACGAGGACGAGGGGGCGGCGGCGCCGGTGCGGGTGCTTGTCGTGGACGACCAACGGCTCATCCGGGACGGCATCGCCTCGCTGCTCTCCATCCGGCCGGGGATCGCGGTCGTCGGCACGGCCGTGGACGGTCGCGAAGCCGTGGCGAAGGTGCTCGAACTGCGCCCGGACATCGTGCTGATGGACGTTCGGATGCCGGGAATGGACGGTGTCGAAGCGGTCGCCGTCCTGCACGGCGAGGCACCGGAGTGCCGGGTGGTGATGCTGACGACGTTCGACGACGAGCAGTACGTCGTCCAGGCGCTGCGTGCGGGTGCCTGCGGCTATCTGCTCAAGGATCTGCCGGCCGACGAACTCGCCCACGCGGTCCGCCTCGCGCACGCGGGCGTCACCCAGCTCGACGACTCCGTGACCCGCCGCCTCGCCGCGTCGTTGCCCGCGCCGGGAGCGGTGGCGAAGCCTGCCGTCGACCTCAGCCCGCGCGAGATCGACATCCTGCGGCTCGTGGCGCGGGGCAGGACCAACCGGGAGATCGCCGCAGAGCTGTACCTGAGCGAGGGCACCGTGAAGAACCACGTTTCCCGCATCCTCGGCCGCCTCGCCCTGCGCGACCGCACCCAAGCCGCCCTGCGCGCCCGCGACTTGGGGTTGTTGTGAGCGGATGCCGGGCCGGTGGGCCGGGACCGGTGAACGGAGCACCCGCTCGGCGACCACCGGCAGCGGCCGAATCGCTCACCGGCCGGTGGCGTGCTCCCGCTGGACCTGACGTCCCGCGGCGACGACGTCGCGCATCTCCACCAGGAAGCGCCGCACCGTGGCCAGCTCGGCGTCCTCGAACGAACGCATGGCCACGACCATGCTGTTGATCAGCGGCCCGAAGAACGACCAGCCCAAGTCCACGGCTTTCCTCTCCACCACCAACAGGACCCGGCGCCGGTCGTGGGTGTCCCGTTGACGGCGAACGAGACCCAGCCGTTCCAGTCGGTCGATCAGCGCGGTGGTGGAGGCCGAGTTCAGTCCCAGCTGCTTGCCGAGCCGACTCGGTGTGGCGGTGAGGCCCGCCCGGTCGTCGTCCAGGAGGTGGATCAGCGCGCGCACGTCCGTGGCGTGCAGCCCGTTGTCGCCGGCGAACTCGGCGCCGAAGAGGTCGAGTTCGACGGTGATCGCCCGCAGCAGATGGACCAGCTGGAGTGCCGGGTCCTGGTCGTCCATGCGTTCCCTCCACGCTATTGTCTCGATCAACGAGAGACTTGATGGTCGAGATGATGTCATGGAGAAGCCATGCGAGTAGTCACGGACGGCGAAACAGCCTTCCACGCGGCGTACGAGGCCATGCTGCGCCGATGGCCCGCGGATGCCCGAAGCATCGACATACCCTCCGCCCACGGCACCACACGGATCCATGTCTCCGGCCCCGAGGGCGCCACGCCGCTCCTCCTGCTGCCCGGCGGCGGCACCACCTCGGCGGTGTGGTTCGCCAACGTCGAGGTCCTCAGCCGCTCCCACCGGGTGTACGCGGTCGACCTGATGGGCGACATCGGGCGCAGCGTCCACGACGGGGCGCCGCTACGCCGCACCGCGGACCTGATGGCCTGGCTGGACGCGCTCCATGACGCACTGAAGATCGACGCGGCCCAGGTGTGCGGGCACTCCTACGGCGCCTGGATCGCACTCAACTACGCGCTGCACGCTCCCCATCGGGTCAGCAGGCTCGCCCTGCTCGATCCCACCAACTGTTTCGCGGGCATGAGCCCCCGCTACCTGCTGCACGCGGCGCCCATGCTGCTCAGGCGCACCAAGGAGAGTCAACGCGCTTTCCTTCTCTGGGAGACCGGGGGCGCTCCCGGGGACCCCCAGTGGCGCGACTTCCTGGACACCACCGTTTCGGCCCGGCGGTCGAAGGTCCTCGCCATGCGCCGCCCCAAGGCGCAGGACCTGCGGCTCTGCACCGTCCCGACCCTGGTGCTCCTGGCCGAGCGCAGCCGGGCACACGACGTGCGGCAAGTCGCCACCGTCGCCCGCAGACTCCTGCCGGACGCAGCCGTCGCGACGCTGCCGGGCGCCTCCCACCACTCCATGCCGACCGAGGCGCCGGCCGAACTCAACCGCCGGCTGTCAGAGTTCCTGGCGGCTTGACCACCCGCAGCCTCCGATGTCCGCAGCCGTCGGCTGATGGACCTAGGCCTTCGGTGGGCTCCGGATCGGGCGGAGGGCCGAGGTGCAGCCCGAGCCGCTTGCGTACGGTATGCGCATGACGTTCGATCTTGGCGCCTATTTCGCCCGCATCGGCTGGTCGGGGGAGCGCCGGCCCACGCTGGACGTGCTCAGGTCCGTGCACCGCGCCCACATCACCGGTATCCCGTTCGAGAACCTGGACCCGGTCCTCGGGAGCGCGCCCTCGCTCGCGCTGCCGGACCTGGAGGCCAAGCTCGTCCACGGCGGGCGCGGCGGCTACTGCTACGAGCACAACACCCTGTTCGCCTCCGTGCTCAGGGCCGTCGGTTTCGAGGTCACCCTGCTCACCGCGCGCGTCCTCGTCGGAGCGAAGCCCGGGGACATCAGGCCGCGTACCCACATGCTGATGCTGACCGAGGTGCCCGGCGAGCCCGTGCCGTACGTGACCGACGTCGGCTTCGGCAGCTTCGGCTCCCTGCTCGAACCCCTCCCGCTGACCGCCGGGACCGAACTGCACGACACGCCGCGCCGCCACCGGCTGGTCCATGCTGCTGATGACGGGCCGCTGCAGAAGTGGAAGCTCCAGGCCCACGGCGCGGAGACCAGTGGCTGGGACGACCAGTACGGCTTCACGGTCGAGCCCTTCCAGCGGCCCGACTACGAGGTCGTCAACTGGTACATCGCCACCCACCCGCGCTCGCCGTTCTCCCGCTCCGTCTACGCCCAGCGCACCACTGACGACACCCATCTGTCCCTCGCCGGGCGGACCCTCACCGAGACGACCGCCGACGGCACCCGCAAGGAGCGCGAGCTCATGGACGCCGACGACGTACTCGCCGTCCTGCGCGAGGACTTCGGGATCCGGCTCCCCGAGGGCACCCGCTTGCCGGAGTAGCGTCGCGCGGGGCGTACGGCCACAATCCGTCTTCGCGGCAAGGGGTGCCATGCCGTTTCAGGCCTCAGGCCTCAGGCGCCCTGACGGCCGTAGCGTGCCCTGCTCCAGGTCACTTGCTCGGCAGTCATCGATGACGAGATGGCATAGACGTCACCGACGCACCTCGCCTCGCCGGCAGCCGCTCCAGTTCGTCGAACAGAACCGCACGTCACCGGCGTACGGTCACCTCCAGCCGCTCCGAGGCACGACATTCGCCGGACGGGCGGCTGACGACGTAGCTGACCCGCGCCGACCCTGGCATCGGCTGCGGAATGGTGAACACCGTGCTCAGGCCCACCTCCGTCGCGTCGACGACGTGTGTGTCGATCCGCGACGTGCGCAGGACTCCGGTGTCCCAGCGCAGGTGGACCGAGTCTCCGTCGCTCATGCCCTCGTACGGCTCGATGCGGACAATGAGTTGCTGTGCTTCACCGATGTCAGCGACGGTGCCGATCGCCCTGTCGACGCTCGGCGCGGTCAGCAACTCGACGGAAACACTGGACACGTCTGTCATCTCGTCTCCCATACGTCCCCTGGCGCGTCGGTGCCGGTCACCAGTGAGGGACGGCGCGCCGGGCATCCTGAACCCATCATCCCCGGCACGACAGCCCTCGTACACGGCTCGTTCCCTTGTAGTGCACTCCCGCGCTTGTCCGCCTTCACGCCCGAGAACCTGGACCTGCGTTCGCTGCTCAGTGAAATGGTCGCCGACCAACCGGAGTTCAACCGGGCCCTGTCCGAACGCCTCACCGGACTCGGCGTCACCTACCCTCCGGCGGAAGCAACGGCACACCCGCTCACCGGAACCCGCGCGCCCGACCTTGCCTTCACCGACTCCGCGAACAGCCTGTTCACCGTGCTGCGCACCGATGCCCATGTTCTGCTCGTCCCGGCGGCGGGCGACGGGCTCTCAGGCCTCGAGCGTCCCGGGGTAGCCGTACGCAGCGGAACCCTGCACCGGCCTCCGGCGGCCTGGGCCCAGGTGAGCGCCGCCTTGATCCGGCCCGACGGGCACGTCCTGTGGGCGAGTACCGAGCGGGACGCCGGCGCACTGGCCGCGGCCGCACTGCAGGCACTCGTCGGCGCACCGTGAACTTGGCGCATTCTGTCCCATGCCCCGTAGGCGACCCTGCGGCAGGATGCGACTCCACGCACAGCAGGGGGAAGTTCGCCGGAGGGGGACCCATGAAACGCACTTTGCTCGCGCTCACCGCGGCCGTAGGGCTGATACTCGGCCTGCCCGGCAGTGCGAGCGCGCACTCGACGGACGATTGGGCTCTGTCGGGCCAGTTCCCCGGGGAGCGCGGCTATGGGTATGCCGGGGATTCGCAGAGCCATGTGAGCGGCGTGTTCCAGGGGGTCGCCATGTGGCGGCTCGGCAACAAGGTCTCACTCAGCACCTACGCCTCCGACACGAAGACGGACGGATACTGCGCGGGGCTGCAGATCCGCTACGAGATCTACGACGGCGGCCAGTGGGCCGGTCACTGGCACTATCGTGACGTTCCCGTGTTCGACTGCACGACGGGTGGCGCGGAGACCGGCGGAGTGATCAAGGAGTACTTCTACAGCAAGTACCCGGTGCGCAACGTCTCCTCGCGCGCCTGCCACGCCGACTCATCGGGCGGGATCATCCACTGCGAGTCGAACTGGCACGGACCGATCTGAGCCGGACCACGTTCGCCCGCCAGATGTCGTCGTCCGCCTGTTCTCGGCCGCCCCGTCCGGTTTGCGGGCATGTCCACCACGTGGTCACGCCCGCCATGCGCGAAGGCGGCTGAGAGCAGGGCTCTCGGAGAAGTCACTCGCAGGACATGTTCACGCTGGCCCGGAAGACATGGCCGAAGTACGGGTCGTCGAAGACCTCGAAGATCTGTGGTGCGCCGACGAGTTCGCACTGGAACCTGCCGTCTCCGCTCGCCGAGTTCCGGGCGTCGTCGACCGCGCCCTGGATCGCGGACTCGGCCGTGAGTCCGCGGCCGGCGCCGCAGTACAGCGCGGCCGTGCTCGCGGTCGCGGGCACCGCCACGGCCAGCAGGGCGGCGGCCGTCCCGGCCGCGAGGAGCCCGCCGCGGGCCGTCCACCTGGTTGCTCGCAGCATCGTCGATCCCTGCCTTCTTGTGGTCGGCCCCGCCGGGTGACGGGGATGCGGTCGCGAACTCACCCCGTCATACGGATGCCGCACGGCGGAAGTTCAATGTCTGGCCACAGCTTTGCCGTTCATGCGCTGTCCCAGTCCTACGCGGTGCGGTACGCCCGCAGGAAAGTCCGCACTCCCTCGACGACCAGCGGCCGGACGCGGTCGTCCTCCGCGGCGTTCGCGGAACCGAGCCTGTCCAGCGCGACGCCGAAGGTCAGCGCGATGAACTGGTCGGCGGCGAGGCGGGGGTCGGGGGCGTCGAGCAGCCCGGCCGCGGCGAAGGCGGCGAACCGCTCGGCGATCGCCTCGTCGGGGGTGTCGGCCATCGAGTTGTAGCCGCGATGCGGCAGGTTGCCGGACTCCGCGCGGACCAGTCGCTGCAGCGTCGCGTACTCCGCAGAGCCGAGCATGTCGGTCGCGATGCGCATCGAGAACGTGACCAGGGCGTCCTCGAGTTCGGCGGCCTCGGTGACGTCGCTGAGGGTGTCGTCGAGGGTGCGCTGGATCGTGGACACCAGTGACTGGCCGACGGTGTCGACGACCGCTCGCAGCAGCGTCTGCTTGTCGCCGAAGTAGTCGTACACCGTCCGCTTGGACACCTCGGCCCGGGCGGCGACCGCGTCGACGCTGGAGCGGTCGAAGCCATCGGTGAGGAACAGTTCCCGGGCTGCCGAGAGGATCGCGGCCCGCTTCCGTGTGGACCCCTCGCGCAGTGTCTTGGTGGTCGGCGTCTTCGTGGTCGGCATGGCCACATCCTAACCGTCCTACACTGCACGGTGTAGTGTAATACTGACTCGGAGGGTGCCGCACTCGTGCACCCACTCCGCCCGGCGGAGCTGTGCCTGCGCCAACTCGGCCGCGGATGCCCCGCGTTCACCCCCGCGGCACGGCCTCGGACCTGTCCACCAATCACCGCCGGCAATGACGGAAAGGACGTCCATGACCGCAACTCTGGCTCCCACGGTCCGCATCGGAAAGGCGGCTGTCACGGCCCTCGGCCTGCTGGCACTCGCCACCGGTGCCCTGGAGTCGGTGGTGACGCCGACGCTTCCGCTCCTGCAGCGCGAGCTGGACATGAGCGCGAGCGAAGGGGCGTTACTCAGCATCGTGCTCCTCGTCACCGGCGCGCTCGTCACACCGTTAGCGGGCAAGTTCGGCGACCGCTACGGCGGAAAACGGGTCCTGATCCGGCTGATGGCGGTGGTCTCGGTCGGCGGTCTGGTGTCCGCCCTGGCGCCGAGCCTGCCGGTGCTGCTGCTGGGGCAGGTATTGCAGGGAGCGATGGTGGGCGCGCTGCCCCTGTCGTTCATCCTGGTGCGCAAACACCTCCCCGCAGGGGAGTCGAAGGTGGCCATCGGCACGGTCAGCGGGTTGTTCGTGGGCGGCGGGATGGCGGGCACGCTGTCGGCCGGGCCCGTCGCGGAAGGTCTGTCCCGGCACTGGATGTTCGCGCTGCCGACGATCGCGGTGATCGGGTCGACCCTCCTGGTGAACACGCTGATGCCGGATGATCCGCCGGGTCGGTCGGACGACGCCAGGGTCGACTGGCCGGGGCTGGTACTCCTGAGCGGGACGCTGGTCACGCTCATGCTGGTGCTCGGCCTTGCGCCCGACCTCGGCTCGGAGCCACTCGTACTCGGCGCCCTCATCCTGCTCCTGGCCGCCTTCGCGACCGGCTGGATCGCCGTCGAGCGCCGCGCGGCCTCGCCGATGGTCGATCTGCGCATGCTGGCACGGCCCGCGATCTGGAAGTCCTGCGTGCTGACGTTCGTGATCTGCGTCGGCACCTCGGTGGCGGTCTTTCTCGTCCCGCAGCTCTTCGCGGTGTCCGCCGACGCGTACGGATTCGGGGCCAGCGCAACCGAGATCGGCTTCTTCCTGCTGCCGGGCGCCGTGGCCGCGTCGCTGGCCGGGCCGATCAGCGGGATGGGGGCGCGGCGTTTCGGCTCGCGCGCGGTGGTCACCGCCGGGATCTTCCTCATGGCCGCCGCCCTGATCGCCCTGGCGACCGTGCACGCCGAGATCTGGCACCTCGTCATCGGCAAGGCGGGGATCTCGCTCGCCAACGGCCTGTGCGTCACGGCGATGGTGACCAGCACCGCCACTTCCGTCGACCAGGGCGACACCGGCATCGCCACCAGCCTGGTCCTGGTGACACGCGTGGTCGGCTACGCCGTCGGCGCGCAGGTCGGTGGTGCGCTCCTCGCCGCCGGGACCCCTGCCGGGTCGGACGTCCCGGCCGAATCGGCCTTCGTCACCGGCTTCGTCATAGCCGGCGCCGTCACGGCGCTGTCCCTGCTTGTCGCCCGCACCATGAGCAAAGGAGTCAACGCATGACCCGCACCGATCTGCCGAGGGGCACCCGCACCACGCCGAAGCCCGAGGTCCTGATATCCGGGGCCGGCGTCGCGGGGTCCGCCCTCGCGTTCTGGCTGAACCGTTACGGATACGTCGTCACGGTGGTCGAGAAGGCGGACACGCTTCGTTGCGGGGGGTACCCCATCGACGTACGCGGCACCGCACTCGAGGTCGTCAGGAAGATGGGAATCCTGCCGCGGTTGCGGCAGGCGCACATCGACCTGCGTCGGCTGACCTTCCTCGACGGGGACGGCGAAGAGGTGGTTTCGCTCCACCCTCACAACCTCACCGGCGGTGTCGCGGGACAGGACCTGGAGGTGCGGCGCGGGGATCTGACCGATGCCCTCTACACGGCGGTCCGTGATGACGTGGAATTCCTGTTCGACGAATTCATCGACACTCTCGACCAGTCCGACCACGGGGTCGACGTCACCTTCCGCGGGGGCGACCGACGTACGTACGACATGGTGTTCGGCGCGGACGGACTGCACTCGCGCACCCGCGAGTTCCTGTTCGGCCCCGAAGAGCGGTTCCACCGGTACCTCGGCTACTGCTTCGCCGGATTCACCATGCGCAACACCTTCGGGCTCTCCCACGAGACCGTCATGTGGAACACCCCGGGCAGGGCCGCGGCGCTCTACGCCGTGGGGGACAACGACGACGTGCACGCCTTCTTGAACTTCGCCCGCCCGGAACCGCCGTTCGGCGCGTTCCGGAACCCGGAGGCCCAACGGGACCTGGTCGCCTCGGTCTTCGCCGGCGCGGGCTGGGAGGTCCCGGGCATGCTGGGCGCCATGCGCGACGCGGACGACCTGTTCTTCGACGTGGTCAGCCAGATCCGCATGCCCCGCTGGTCCAGCGGCAGGGTCGCGCTGGTGGGCGACGCCGCGTACGCACCCTCGTTCCTCACAGGACAGGGCACCAGCCTCGCGCTCGTCGGCGCTTACATGCTCGCCGGTTCCCTGGCGAACCGGGACCACGCCGCGGGGTTCGCCGCCTACGAACATCACACCCGTGAGTTCGTGACCGTGAACCAGGACCAGGTCGGCATGGGCGACGCCATCCTCTTCCCGACCACCGCCCGAGCCCTGGAGCAGCGCAACGACATGCTGCGCCGTCTCGGCGCCATGCCCGCCGCGGAGGGGCGACCGGCCCATTCGGCCCTCACGCTGCCGGAGTTCATGCCTGTGACGTGAGCGTGGGCACGCGCGCCGATGGTGGTGGGCGCCGGGATCAGGTCAGAAACGCTTGACGAGGCTGGTCGACCGGTCCGTGACGGTGAAGCCGAGGCTCTGGTACAGGCCGAGGGCGCCGGTGGGGCTCTCGGCGTCGACGTCGAGTACGGCGTGGCCAAGACCCTCGGCCCGCAGCGCTCCCAG
This sequence comes from Streptomyces sp. NPDC041068, assembly GCF_040647455.1. Lineage (NCBI taxonomy): Bacteria > Bacillati > Actinomycetota > Actinomycetes > Kitasatosporales > Streptomycetaceae > Streptomyces > Streptomyces sp. NPDC041068. The sequence continues at coordinate 177,815 of NZ_JBEZCG010000008.1, forward strand.
GACATGGGCCAGCAGGGTGCGGGCAAGGCCCTGGCCCCGCGCCTCCCGTCGTACGCCGACGGACGTGATGAAGCCGAACGGGCCGCCGCGCAGCGGCCATTCCTCCCGAGCCACGTCGACGAAGACGAAGCCGACGACACGCTCGTCGCCATGCCCGTCGGGCGTGACGGCGAGCAGGGAGAGGTCCGGGCGGAACGATTCCAGACGGTCACCCGAGGCCCACCCCTCGGCGGTGATCGGCTGGCTGCCCCAGTGGTCGCGGAAGGCGTCGTTCAGCGCGGCCCTGGCCCGCTCCTGCCACTCCTCGCCGTAGGGCACAAACCGCACACCCGAGGCCGGTGACGGCTCGGTGATCGGCTCCTCGAGGTCGCATTCCAACTCCAGCCACCATCGGACGCGTTCGTAGCCGTGCGCCTCCAGGAGCCGGAGCACGGAGGTGGCGTGGTCGTGCGCGCTGGATGCGAGCCATCCGGGCAAGGTGGCGTCACTGGCGGCGAGATGCTGCAGCCCGCGGGCCTCCTGCCAGGCGAGCAGGGCCCTGCCGATGCCTTCACCTCGACGGTCCGGCACCACCGTTCCGTCGAGGCCGACCCAGACGATGGTCTCGTGGCTCGTCGGGGCCACGGCCGAGCCGTACGCGACGGCCCGCCCCGTGGCGTCGACGGCGATGACCGCGTCGTCCTCGGGAACGAAGACCGGGCTCTTGAACTCCTCCTCCAGTTCGTCCCTCGTCACCAGCCAGCGAGGATGGTCGACCTTTCCCGCGGTGCGCTTCAGGTCGAGGATCAGGTCGATGTCGGCGGCGGTGACGGATCTCCAGACGAGTCCTTCGCCGGCCGTGGGCAGCGTGACGGTCGACGGGGCGGTCACTCGGTCCCGCAGGGGGCGGAGGCCGTGGCCCTGATGTGCTGTCCCGGTCACGGGGAGTCCCTTCTCGGCGTCGGTCCGGCGCTGATCGTAACGACGGATATCTGCGGACAGAACTGAATATGCGCGGCGCGGGCCGGGTGCCTAGCAGGCCTCTGCGCGTACGCCCGGCGGCTTCCGTGCTCGCACAAGACAGGCTCGGCCGCGAAAACCCGCCGGTGAGCCTCGCCGACGAGATGCTCGCGATGAAGATGATCCGGCTCGCCGACACCGAACCGGCGCTCCGCACCGCGTGGCCGATGGCCTGCGACCAGGTGGAGCGCGAGATGTGCGTGATCATCGCCGAGCGTCTCGGGCGCCCGGCCGATGACCTGGACGTGCGGACGCACGCCGCGTCGGCCGCGGACGCACGACCCGCGCTGGCTGCTACACGAACAGGACGACGACGGCGACGAGAAGTTCCACGTCTTCCGGGTCGACCTGGAGACCCCGGACGCCGAAGCGGTGGACGTCACCCCCTTCCCCGGGGCCACGATCGCGGGCTTCGAGCTGGTCACCACCCGGCCGGGCATGGCGCTCCTGCATCTGAACCAGCGCAACCCCGTCGATTTCGACCCCCACGAACTCGACATCACCACCGGTGAGTTGATGATGCTGGCCCAGAACCCCGGTCAGGTCGGCGGCTGGCTCCAACCGCAACAGCGACCGCACCCGCCTGGTCCGGCTCGACCTGGCCACCGGTGAGGAGACCGGCGTCGACAGCCCCCCGGCCCTCGACCTCGACACCCCGAGGTCCTGGCGCCGATGACGCCGGTCACGATCCCCGCACGGGACGGACTGCGGCTGCCCGCGTACCTGACCCTGCCCATCGACGGCGGCCGCGGCGACGACGAAGGAGATGCGGCCCGACTGCCTCTGGTCATGCTGGTCCACGGCGGCCCCTGGTGCCGCGACAGCTGGGGCTTCGACGCCGTCGACCGGGCCGTCGCACAGGGATACGCGGACCGGGACCGCGTGGGCATCTTCGGCGGCTCCTACGGTGGTGACGCCACCCTGGTCGGCGTCACCTTCACGTCCGACGTCTTCGCCGCCGCCGTCGACGCCTTCGGCATGTCGAACCTGGTGACCTACCTGAGCACCCTGCCGGAGTTCGTCAGGCCCCAACGATGTACGCGTCGTCAAGGCCGAGTCCGACCAGATCGTCGACGCGCTGCGCGCCCGCGGAGTCGAGGTCGCATACATGGTCGAGGACAACGAGGGCCACGGCTTCGTGAACCCGGACAACAACATCGAGATGTACGGCGCCGTCGACCGCTTCCTCGCCCGGCACCTGGGCGGACGGAACTGAGGACGGGCGAAACTCAGGACAGCGCGGGCGGAGTTGAGGACAGCCCATGCGCCAGCAGGCCCTGCCGTTCGTGCCAAGCGGAGCCTGTCGCCGATCACCGCTCATCAGGTCACCGTGAACTCGTCCCCGGATTGCGCGGGGCGCTGTGCGACTCGTACCTCTCCAGCAGGGCCGTCCAAGGCGGCTGGGGCAGCGCGTGAGCACCGCCCCGGCAGCGTCGAGGGCTGAGCCCTAGAGGCAGGACGGGGGCCTGGTCACCAGGTGACGGTGCTTGCCCAGGAGATTCACGTCCCAGTACCTGTTCGCGTAACCCATGCCGATCGCCACGACCTCGGGGGCCATCAGGGCTTTGTAGAGCCCGTTGTCGGGGTCGGGGTCGTTGGCCATGTCCGCGAAGTGTCCGTCGTGGTGGTAGCCGCGGAGCATGTACTCGCTGATGTAGGAGGAGAAGAGGCCGGCGTCGCCGAGTCGTTCCCGCAGGTCCCGGCCGTCGCTGCCGGTCGATGTGAGCCTGCCCGTCCTGGCCATGTCGCGTGCGTGGCCCATGGCCACCTGGGATGCCGTGTCAGAGATCCGGAGCGGGCGAAGGTCCCGGCGCGTCCGCTCCTTGTTGATCTCGCACACGATCCAGTCGACGTCCGGGTAGTACTGGTCCTGCTGAGCACCCTGCCGTGGCCCGGCCGAGTGGGCGGGAGCGGGGACGGCGGCCACGGCCTGCGCCGGGGACAGCGATCCGCACAAGGCGATCGTCGCGGCTGCGACCGCAGCCATCGTCACGCGATTCACATCGGCACCTCTCTGGCGAGCGAGACGAGCCGACCGGCTCGTCGGCCGCAGTGTGCCAACGCCACCCGGACGCAGGACCGGCCGACAGGGCCGGTGTCACACGGATGAACCAGCGCTCCCGATTCCCGCTGCCCGCTCACCCCGGGACGAGCCGTCGCCGAAGAGCAACTCGTGGAGCCCCGCGCCCCCGTCGTCGGCGGCCGCCTCGGCGCTGCGCGGGAACATCGCCTGCTCGTACGCGGTGAGCGCGGCTTCGATGTCGTCGCGGTGCGCGGCTATCGCCTCGCCGAGCTCGGCGCCGTCCAGCATGGCCAGGTTGGCGCCTTCACCGTTCGGGGCCGCGAGATGGGCGGCATCGCCGAGCAGGGTCACTCCGGGCACCCGGTCCCAGCGGTGATCGACCGGCAGGGCATGGAGAGGACGCAGGATCGGCGCGTTGTCGCCGTCGGTGATCAGCGTGGTGATCTCCGGTGCCCAGTCGGCGAATTCACGCGCGATACGTGAGGTGGCGGCGTCGGCATCGGTGAAATCGATGGCGGCGAACCAGTCCTGCGGTTCGTACAGCCCGATGTAGGCGTGGAGAGTGTCGTCCTTTTCCCGGTGGGCGGCGATCTCCAGGCTCGGCGTGAGCGCGATCATCATTCCGCCGCCGACGGCCTTCGCGGCGGCGGGATGCCGCGTTTCGGCGTCGAACAGGTAGGTCTCGACGACCGACTTGCCGATGTACTCGGGTGCGGCGGCGGACAGCAGCGGCCGGACCCGCGACCACGCGCCGTCCGCGCCCACCAGAAGGCCGGTGACGACGGTGCTGCCGTCGGCGAACGTCACCTCGTGGCGACCCTCGCCGAGGGTACGAGTACCGCTGACCTTGTGCCCCCACCGCACGGTGCCGGCCGGGAGCGAGTCGAGCAGGATCTGCCGGAGCTCGCCGCGCTGCACCTCGGGGCGTCCGCCCGTGCCGTCGTCGGCCTTGTCGACCAGGACGGTCCCGTTCGGGTCGAGGACCCGCAACGCCTGGCGGCCCTCGAGGACGATGCCGCGGAACTCGTCCATCAAGTCTGCTGCTTGGAGGGCGAGTTGGCCGTTGTAGTCATGGATGTCGAGCAACCCGCCCTGCGTGCGCGCCGTCGGTGAGGCCTCCGCTTCGTAGACGGTGGACGGGATGCCGTGGATGTGCAGGACGCGGGCCAGGGTCAGGCCGCCGAGTCCGGCGCCGATGATCGTGATGTCAGTGGTCATGGTGGTTCCTTGTGCGTTGCCCACCTGCCGGATGGGCACCCGGCAGGAACACCGGAAACCTCTCAGGCCACGCCGACAAGTCGGCGACAGCGGACCGGCGCCCGCCGACAAGGGGCCGACACCGCACACTGTTCTCCGGGCCGCGCCACGCCGTCATGGGCCGCCGACGGAGACCTCACCCGGGACGGTCAGGAGAAATCGAGGACCAACCGGCCCCGCAGACCGCCGGCTTCCAGCAGGCGGTGGGCCTTGGCAGCCTCGTCGGCGGGCAGTACGTCGGCGACGTGCAGCGTCAAGGTGCCGGCCTCGACGTGGCGGCTCAGTGCGTGCAGCCCCGCCGTGTCGGCGGCCCCGTCCGTGACCATCACCGGGCTCACCGTGATGCCCCGCTCGGCCGGGCCGGACCAGCCCCGCAGTTCGGCAAGGGCTCCGCCGTCGGCGATGGCGGGCAGCACCTCGGTGGTCTGCATCGAGCCGTCCACGATGCCGGGCACACCGTCAGGTGCCAGCGCGCGGATGCGGGCGGCGACCTCGGGGCCGCGCTCGACGACGTGGTCGGCGCCGAAGCCGCGCACGCGGTCGATGTCGTGCGGGGCGGCGTCCGCGATGACGGTCAGTCCGTCGGCTTTGGCCAGCTCGACGGCGTACCCGCCGACGGCACCTGCCGCACCGGTCACCGCCACCGTTCCACCGGGCCGTACGGCCAGCGCGTCCAGGGCGAGGCGTGCGGTCATGGCGTTCATCAACAGGGTGGACGCGGCCGGGAAGTCCGCCCCTGCGGGCGCCGGAACCACCGACGCGGCAGGAACCACGATGTGCTCGGCGTACGCCCCGCCGCGCGGACCCGTGAACAGCACGATGGCGACCACCCGTTGGCCCACGGCGAGCCGGTCATCGACGCCGGGACCTAGCTGGTCGATCACGCCGGCGGCGTCCATGCCGGGCACGAACGGGGGCCGGCGGTCGGGCATGCGGACGGCGTGGCCGCCGGTTCGCAGCAGGACATCGGTCGGATTCACGGCGGCCGCGTGCACACGGATGCGGACCTCACCGGGACCGGCCTGCGGTTCGGGCAGCTCCAGGACGCGCAGGACTTCCGGACCGCCGAATTCTTCAACACCAATGGCCTTCATGCCCCGGTGCAACCGGCTTCGCCGGCACCACATTCCCTGCTTCGGGGCCGAGGGCCGACGGAATACGGCGGCGCACGCGGCCGTCACGTGGCCCGCACCGGCATGGGCTCCGCCGAGCCAGTAACCGGTGCCTTGGCGTGGCGGGGCCACGACGCCCTTGGAGTTCAATGGATTCGGGGCGAATGGGCGCCTCAGAAGCGCCTCAGAAGTGACTCAGAAGCGCCTGAGAAGTGACTCAGGAGATGGCCGAACGGCCCGTGGGCGCCAGTCGCAGTGTCCGGGGTGTGACCGCCTGTTCCCGCTCGATGCGCGGCAGGATCTCGTCCCGCGCGAGGGGATGGTCCCGTATCGCGGTCAGGTGCTTTCGGTACGTGTCTTCATCTGCGTACGAAGTGAAGACCACGGCGACGTTCTCTCCGGTGCGGACCGGCAGCCTGGGGAACGTGTTGTGTGCGTTCTCGGTGGCGAGGGCGGCGAGCGGCGCGGGGCCCGTCTCGTGGAGTACGGGAAGCAGCCGGTCCCGGATCAGCTCGATGCCCTCGGGGCGTCCGGGAGGGAAGGACCACACCCAGGCGGACACGAAGCGCTCCGGTGCGAGGGAGCCGACCGGGGGCCGCTCGGACGGGTCGACGGTGAAGCCGCTCTCGTCCGGCACCAGGGGGCGCAGGAGGAGGACGTCGTCGGAGTCGAGCATGCTGGCGTTGGCCTCGGGGCCGTGCTCGGCCCAGACGGGGCCGCCGTAGAAGGCGGTCAGCGCACTGTGTCGCGCCCCCATGTCGTGGAATCCGCGCAGCCAGACGAAGCGGTCCGGGTCGTCGAGGTCGCGGAACTGGCCGAGGACGACCATCCCCGTCGCCTCCTGTGTTTCGACGAACTCCCGGTCGAAGAGGTCGATGAGGTCGTCGCGACGGCCGGGACGCAGCGTGTACTGGCGGAGCTCGATCACGGCGGGGCGGTGGAAGGTCTCGGTGAGGGGCACGCGGCAGGCTCCTGGTGAGTTCTTTGTCGGCGTCGACAGCGGTTCTTTCGCTGGTTCCGGACCGACGGTAGGGCGGCCGTGTGTCAGGGGCTGTCAGGGTTTCCGGGGAGAATGCGGCCATGTCTGCCGGTCGACTGCTGTCGCTGCTGTTGTTGCTGCAATCCCGTGGCCGTATGTCCGCGCGAGGGATCGCCGACGAACTGGGTGTGTCCGTACGGACCGCCTACCGTGACGTGGTGCGCCTGCAGGAAGCCGGAGTCCCCGTGTACGCGGAGCCGGGCCGCGGAGGCGGCTACCAACTGCTCGACGGCTATCGCACCCGCCTGACCGGGATGACCGAGGGCGAGGCGCGGGCGCTGCTGTTCGCCGGACTGCCGGGCCCCGCAGCCGACTTGGGCCTCGCGGCGGAGGTGACGGCGGCACGGTTGAAGCTGCTTGCCGCGCTGCCGCAGGGGCTGCGGGAGGAGGCGGCGCGGACCGCGGAGGTGTTCCACCTGGACGCCCCGGCCTGGTACCGGGAGCCCGAACAGGCCCCGCATCTCCCGCTGTTCGTCGACGCGGTGCTCACACGGAGCGTGGTGGACGTGCGCTACCGGCGGTGGCGCGCTCCGCAGGAGGTGCGGCGCCGCCTGCGTCCCTACGGCCTGGTCCTGAAGTCCGGTGTCTGGTACCTCGTGGCCGGCACGGAACGCCCGACCGACCTGCGGATCGCGACCTACCGCGTCACCCAAGTCCTCGACGCGGAGCCGAGCGACGAACGGTTCGACCGGCCGCGGGACTTCGACCTGGGCGTGTACTGGACCGCGTACCTGGAGGACTTCGAGGCGCGCCGCTACACCGGGACGGCCACCATCCGACTCTCCCGACAGGGACGCCGACGCCTGCCGGACAACCTCCCCCCGGAGGTGGTGCGGGCCGTCGAGTCCACCGCGACCGCCGTCGACGACGACGCCGGGTGCGGCGGCGAGGGCTGGGTCGAGGCGGTCATACCGACCGAGAGCACCGCGCACGCCTGCGGCGAACTGCTGCGCCTCGGCGGGGACGTCGAGGTCATCGCCCCGCAGGAGCTGCGGCAGGCCATGGCCGAGACGGTGGGTGCACTGGCCCGGATGTACCGGGCGACAGGGTGTGCCTGAGGTCAGCCGATGGGCCAGCAGTTGTACGCGTTGTAGTTGACGCCGTTGCAGCCGAACCACTTGCCGTAGAGGCAGGGGCCGATGTTGTTCCAGTAGCCGTGGCAGCAGGCCAGGCATGTGAAACCCCCTGCCCCGTCGCTCACACAGGCCGAACTGCCGTCCACGCACTCGGCCTGGAGTCGGGGCGAGGTCTGGGGCGGTGTGGCGTCGGGGGTGACACCCCAGGTGAGCGGGGGTGGGGGCGAGGTCTGAGGTCCGGGGCCGTGAGGTGTTGGGCCGTGCGGCCGTGGGCGAGCCCGGGGTGGGGGGCCCTGCGGCACGGGTGGAGCGGCGTGCGCTGGCGGCGTGCACGGCGAGGGCGAGGGTGCGGACGTGGCGGCGATCCGTGCGTAGTGCCCAAGCAGCGCGGCCAGAACGCCGTACTCGGGCGAGTCGGATTCCTTGAGGGTCAACTGCACGAGGCTGTGCGTGTGGTCGTCGCACGGCACCTGGCGCAGCAGGTCGACCCGGTCGATGAGACCGACGGGGATCGTCGTCCAGTCCTCGCAGGTCGTACCGGGAGCGAACTGGAGGCTGTCCGAGGCCTCTTCGGACTTCTTGACCATCCCGACGACCGCGACTCTGTCGCGGACCGCGTCCGACGCGAGTGCCTGAAGGAATTCCTCACCGCTGAACGACCTGGGCATGGGTCTCCTCTCGGCGCCACGGGCGCCAGCCGATGCCAAGAGGCTCACCCGCGCGGGCCGAGCGGCACAACGGAGGCGGAGGGAAACAGCCGGATCGGGTGAACCGGGCCTGCGCGCCGGTGCGTTGGGGCGTCGCCGCACGCCGGGGGAGTGGGGTGTGACCAGGAGGGGGTGTGCGTCCGCTCCGTCAGACGGTGAGGTCCGGGCACGGGCGGCGTCGGGCCCCGGCATGTGATCCCTGTCTCGTCCCGCCGTCGTTCTCGTCATGACGGCCGCCGGCCTGCCTCTGATCCACCGGCTCTACTTCCTGCCCCTGGAGGCCCTGTTGACCAGAATGACCCGCGCGCTGTGCACCCTGCACGGCGTCGTCCTCGTATGGCTCGCCTACTGCACGGTGCAGTCCGCCCGCAACGGCGCCGCATGGGCGGTCCTGATGTTCGGCGTGACCTCGGCGATGTCGGTGATCGCCGTGGTGCGCGAGACCGAGCCGTCCGACCGCGTCTACGCCACACGTCAGCGCGCACGAGTGCACCAGGCCGCCGAGGACGACGCCCGTATTCTGGCCGAGGCCCAGGTGCGGCATGATCGAGTCTCCTGGAAATCGAGTCCCCTGTAGAAAGTGCACCGCACCTGGGGTGAAGCCGGCGAGACGCTCGTGGTCGTGGCCAGGACCACCTCCCCGATGTGGTGGATCGTCCAACACATCGAGAGCCCGTAGACCGAGCGTGGCCGGGCCGATACCGAGCAGCGGCCGAGAGGATGCTCAGCGCCCCGGCGGGGGGCCTCAGCCGCTGGAGGCGCCCGGCTCGGGATGGGCGTCGAGCGCATCGAGCACTGCGTCGCCGTTCGCCCGCGCCCACTCGGTCAGCATGTGGATCGGATCGATCAGCGTCGCCCCGAGCGCGGTGAGCTCGTACTCGACGCGGGGCGGAACCTCGGCGTAGGCGTGGCGGCTGATGAGTCCGTGCGCCTCGAGCCGTCGGAGCGTCTGGGTGAGCATCTTGCGGGAGATGCCGCCGATCAGCTCGATGAGCCGGCCATGGCGTACTGGGCCCTTGCTGAGGCCGTAGAGCACGACCACGGTCCACTTGTCGGCGATGAGTTCGACCGCCAGACGCGCCGGACAGTCGGCGAGAAAGGGGTCGCCGGGACCGAAACCGCTCATGGCGCCAAAGGTACCTGCTGGTTCCCATCGAATTCATAGCCTGGGTTCTCTTCTCCCCTCCAGAAAAGCCAGGAGAGTTATGCGAGTCATCACCCAGCAGACGCTCGGCGGTCCTGAGGTGCTCACCGTCGTGGACGCGCCCGAGCCCCAACCCCTCCCGACCGAGGTTCTCGTCCGCGTCAAGGCGATCGGCCTGAACCCGCTGGAGGCGCGCCTGCGCGCCGGCGAGTTCCCGCTGATCGGCCGACCGCCGTTCATCCTCGGCTGGGACATCAGCGGCGTGGTCGAGGAAGCGCCGCGGACGTGGCGGTTCAGGCCCGGCGACGAGGTGTTCGGGATGCCGCTGTTCCCCCGGGCGGCGAGCGGGTACGCCGAGGTCGTTTCGTCGCCTGCGTTGCACCTGGTGCGCAAGCCGGCGTCGCTCTCGCACGTCGAGGCGTCGGCGCTGCCGATCGCCGGGCTGACGGCGTGGCAGGGCCTCGTCGACCTCGGCGGCGTGAGGGAGGGCGACCGCGTCCTGGTCCACGGCGGTGGTGGCGGGGTCGGCCACGTCGCCATCCAGATCGCGAAAGCGCTCGGCGCTCATGTGATCGCGACCGCCGGCGGGGGCAAGCGGACGTTCGTCGAGGGGCTCGGCGCCGACGAGGTGATCGACTACACGGCGGTCGACTTCTCCGAGGCGGTCCGTGACATCGACGTCGTGCTCGACACGATCGGCGGCGACACCGTCGAGCGATCGCTCGAAGTGCTCCGCCCAGGCGGTCACCTGGTGACGGCGGTCGCCGAGGAGGACGCGGGACTCATCGCCAAGTACGAGGCGGCCGGCATGCGCTTCAGCGGCATCGCGGTCGACCCCGATCCGGTCGCCCTGCGAGGTCTCGTCGAACTCGTCGAACAGGGCAAGCTCCGGGTCCACGTGCAGGAGACGTTCCCTTTCGAGCATGTCGCCGACGCGCACCGGCTGCTCGACGGCGGTCACCTCCAGGGCAAGCTCGTGCTCACCGTCTGATCCTGTCGTGGGGCCTCGGGGAGCGGCTCCACTGCTGAACGGCTGGTGACTCGCACCTGTGACGACCCGGCAAGGGGCACATGTGCCGCTACCGCGAACGCGACTTCCGGGAATCCCAGGTCGTTCGCGGGCCCAGGGCCTCCGCCTTGTCGAACGACCTGGCAGCCCAGCAGGTCAACGGCTCGCTGTCTGACGGATGCGGTGCGACAGGACAGTTGGTGCCGTGAGCCGCTGCGTGGCGGATGTGCGGCGTGAGCCGCCTCACGCGGGCCGCGGCGCGAGCGCCGTGCGCGTTTCGTCTACGAGGCGCAGCGAACCGCAGACAACGATCAGGCCGCCGGGCCCAGCGGGTTCGGCGGCCTGGTGCGAGTCGGTGCGGGTGAGGACCAAGGGCCAGTGGGAGGGGAACGGGGCGAACATGCCGGAGACGTCTTGTCAGGGCACGGCGATGACAATCTTGCCGCGCGCGTGGCCGGTGGCGCTGGTGTCGTGAGCCGTGGCGGCCTCCTTCAGCGGGAACACGGCGTGCAACGGGATGGTGAGGGGGCCTCGGTCGGCGAGATCAGCGGCCAGCGGCAGCCCTGCCCAGCCCGGTGACTCTCCCACCTCGTCGACTGTTCCGGCGGCGTCCATGCCGGGAATGTGGGGGAAGTCCAGGGCGGCGACGTCCCGCAGCATCCCTGAACGCAGGTACCAGTCAGCAGGGGTGATGCCGGTGGCACGCACCGCGATGCGGAGCTGACCGGGGCCCGCGTGCGGCTCCTCGGCTTCCTCCATGACGAGTACTTCGGAACCGCCGTAGCGGTGGTATCGGACAGCGAACACGGACAACCTCCGTACACATGCGTGGCTCTGTCGGATTTGCGGGTCTGTCAGATGCCCGCTTGTTCTCGGGCGGTGAAGAAAATGATCATTTCTTGCGGCGTGGGGTCGTGGGCGACTGCGGCGGCGGCCGCGGCACCGCGGGGGAACAGTGCTTCCTCGTACTCGGTGAGGGCGGTCTCGATGTCGTCGGGGTGCGCGGCGAGGGCCTTGCCGAGTTCGGCGCCGTCCTGCAGGGCAAGGTTGGCGCCTTCGCCGTTGGGGGTCGCGAGGTGGGCGGCGTCGCCGAGCAGGGTCACTCCGGGCATCCGGTCCCAGCGGTGCCCGACCGGCAGGGCGTACAGCGGGCGCAGGACCGGCGCGGTCCGGTCGGCGGTGATCAGAGCGGTGAGTTCCGGAGCCCAGCCGTCGTACTCCTCCGCGATCCGCGCGGCGGCCGCGGCGGCATCGGTGAAGTCGATGGTGGCGAACCAGTCCTGAGGCTTGGTCAGTGTGATGTAGGCGTGAAGGGTTCCGCCCTTTTCCCGGTGGGCCACGAACCACTTCCCGCTTCCGTCCGGATCGAGAGCGACGAGTGTCCCGTCGCCGACCGCTTTCGCGGTGGCCGGGTGTCGGGTGTCGGCGTCGTGCAGGTAGGTCTCGACGAAGGACCGGCCGACGTATCGGGGTGTGGCGTCGGAGAGCAGCGGTCGGACGCGCGACCACGCCCCGTCCGCGCCGACCAGCAGGCCGGTGACGATGGTGGTGCCGCCTTCGAAGGTCACCTCGTGGCGGCCCTCGGTGAGGGCGCGGACGCCAGTGGCCTTGTGGCCCCATCGGACGGTTCCGTCGGGGAGTGCGTCCAGCAGGATCTGCCGTAACTCGCCGCGCTGCACCTCGGGGCTTTGGCCCGTGCCGTCGTCGGACTTGTCGAACAGGACGGCTCCGTTGCGGTCCACGAGCCGTATCGCTTGGCGGCCCTCCAGGACGATGCCGCGGAACTCGTCCGTCAGGCCGGCTGCATCGAGGGCGAGTTGGCCGTTGTGCGCGTGGATGTCGAGCATCCCGCCCTGCGAACGCGCCGTCAGCGAGGACTCCGCCTCGTGGACCGCGACCGGGATGCCGTGGAGGTGCAGGACGCGGGCCAGGACGAGGCCGCCGAGTCCGGCGCCGATGATCGTGACAGGAGTGTGCATGGGGGCTCCTTGCGTGCCGCGCAGCTGCCGGGTGGGCCCCGGCAGGTGTGCTGGAAGGAAAGGAAGGCAGCTTGCCGGGCCGCGCAACCGGGCGAAGCGAAGCGCCTCGGGCGGTGGTGATGCGGAGCGGCTCGGGCGGTGGCGAAACGAAACGGTTCAGACGGTGATGACCCGGCGCCCGCGTGCGTGCCCGGCCTGGCTGTCGATGTGCGCCGCCGCGGCTTCGGCGAGGGCGTACGTCTTCTCGACCGGGATGTGGAGCTTGCCGCGCGAGATGAGGTCGGTGGCCTCGACGAGGGCTTGTGGCACGTTCCCGGTGACGCCGGAGAAGCGGGCGCCGAGGTCCGGCGCACCGAGGTCGGCGATGGAGATCACCTTCTGCGGATCCCCGGTCAGTTCGAGGAGTTCGCGGATCACGCCCGAACCGGCCAGATCGAGGGCCGCGTCGACCTGGCCGAGCCGCCGCACCCGCTCGACCCAGCCTTCGCCGTACGTGGTGGCGAGGGCGCCCAGGCCGCGCAGGTAGTCCTGGTTCGCGGCGCCGGCCGTGCCGATCACCGTGATGCCGCGGTCCCTGGCGATCTGCAGCACCGCCGATCCGACTCCTCCGGACGCCCCGCTGACCAGCAGCGTCTGACCGGGTCGCACGCCGACCTGGCGGATGATGCGCAGCGCGGTCTCCACGACGGAGGGGTACCCTGCGGCCTCTTCGAAGGTCAGTCCCTCGGGGATGCGGGCCCAGGCCGCGAGGACGGCGAGCTCGGCATACGTACCCGAGCCTCGCCCGAACACATGGTCCCCGACCTCGATGCCTTCGACGCCCTCGCCGACTTCGTCCACCACTCCGGCGGCGTCCTGCCCGATTCCGGCGGGCAGTTCGATCGGGCGGGCCTTCTGGAACTGGCCTTCGCGGCTGCGCCAGTCGGCGGGGTTCACGCCCGCCGCCCGCACGGCGACGCGTATCTGGCCGGGGCCCGCGTGGGGCTCCTCGGCGTCTGTGAGGTGCAGGACGTCGGGACCGCCGAATTCGGCGAAGCTCACTCTCTTCATGCCGCCGACCGTAACACTAACGGTTAGGGTTTTGGAGTTGTTAGGGTTTTCGAACTGTTACGGCTATGCACCTGATAGCGTCAGGCCATGACTGTGCCGACGACCGGACGCCGCGAGCGCAAGAAGGCCGCGACCCGCCAGAAGATCGCCGACACCGCCCTGCGGCTCTTCCTGGAACGCGGGTACGACGCGGTGGGCATCCGGGACGTCGCCGCCGAGGCCGACGTGGCCGTCACCACGCTCTTCTCCCACTTCGCCTCGAAAGAGGCCCTGGTGTTCGAGCAGGACGGCGACTTCGAGCAACGCCTCATGCGGACGGTCACCGACCGGGAGCCGCACGAGCCGCTCATCCCCGCGCTGCGCCGCGAGATCCAGGCCATGGTCCGGCACTGCACGGCGGACGGCACCGTCCCGGTCTACCGCATGATCGACGAGTCACGTGCCCTGCGGGAGTACGAGGAGTCGATGCGGCTGCGCCACGCGGAGTCGCTGGCCACCGCCCTCGTCGCCGATCCCGACCTGCCGCAGAGCGCAACGGCCTGCCGGACGATCGCGCGGTTCGTGATCGACGCCTACTCGCTGGCCCGCGAGGCGGACGACCCGCAGGCCGCGCTGGACGAGATCTTCCAGATGATCGAGGCGGCCTGGGAAGCAGCCTGACCCGCCATCGGGTTCCGCGACAGCGGCTCGGACCTCACCGCGCGTCATCCGCGCACCGTCCGCGCACCGTCCGCTCATCGACCGCTTGCCGACAGCGGATGACCGCCGCCCGATTCGGACAGGGCGGAGCGCCGACGCGCCCTACGGTTTCGAAGAAATCGGCGCTCTGGAGGCGTACATGGACAGATATCGCGGTGCGCGGACGGCCGTGGTCGTGGGTGCGGGTGTGGCCGGGCTGACGGCGGCCACCGCCCTGGCGCGCGGCGGATGGCAGGTCGAGATCGCCGAGCTCGGCCCGCCGGAGGCGACCTCTGGATGGGGGCTGTGCCTGACCGGTCCTTCGCTGCGCGCGCTGGACGAGTTGGGGCTCGCGGACACATGCCTGGCCGGGGGCTACGGCATGAGCACCATCACGCACGTGGACGTGAACGGCGAGCCCGCGGGTGAGGCCGAGTTACCGCGCCTGATCGGTGAGCGAAGGCCTGCGATGGTCGGTATCGCGCGCCCCGTACTGCACCGCATCCTGCACGCGGAAGCGGAGCGGTGCGGCGTCGCGGTGCGGTACGGAACCACCGTTGCCTCGGTGGATCAGGAGGAGGGACTGGTCCGCGTGCGGTTGTCGGACGGAACGGTCCGGAAGGTCGCGTTGCTGGTGGGCGCGGACGGGATCCGCTCGTCGACGCGGGGCCTGCTGAGGCTCGAGACCACGCTCGCCTTTCACGGGCAGATGGTCTGGCGGGCGCTGGTGCCCCGCCCACGGTGGGCCGCCGGGATCCATCAGTTCGCCGGGAAGGCCGACACGGTCGGCCTCGTGCCCCTCTCGGACCGGCAGGCGTACGTGTTCCTGACGGAGAACGGAGTGGAGCGCAGCATCCTGCCCGATTCCGAACTCGCCCCGCGTCTGAGGGAATTGATGGAGCCCTTCCCCGGCCGGGTGGGGGAGATCCGCTCCCTGGTGTCCGAGTCGGAATCGGTGGTGCGCCGCCCGGTGCTCACGGCGCTCCTGGAGGGCGCCTGGAACCGGGGCAACGGCGTGGTCATCGGTGACGCCGCGCATGCGCCCGCACCGCAGATGGCCAGTGGCGCTGCC
Organism: Streptomyces sp. NPDC041068; assembly: GCF_040647455.1. NCBI lineage: Bacteria > Bacillati > Actinomycetota > Actinomycetes > Kitasatosporales > Streptomycetaceae > Streptomyces > Streptomyces sp. NPDC041068. The sequence continues at coordinate 192,960 of NZ_JBEZCG010000008.1, forward strand.
CTGGCCGTCGAGGACGGGCTCCTGCTGGCCCGCGAACTCGGGCGGCGCGAGTCCGTCGGGGCGGGGCTCCAGGCATTCGTGAGACGGCGCACGCAGCGGTGCCGAACGCTCGTGGAGACCTCGGCGGCGATCGTCGGCCTGGAGCAGGCGCAGCGCTACCGCGAGGCGTATCCGCTGGCCGATTCCTGCCACCGGCTCATGGCCGAGCCTGCGTGACCATCCGGCGCGAAGGGCGTTCTGGCTCCAGCCTCGCCCCGAGCCACAGCCCCGCATCGAGCCACAGCCCCGCATCGAGCCACAGCCTCGCCCGGAACCCTGCCCGAGGCACAACGGCGGCTGTGCGAGCACTTGGAGCAGCGGAGGAATCCCTTCAACGCCCGGGCACTGGCCGGCGGGAGCGGAAGGCTTCGCGTCCCAGGCGCGCGAGGCCGAGGAGAGCGGCGACCGCGAGGAAGCCCTGGGGAACTGGTGGCAGGCGTACCGGAAAGGGAGAGGTGCTGTCCCCGTCTTCGCCTGGCTGTGGGAGCAGCAGGACCTGGACGCGGACCGGGTAGCGGCGCTGGGGCTCGGGTTCGACGTCCTCGACTGGCTGACCGAGCAACTGAGATGACCACTGCCGTCAATGAGATGACCACTGCTGTCAATGGGATGACCACCGCAGCCAAGGGGATGACCACCGCGGCCAAGGGGAGTGCGCCATGAGGAACACCAGCTTGATCACCCACCTGCGGCACATCGATGTCGCCATGCCCAACTTCGCCGAGCAACGCCGGTTCTACACCGAGCTGTGGGGGCTGACGGAGACCGCCGGTGACACCGGCGTCTCGTTCCTGGCTGCCGAAGGTTCCCCGGAGCAGTACGTGGTGCGGTTACGCGAAGGCGCCCACAAACGCACCGACCTCATCGCCTTCGGTGCCGCCGGCGCCGACGACGTCGACACCCTGGCCGCACAACTGACCGCCCAGGGCGTGCGGTTGGTCCACGAGCCGAAATCCCTGGACACTCCCGGGGGCGGCTACGCGGTCCGCTTCTTCGACAGCGAGGGCCGCGTGGTCGAGGTATCCGCCGATGTCGCCGCCCGCAGGCACCGCAAGATCGAGGCCCGCGAACCGGTCCCCGTGCGCCTCTCCCATGTGCTGATGAACTCTCCCACTCCCGAGCTCACGGTGGCCTGGTACATCAAGCACTTGGGGTTCCGCCTCTCGGACACACTGTGTCTGGGCGACCGCGGCAAGATCATGTGGTTTCTGCGGTGCAACACCTTTCACCACAGCTTCGGCATCGTGCGCGGGCCGCACGCGGCCTTCCACCATGCCTCCTTCGAGATGCGCGGAGTCGACGAGTTCATGCGCGGTACGGGCCGGATGCGGCGCCTGGGCATCGAGCGGCTGTGGGGACCGGGACGGCACCGGGCCGGTGACAACTCCTTCAGCTACTTCCTCGACCGGGTCGGCAACACCGTCGAGTACACCACCGAGTTGGAGATCCTGGACGAGGACACCTGGCACCCCCACATCTTCGACCTGCGCGATCCCGCCAACGCGGATCAGTGGGGCACGGCCAACGAGATGGACGAGTTCATCGCCGCCAAGTCCCACAACGACGTCGATCGTGGGCTGTTCGTCGCCCCGCCGATGTGACCGGCGAGCCCTCGCCGAACGTCATGCCTGACAATGGGCCCCTAGGGAGGTGACCCCCACCATCGTGACGACGACGCCGCTGCGCAACCACCTCATCACCAGATCCCGGAACCCCGCCGACCTGCTCAACGCCGCCACCCGTCTGTTCGGCGGCGCGATCGCCACATCGCCCTTGGGGGAGTTGTGCGGTGGCGACCACGAACTGCGCGGCGTCGCCGCGCACGACTTCGCGGTGGGCTACTTCGCCTCGCCACTCGGTGTGCGTGTCGCCTCGGCCAAGGACCGCAGCCGCGGCTCCTACTTCATCAACATCGGTGTCTCCGGTGCCATTTCGGCTTCGTGCGGCGGCCTGCGGGCGACCCTCGACGAGGCGACGGCGGGAGTCGCCAACCCCGGAGACACCCAGGAACTGCGGCCCCTGCGCAGCCGGAGGACGCGGTTTCTGGGCCTGCGGATCGACGCCGCCCTGGTCGACCAGGAATTCGCCGCGCTGACCGGGCGCCCGCCGGTGTCCACCGTGCGCTTCGACTTCGCCCTCGACCTGGCCGAACCCAAGGGCCGTGCGGTGCGACTCGTCTTCCGTTCCCTCCTTGAACAACTGGACTCGGAAGACCCGCTGTTCCGGCGCGCGGAGCTGCGGCGCAGCCAACTGCGTTGCCTCGTCACCGCCCTGCTCCTGGCCCAGCCGCACTCGCACACCGGCGAGCTGCACGACGGTCCGCAACCCGGTTATCCGCGCTCCTTGCGGGCAGCCCTCGCGTTCATCGAAGCCAACCTCGCCGAGCACCTCACCCTCGGTGAGATCGCCGGTGCCGCGGGCTGCAGCCCGCGGACCCTCAGCTCCGCATTCCGCGGTCGGCTGGGCCTCTCGCCCATGTCCTACGTCCGCGGCCTGCGGCTCGACCGGATCCGTGAGGACATCCTCGCCTCCACGGACCCCATCGGTACGATCGCCTACCGGTGGGGCGTCTCGCACCTCGGCCGCTTCGCCGCCGAGTACCGCGACCGCTTCGCCGAACTGCCCTCCGACACCGCAACCCGCAGGTAGCCCGACGAAGTGTCTTCCGGCCCAGGGGAGTTCACGCCTCCGAGGAGTCCGGTCGAAACGCGCCCAGGGTCACGGCTGTGTACGTCTCGCCGGGCGCCGGCAGGCGTATCCAGGAGCGGGTGGTGAAGGTGTGCAATCGGCTGTGGTCGAGGGCGAAACGGGGCAGCGTGACACCGAACGTCTCGGCGATCGCCGACAAGGCGGCACCCTCGCCCGGCAGTTGCCGGCCCTCGCCACAGCTTCGCACCGCAGAGAACAGGCGGTCCGGGTCCAGGCTCCGCGGTATCTCTCCGGAGCGTTCGCACCGTTCGCCGAAGAGCGTGAACGCAAAGCGTTCCGTGCCCCGCTCGGCCACGGAGAGATGGAACAGAGCACCCCTGTCGAACTCGTCGGGCGCGGCCCAGACCACCACGGCACGACCGTGCTGGGAGGCGGCGACCGCCGGAGAGACGAACCGCTCCTCGTCGAACCCCTGTGGCCGATTGTCGAACGCGAAGCTCCAGCCGTGCCCGGCCCGGCCGACGGCGACCAGCGCCTTGTCGTCGTACGAGGAGGAGAAGCCGTTCGACCGCAATTTCGCGTCCGCATCCCAGAGGGTCATCGGCGCGTGCAGCTCCGCCCTGTCATCGCTGTCCTCATCACCGATGAGGACAGGCAGCGCGCCGGGTTCCACGCCCTCCACGAGGAGGAAGCGGTACCCCTGGCGCTGTCCGTTCGAAGACCGTTCCGCGAGCCACGCCAGGCCCTTCGGGTCCTCGTCGACCGCCACGCCGCACGGTCCGGTCGCCTCTTCGCCTCTGGGAGTGGCAAGGAGCGCCCGGGTCCGCTCCTGCGTGAGCAGCGGGCCGAGCAGCGGGTCGGCGGTGAGGCCCACCGGAGCGAGATGGTCGACGCCCAGCGGCTGCCACTGGGGGAGCCCTGTCAGCAGCGTCCGCCAGGCCGCGTCCGTTTCGCCCCACCGGGCCTGCTCACGGGCCCGGTCGACGGCCTCGCCGAATGGCCCCGGCGCTGTGTACGCGTAAGTGCCCTCCCGCAGTTGCCGCACTGTCTGCCGCCCCAGCTCGCGCACCTCGTCGGATCCGCCGCGCGTGTGGAACTCATCCGCGCCTTCCGCCTCCCGAGCGCGCCGATCCCCGCGGCCGACGATCAGAGCGGGCAGCAGATCCGGCGCGTAGACGGGGTTGTCGGCGAGTCCGCCGAGGTGCCTGGGGTTCCGGTCGCCGAGCAGCCACTTGATCTGGTCCCACAGCGCACCTGCGCGGGGTCTGCCGAAGGACTGTGCCTCCGCGAAGACCGCCCCGGCCCGCTCGTGGTCGCCGCGCAGCGCGTCACGCCGCGCCTGTTCCACCTCGGCGTCCAACCTCTCGGTCGTGCCGTTCACGAACTCCGGAGCGTTCTCGTCTCTGGTCCCTGCCCGCAGGCTGTGGAACTCCCGGTATGCGTCCTGCATGAACTCCCAGAAGGAAGCGAACCGCTCAGGACCGCTGCCCCGCCAGGGCGCCCACGTGTACACCGCCCATTCGCCGTGCTCGTCCACGTCCTCCGGGTCCAGCATGACGTCCACGACATCGGACTCCACGGCCAGTTCGAGCCCCCGGGTCCAGATCGTGGCCTCGAGAATCTCCTCCCGCGTCGCGTCCTCCTCCAGGTCCTCCTGGAAGATGTCGGCGATCTCCGCGTCGTCCTCGTGCCACTGGGCCCGCTCCGTGCCCGCGAGCAGATACACGAATCCGCCCGCGTGCCGCCAGCCGTCGGTGACCTCGAGGAATGCCCGGTACGACGGCGGCATCCGATGCCCGAGGCGCTCTTCGAGTGCCGCGATGCGGGCAGGAGTCGCGGGCGGGAAGCCCAACCAGCGGGTGCGGTGGGCCTCTTCGTCGTCGGCCCGCAGGTCATCGGGATCGCATGCGCCCACCCACTCCTCACTCCACCGCGTGAGGAAACCCCGCCAGTCGTAGCCCACGTCAGCCGTCTCAGTCATGAGGAAGATCGTCGCACCCGCCACTGACAACGCCCGTCCAGGAGAGCTGGGCGGTTGCGTGTGGATCGACGGCCGGACCAGAGGTGGCGATGCCGCGCCGCCTTAAACTCACCGGAAAGCCCGCAGCCAGGGGAGAGACACTCATGACGCGCCAGAGGATCCCGGACGACGACGAGGTCCCCCTCGAAGTCCTCACCCACCTGCGCACCGTGTGCCTGAACCTCCCCGACGCGTACGAGGAACCGGCCTGGATCGGCACCCGCTGGCGCATCCGCACCGCGACCTTCGCGCACGTCTACCTGACCGACTGGACCCGCTCGCACTCCCCGTCGGCGCGCGCCATCGCGACCGAGGGCCTCACCACGACCCTCACGTTCCGTTCGCACGGCGAGGAGTTCGAGGCGCTGACCAACGCGGGCGCCCCGTTCTTCCGCCTCTCCTGGGGCAGGAACGTCGTCGGCATGCGCCTGGACGAGGCCACCGACTGGGCCGAGGTGGCGGAACTCCTCACCGAGAGCTACCGCGTTCAGGCACCGAAGCGGCTCGCGGCGAGGGTCGGCGGCCCGCCCCCGGCGACCGGGTCTCCGAGGGAAAACGGAGGAGATCCATCCGATCGGCGGAGGGGTGAACGTTCTTCCAGGTGAACGGGGCGTCATTCGATCAACAGGGGCGACACGGGGCTGCGATCCTCGGGCCGAAAGCCGCCCCGGGCCGCTCACCGGTCCGGGGCGTACCGTCCGCCCGACCAAGGAGTTCCCGTGTCTGTCCGCCGCCTGGTGACCAGCACCTTCGCCGCCACCGCTCTCGCCCTCACGTCCCTGGGAGCGGTGACCGTGACCGCGACCCCCGCGGCCGCCGACCCGTGCGGCTTCTACGAGACCGGCTCCGACGCCTTCTACAACCACTGCACTTCGGACGGTTCCAACGTCGTCATCAAGGTCGAGGTCGCCTGGGGGCCCGACTACGAGCGTTGTGTCGGCCCCGGCAAGTCGTGGCTGGGCGCGGCGAGCAAGATCCAGGGGGCGCACTACCTCAACCGCACCTGCTGACGACCGGACTTCGACGAGAAGGCGACGCTGCCGACGGGCAGCACCACCGGCGGCCCTGGCACCCACGCCAGGGCCGCCGCCGTTTTCCCCCCGGGGCAAGCCGGCAGCCCGGCGCTCCCGAACTCGCCTGGCCCACTCGGGCAACTGTTATTGGTCTGCACCAATAAAGTACAGTCTGTGCCTGCGCGACGTACCCGAGTCGCTTCAGGCCCTGCCGGAGAGCCAGTTGATGATCCACCGCATACGTACGACAGCGCGCGCCGCCGCCCTGGGCGCGACGGCCATGCTCCTGGTCGCGGCCTGTGGCGGCCCGCCCGATCGGCCCGACGAGCGGTCCGCGTCCAGCCCGCCGCCCGCCGATGAGGGGCAGCAGCTCGTCGAATGGGGAAAGGGCGACGCGGAAGACGCGTTGCGGCGGGCCGACAGAGCTCTCGGCTACGACGACACGCCTGCCGAATTGGTCGACAGCGACGTCACGTCCTTCCCCGACGGGCTCAAGAAGACGTTCCCGACGCCGGGTAAGCGGCCCTACCGCCTCGACATCACGTGCGTCGCCCCGAACACCGACGAGATCACGCTCACGCTCGGCCGGGGTGACGACGAGCAGGAGTGGGTCGTCCCGTGTGGCGAACGACAGGCGGACCAGTTCAATATCCCGTCCGGCACCGCCCCGTTCACGGCTCGCGTCGCCCCCGACGAACGACCGTCCGAGAACCTCGCCGAGATCGTCTGGCGCCTGAACACCATTGCCCCGGACGATGTCTTCGAGTGCGAGGACGACATCGTCGGCTGCGACGAGGACGAGTCATAGCCGAGGGCCAGTGGGCGAGTCGTAGGCGAGGCTAGGCCGTCCTCGTCTCCAGGACGTCCACGCTCGGCAAGGACCGGTGCCGGTGGTGGGCCTCGGCGATCTGCGCCAGCGCGGGGCGGTCCAGCGCCTGGTAGGCCATCGCGAGCAGCTCGTTCGCGAGGGCCTCGCGGGCCGGGTCGTCCCCCGAGGCCCAGTGCAGGTCGCGGCCCAGGACAAGCGCTTCTGTCGGATCTCCTGCGGCGCAGCGGCTGCGGGCCTCTGCCACGTAGGCGGCCAGGGCCGCGGGGTCCTCGAACACGGCGTACATGTGCGTCGCGAACGTGTACTCGTCGGCCGCGTTGTGGGGAGGACGGCCCAGCGCGGTCTCCCCGGCCGCGAGTGCGCCCGCGCCGTCCAGCGTGGTGACCCGGGCGGGGTCCACGGGCGGCCTCGCCATGTCGTACGCCCGGGAGTAGGCGAGGCCCACCTCGAGCCGGTCCCCGGTCTCGAAGGCGGTCAGAGCGTCGCGCAGCAGGGCCAGTCGGGACTGCCGCGTGGATACGCCCTCCTCGCCCCGCATGTCGTCGAGGTCGCGCCAGTGGCGTTCGAGGAGCGCGCGGACGGCCTCCAGAGGGGTTGCCGCGGTCGTGTCGATTCCGCCGCCGTCGTTGTTGTAGTACGACGCGACGCCCCGGCAGGTGCGTCCGTCGTCGAACCACAGGCCGTAGTGGAGCCCGTCGGAGCCGCCGTGCAGGAAGGACACGAACTCCGGAGGATCACGGTAGTAACGGCCGTGCACCCTCACGTCGATGCCGTCGCGCGGCTGCGCACCGGGGTCCGAGGCGAGATGCGTGATGCCCATGGGCGTCACGTCCAGGTCCCTGAGGGCCTGCTGCTCGGTGGGGCCGAGCGACTGCAGCCACGTCCAGAACCGGACGATCGAATCGGGCAGTTCGAGCCCCCAGTCGCGCAGGAACCGCTCCTCGACGTCCGAGGCCCGGTCGGTCAGGCTCTCGGCTCGCTCTTCCACTGAAGGCCCCCGCAGGTCTCGGTCTCGGCGCTCGTGCGACCACTGGTCGACTGATCAAAGGGCGAGGCTATCGAACGTCTGCCGTAGAGAGCGTCCGGGGCTCACGGCCGGGACGCCAGAGCCGAAATGACGGCAGGCGGGAGGGACGGATTGGCCGCTGCTGCCTCCACCACCTGCGGGTCCGCGTCCGAGAGCAGTTCCACGACGGCCGTCGGCGGGAGTGCGGGGTGACCGGCGGCTACAGGCCTGGCCCGTTCGTTGGCGAGACAGGCGAGCAGCGCCGATGCCGACGCCGCCGGGTGTCGGGCCACCTCGAGCAACACCCTTCGAACCGCTGGTTGGTGCCGGACCAGGTCGTCGAGCAGCGCCGACGGCGCATCGGGATTGGTCGCCACCTCGGCGACGACCCGGGTGCCATGCCGACCGGTCATGGCGCGCAACTGGGCTTCGCCGAGGCCCGGGTGGGGAGCGAGGGCTTTGACCACCTTCGCGTCGGGGTCGTCGGCCAGCTGGTCGCGTATCCCGGGTGGCAGGTCGCGTCGTTGGGCCACGAGCATGCGGGCGGCCGGGTCCGAGGATGCGGCCAGCTCCTCGACCTCGGCGGGGGAGGAGGCGGCGATGCGCGGCAGAAGTGTGTTGCCGATCTTGGCAGTTCGGGCCAGGTCGGTGAGTACGTCCAGGGGCACATGGGGGTGGTGGGCAAGCCTGCGGCGCACGTCGGCATCACGGTCGCGGGCCAACGTACGGATGAGGGCCTCATCGATCGCGGGATTCTCGGCGAGGTCGGCGCGGACACCGGGGACCGGATCCGTGGCGAGCCGTTCACACACCCGCTGGGGCAGGTCGTGGCGCGCGGCGAGCGTCCAGCGCAGCAGCGTCGAGGGATGGTCCACGAAGCCGACGACTGCTTCGACGGGGGTGGCAGGGTTACGAAGCGCCGCCTCCTGCATGGCGTGGACGGTGGACTCGTGCGAGCCGTCGCAGGAAGCACCCGGCAGCAGATCGCAGTCGTGCCGCGGGCACTCCGGGTCGTGGACGAAGGGGATCTCCTCACGGTCACAGACCAGACAGCTCCGCGCCGCGGGCAGTTGCTCCCCGGTGACCAACGCCGCCAGCACGGCAGGAGGCGTCGCCTCGTTGTTCGCCACCGCACGGCGGACCTCGGCATGCGGATGCGCCGCCAGCCGCGCGGCCACGTCGGGACCGGTCCACAACGCGACCTCGGCGACGACGCGGACGTCCGCGTCCGCCGCGAGCGTGTCCACCACGTCGGACGGGAGGCCGGGGCAGGCCGCCAGCTTCTCCCGACGCTCACGGGCCGGATCCACGGCGAGAAGACGCGCCCACTCAGGCCGGCCGGTGCCCTGGTCGAGCAGGGCCAGGGCGGCGTCAGGCCAACGGTAGGGATCGATGTCGGAGGCGGTGAGCCGTCCCTCGTACGCGAGTTGCACGGTGCACGTGTCGACGCGCTCGGCTAACGCGACGGCCTGAGCGGTGGTGAGGTCGGCGCGAGAGGCGAGTTCCGTGGCGATGTCGTCGTCAGCGACGGATATCAGGCGGTCGACGAGCTCGGACGGCAGGGCTGGATTGGCGGCGAGCCCGCAGCGGGTGTGGTGCACGGAGACATTTTGCCTGCGGTCATTGCTCGCCGACCAGGTCACTTCGTCGGCGGCCGGCTGAACGGCCACACCGCATTTCGTTGGCCTCGGTGAGCGCGACACGTTCGCCGGTGGACTCGACGAGCGGGACGAGACGTTCGTAGTCGAAGGGGTCCGGAGCGTACCGACGTTCAACAATGATCTTTACGTCGTTCATGGAGCTGGACGCTCCATGCCGAGGTCTCCTTCGAGGACCGTCCGGATGATCTGGGGCCGGTTCCAGAGGGCCAGGATCGCGTTGGCGGTGGCCACCACGGGCTGGGGGTCCTGGTCGTCGTGCACCGAGATCGCGGCTGCCTTCAGGCCGCGGGGGACGGCTCCGGCGTCGAGGAGGACCCGCCATTCCTTGAGGCCGAGTTCGAGGAACTCCAGCCCGGTGAGCCGAGCGATCTCCAGAGGGTCGGCGAGCGTGCCGGGGGAGGCGGTGAGGGTACGCAGGAGAGGCAGCCCGGCGAGGGGCGCGAGGCTGAGCGGAGCGCCGTCCCGTACGCCGATGGAGAGAACTTCCAGGCCGGAGTGGGCGGCGGCCCGGATGCTCGTCAGGCGTGCGGTGTTGACGTGAGCCACGACCGGCGGCCGGTCCGACGCATCGTCACGGCGGTCTTCCGCTTCCCGGTCCAGGAGCATGTCCGTGAGGGAATCGGCTATGAGTTCGGCGCCGATGCTCTCCTCGTGACTGAGCATGATGACCTGCCCCACGTGTCCACGCGGACCGGGTGTCAGATCGACCGCGAGCCGGTCGCCGCCGCCGTTCTCCCCGAACACGATCCAGCCGGGGGAGCCGACGAGGCCTTGCACCGCGGCGTCGGGTGAGGTGAGCACTGCCTCGGTCGCCGCGTACCTCCAGGGGCAGGGGCGGGTCGAGGCACCGGCGACGTAGAGGTCGTCCAAGGCGCCGAGCTCACAACGGACCGCCTCGCAGACACGGTTCGCGCTCTCGTGGTCGTCGTCCCAGTCCTCCTGCCGGGCCCGTGTCACGCGGTAGAGCGCCTTGAGCTCTTCGGGCAGCGTGATGCCAAGGCGCGCTTCAGCCGCGGCGATCTCCTCCTCCGTCGCGCCGATGGCATCGGGCAACCGCTCATGGAGCGTGCGCTCCAGCAGGACCGGATCCGCCGAAGGGGCCGGCACCGCACCGGGGATCGGGACGGGGAGCCGGCGCCACGGCTCGGGAAGGGCGCCTTCCACGAGGAGGAGCGCTCCCCCGTGAGGGCTCTCGACGCCGGACTCCACGGCCGGGCTGGGCCCGTGCAGGCGGAGCGTGGCCTTCCCCGTCGGCTGGATCGTCGCGTTGAACCGGACGTCGTCGACACCGGCGTCCGCGAGCGCGCTCTGCACCCGCTCCACGGCGCTGAGTTCGGCCTCGTCAGCCACGCTCGGGGCGGCTCGGCCAGGTGCTGTGGGCGGCTCTCGCCGCGGAACCAGACTCCAACTGCCGCGCCCGATGCGCCCGCCGCCCCGGAGGGTTTCGGCGACGGGCCTCTCCGGCTTGGCCGCGAGCAGGAGCCGCAGCACGGGCTCCCAGGTCGCGAAGTCGAGTATCGGTGCCGCGTCAGGGCTCTGGTCCGAACACTTCCGGCTCGGGGGCATCGGGGAGACTGTCACGTCGCTGACCTGCTGGGCTTCTGGGTTGGCATGAGTGCGGCCTGCCAGTCGGGGCATGCCGCCGCGGCGCGGGTGACCTGGCGACGCCTGAACCACGTTCGGCGGTGACCGGGCTCTTGCGTGGGCAGAGGCAGGCCGAGTCCGGCCGCGTAGGCCATGATGCTGCCTTCGGGGCCGTTCTGGAAGCGCTTGATGATGCGCTGGACGGGCCGGATGACAGAACCGTCCGGCAAGTCGAGGGCGATGTTCATCCCGCCGTCCGCCTCGGAGGTCCGCCAGGTCGCCCCGGACGCGCGGCGGATGGTCTCGCCGAGATAGGCGCCGAGAGCGAACAGCCTGGGTCCCACAGCGAGCGAGACCGCGAACGGAAGCGGTGGCTCGGGCTGTCCGTGGAACTCGCCGCCGCTCGTGAAGAGTTGACCGGGGGAATCGCCCACTGAGGCTTTCCCGCGACCAGGGGCCTCGCTCCTGTTCCTGCGGCTCGCGCCGGCCTTCACCCAGGCCGCCTCGCGGATCGCGGAGGCGGCCAAGGGCTGAGGGCCGCACCGCCCGCCGCACGAACGCCGCGCTCGCCTGCCCGCTCAGAGTGGGGCGAGGAGCATGAGTATCTCGTCTCGGTCGTCGCCCGGGGCAAGCCGGAGAGCCCCCGGCCACCGTCCGACTTCCTTCCAGCCGAGCCGCCCGTAGAAGTCCTCCAGGCCGACGCCGCCGCGGGCGGCGAGGTGCAGCTGCTCCAGCCCCATCTCTTCCCGAGCGACCCTTCGTACTTCATTCATGAGAGCCAGTCCGATGCCGTGCCCGCGTACGGCGGTGCGCGTCTGGACGTGGTGCAAGGTGCCCCAGTGCGCGATCGGTTCGAACGGGTCGCGACGGACGTTGAGCCAGCCCGCGAGGTTCCCGTCCATCGTTGCTGTGAGGATCCGGTCGGTGTCGGGGGACAGCAGGTCGATGACGCGGTCGAGGTCCGGCGTCACCGTGGTGACGTCGACCGGTGGGAAGGGGAAGCCTGCCGCACCGCCCGCGTTGGTGACCTCGACCCAGCACTCGGCGAGGGCGCGTCGGAGCCGGGGAGTGACGTCACCAGGAGCGGTGAGCTGCTGGAAGTGGAAGGTGGGGGAGTCGGCGACCATCCCGGGATCATGGCACCCGCCTCTGACAATTCAGCGCGGGCCGCTGCCCGCACGCATGGTGCCAGGAGGCTGACTCAGCCGGCGCCATGAAGGGCTCGCCTCCCGCCGCCGCAGTGAGCACGTGGTGCGCGTCGGTGGCGAAGTGGTCCTGGGCTCAGCATCCCTCTACGAGCCTGTGCGAGGAGATGTCGTTGCCCCAGGAAGAGAGCTGTTCCGCAAAGTCACCGCGCGGCAGGCAGAAGGAGTTGCCCCCGTAGTTGGGATCCGCGTACAGCCTTACAGCGTCGGGGCCGCCGGGACGAAGGTTGTTCTTCAATGACCGGGCTCGATCACCGAAGTCACTGTCGTGCCAGTTCGGATTGCTGCCCTCCCAGGCGCGGAAGCTTCCCTCGTAGTTCCCTTCATCCCAGGCGCAGATGCTTCCGTACAGGCATTGCTCGGGGCCGGCGCCGCTCCTGGCATGCGTGACCGCCCTGGAGTCCAGTGCGCCTTCACCGTGGGCAGAGGGGCAGCCCCGACCACCGCCCCCAGGGAGAGGAGGGCCGTCGCGAGAAGTGGAGCGAAGGGCTTCAGCATTCCGGTTCTCCGCTCAAGGCGGCCATGCCGTGGCCGCCCACGCAGGCAGACATGCGCACAGCCACGCCCCCCATTGGCCTCTCGGCTCACTCCTGGATGCGCCCGTATGGCCGCACTGACTCCGGGGCATGCCCACCGTGACCTTCCAGGCCATGCTCGGCATCGCGAGGCTCCGCAACAGGACCCTCACTCCGCACCCGTCCATCCCTGCCTTCGCGCAGGGCTCACCCGGGCGGCAGCGTCGGCGTATCCGCCTAGGATTCGACCATGAAGGTGCATCTGACCCGGGACAGCGTCGCAATGGGCGACGATGCTTTCGCTCCGCACGAGGACACCAGGGATTTGCCCGCCGAGATGTCTCTGTGCGAAGCGGTGGCCTCCGTCGTCGGGAGCGGATACCTCGCCCATATCGCGGGGGGCGAGGCCACCTGGGTCGCGACCAGTGCCGGGACCTCGATCGCGGTGGTTGCACAGCAGTGGACGGAGCCCCGGCTCATCGGGCCTGGGGGCCTCTCGCTGGCTTCACTCGCCGGTGACGACGGAGCCGTCCGGTGGCACTTCCGCTACCTGGTTCAGCGCGACCCGGTAGCGGTCTACGAGGAGTTGCGGGCAGCGTCGGCGACGTGAGGCGTGGCCCTTGGAGGCAAAGTCCTTCACGGAACTTCGGCCGGACCTGATGGGGTGATCGTCCGCCAAGGCCACTGGCGAGTGGCTTCCCGAGCCTGCGGAGGCCGAGAGGTCCAGAGGCCTCATCAGGGGATTGCCACCTCGATGCCACGGATGGGCGGAGCACTCCCCGTCGCGGACGAGGCCGCCTTCAACGTCCTGTCCGCGGTCACCGGGACGCTCTCCACTCACTACGCCTACCTCGCGACGCTCGCCTCATGGGCCGCAGGCCACGGCATAGCCCCCGACGACGCCGACCGCTACGTCCGCAGCCTCTTCGAGGGCGTCGGACGCTCCCTGGGCGACGAGGCCCGCTCCCTGGACCGGCTCGCGGCCGACCACGAGACGCCGAACGGGAACAACGAGCGGATCCGCACCACATGGTTCGACCAGGCCAACTCCGAGGCCCTGACCGGTGCGCTCGAAGCGCTCCTCGCCGACCTCGCATAGCCGGCCGTCAGGTGGAGCGGTTCACCGCGGAGTGGAGTCTCGGCTGCGCGGTGGGGCCGAGGGTCCTCCGTTCACCTAGGACAGGCCCCGCCCGGTACCGATACGGCGGCCGGGGGAGGGGCTAAGGGGAGGGGGGAATTCCTGTGAGACGTCCGGCAGTTGGGTCTGTGACACTGCAGCCATGGCGAACAACCGGGATGACTCTGCACTGCCGCGTCCTCGGTGGCCGCGGTACGGCGTTGACGCTCCAGCGTTCCCGGCGGCGCTCGGCGCCGCCGGGACGGCCTGTTTCCTGGCCGCCGGTCGGTGGCGACCACGGCGGAACGCGATGGTGACCGCGGGGGCGGTACTGATGGCCAACACCGGCATCTACCTGCACACCACACTGCACGGCAAGTTCCGTATCTGGAAACGGGAGTTGGACCGGGCCGGATTGAAGGGCGACGAGCGGCTGCTGGACCTGGGCTGCGGTCGCGGCGCGGTGCTGATCGAGGCGGCCAGGCGGCTTCCGACGGGACATGCCGTGGGCGTGGACCTCTGGTCCGGACAGGACCAGAGCGGCAACCGGCCCGAAGCCACGCTCGCCAACGCGGCCGCGGCAGGGGTCGCCGACCGGGTGGAAGTCCGCACGGCCGACATGACCGAGTTGCCGTTCGCGGATGCCTCCTTCGACGTCGTCACGAGCGCGCTGGCCATCCACAACATCCCGTCGTTCGCGGGGCGTTACCGCGCGGTCGACGAGGCCATGAGGGTGTTGCGCCCCGGCGGGCAGCTGTTCGTCGCCGACTTCTGGGCCATGGCCAGGAAGTACGCTGCGCACATCGGCCAAGACACCACGCTTCGCGGACTCGGCCCCGGGTACTGGTACGGCAGCCCGTGGCTCGGCGTCACGCTGCTGCATGTGGTCAAGGAGCATTGAGGACCTTCACCGTCGCTCCGTGCTCGGCCAGTCACAACTCGAGGTCACGTCCTGCCAGTTCGCACCGCCCGTCGTCGCGGTCGGTGAAGAACGCGGGCCCGAAGGCGCCGCCGTGCGGCCCTGGAGCTGGGTGTGTTCGTCGGGAACCACTCCGAAACTCGTGCGGGCCACGCTCGCCCCTCGAAGGTCGGCCCCTTCCAGCCGGGTGGCGCCGAGCAGCGAGGCGCCGTCGAGGCGCGCTGCCCCGAGCCGTGCCCCGCGGGCGTCGCCCGCGTACAGGTCCGCACTGACGAGGTCGGCTCCCGACAGGTCCAGGTACGTTGCGTCCAGGGTGACGGCGGCGTCGGCTGCCGCCCATTGGGCCAGGACAGCGGCCGCCTCGGCGTTCGTCGGTGCCACGTGCACATGCCGTCGTGCCGAACTGGTGGGCGGGGGAGGGGCCTGTTCTGCGTCCGTCATTCCCTGACTGTACGAACCGCCTCAGCCGGCTGCTTTGTCCGCGTCCCCTGTGACGGGTGCCGGGCCGAGCGCGTTGACGGCAGAGCGGTAGCGGTGGTCTGGCCTCGCTGCGCGGCCTGTGCTGGACTGTGCACCACAGTCCCTACGTGGCGATGGGTGACCGCGATGCCTCTTGAGGGCGAGTACGGGCCGAGTCCGGCGCAGTGGATACGAGAACAGGTCGAGCTGTATGAGAGCTCGGGCGGCACGCAGGGGGCGACGCTTTGGGATACAGGCCTGCCCGTCGTCATTCTCACGACGCGCGGCGCGAAGAGCGGCAAGCTTCGCAAGATCCCGCTGATGCGCGTGGAACACGAGGGGCGTTACGCGGCCGTGGCTTCGAAGGGCGGATTCCCGCGCCACCCGGTCTGGTACTTCAATCTCAAGGCCGATCCTCGCGTGGAGCTCCAGGACGGCTCCGTACGCCGGGACATGACCGCCCGTGAGATCACCGGGAACGAGAAAGCCGAGTGGTGGGAGCGCGCGGTCGCCGCGTATCCGCCGTACGCCGAGTATCAGGAGAAGACGGACCGTGTGATTCCCGTCTTCGTGCTGGATCCCGTCGTAGGGCCGACGGAAACCCCGCCGCTGTCGACGAGGGACTGAAGCCGGCCTCGCCCAGGTGGGCTTCGAGGAGCGGCCCGTCGCGGGTTCCCCTGTCGGTTGGCTCGCTTCCCTCCACCTTTGAGCTAATTCGGGGGCTTCTGGCCCACCTGTCTTGCCTGGCGCAGCAGCATGAGGCAGGTGACTGCGCCCTCGTCCGCCGGTTCCGAGTCTTCCTCCGGCCCCACGCCCTCATCCGATTCCGGCGGTGCCCCGCAATCCGACTCCGCCGATGCCCCGCAACAGGTCGGCCTTCGCGGCGAGCCCGCTTCGACGACATCGCGCACGCCTCCTGGTGGCGGATGGCCGGGCGGCTGCCGCGCACCCTCGCCGCAGCCACGCGCCTGGGGTGGGCCGCCGACCGGCCCGCGATGCTCCTGCTGGCCTGCTGTCAACTGGCCGTCGTCGCCGCCTCGGCCGTCGCGCTCGCCGCACTGCCCGGTGCGCCGGCCCAGCTCTTCCAGGGCGGCGAGGTGGCCGATCGGATGGCGGCGGCCGCGCCCGCGCTGGTCGTGGTCGGCGTCGCCGCGGGAGTGCGTGCCGGGGCCGACGCACTCGCCGTCTACGCGTCGGCGCGGCTCGCGCCGGAGGTCGCCACGGAGGCCGACCTGCAGATCCTCGCGGCCGCCCCTCAAGTGGAGTTGGAGGCGTACGACAGTCCGGGGTTCGCCGACCGGCTCCAGGCCGCGGGCCGCGGCGCGGAGGCGACCGAGAACGTGATCGGCGACGCCCAGGCCCTGGTCTCCGCACTCGGCCAACTCATCGCGGCGGCATCGGTGTTGACGCTGCTCCACCCCGTACTGCTGCCGCTGTTCCTGCTCGCCGTCGTACCCAAGGGCGCGGCCGCCGTCACCACCGCGCGCATCCAGCACCGCGCCGACCACCAGAACATCGCGGACAGCCATCTGCGGTATCTGCTGCGGCACTACGTCACCCACCAGCGCACCGCGGCCGAGGTGCGCGCCACCACCATGGCCGCCTTCCTCGCCGCCTGGTACCAGGAGATCACCGACCGGATCAAGGCCACGCACCGCGGGGCCGCCCCGCGCGTCCTGCGCGTCACCCTGCTCGGTGCCTCTGTGAGCGGCCTGATGCTCGCGACGACCTGGGCCGCCCTGGGCCGGCTCGCCGCGACCGGGCGGATGGACCTCGCGTTCGCCGCCACGGCCGTCATCGCCGTACGGACCTCCACCGGCGCGTTGACATCCCTCGTCCTGGCCGCCGCGCGGCTGTTCCGCACCAGCTTGTACCTGGAGGGCTGGCAGGCGTTCCTGCACCGGGCCGCGGCCCCGCGCGCGGTCCGCGGGTCACGGCAGGTGCCGGTCGGCGCGCCCGCCGAGATCCGTGCCGAGAACGTGAGCTACACCTACCCCGGCGCCGGGCGCCCGGCGGTCGACGGCGTCAGTCTCACCCTGCGGCGCGGTGAACTCGTCGCGCTTGTGGGGGAGAACGGGTCCGGGAAGACGACCCTGTCGACCCTGCTCACCGGCCTGCGCATCGCTTCTCGCGGGACGGTGACCTGGGACGGCACCGACCTGGCCGAGGCCGATCCGCACAGCGTGTGGGAGAGGTCGGTCTGGTGCCGCAGGACTACACGCTCTGGCCGATGGACCTGCGCTCCAACATCCACCTCGGCCAGCTCCGTTCCGAGAACGACGCCCTTCTCCTGGACGCCGCGCGGGCGGCCGGGGCGGACAGCGTCATCGCGCACGTGTCGCACGGCCTGGACACCCTGGTCGCGGGCTCGCACCGGGGCGGCACCGATTTGTCCGGCGGGCAGTGGCAGCGTATCGCCGTCGCGCGCGCCTTCTACCGTGACGCCGCGATGCTCATGCTGGACGAGCCGACATCGGCGATGGATCCCCGCGCCGAATACCTGGTGATCCGCCGCTTCGAGGAACTCGCGGCGGGCAAGACGGCCGTCTTCGTCACCCAGGGTCTGGAGAACGCCCGGATCGAGGACCGCATCGTCGTCCTCGACGGCGGGCGCGTCCGGGAGGAGGGCGACTTCGCGACGCTGATGGCGCGCGACGGGCTCTTCGCCGAGCTGTACCGCCTCGCCCAGGATCGGTGACCGCATCCCATTGAAGTCTGGGTTCCGTAGATCGGTGAGCAATTCCGCATGATCATGAGCGCTGTTCGAGCATTTCCGCGTGATCATGAGCAGCGGTTACGTTCGGTAGGCGGATTCCCGCTGGCGGTTCGGGTTGCCGCGGGCTCCTGGTCCCCGCAGTGCGAGTGGCTGCGGGGACCAGGAGCGGGTGCCGGGCTTGCGGGGTCAGTCAGTGATGGTGACGGTGACCCGGGACTTCTCCAGGTCGATCTCGGTCCAGTACTCCTTAGGGGCGGTGCGGGCCATGTTCTGCGCATTCCACCAGTAGCCGCCGTTCTTGCGGGAGTTGGTGGAGCTGAGGGTGACCTCGTAGGTGCCGGGTTCCACGTCGGGGATGAGGACGTCGGTGCGGAAGCGGCCGGAGGAGTCGAACCTGCCGCCGGAGAAGTCGATGCCGCGCAGGAACTTTCCGCCCTTGTAGAGCCACAGGGTGCCGCCGGTGATGCTGGGGCCGTAGAGGCGGCTGGTGCCGTCCTCGCGGTAGTAGCCGAAGCCCCAGTAGTACTCGGCGGTGGCGTCCCAGGTGGCGATGAGCGCCTTGGTGCCGTTCTTCAGGGTGGCCGGGGTGGCCGAGACGCGGTGGGTGACGCGGGACCAGGCGGCCACCCCGTAGTCGTCCACCGCCGCACCGTGCACGGTCTCGTCCCGGCTGGTCACGTCGTCGAGGGTCGGCGGCTTGGGCGGGGCGGGCGGGGTGTAGCGGTCGATGCCCCGGTGGACCATCAGGAGGGCCTCGCGTTCGGCGCCTTCCGGGCCCTCCTTAATGGCCAGCAGCGCGGGCGTGTTGTTGGTGTCGTGGCCCTCCAGCTCCACGGGCGCGCTCCACCCGCCGTCCTTGGCCCACGTCAGGTGGCGCAGCTTGTCGCTGTCCTTGGCCGGGTAGAGGGCGTGGAGCTTGCCGCCGAAGGAAGCCAGCGCGCCGCCGCGGCGGGAGTACGGCAGGGTCTTGGGATCCCACTCGCCGTTGACGGGTGCAGGGGCGACCGGTTGCCCGTCGGTCCAGGTACTGCCGTCGAAGGAGGCGTGAAGGAGGGGGAGGGGAATCTCCTCGATGACTCCTTGCCGGTAGGCGACGTGCAGCTGTCCGTCGTGGACAGCGAGCGCCACATTTCCGGGGTAGCCGTTCTTGACGATCGTCTTCCTGCCAAAGACCAGGGGAAGGATGGACGGCGTCCTGGTCTTACCCTCGTCGGTCACACCCACCGGTTCCCACTCGCCCTGGGCGTTGCGGGCCAGGTGTCCCAGGCAGGCGCCGCCGTTGCCATGGGAGGCGGGGTTGGCGTAGAGGAGGTGGACGGCGCCGTTGAACACGGCCAGGGCCGGGCCGAACGGTAACTGCCCGTACTCGCTGCTGGCCATCTTGATGGCGGTCGGCCGAACCCACCGGGAGCCGCCTTCGCGGATTTCCAGATGGGTCTCCCACAGCGACGACTGAATCTGGTTGCCGTACTGCCTGATCTGGGTGAAGACCATGCGCAGGGTGCCGTTGTCGTTGACGAGCGCGGGGGTCTCCGCACTGCGGATCCAGCCGGCGTCGGCGTCGGGGGTCCACTTCAGGGCCTGGGTCAGGGCGTCGGACGCGGCCCGGAGCTCGGTGTGCCACTCCTCGGTCTGCGCCTCAGTGGCACCGTCGGGCAGCGGCTTCCTGGCCTGCTCCAGCGCGGTGACGTAGGGCGCGGTGGAGGCGGGGGTGAAGGACGTCCAGCGCAGCGGCAGCGTCTTCTCCTCCCCCTGGCGCGCGCCGCGGTGGGCGCAGTAGAGGGTGCCGTCCACCTCGGCCAGGGCCGGGGCCGCGATGCTGAGGTGATCGGCGAACGCCACCCCCGGGGACCAGCCTCCGTCGGCGGTGTAGAGCGCCCGCCACAGATTCTGGTCGTCTTCCTGCTGTACGGCGTCGTCGGTCATACGAACCCCTTCCACAAAACCGCGGCCACACCCCTGGTGGGCCCCTAGCGCGCGCCCGCCGCGCTACCGTCCGGACACGCTCACAGTGATCAACAACGCGCACGGTATCCACCAAGTGACACCACGTGAAAGGCTGTTGGTCATTCCGGCCAGATACCTGCCGATCATGGCCAGAAGATGAGGCAAACTCTGCACTCCGACCAACCACCTGGAGCCTGCGCCTCGCTCACACCCCGCCACGCCCAGCGGCTACCTACTGCGTGCGGGTGGGCTGCTCTTGCCGAGATCGAGCGAGGGCCCCGTGGTGGCCAGAGCACCGACCAGCCATGGCGAGCCGTGGCGCCTCGGGCGAGGGGCACCTGGCGTCTAGGCGTGGTGGATGCCGTAGAGGCGGGCGCTGGTGGGTGGTGAAGACGGGGGGCGGCCAACGCGCCTGCCGCTTCTTCGATGGGCTCGGGCTTACTCCACCAATAGCCGGTGGAGCCGAGTTCGCACCAGGACGGGTTGGCGCCGCGGCCTAAGCCGCCGATGTGGGCGAACCATTCGTAGTTCGTCGCGTGGTGCACGGTGGGGGCGTGACGGGTGCGCGAGTCGGCGTCCCAGAACTCCCAACGGTAGACAGCTCCGGGGGTGATGTTCTGGAAGAAGGTGTAGAGATGGTCGTCGTCCCCGCGGACGTCGACGCCGAGACGGCCCTTCATGTGGCCCAGTGCGGGGGCGCTGAGGACCTTGAGGTTGGGCTGCTTGGGGCCTTGTCCTGCGGCGTCAGTCCTTCGCAATCCAGCCACCGAAGGTGATCGATGAGCAGATAGGCGTACGACCGATCAGACCCCGTACAGGCATGGTCAGCCAGATAGCGGTCCGCCCTGACGTGCACTCCTCTCACCGAGTCGCAGATGGTGTACGCCTCACGGCCATCCCCGTGCGGCACCGTCTGCACCCTGAGTGACCAACCGACAGCGTCCGCACCACAGTTCCTTCGAGCCGGCCTGTCCACCGACACGGCGAACATCACGGCAATGGTCGGCAGATGAGCACGTGACGACCACGGTCACTCCGACCCACGCGCCCTGGACAACGCCCGCAAGGCGCACCCCGAACTCGACTACATCAGCGACCCGATCGTCGCCGTCCAGGACGCCGACCTGCTGCTGCACCTGACCGAGTGGCCGCAGTACTCCCACGTCGCCCCGCACTGCCTCGCCTCCCGCGCAGCGATCCCGAAGGTCATCGACGGACGCGGCACCCTCAACACCGGGACCTGGCGCGAGGCCGGATGGACTGTCCGATCGCTGGGCCGTCCCTGACGCACGCGTTCCCGTATATGGCCGCGGAACCCCGGTTGGTGAAACCGGGGTTCCTCCGGATCACTGTCCTTCCACCGCTGACCAAGCCGTTCACGGAAGGACCACTGGAATGCCCCGAAGCCTCAGCACACCGCATGGGCTCCTGACGTCCCCCGCACGCCCGATCGGCGAACGACCGAGAACAACAGGCGCTACGCCCGTTCAGAAGTTGCCACCGGGGTCGTAGCTGCCGCTGTCGTTGCTCCCGTGGTCGTAGTCGTGACTGCTGCTGTGGTGGCCGCTGCCACCATCGCTACTGCTGCTGTATCCGCTGTCGTGGTGGTGGTGCGAGGGTTGCTGATGCTGCTGGTGATGGTGCGCGGCCCAGTAGCTTTGCGCGGCGTCGGCGTCGGCGGCGTCGGAAGAGGCATACGTGGAGCGGGCCGGATCGTCCGGCCTGTCCTCCGTGGGGCGGGTCGGTTCGTCGCGCCTCACCGCCTTGTTCGCGGAGGGGCGCGAGGGCGATGGGGATGGCGGTGGCGCGGGGCCGGACGCGCGGGGCGTGGGCGGGGTCGCCTTCGGCGGGTGTGCGGGAGTGCGTGGGGGTCGGGAAGGCGGGTTCTCCATCAGCCACTTGACGCAGCGCCACCCGCCGTAGATCACGGCACCCCAGAAGGCAAGGATCAGTACGCTCTCCACGACACCCTCCCGGATTGGGACGATTCGGCAGGCATGCGGCCATGGCTGAAGCAGCTGCTGCCGCATGGTTCTGTGTGACGTGGAGCCCAGTGTGAAGCACCCTCGCCCTGAACCGGAAGGTCTTTCTAGAATCTCGTTACAGAGAGCCCTTCGGGGGCGGTGGACGGACGGTCGAGTCGGCCGTCGTCGATACCGATTACTCCGGCCGGACCGGCACCACCATCATCCGGTGGTACTCGCCCGGCCGGTGCGGCTCGCCGACCGGGAGGCCGTCCACCTCCACCCAGGCATGCGCGCGGAACGGCGAGGTGCGCACGCCCGTGCACCAGTCCAGCCCAGACCCCGCGCATCCGGCACAACAGCGCCGTGGCCACGGAGCGTTGCAGACAGCCCTCCCCGGCGCAGCGCGCGCTGACCGCGACGACGGCCGCGCGTGCGGCGAGCGCCTGCGCGGCGGTCGCGGGGTCGGCCCCGCGCCGCAGCACGGACAGGGCGCGGCGGATGCGGTGCGGCCTGAAGGCCACGATCAGGCGCGCGGCAGCCGTGGCGAGCAGGACGGGCGGACGGCGGCGCAGGGGCAGCCGGTCGTGCGCGGCGGGCACCATCGGCTGGCTCACGCGGGCACCGCCAGGCGGGCCTCGGTGAGCGAGCGGGTGATCGAGGCGACGTCGGAAGCAGCACGCTCCGCGGTGAGGGACGCCTGCCACCCAATGGAGTGAAGTGAGAGGGTTTACGACCTCACATGAGGTACGCGACGGCATGTCGTGCGCCGTGCGAGCCCGCTCTGTAAGCGCAGGTCGCACAGCGGCGCCCGGCACGGAGTGAGCCCGGCGGCGCGGGAGAATTCCGGCGCCATGACGATCACGTACGAGTGATGGGTGACTTCGACGGCGTGACCGCCGTCGTCCTCTCGCAGTCATCCCCGCACCACGCCGCTCCAGAAGTCCCGCATCAGCGGCGGGGGTTCAGGGCTGTCCATCGCCACCTGCGTCAAGAGGATCGCCACCGTTCCCGTGGACGGGACGATGTGTGCCGTCGTGCCCGTGCCGCCCGCCCAGCCGTAGCGGCCGGGGACGTTCCAGGGCGCGGACGCGGTGACGTCGACCTGGCCGCCGTAGCCCCAGCCCTGGCCCTCCAGGAAGAGTTCGACGCCGGCGCGCTGCCCGGTGGTGAGGTGGTTGGTGGTCATGCGGTGGACCGAGGCGGGGGTGAGCAGGCGGCGGCCGCCCGTCTCACCGCTGTTGAGCAGCATGCGGGCGAAGGCCAGCCAGTCGTCGGCCGTGGACACGAGGCCTCCGCCGCCCGAGTGGAAACGCGGGAGGCGGCTCCACTGCCCCTCGGGTCCATCCGTCAGCGCCAGGGTTCCGTCCGGGTTCGGGGTGTAGTACGAGGTGAATCGGTGCCGCTTCACCGCGGGGACCTCAAAGGCCGTGTCCGTCATGCCCAGCGGCTCGAAGACCCGTTCCGCGAGGAAGTCGGGGAGCGTGCGGCCCGAAGCCCTGGCGATCAGGATTCCCTGGAGGTCGGAGGAGGTGCCGTACAGCCAGGCGTCTCCCGGCTGGTGCAGCATGGGCACCTGCGCGAGGAGGCCCAGCCAGGTGTCGGGGTCCGGCCAGTTCCGCAGCGAGCGGCCGTCCTTCTGCACGGCGAACAGGGGCTGCACCGCGGGCAGCGAGAAGTCGGCGGGAAAGCCCCAACCGGTGCGGGAGCTGAGCAGGTCCTCGACCGTGATCGGACGGGTCGCCGGGACGACGTCGTCGACCGGCGCGTCAGGGGTCCGCACCACGCTCGGCTTCGCCAGTTCCGGGAGCCACTGGTCGATCGGCGCGTCCAGGGCCAACTGCCCCTCCTCGACCAGCAACAGGACTGCCGCCGCCGTGATGGGCTTGGTGATCGACGCGATACGGAAGAGCGAGTCCCTCTCCATCGGGGCGCTTCCCTCGACGTCGATCGAACCAGCGGCCACCACCTGGACGTCGTCGCCGTGGGCGACGAGACCGACGGCGCCCGGCACGCTCCCGTCGTCGACGTACCGGTGCAGGGTGTCGTGCAGAGCGTTCATCGGTGGCCTTCCGTCCTCGGGGTGGTCGTACTGCGTACGACTCGCGAGGCGGCGGAAAGTCATCGGCCACCTGCGTACGTCGTCCATCGGACCGAGCCGTTACGGTTGCCCCATGCATGTACGGGGAGTGGATCCGCGAGACACCGCCTGGGAGCACGACGAGGCCACCTATCGGGCGTATTTCTGGGACAGGTCGGCGAAGGCGTCGGACGAGTACGAGGTGACGGGCGCAGACGCCGAGGAGGTTCTGGCCTGGGCCCGCGCCAAGGCGGAGGAGACGGGCTCGACCTACACGCTGTATGTGCGCGTCACCGACGAGGGCAGGCCGGGGCTGGTCCGCCTCAGCGGGGTGGCGGGCGACCCGTTCGCTGCGAAGACATAGGTGGCGACCTCCGTGGTGGGAAGAGCTGGTCGGCATCAACAACGTTCTGGCGAACGCTGACCGCGACCAGGTCGAGCGCCGGGAAGGTCCCACTGCCGTGCCTGGAACGACTTCACGGGCGTGGAAACACCTGACTGGATGCGCTGACCCTGTCGGGCCGCTCCGCTCAGGAGAGCCGCGGGCCGATCCAGGGAATCGTGTCCCCAGGACGGTATTGATGACCTCGGCCCCCGACTTCCCCGCTCGGTCGAGCCCTCGCGTATGGAGTTCCTCGCCGAATCCCCGCCCGCGGTGGACATCGAGCACGCGGGCGATCACGGAAGCCGTCCGAGTCTCGGAGGAAACCAGAAACCACACCCGACCTACGCGACCTGCTGATGTGCCGTCAGTGGCTCCAGCATGGCTTCGAGGTTCTTCCGGGCGATCTGCTTGCGGAAGTCACCTTCGTACGTGGCGTCACCGGAGTCGTGCATCATCTGGGTCGTCAGGACCGCGGAAGCCTGGCGCTTCCATATGTGGTTCAGGCAGGTGTCGGAGTAGCTGTCGAGCAGGCTGGAGTCGTGTCCCTCGACCTGCTGGATGATCGCGCGGGCCAGGACGTCGGCGTCGTGGAGGGCGAGGCTCATGCCTTGCGCGCTCATGGGGGAGATGAGGTGGGCCGCGTCCCCGAGGCGGTAGAGCCTGCCGTGACTCATGGGGCTGAACACCACCCCGCGGAGCGGTACGGCCTGCTTGCTCGTGATCGGGCCCTTGGGGGCCACGGACCTGCCGAAGCGCGCCTCCAGTTCCTTCCAGACGCGTTCGTCCGGCCACTGCTCGACGGAGTCGGTGAGCGGGCACTGCAGGTAGAGACGGCTTGCGTTCGGGCCGCGGGTGATCTGTGCGGCGAAGCCGCGGGAGTGCACTGCCAGTACGCCCAGGGGGTTCGCCGGCGCCTCCGTCATCACGGTCAGCCAGGCGTAGCCGAACTCATGGGTGGAGCAGGTGAGGACGTCGTCAGGGATGGCCGTCCGGCTGATGCCGCGGTAGCCGTCGGCCCCGGCGACGACGTCCCAACTGACGGATTGAGCTGAGCCGTTGGCGTCCCGGTAGCGGACCAGCGGGTGGTCGGTGTCGACGCCGTGCAGCGAGACGTCCTCGGCCGCGAAGCGGAGGTCGCCGCCGTCGCGCAGAAAGATCCTGATCAGGTTGCGGACGAGGATCTGCTGCGGGCAGTACGCCCCGTCGCCACCGTCACCGTCATCCGCACCGACCTCGTCGTCGGCCATCCGCCACTGCCTCATCTCTCCGTCGATCAGCAGTGGTATCCCCGTATCCGAGTCCCTGTGGCTGTAGCCCTCCACGGCCTCGCCCACACCCCACTCGTTCAACACGCGTACGCCGCCTGCGTCGAGAGATCCTGCCCTCTGCCGCTGCTCCACGTATTCCCGGCTTCCCGGCTGTGCTTTTCGAGGACGGTGCACCCGACGCCCTTCCGCAAGAGGAAGTTGCCGAGCGCGAGTCCCGCGACTCCGCCTCCGACGATGACGACGGTCGCGTCCTTGCCAGTTTCGATCATGAGTTTTGTCCGGCGCGCGAGGGCGGAATCATCTGGTGCGTGCGGCCGCTACGGCAACGTGGATCTGTTGCGCAGATCGGCCTGATAGCTGCCCGGTGTCTGGCCGACCACGTCGTTGAAGGCGTCGATGAAACTGGACGGGTTTGACCAGCCGCACGCCATCGCGGTGTCGGTGACCGACATGCCGCCCGTCAGATGGGCCAGAGCGTGGTGGATGCGCAAAGTGGTGCGCCACCGGTGGAAGCCCATGCCGAGCTCGGCGTGGAACAGACGGCTCAGGGTGCGCTCGCTGGCTCCCGCGACGCGTCCGAGCTCGGCCAGGGTCGCGGGCCGGGCGGGGTCGGCGTGCAGGAGGTCGGTGACGGCGCGGAGCCGGTCATCGGCCGCCTCGGGCAGGTGCAGGGAGAGTTCGGGGGCGTCGGACAGCTCGTCGATGACGACGGCTAGCAGCCGCTGATGGGCGCCGGGACGGGGCTCGGGCCGGTCGCCGGTCAGGATCAGGACGGCCTCGCGCAGCAGCGGGCTCACCGCGAACACGCTGGGATAGGCGAGGAGTTCGCCGCACAGCTCGACCGGAACGGTCAGCAGGCGCGCGTCGGTGCGGCCGTAGAACCGGTGGGAGTGGGCGAAGCCGGGCGGCGTCCACGTCACGCGGTTGGCCGGGGCGACCCAGGTGCCGCGCTCTGTTGTGGTGGCCAGCGTTCCGGCGGCCGCGTAGACGAGCTGACCCGTGTCGTGGGTGTGGGGTGCCAGCAAGTAGCCGTGCGGCAGCCACCCTGCTCCGCTGGGCGTGCCCTTCGGATCGGAAGGGTCCGGCGAAGGCTGGCGGTCTCTCGGCATCGAGCGCCAGCCTATCGGCGGTGCGAAGGGTGGCCGGTTGGCTGGTGGGCCTACCGCTGGCCTTCGCGGATCACACCTCCGGTCAGTCCTCCAAGGCTTCCGACATGCGTTCAAGATCGGCGACCAGTGCCGCGACGCGCCGCGACGGGATCGCATCGACCATGCGCTGTTCGACCGCGTACACGGCGGTCTGGACTGCCGCGAGGCGTGCCTGGCCCTCGTCGGTGAGGCGGGCGGGCCGGGCCCGGCCGTGATCGGCGGTGGCGGGGCGGGTGATCAGCCCCGTCTCCTGCAGGCCGCGCAGGACGACGTTCCCGGACTGGCGGGTGACGAACGTCGCGCGGGCGAGATCGGCGTTCGACATGCCGGGGTGCTGGGCCAGGAGTTCGAGGGTGGCGTACTGAGGCACGGTCAGCCCGTGCTCGCGCAACACCTTGTCCATGGCGCTGCGGAGAGCGGCCTGGGCGCGTTTGAGCAGATACCCCACGTGGTGGGTGACGTCGTCCGCTGGGCGGAACGGTTCCGTCGGCACACTCTCATTCATGTCAGCATTTTGACATGAGGGGGCGCGGCCCCCTAACCTCCTATGTCAAAGTGCTGACATAGGAGAGGGAAGTTCATGCCTGCCACCATCGATGGCCCCGACTTCGTCGCCCTGCAGGTCCACGACGTGGAGGCCGCGGCGGCCTTCTGCGAGGAGCACCTGGGTCTGCGTCGAGCCGCGGTCTCGCCCCCGCACGCGGTCGTGTTCGACACCGAGCCGACCCCGTTCGCCGTCCGTGCGCTCCTCCCGGGCGTCGACCTCGCCGACGCCGCACGGCCGGGCCTCGGCGTGGTGCTCTGGTTCCGGGCCTCGGACGCCCATCAGCTCCACGACCAGCTGGTCGCCGCCGGTATCAAGATCGTCGAACCCATGGCGGACAGCCCCTTCGGGCCGAAGTTCTCCTTCGAGGGGCCGGAGGGGTACACGCTCACGGCGCACGGAGGCTGATCAAAGCCGCCGCCCTTGCTCACGGCGCACGGAAGCTGATCAAAGCCGCTGCCCTTCTCGTCGGGGCCACCTGGCGCGAAAGGCTGCCGCCGGGGTGCGGGGTGCGGGGTGCGGGGTGCGGGCCACGGGGCACTCATGGATCACGTTCACCGGACAACTGGGCATAGTGGTTGGCCGGTCGGGGATGGAACCGGACCCTACGGAAGGCTCACCCCATGCCCGGACGGCGCGACCGTACGGTGCCATCGGCGGCGTGCCGAGGAGGACCTGGAGGGCTGCGGTGATGGCGAGCTCACGGCTCGCTCACCGCGTGCAGCTGGGCGAACTCGTCGGCGAGCATCCCCATCATGACCAGGTCGTGGTGCCGACCGGCGAAGAACTCGTGATCGCGGAGGCGGCCCTCCTCGGCGAAACCGAGCCGTCGGTGCAGCGCCAGCGATGCCTCGTTGTGCGCGAAGATCCTCGCTTCGCACTTGTGATAGCGCCGCTCGGCGAACATGAAACGCAGCAGCATGACCGCGGCCTCTGCCGCGTAACCCTTGCGCCGATGATCCGCGCCCATTGTGATGCCGTACTCGAACCAGCCCGCGCGCGGATCGGCTTGGTGCGAGCCGATGGCGCCGACAGTTTCGCCGGTGGCGACCGCTTCGATGGCCAACCCGAAGCAGTCGTCATCGGGCTTGGCGGCAGCCTGTTCCTTGGTCATGGTGCGGAAGCTCGCCGCGGAGCGGGGCGGATGCAGCACATCCCCCAGCCGGTCCTCGTCCACGGCGAAGCCCCTGAGTGTGGTCCAGTCCTCGGGCTCGATGCCGCGCAGCCGTATCCGCTTGCCTGTCCAGAACGATGTCATCCAACATTTGATCACGATCCAGCGTTCAGGGGCCCGACAGTCGAGTAGGGGCCGAACCGCAGGCCGTGCTTTATGCGTCGGTTCACTCCGCGCAGCCGGTCGGAGCAAACCCGGCTCAACGCATACAACCCGTGTGTCGTACGGGAGTTGAAGCCGGAGGCGTTGGTTGGAGTCGTACGTGCGCACCCCCTTGACGTCACGTTTCACTGCCGTAACCATCCATCGCGAGAGAGCGCTCTCACGCCATCTGGTGTTCATTGTCTGAACAAGGGAGCGCGGCCCTCCTTGCCGGGAGCACACCCCCCAACCGGCACGAACCACCCCCACACCTCATGGAGTCACACGTGACCACAGAACCTGTCGAGCCCGTCGGCCCCTCCACCCCTCACCTGCACGGAATCCCACGCCGGACAGTGCTGGCGGCCACGGCCGCGGCAGTCCCAACCGCGGGTCTGCTCGCCGCGCCCCAGGCGATCGGTGCCCCGCAGGGGCTGGGGAGCGCGGAGAACGCAGGGAACGCAGGGAACGCGGGCAGCGCGGAGGGCGCGGGGAACGCGGGGATCGAGGCGGCCGCAGCGCCCGACCTCGGCCCAAATGTGCTCGTCTTCGACCCGTCAACGCCCGGTATCCAGGCCACACTTGACGACATCTTCAGAAAGCAGGAATCGGCCCAGTTCGGCACCGGCCGCTACGCGCTGCTGTTCAAGCCCGGCACCTACAACGGCCTCAACGCCCAACTCGGCTTCTACACCTCCATCATGGGCCTGGGCCTCTCGCCCGACGACACCCACTTCAACGGCGACGTGACCGTGGACGCCGGATGGTTCAACGGCAACGCCACCCAGAACTTCTGGCGCTCCGCCGAGAACCTCTCCCTCAAACCCGTCAACGGCACCAACCGCTTCGCCGTCTCCCAGGCCGCGCCGTTCCGCCGTATGCACGTACGAGGCAACCTCAACCTGGCCCCGGACGGTTACGGCTGGGCGAGCGGCGGCTACATCGCCGACAGCCGCATCGACGGCACCGTCCAGCCCTACTCCCAGCAGCAGTGGTACACCCGCGACAGTTCCATCGGCGGCTGGCTCAACGGCGTGTGGAACATGGTGTTCTCCGGCGTCGAGGGAGCCCCCGCGCAGTCCTTCCCCGACCCGCCCTACACGACGCTGGACACGACCCCCGTCTCGCGCGAGAAGCCCTTCCTCTACCTGGACGGCGCGGAGTACAAGGTCTTCCTGCCGGCGCTGCGCACCGCGGCCCGCGGCACCAGCTGGGCCGGGGGCACTCCCCGAGGTGAGTCGCTGCCGCTGAGCGCGTTCCACATCGCCAAGGAGGGCGACACCGCAGTCTCCCTCAACTCGGCGCTCAAGGAAGGAAAGAACCTGCTGCTCACCCCGGGCATCTACCACGTCGACCGGCCCGTGGAGGTCACCCGCGCGGGCACCGTCGTCCTCGGTCTCGGCTACGCCACCCTCGTGCCCGACGGCGGCGTGACCGCCATGAAGATCGGCGACGTCGACGGCGTACGCCTGGCCGGTGTTCTCGTCGACGCGGGCAGGGACA
Organism: Streptomyces sp. NPDC041068; assembly: GCF_040647455.1. Taxonomy (NCBI): domain Bacteria; kingdom Bacillati; phylum Actinomycetota; class Actinomycetes; order Kitasatosporales; family Streptomycetaceae; genus Streptomyces; species Streptomyces sp. NPDC041068. The sequence goes on from NZ_JBEZCG010000008.1 coordinate 222,846, forward strand.
ACTCCGCCGTGCTCCTGGAAGTGGGTCCCGAGGGGGCGTCCGCGGGGCACGCCGACAACCCCGTCACGCTGCAGGACGTATTCATCCGCATCGGCGGCGTGGGCGCGGGCAAGGCCACCACCAGCATGGTCGTCAACAGCCGGCATACCATCGTCGACCACACCTGGGTCTGGCGCGCCGACCACGGAGACGGCGTCGGCTGGGAGACCAACCGCGCCGACTACGGCGTGGTGGTCAACGGCGACGACGTCCTGGCCACCGGGCTGTTCGTGGAACACTTCAACAAGTACGACGTGCAGTGGAAGGGCGAGCGCGGCCGCACGATCTTCTTCCAGAACGAGAAGGCGTACGACGCCCCGAACCAGGCCGCCATCCAGAACGGGAATCTGCGGGGCTTCGCCGCCTACAAGGTCGCCGACTCCGTGACCAGTCACGAGGGTTGGGGACTTGGTTCGTACTGCTACTACAACGTGGACCCCACCATCATCCAGGAGCACGGCTTCGCCGCTCCGAACAAGCCGGGCGTGAAGTTCCACCACCTGCTGGTCGTCTCCCTCGGCGGCAAGGGCCAGTACGCGCACGTCGTCAACTCCACCGGCAGCCCCACCTCCGGAACCGACACCAAGCCCTCCACCGTGGTGGAGTACCCCTGACCGTTCCGAGCGGGTCCCTGCCTTGACCCCGCGAAGGAACACCCCGCAAGAGACCAGAAGCACCGAGGTGTGGCCGGAAACCAGCCTTGACCGGGACTCGCCGAAGTCTATGGTCTGGACTAATCGGTGGTCGCACGCATCTGGCCTCCGCTCGGCCCCGCCGACCACAACGCTTCACCCCTACCTCGCACCCCCACGAGAGCTCTTCACGCCGCACACCCCCATGAAGCAATGCCGTGAAGGAGTCATGCATGGACAAGAAGCGGAAGACAGCCGCCGCGATCGGGGCCGGCCTCGCACCGGTCCTCGCCCTCACGCTGCCGACCGGCTCGGCCAGCGCGCACGGCTACGTCAACGCACCGGCGAGCCGTCAGGCGCAGTGCGCCGCCAGGACGGTGCCGTGCGGCGACATCAAGTACGAACCGCAGAGCGTCGAGGGCCCCAAGGGTCTGCGCAACTGTCACGGCGGCAACGCCAGGTTCGCGGAGCTCAACGACGACAGCAAGGGCTGGAAGGTCAGCGACGTCAGCAGGACGCAGACCTTCACCTGGACGTTCACGGCGCGGCACCGCACCGCGAATTACGAGTACTTCGTCGACGGCACGAAGGTGGCCACCATCGACGGCAACAACCAGCAGCCCCCGTCGACCGTCACGCACCAGGTCAACCTCGGCAATTTCACCGGCAGGCACAAGGTCCTGGCGGTGTGGAACATCGGTGACACGGCCAACGCCTTTTACGCGTGCATCGACGTCAACATCCGCTGAGGAGACGGGGGTGACGGACCGTCATCGGTAGGTCCGCACGGAGCAGGACCTGGAGTGCGCCCGGGTCCTGTTCCGGCCGGGCGGAAGGCTCAGTCGGAACCTCGCTCCTAGAATCGGCCCATGGGTGGACCCACAGGCAGAACGGACCGCGTCGGCTGGCTGATCGCGGCATCACCGGCAGCCGTCTACGGCGCCCTCCTCGACCGCGACGCCCTGGAGGCCTGGCTGCCGCCGGACGGCATGCGCGGACGGGTCGAACGGTGGGATCCCCGGCCGGGCGGCGGGTTCCGCATGGTGCTCACCTATCTGGACCCCACCGACAACCCCGGCAAGACGTCGGAGGCGACGGATGCCGTCGATGTCGGGTTCGCCGACCTGGTGCCGTCCGAGCGAGTGGTCCAGCGGGCGGTGTTCGAGGCCGACGATCCGGCGTACGCAGGCACCATGACGATGACCTGGGACCTGGCGGCTGCCGGCGACGGCACAGAGGTGACCGTGACCGCCACGGATGTGCCGCCCGGGATCGATCAAGCGGCCCATGAAGAGGGGATCGCCTCCTCGCTGGCGAACTTGGCAGCGTACGTCGAAGCGGCGGTCTGATTCAGCCGCACGGCGTGACGTGCCCAAGGCTCCCGTGACGGCGTCCCCGAGGGCGAGCGGGGCGGTGACCTGCCGACGGCTCACGCACGGTTGGTGGAGAGCCCTGACCGGGCGATCCGCGAACAGGCCGCCGCCCGCTGGCTCGCACGGGAAGACGCGGCCATCGCGAACGACCCCATCGGCGCGTGGAGCGGTGAGGCATACCGCCGGGCAGTCGGGGCTCTGGAGTCTTCGGCGACCTGGTCGCTCGCGCCTGGCTGACGGAGCGCGCGGGGACTATGACGTCGACCGAGGCGGGGGGGGGAGAGGGGGAGGAGGACAGGCGGGTCCGGGCGAGGGGCGTTCTCGGATGAGGGTCGGGACAGGCGGTCTCAGCGGGGCGCGACGGGTTCCGTCTCTGTCCGTCGTCGTCTGGGCCACATGTCGTCGTACGCCGCGTCCATGAAGTGAACCTGCGCCGCGCGCACGGCGGAAGGCTCGGACATCTCGCCTCGGGCTGCTGCGGCCAGGCTGAGCGCGTAACGGTAGGTGGCGCCCCGCAGAGGTTCGGTTCTGGCGGCCAGGTCGATTTCGGCCTGGGCGAGCCAGAGGTCGTAGAGGAGTTGACCGAGCGCGGGGTCGGCGATGGTGCTGCCGCTGTCCGAGACTGCGCGTGCCGCCTTGTCCACCTGCAAGGCGATGCCGATGAACTTCAGTACCGCATCCTTGAGTTGGGCCCGGTGAGCCGCCGTCTCCTGGACTTCGAACTGTCGGGCGCTCGCGCGCGACACGAGGTACTGGCCCAGCAACGACCCACCGGCGCCGAGCGTGACTCCGGCGAGAGACAGCAGCGCAGGCCCCAAGGTTCCCCAAGATCCCATAGGGGGAGTCTCTCAGCAGCAGTATCTGTGCGGCCGCCGGGCCAGACGCGGCTGACCATACGTTCACGGTGCGGTGTCGGTCGGGGCGCGTTCGTCCAGCAGGTCCTCTTCGCGCAGGTCGGACCAGAGCTGTGCCGGAATGCGTACGTCGAAGGCGTCGAGGTTGCGTCGTACCTCCTCCGTGGTTCTCATGCCGACCACGATTCCGGCGACGACGGGGTGCAACAGCGGGAAAGCCATGGCTGCCTGAGGGACCGTCACGCCATGTGCCTCGCACACATCCGCGATCTGGTGCGCCCGCTTCAGCAGCTCCGGTGCGGCGGGGGCGTAGTCGAAACGGGCTCCCGGCGCCGGTCGGTCGGTGGCCAGCAGGCCGGAGTTGAAGACCGAGGCGGCCAGGATCGAGACACCGCGTTCCGCGCAGGCGGGCAGGAGTTCGTCGAGGGCGCTGTGGTCCAACAGGGTGTAGCGGCCGGACAGCATCACCACGTCCGCGTCGGTCTCCCGCACCAGGCGGGTCAGCTTGCCCGGGTGGTACATTCCCGCACCGACGGCACCGACCACGCCCTGGGCGCGCAGCTCGGCCAGGGCCGGGTAGCCGTCGCGGAGCGCGGCCTCGAAGCGTTCCTCGGCGTCATGCAGGTACAGCACGTCGATGCGGTCGGTGCCCAGGCGGGTCAGTGAGTCCTCGACGCTGCGCAGGATGCCGTCTCGGGAGAAGTCCCACACCCGGCGGTGGGTGGCCGGTACGGCGAACGCCGATCTCATCGCGGAGCACGGCGGCCCGAGGGCTTGCTTCGTCTCCGAACCTGTCGAGCAGTGGTCGGACCGTCTGCGCAGCCAGGGCGCGTCGGACGGTGCGGTGCGCCGGGCGGTGGAGTCCATGGAGGCGATGCGAAGTGGTGCGTACGCACCGGTCCATGACGATGTGCATCGCATGCTGGGCCGCGCGCCACGGGAGCTGGCAAATCCGTCCTGGCTTGTGAAGAAGTTCTGCATGTAGCCGGTGGGCTGCAGCATCGCCCACCGCAGGCCGGAGGCCTTGAGGTGCTGTTCGATCTCCCAGTGCGCGCGCACGGAGAGCTTCGCGTCTTCACGGGGCAGCCATGGCGATACCTTCACCACCTGCGCGACTCCGGCGGCCCGTGCCGCGTCGATGGCGGCGGTCCGCTGACGCGCCATCGGCTGTTGCCCGGCCACGGGGAGCGCGCCGCCGCTGTTGAGCAGCAGCCGGTCCACGCCGTTGAGGGCCGCGGCCACGGACGCCGGCTCGTCGAGGCCGGCGACCACGAAGTCGCAGCCCAACTCCCTGCTCTGGGCTGCATCCCGTACGAGAGCCCGAAAGGGCGCGTCACCCGACGAGATATGGACGCCGTTGCCGACCGCTTCAGCGAGGAGCAACTGGGCGGGATCACGCTGGAGATCGCGCTGACCAACTTCTTCAACCAGATCAACCGGATCAACCGGATCAACCGTACGATCCGGGAGCAGGCGGGCAAGGCCTGGTGAGCCGGGTGGGGCGTCATCCGTCGGGGCCGTGCCTGCCTGAGGTCAAAGGGTGACGCCTCATCCGCCGGATCGGAGCGTGTCGCGAGCCGCGACAAGCGATCTGCACGACAAGCGATCTGCGAGCGATTGACGTGCGTGTCGCGCGCGAATTGAGGTGCGATCTATGTAGGGTGAGGCCTGGAGGTGAGGTCTGTGCCCGCTGAGGATCAGCTGTTCAGTGCGGTGGACGCGCTGCTGGAGCAGGCTGCTCAGGACGGTCTCCCGGTGCCCGCCGAGCGCAAGCGGTTGCGCGAGGCCGCCGGGCTGAGCCAGGAGCAGGTCGCCCAGGCCATGAACACCCGCCGTGAAGCGGTAGGGAATTGGGAATCCGGCAGGACCGAGCCGCGACCACCGAAGCGCGCCGCATACGCCCGGCTCCTCGAAGGGCTCGCGGCCCGCTTCCCTGCCCCCGCTGCCTCTTCGGCGAACGATGCTCCTGCGGCCTCGGGCGGCGCGGTGCGTCCGGCGTCAACTGCCGGGCCGGCCGCGCCCCCCCGACACCCGGCGGCGAAGAACACGGCGCGGAAGCCGGCGACAAGGGCGGCGAAGAAGCCGACCGCTGCGACCGCCCGGACCACCCAGCCCGCTCCGGTCGCGGACCCGCGTTTCGAGAACGGCCCCCTCGCGGTGGTCGACGTCGATCCCGACAGCGGTCAGGTCCTGGCGTACTGCGTCGGCGGTCTGGTTCTGGACGTGCCCGCCAAGTCGCTGCCGTCCCTGGTCGAATGGACGCTGAGCGAGGCGAAGCTCGGCCAGGCCCGCCTGCACCGCAACGGCCGCGACGCCGACCCCGTCCTCGTCCTCACCCCGGCCGCCCTGGAGCGCTACGGCCTGCCCGCCGCCCTGGCCGACGACGAGCAGCGCGCCGGACGCCTCGCGGACAGCCACAAGGTGGTCAAGCAGCTCGCCAGGGCTGAATGGAAGCTCACCCAGCGCGGATTCGGGCCGTGGGCGCGCATCTACCGCCCGGCCGAGGGCGCCAAGCGCAACTGCGTCCAGCTGTGCATCCCGCCGTGGAACGCCCTGGACGTACGCGAGTGGGACAAGAAGGACGACCCGCAGCTGCCCGGGATGCACCCGGCCGACCTCGCCCGCTACTTGGGGGCGTACGCCCAGCGGGTGATGACGCCGCGCGGCACCGCGGCGGTCACCGGCCTGGAGCTGATGACGGCGCTGCGTCCGCCGACCCGCGCGGCCAAGAACGAGGCGACCGGGGAGTTCGAGCGGGCGTTCAACGCCGACGCGCTCACCGCGGTGTACGACGTGGTGGAGTGCGAGGTCCCGGACGAACACCCCTTGCTGAAGGGGAAGTTCGCGCGCCACCACCTGCGTACTCCGGCCGAGATGCTGATGGAGGAGCCCTACGACTGGTGCCGCCCGCTGACCGACGAGGAGTGCATGAACCCGTTCCTGGTCGCGGTGGACATCAACATGTCGTTCGCCGCGGCCGCGAACGGGCTCACGGTCGGCCTTGACGGGCCCACCCACCTGACGGGCGGCCCGGCCTTCGACCCGTCGCTGCCCGGCTCGTGGCTGGTCGACCTCTCGCACGTGGACCTGTCCCGCGTGGACATGGGCGGTCGCACGGTCGACGGCGACCGGCTGCCGTCGCCGTTCACGCCGAAGGGGGAGAGGCCCGCCGGGCCGGCCTGGTACGCCACCCCGACCGTCGCCTACGCGGTGGAGCTGGGCTTCGAGGTCGCGCCCCTGGAGGCGTTCGTGCGGACGCGGTCCGGCCGCTACCTGGACGGCTGGTACAAGCGGCTGCGCGACGCGTACATGGAGACGATGGCCGATCTCGGCGTCACCACCGACCTGGGTGGGCCCGAGTTCCTGGAGGCGATGGCCCGCTCCAAGCAGGTGGACCCGACCATGGCGCTGCTGGTGGGCGCGATCAAGTCGACCGCGAAGGGCGGCATCGGCAAGCTGCGCCAGCGCAACCGGGGTCAAGTGCCGTACTACGAGCCGTGGCCGGCGCTCGCGCGGGAGACGTGGCGCCCCGACATCCGGGCCGCCGTCCTGGCCAACCAGCGCATCGGTCTGCACCGCAAGCTGATGAAGACCGCCGCGGCGGCCGACCTGTACCCGGTCGCGATCGGCACCGACGCCATCGTCTACCCCGCGCCAGGACCGTCCCCGCTGGACGTCCTGCCGTTCACACCCGAGGGCAAGCCGGTGCCGGGTACGTTCCGGCTCGGTGTCTCGCCGGGGATGGTCAAACATCAGGGCACGCAGACCGTGCTGTGGGCGGAGGAACAGTTCGAGGAGGCGGGCAGCGTCTTCAACGTCGCCAACCTGATCAAGACCGACCCGGCGGCCGGGGAAGGGGAGTAGCAGGCCATGGTGGACTCGCTCGGGGACAGCCTGGACCGCGCTCTGGAAGGGGCGTTCACCCGGCCCCTCCCCAAGAGCGCCCAGGCGCAGATGAAGTACCTGGTCAAGCAACTCAAGGGCACCAGGGCCGCAGCCCAGGCGCTCGGGATCTCACAGCGCACGGTCGAGCGGTACGTGGCGGGCAGGTTGAAGCGGCCCCGGCGCGGCCTGCGCGAGCGGCTGGAGGACGAGGTCAAGAAGCGGTGGCAGCCGCAGGTCCGGGCGAAGGCCAAGAAGAAGGCGGCCTCCACGGACGGCCTGGTCGTCTCCACACGGGCCCGGTTCGGGTTCACCGCCGCCCCGGGCACCACCGACGACGCCCGCATCCGCGACATCACCCAGGCCCTGCCGCCCGAGTGGGCCGGCCGCCTGTTCACCGCCCGCGACCAGGGCGCCACCGAGCAGCAGCTCCAGCGCATCGCCGCGGAGGGCCTCGCGGAGATGTACTTCCGCGCCAACAACACCCGGGCGCATGGCCTGGGGGTGGAGTTCACCGACGTGGAGCGGATCGACTTCGAGCTGTAGGCGGCTCCTCCGCCGAGGCATACGACGCGCGCGGGGAAGCGGAACTGCACCCCGGTGAGGTCCGCTGGATGAAGGACCGGAACTCCCCGCCGGTACGTAGGGCACAAGACCGCCGAGCGGATCCTCGACGCCGTGCCGGTTACTGACGACTGTCGACGCAGGCCGCCAAGCCGCGCTGGATTCGCCTTCGAGGCCGACCGCTACCGCACTATTCCTCGTTGCGCGGTGGCAGCCGCTGGGTGATCCGGTCGAACAAGTCCGTCAGCGGCTCGCCGATGTCCTGGCCGAACTCGGTCAGGCCGTAGGTGACTTGGGGTGGCGTCGTCGGCTCGACCTCCCGCCGGACCAGGCCGTCCTGGACCAGCGCGCGCAAGGTCTGGGCGAGCATCTTCTCACTGATGCCCTGGATGCTGTCGCGCAGCTCGTAGAACCGAAGGTCGTTGCTCCGCAAGGAGATCAGCACCCAGATGCCCCACCTGCTGGTCACGTGGTCGACCACGTCACGTGCGGGGCAGTCGGTGTGAAACACCTCATACCGAGTGCCCGCCTCTGCCTGCGTCAGCTGCGCGCCTTCCCCCATGTCCGGAGCTTACCTCTGGGTATGTTCTTACGAAAAGTAAGTCTCCGCTCCTAGCGTCAACTTCCGCAGTGCACAACGGACTAGGAGCTGAACATGATCGTGGTGACCGGGGCTACCGGGAACGTGGGGCGGCCTTTGACGCAGGCCCTGTCCGAGGCGGGCGAGCAGGTGACGGCGGTGTCGCGGCACGCGGCGGCGGTGCCGGACGGCGTCCGGCATGTGGCGGCCGACCTGGGTGACGTGACCGAGCTGATAGGCCTCGCGCCCGCCTTGGACGGGGCGAAGGCGCTGTTCCTCCTGCTCTCCGGCGACCTGCACGCCCCCGAAGCCAGACCGGCCGACATCATCGACCTGGCCGCGGCCAGTGGTGTCCGCCGGGTCGTCCTGCTGTCCTCTCAGGGCGTGGCGACCCGACCGCTCGGCCCGACGCGGGTCGCGATGCGCGCGTTGGAGGACGCGTTGCGGGAGTCCGGCCTGGACTGGGCCGTCCTGCGGCCGGGCGGCTTCGCCTCCAACGCCCTGGCCTGGGCGGAGTCCGTCCGTACGCAAGGGACGGTCGCCGCGCCCTTCGGTGACGTCGGAGTGCCGGTCATCGACCCGGCGGACATCGCCGAGGTCGCGGCGGCCTGCCTGCTGGACGACCGGCACAACGGCGGGGTGTACGAGCTGACCGGACCGGAGGTGATCACACCACGTCAGCAGGTGGAGGCGATCGCCTCCGCGCTCGGCTCGCCGGTGCGGTTCCACGAACTCACCCGCGACGAGGCAAAGGCAACGATGACCCCGTTCGTGCCGGCGGAACTCGCCGACGACACCCTGGACATCATCTCCGCCCCGAACCCGGCAGAACTGCGGATCAGCCCGGACGTGGAACGCGTCCTCGGCCGTGCCCCGCGCCCCTTCAACGACTGGGTCGCCCGCAACGTCGCCGCTTTCCGCTGAGGCGCAACTCAACTGAAGCGTCCGGGTAGGTGCCTCGTGCGGCAGCGGCCCCGCTCGCCAGCACGGTTGCAGTCTCCGCCTCCGCCTCCGCCTCCGCCTCCGCCTCCGCCTCCGCCTCCGCCTCCGCCTCCGCCTCCGCCTCCGCCTCCGCCTCCGCCTCCGGCTTCGGCAGACGCGCGCCTGGTCAACCGGTCGCCGCACACCTACCGCGAGCCGAGGAACTCGATCGTCCGCTGGGTCAGGAGCTCGGCGGCGTTCGGGTCGTGGGACGGCAGCGAAGGGTCCGCGAACAGGTGCTGGTCTCCGGGGTACAGGAACATCTCCGCGTCGGTGCAGTCGGAGAGGAGCGCGCGGGCGGCGTCGATGTCCTCGGCGAAGAACGGATCGGCTTCCTTCGCATGCACCTGTACCGGCACATCGTCAGGCCATGCCGCACCGAACTCCGACACGGGGATGCAGGCATGGAACAGGAGCGCGCCCCGCGCACCCGCCCGCGTCTGCGCCAGCTTCTGGGCGGGCAGCACACCGAGCGAGAAGCCGGCGTAAACGACGTCCTGCGGCAGGAGTTCGGCCGCGCGGACACCGCGCTCGGTGAGCTCGCCGAAGCCGAGCTGCTCGACGTGGCCGAGGCCCTCCTCGAAGGAGTCGAAGATGCGTCCGTCGAAGAGATCGGGCGTGTGGACGGTGTGGCCGACCGCGCGGAGTTCGTCGGCGAAAGCGGCGACTCCGCGGGTATCTTCCGCGTCGGCACGGTCAGTTCCAGTGACGGGGCCGGGGTGCCCCGTACTGCAACAACGATCTCGCCACGGCCGCGGCCGAGTCGGCGTCCGCACACCAGGCGGATCAACTCTCCTCGATCGTGCGACATGTGAGGATCCCCCGGGAGCAGGCCCGTGAGTTCTGGACGCGGGTCCTGGAGCTCGCCAACGACTATGCGCAACTGCCCCGTGGAGGCGAAGTGGTGTACGGCTTCGTGGCCGGGCTCTACCCGACCGACCATCCGGCGCTGCCGGAGGCCGAACCTGCCGCAACCGACGCGGACTGACCCGTACCGCCGATCAGGCGCCTTGCGGGAACCGCAAGTTCCCGTGCCACGGCGTGGAGGGCCTGGCAAGACTGAGCGCATTACCGGCACCACCGCGCGGACCTTCTCATCCACTCACGGGAGCCCTCCACCATGCACACATACGACGTCACGGTGACGACCAGCGCCTCGCCGGAAACCGTCTGGAAGCTGTTGGTCGACGCCGCGAGCTGGCCCCTGTGGTCCAAGGTGGACAGTCTGGACACGACCCGGTCGGTCGACCTCGACCCCGGCGGCGACGACGGCGTCGGTGCCGTCCGGGCTTTCCGGACGGGGCGTGTCGTGACCGGCGAGCGGCTGACCGAGAAGGTCGAGCCACGCCTCCTGGCCTACGAAGACGCGTTCATTTCGTCGATGCGCAACTATCAGGCGCGCATCGAGCTGACGCCAACAGCGAGCTCAGGCACGGTCATTCACTGGTACGGCGAGTACGAGACGAGCTGGCTGATGGGCTGGTACATGCCGCGCTACCTCCAGAAGTTCATGCAGGGCATGGCGGAAGGGCTGGCCCGCTACGCCGAGGAGGACAAGCCGGTTCAGTGATGCCCACGTAGTAGCGAGCGTTCACTCGGGGCACCCCCGAGCATCGCGGTGCACCGCGATGCACCACGATGCATCGCCCAGGAGTCTTCCCCGAGGAGAGTCGGATGCTTGCGCATATCGTCGAAGACCGTGGTGTCCGGTCCTTCGAGCCATTGTGCGGGTGTGAGTCCGCCGGTGTATCCCAGTGCACGCATGCCGGCCGCGCGGGCTGCCCGGATCCCGTACTTGCTGTCCTCGACGACGATGCAGGCCGACGGGTGGATCCCGGTGCGGCCCAGGATGTGGCCATCGTTTCGTGGCTGCCGCCCGAGGTGACGCGGCTGGGAAGTGCGAGGGCGTCGAGGACCTCGAAGATGCCGTCGACCGGGGTGAGTTCGGCACCGACGGCCGCACGGTGGAGTTCCGCGAATCTCTCCAGCCAGAGCGCGGCCCGACCCGGACCCAAGCGGGTGGCGATCTGCTCACCACTGGAGACGATCGACCGACCGATGAACTTGTCGATCACCTCGGCTTCGACCAGCGGCCAGCCCAACTCGGCGCCCACGGCGGCATGGACGCGCACGGCGATGTGTTCGCTGTCGATGAGTACGCCGTCGCAGTCGGACGACGAGTTCTATCGGAGTTGATCATCCGGACATGGCAGGGCGGGGTGTCCCAGTTCCCGGCAAGACTTCATGCCGCGTACACATCGGCCCCTCTGATCCATCTGATCCAAGCGGGAATGCTGATCCAAGCGAGACTGCTGATCAAAAAAAGGGGGGACTGCCTGGTTGAGCACTGCCCGGTCAGCGAGTTGATCTCTGTTTGGCCACGGTTCGGGTGTCGTTGCTGAGCGGGTGCATATGATCACCGGCATGGCACTGCGACCGGTAAACGTGAACATCAAGGCTTTGGACGAGGCGGCGGTGGGTCGGTTCTGGGCGGAGGCGCTCGGCTGGGGTGTTTCCAGTGAGGGCCCCGGCGTGACCAACGTCGAACCCGGCGGCGGATTCGTCTGGCCGGACGCGGTCGCCGTCTGCGTCGACGTGGTGAAGGTCCCGGAACCCAAGACCGCGACGAAGAACCGAGTGCACATCGATCTCGCCACCAACTCCCCGGCGCACCAGGCGGAGTTGGTCGCACGGCTCAAGGATCTCGGCGCGACGCCCGTCGACGTGGGCCAGGGCGACGTGCCGTGGACGGTCCACGCCGACCCGGAGGGCAACGAGTTCTGCGTCCTGGAGCCCCGGGAGATCTACCGGGACACCGGGCCGGTGGCCGCGGTGGTGGTCGACTGCGAGGATCCGCGGGCCATGGCCCGGTTCTGGGACGAGGCGGTGGACTGGACCCTGCACGAGGTGACCGACGATCGTGCGGTGCTGCGCTCCGCCCAGGAGGTCGGCCCGTATCTCGAGTTCCTCCGCACGCCGGGCGCGAAGACCGTGCCGGACCGCGTTCATGTCGACCTGCTGCCGTACCCCGGTGAGGATCTGGAGGCGGAGGTGGCCCGGCTGCGCGGCCTCGGCGCCACCGACCTCGACCTCGGCCAGGGCGACGTCCCGTGGCGGTGTCTGGCCGACCCGGAGGGCCACGAGTTCTGTGTCCTCGCACCGCGCCCCGAGGCGAAGCCTGAATGACACCCCGGCACCGTGCCGAGTGAGCCCTGCCTGCTCATGCGCCACGACGGGACCATGAGGGAGCGTGACGTGGCGACGTGGCAGTGACGGGGCCACGGCGGAGCCGTGAGGGGTCAGCACGCGCACGTGGGCGTGCTGACCCTGGGGCGCGGTTACTGAGGGCGGTGTTCCCAGCGGCGGTCGGTGCGCGTGAGTTCCTGGAAGCCCGCCGACGTCAGTTGGTCGATCGCCGTCTGGTCACCGGCAGATTCGTAGGCGACGAGGCGGTCCACGCCGCACAGACGGAGCCACTCGGCGGCCTGCGCGATGAGCACCTGTTCCAGGCCTCGGCCGTCGTGGGCCGCGGCGATGTGCAGGTTGCCGATGTCGGCCAGGCCCGCGGAACGGGTGTGGCGCTCGGCGCGGGACAAGGCCGTGTCGACCTCGATGAAACCGGCCGAGCGCCCGTCCTCGTACGCCGTGAATCGAGTGCCGCACTCCCCGAGCGTGCGCTCGATGGTGAGCCCCGGTTGCGGCTTGTGCGTGGGCAGGTCGGAGGTGCGCGCGATCAGGATCACTTCCGTGTCCCCGATGTGCCGGAAGCCCGCGTGTTCGTAAAGGGCGCGAATGTGCGGCCAGTTGCGCGGCAGACCATGGACGACCGGGGCGGGCAGGTCGCCGGAGGCGTGGCGGACGCGGACGTTCCACCGCGAGAGCTGGGCCAGGCAGGCGGACATCAGCGGCTGCGCGGCGTCGTCGGAGTCGGGCCAGAAGGAGGCCGGCGTACGGCACACGAACCAGCTGATCTCGCCCGCGTCCCGGTAGTCCTCACCGACCTCGACGTCGGCGCGGTAGCGCAGCAGGTGGGCCGCGGCCACCACGGACCCGCGCTGCTCGGCGACGAGCGTGGTCCGCTCGCGGACCCAGGGGTCGGTGATGAACTCGTCCGGCTGCCGATCGAGGCAGCTGAGAACGGTGTTGACGGAGACCGAGACTCCGGGAACGACAGCGGCGACATGCTGGTTGACCAACTCCGTGAGCTGATCGCGGTCGTCGCGGCGAAAGGGACGCACCGTGGGCGTGGACATGGGTGACCTCCGGACGGAGAACTGTGCAGGGAGGCCGCCATACGGTGCGGTATGCGGGCAACAGTACGTCAGTGCTGGTGCCGTCCGGAAGTATCCATGTGCTCGCCTTGATGTCTTCATGGTCCGCGGAGCCGTCACGGGACCAGCGGCGGACGCCGTCCTGTCCGTCTAGCGGATGTCGATGACGGCTTTGCCCGGCACCCGGCGGCCGGCTAGTTCGGCGGCTGCCTGCGCTACCTGTGTCCAGTCGGTGCGCAGGGCGACTTGCGGGTCCAGCTCGCCGCGGGCGGTGAGTGCGGCGAGCCAGGTGAGGTCATGGCCCAGGCCTGCGGCATCGTCCAGGAGGTAGTAGGTGGCGATTTGACGGTTGTGGCGACGGCCGTGGCCGAAGAGGGCCCCGTAGGGGAACTGCTCGCCGTCGCCGGATATGTGTCCTGCGGCGACCAGTACGCCGTTCTCGGTCAGGGCGTCGTGTGCGGCCACCATGTGGGCGCCGCCGACCAGTTCGACCACGCCGTGGCACGGTTCGAGGCGCTGGAGCGCGGCCAGGTCGGTGACGATGTCGTGGGCGCCGAGTGCGCGCAGAGCGTCCGCCTTCGCCGGATCGCTGGTCACCGCGGTGACATGTGCGCCGCCTCGGGCCGCTAGCTGCAGGGTGAAGCGGCCCACGCCGCCGCCCGCGCCGGTCACCAGGACGCGCCGTCCCAGGATCGGACCGATGCGGTGCAGGGCGCGCAGGGCCGTGCCCGCTGCCACCGGCAGGGTGCTGATCGGGCCGAGGTCGGCTCCCTCGGGCACCGTACCGATGAAATCGGTGTCCACGGCGCGCAGTTCGGCCCAGGCGCCGTCGGCCCCCACGGTGACGACGGGGGTGCCGACCGCGGGACCGGAGCCGTCTGCGGCTGCCCGGACCACCACGCCCGCCGCGTCCCAGCCGGGCACCGTGCCGGCTTCGCCCTCGGGGATCGCGTGGTGGACCTCGCCGGCGTTGAGGGAGAACGAGTGGACCTGGATCAGGGCCTGGTGGGCGGAGGGCTCGGGGTCGGCGACCGCGGTGAGCGTGAGGTGTCCTGGGGCTGAGTGATCGATCGTCAGTGCCTTCATGACGAGAGATAGTGCCACTGAGTGGCATAAGCGCACAAGTGGCAATCCTGCTGGTGGGCTTCGCCCGGTGCGGAAGGACCCCAAGGAACTGCCGCTGCGCGCGCAAGAAGCCGCGGACTCGTCGAGCCCCGGTCGATACGGCCCTCGACCCGTTCACCGCGTGGGACTCCACCGCGGTCGCACTGGACGAGATCGTCGATGCGATGCGGCCCAAGTCTCCAAGCGCACCTTCTTCCGTACCTTCACCTCGAAGGGAGGCGTGGCCCTGGCTCCGGAGAAGGAACTGTGAGCCGCCTGCCTCGCGGACATCGAGACCCGCCCCTGGCCGGCGAGCGCCCGGCCTCATCCACCCGTCGTGACCGGCTTGAGCCACCCCGACACATGCGTCGCGCCCTTGCCGTAGAGATCGTCCAGCCGCTTGCGCACGTCAGGTGTGGCGAGGATGACCTCGACATCGACCCTGCCCTTGGTCTCGTCGATGCCGGTACTCAACACGTGCTGGTCGGTGACGTCCTCTTCCAGCTTCCTCTGAATGCGCTTGAGCTCCGTCATGGTGCGCTGTGCGGAGGTCAGGCAGAGCGCGCCGCCCCACACGTCGCGGAGGGCTCCGCGGTGCCGTTCGGGATCGCCGGTGAAACGGAAGGTGACGGCCAACTGCCGGTAATCCGGGCGCTGTTCGGACGTCTTGGGGTGGCCCTTGAGGTAGGTGACCCAGCCTCCTGCATATCCGGGGAGGCTCTCGGCCACTTCGAAGACCTGGTCGTAGGTGTTCTCTGTGGCCTTACGGGGATCGGCCGGCCGCCGGCAGGGGATGCCTTCTCCGTCTTCCTCGCCCTGGTCCCGGGCGCGCTGCTTTGTCGCGACGGCTGGCGCCGTGAGGGAGAACCGCTTTCCGTCCCAGGTCCCGACCAGGTCGTACGCGCCCCATGTGGTGCCATTGCGAGTAGTGGACTTCACCTTGGTCCAGTCCCAGTCGGTGATGTCCGGACCGCCGCACTGGGGCGGCAGCGACTCGAGGACGTTGTAGCAGAGTTGCGGGCCGTGCTTGTCATCCTCCAGGACGGTGGCCGACACCGTATAGCGCTGCCGCTCTCCGGGTACCGCGTACCGGCCGCTCCCGTTCTCGTCGGGGTGCGTGGGTGGCGCGGCAGCCTCGCCTGAGCCACAGGCAGCGAGCGGGAGCAGCGTGGGAAGGGCGACGAGAGCAAGTAATCGGCGACGGTATGGCGCTGTCAGGGGCACGGCGCTGTGACGGTGGCCGACAGGAGGAGGTTCCGCCACGACCACAGCGAGCCGCGACCGCATCGGCGCGCTCCACGCGCGACCTGCTCCTCATGCTCGTGGGCAACTGCGGGATCATCCAGGCGTTCGAGGCCTACCCTCAGCACGCCCCGCTGTCGGCACCGGCCCGTCAGATGTTCCCGGCATCCGGCACCCGGCACCTGGCACCCGGCGCCCGACAGCGGCTGACACCAGGGCCGGAGATCGGGCCTTCGGAGCAGCAGACTGCTCAGCGCGCTTGCCATTCCATGGGGCGACTGCGCGGCGCTGTCGCGGGGAGTTCGACGGTGATCCGCAGCCCGCCGGCCGGGCGTGGGGCGAGGGTGAGCGTTCCGTCGTGTGCCTGGGTGATGGTCTCGACGATCGCCAGGCCGAGTCCGACGCCCGCGTGGTCGGCGTGAATGCGTTCGGTGCCGCGCTGGAACGGCTCGGTGAGTGTCGCGGTCAGCTCCGGAGTGAGCTTCTCGCCGGTGTTCTCGACCGTCAGCACCACAGTCGTGGGGCGTACGTCGGTATGGACCCACACGGTGCCTTGCTCGGGCAGGTTGTGGACGATCGCGTTGTGCACGAGGTTCGTGGTCAGCTGCAGCAGGAGCGCCGGTGACCCGACCGTGAGGGCGATGTCGCCGCTGGTCTCGAGGGTGACGCCGTGCCTTTCCGCGAGGGGGAGGAGCGTTTCGGTGGTTTCCTCCGCCAGGAGGGACAGGTCGACGGGTTCCCGGGTGAACGACCGCTGGTTGGCGCGGCTGAGCAGGAGCAGTGCCTCGGTGAGGTCGATCGCCCGGGTGTTGACGGCGTGGAGGCGGTCGACGAGTGCGCCGGTGTCGTGGTGCGGATCGGTGCGGGCCACGTCGAGCAGGGCCTTCGAGGTCGCCAGCGGGGTGCGCAGCTCGTGCGAGGCGTTGGCTGCGAACCTCTGCTGTTCGGCGACGTGTGCTTCGAGCCGCGCGAGCATCGTGTCGAAGGCGTCGGCCAGTTCGCGGAACTCGTCCTTGCGGCCCGGTAGTTGGATGCGGTGGGACAGCGATCCGTTCGCGGCCATGCGGGTGGCGTGCGTGATGAGGTCCAGCGGGGCGAGCATGCGGCCGGCGAGGAACCACCCGCCCCCGAGACCGAACAGCAGCAGGAACAGCATCGTGACGGCCGCCATCGGGGCGAAGTCGCGCACGACGGAGAGGCCGTAGTCGGGCTCGAAGACCAGCCCGACGTGCCTCACGCGCGTCAGGAACAACCACCCGGCGACGAGCATCAGGGAGCCGGCCAGCATGAGGAATCCGGTGTAACTGAGGGTGAGTTTGAGGCGAATGCTCAGACCGGGCTGCCTATCCACGGTCCCCTCCCTCACGTCCGGCGCCGGGTGCTGTGTCGATGCGGTAGCCGACGCCCGGCACGGTGGCGATGATCCAGGGCTCGCCGAGCCGTTTTCGCAGGGCCGAGACAGTGATGCGTACGGCGTTGGTGAACGGGTCGGCGTTCGCGTCCCACGCCCGTTCCAGGAGTTGCTCGGCGCTGACGACACCGCCGTCGGCGGCGACGAGGACTTCGAGCACGGCGAACTGCTTCCTGGTCAGCGCGACATAGCGGTCGTCCCGGTAGACCTCGCGGCGGAACGGGTCGAGCCGCAGACCCGCGATCTCCCGCACGGGCGGTCTGCTGTGGGCGCGTCTGCGGTCGAGTGCTCTGAGCCTGAGCGCGAGTTCCTGGAGCTCGAAGGGTTTCGTGAGGTAGTCGTCGGCGCCGAGTTCGAATCCTGATGCCTTGTCGTCGAGGCGGTCGGCCGCGGTGAGCATGAGGATCGGCATGCCGCTGCCGGAGGCGACGATGCGCCGGGCGACCTCGTCACCGGAGGGTCCGGGGATGTCGCGGTCGAGTACGGCGATGTCGTAGGCGTTGACGCTCAGCAGCTCCAGAGCGGTGTCGCCGTCGCCTGCGATGTCGGCCGCGATCGCTTCCAGGCGCAGGCCGTCGCGGATGGCGTCAGCCAGAAAGGGTTCGTCCTCGACGATCAGCACGCGCATGCTCTCGATGCTACGAGTGGGCACATATCGTCCGCGTATCAAAAAGCGCATACGTGCCCACAACACCGCACTGCCTTGACTGGCGCCATGAATCACACGCCGCCATCAGCGCGAACGATGACCCGCCGGATTCACCGGCGCCTTGTCGTTGTCGTCGGCCTGACAGCCGTCATCGCGGCGATCGCCGCAACCCTTGGCCATCA
This sequence comes from Streptomyces sp. NPDC041068, assembly GCF_040647455.1. NCBI lineage: Bacteria > Bacillati > Actinomycetota > Actinomycetes > Kitasatosporales > Streptomycetaceae > Streptomyces > Streptomyces sp. NPDC041068. Next base: position 240,610 of record NZ_JBEZCG010000008.1, read on the forward strand.
GGTCCTGAGTTCCTCGACCTCCTCTTCTTCCTCGGCCTCTTCGTCCTCCTTGTCCTCCCCGGCCGCCCCTCGCTCGAAGGGGCCTGGCAGCGCGCACAGTGGTGCGCTGGGGGAGGCCGACGGCGCCGTCCCCGACGGCACGACAGTCTTCGACGGCGACGTGCCGGCTGTGGGCAACCTTGATCCGGACGTACTCAAGGCCCTCCACCGAGCTGCGAATGGCGCCGCGGGCGACGGGGTCGCCCTCTACGTCAACAGCGGCTGGCGTTCCCCGGAATACCAGCATCAGCTTCTTCGCAAGGCGGTCGACAAGTACGGGTCCGAAGCCGAGGCCGCCCGATGGGTGGCCACCGCGAAGACGTCTCCTCACGTGTCGGGGGAAGCGGTCGACATCGGACGCTCCGACGCGACGGAGTGGCTGTCCGAACACGGCACCGAGTACGGGCTCTGCCAGATCTACGGGAACGAGCCCTGGCACTACGAATTGCGCCCCGAGGCGATCGACGACGGCTGCCCGCGGATGTACGCCGACCCCACCCAGGACCCGAGGATGCGGCAGTGACCGGCAGCGAACGAGGACAGACGACCATGCAGGTCGACACGGCGGAGCCGACCGGCCAGGAGGGCGCAGGCCTCCGGGCTACCGGCTCCTCCGGTACGTGGCGCGCGGGCATCCGGAGGGTGGGCCTTCCTCAGGCTCACGGCCGCGCCCGAGCAGGGGATACCCCGTCCAATGCCCCGTTCGTCTTCCGGCCAGGGCCCTGGAAGCGCGGCCTGGTGCTCGCGGCGCTGGCGCTGCTGCTCGGCCTGTTCATGCTGCTGCACGCACAGTTCACGGACCGCGGGGGCATCGGCAGCCTGGTGGAGACCACCCTGCCGTGGTTCGGCCTGTTCGTCCCGGTGCTGCTGGCCGGAGCGCTGTGGCGCCGCTCAGCCTCGGCGGTTCTCGCGCTGCTGCTGCCGGTGGCGGTGTGGCTGAGCCTCTTCGGCGGGCTGCTCATCGACAAGTCCCACTCGGGCGGCGATCTCACCGTCGTCAGCCACAACGTCGACGCCGACAACCCCGACCCGGTCGGCACCGCCCGCGACCTGGCGGCCTCCGGCGCGGACGTACTGGCTCTGGAGGAGATCAGCTCGCAGGCCAAGCCGCTCTACGAGAAGGAACTGGCGAAGGCGTATCCGCACCACACGGTGCAGGGCACGGTCGGGTTGTGGAGCAAGCTGCCGCTGTCGGACACCCGGCCGGTCGGCACCGCGCAGGATGTCGGGCCGCTGGGGGACGCCAAGCCGATCGACGCCAAGATGGCCGACAACCGGGCGCTGCGCACGACGGTGGCCACGGACCAGGGGCCGCTGGCGGTGTATGTGGCCCACCTGGGATCCGTGCGGGTGGTTCCTGGGGTGGGTTTCGCGACGGACGACCGGAATCGCGGCGCGCAGGCGCTGACCAAGGCCATTGCCGCCGAGCGCAACAAGCGGGTGGTGTTGCTCGGTGACCTGAACGGCACGATGGACGACCGCGCGTTCACCGGCATCACCTCGCATCTGCGCTCGGCCCAGGAGTCGGCCGGGGACGGCTTCGGCTTCAGCTGGCCGGCGGAGTTCCCGGTGGTGCGGATCGACCAGATCTTGGTGCGGGGCGTGGATCCGGCGAGTTCGTGGGTGCTGCCGGCCACCGGCAGCGATCACCGGCCGGTCGCGGCCGGGATCAGCTGGTGACCCGGGATCAGCTGGTGATCATGTGAGGCACGTCGTGAGGTCCCGGCGCTCAGTGGCCGCCGCGGGGTTCGAAGCAGCCGGTCTCCATGTACGGGCCGTTGGTGGAGACCTGGAAGTTGGTCGGTTGCGTGAATGCGGTGACGCAGGCGTCCTTGCGGACGAGGAGAGCGATCCGGGTGCCTTCGGGGGTGACGTAGTGGTCGGTCTCGAAGCGCGAGTCCATCTCCTGCACGGTGAGTCTTCCGAGCGTCTGTTCGCCGTCCGGGGCTGTCCGGTAGCCGAGATCGACCAGCGCCGCGCGTACCCTCTTCGGGTCCCACACCTTGTCTGCCCAGAGCCGTTTGAGGACGGGTTCGATGCGGGCGGCCTCTTCGCGGGCCGCCTTCTCGCCGGCGGGGGACATGTCCTTGGGGAACTTGAAGCTGTTGTTCTCGCGGTAGTGCGGGGCTCCGTCGTGGGAGTCGGGCTCCACGTTGCCCGGCGCGGGGCCGACAGGGGAGCGGGTGGCGCCATGACTCGGGGTGGAGCCGGTCGCCGTCGGCGTGGAGTCGGCCGCCGTTGGCGCCGAGTCGGCCGCTGCCGAGGCGGAGTCGGCCGTCGTCGGACCGGAGCGCTCCTGACCACAAGCGGTCAGTGTCAAGGCGGCTCCCAGAAGGAGAGCTCCTGCCATGCATGTGGATCTGGATATCTGCATAGGAGGGACTCTGCCATGAGTGTCGGCCTGACCTGCGCTGCAAGACGTAAGGTCAAGGGCTTCCGCGCACCGCTGGGGGAAGCCCTTGACCACGTCGGGCGTCAGCTGCGCAAGGTCACGAGGACGATGCCCGCTGCGGCGGCGCCGAATGCCACGGCGGCGATGCCGTGGGAGAGCCGGTGTGCGCGCAGTACGGGCAGGAGCCGGTCGACCGCGAACCTTCCTGGCCCGGCCAGGGCCAGACTGGCGGCCGCGACAAGGAGCAGCAGGTCGAACTCGATGCCGGTGGGGCCGAAGAATCCGCTGCCCCACTTCACGGCCATGACGTTGAGCATGATGCCCACGATGCCCGCCCCGGCGAGCGGGGTGAGGAAGCCGATGACGAGGCCCAGACCGGCCAGGGTCTCGGTGAGCCCGGCGACCACGGCCATGGTCCGGGCGGCCGAGTAACCGCTGCCCGCGAAGAATCCGGCGGTGCCGTCGAGGCCGCCGCCGTCGAACCAGCCGAAGAGCTTCTGGGACCCGTGGGCGGCCATCGTCAGCCCGACCGCCCAGCGCAGCAGGAGGAGCCCGAGGTCACTGCCGGGCTGCACGGGAGCGGGAAGGTTGGTTGTGTCGCTGTGCGAGGTGGTGCGCGTACGGGTGAATGCGGACATGGATGTCTCTCCTGTGGGTGAGTGCTGCGGGTGAACGCGCAGCACGGTGATGCCGACAGGCCAGGTACGGCTCTGACGGCTTGCGGGGAGAGATCCCGTCTACGTTCTGATGATCTGGATTCTGTACAGGTCGACCGAGGTCGTGCCGGGCGGTGAAGCACCGGGCAGGCTCAGTACGTCGTCCTGCGGCCCGGACGGCGCGGGCACCGACTTGGGGACGTGCGCCCCGGGTTGTTCGGGGCACGGCACCACCGCACCGCGTGGCCCCCCGGGCTGTTCCTCGTGACAGCCGCGGTCCTCGACGCGGAAGCTCCCCCGCACGGCGGGCACGACGGCGGGCGCGACCGCGGCCACGCTGCGGTCGCTCGCGGACTTCGCGGAAGAGGAGCCCGCCGACCCTTCGGTACCGAACACCGGGACCAGGAAGAGGAAGACGAGGGCAAGCAGGACCGCGCGCACGATGCCGTGCTGAGGTCGCATCTGCCGCGTCGCCATGTTCCGACCGATGTTAAGGCGGTAACCGTAGCGGGCGCAGGGGCAGATTGAGACAGGCCGTTCGACGCGGCGTGAAGCCAAGGAGCTCGGCCCCTCTCACCCACCCTCACCCACGCTTGGTCGCCGGGCCGCATGAGAGCCGTGACGTAGTCGTCCTCCAGCGCGGCGAAGCCCCGGTCCAGACATGCCTGGGCGGCCTCGGTCCGGCCAAAGCGGAGAGGAAAACCTGGTGCGTATGCGCTGGTTTGCGCTCGTATACTCGTGCGAGCTCAAGAGAGACGGGAGGTGGGGGCAGTGAAGCTTGCCGAGGCACTGGCGGAACGTGCGGAGGCCACACGGCGTGTGGAGCAGTTGCGGTCGCGGGTCGTCAGCAACGCGCGGTACCAGGAAGGCGAGACGCCCTCGGAGGATGCCGGTCAGCTCCTGGCCGAGGCCGGTGAGGCGCTGGACACCCTCGAATCGCTGATCCGGCGGATCAACCGGACCAACGCCGCCGTGGAGATGGGACCGGACGGCACGCTCACCGACGCGCTGGCGCGCCGGGACGTCCTGCGGCTGCGTCACTCGGTGGTCACCGCGGCGGCGGACGCGGCAGCGGGGAGCGGCGAGCGCGGCTACGGCCGGCAGCTGCGATCCGAGCTGATGATGCTCTCCGCGCTCCCGGTCGCGGAACTGCGCGCCCAGGCGGATGTCCTCGCCAGGGAGATCCGCGAGGTCGACGCGCGGATTCAGCGTACGAACTGGGAGGTCGACCTGCTGGACTGACGGACCGACTGGTCCGGCAGGCGAAGTCCGGCAGGCGAAGACGGTGTGGAGCAGGTAGCTGCTTCGGAGGCGTGCACACGCCGAGGCCGGCGGTACATCCGGCCCACCTGTGGCGCGTGGAGAGCAACGCTGGGGTTCGACTCCCCATCAACAGTGCAGCTCAGCACGGTGTACAGGTAACAGTGCACATCGCACGGCACATCACCACGTGCAGATCCGAAGCGGTGAGGGCGGGTTCGGGGCTCTCCACATCGCAGACCCCTACAGGCCGTTGCCACGAGCCGTGCGGCGAAGAACCATGGCTGCCATGCAGCGACCGAGGCAGATCATCGAGTGTGGCGACTTCGTCCTGCGACGCTGGCGGGGACAGGCCGACTTCGCTCCGGCATTCACGTTGATCGAGGAGTCCCTGGACCACCTGCGCCCGTGGGAGCCGTGGGCCGCCCGGCACAGCGAGCAGAGCACCCGGGACTTCCTCGCGAAGGCCGAGTGGAAGTGGGCGAACGGCGATGTGTACAACTACGCCATCGCCAAAGACGGCACTCTCCTGGGCATGTGCCAGACCTACCGAGGGGCCGAACCCCAAGGGCGACGCGTGGGGTACTGGCTGCACCCGGCCGCCACCGGCCAGGGCATCGCCACGAGAGCGGCGGCGGCCGTGGTCGCCGAGATGTTCACCCTGCCGGACGTGGAGTACCTGGAAATCGCGCATGACCTGGCCAACACGTCCAGCGCCGCCGTGCCCCGCCGGTTGGGCTTCACCGAAATCCTGCGTGAACCGGCAACGCGGCCCGCGGCTCCCTCGGGCAGCGGCATCGTGGTGGTCTGGCGGCTGAACCGCCCTGCGCCGTGTCTTTCTTGTACGTGATCGGTAACAGACGTACGCGGCGCATGCGTTGAGGGCGGTTCCTGGTGCAGACTCTGCTCGCGATCGAGAGCCGAGGGCTGTTGAAAGCCGCGAGCTCACGTGTGTATCTGACAACGGGGGAACATCATGAACGCTGCTGTCCACAAGAACCGCATGCCACGCAAGGGTTGGAAGTCCCGCGTCCTCGGCGCTGCCGCCGTCACCGTGCTGCTCGGGGCCACGGCCTGCGAGCCGGGGACGGCCGAGGACTCGAACGACGCCAAGCCCGCCGACCGGCCGAGCGCGACGAGTTCGGCGAAGCCGGGGGACGACAACGGCGGCGGAAGCAGCACAACCGTCGCCGCCTGCTCGGCCGACGAACTCGCCGTATCCGCCGAGAAGGAACCCGCGGACAGCAAGGACGCCAGGCACCTCCTCATCACCGTCCAGAACACCGGTGACGAGAAGTGCGACGTCTACCACTACCCGTACGTGAAGATCGGCGACGCCCAGGCCACGACCCCTGTGATCAAGGACAGCAGCCCGGACCCGGGAAAGCCCATGACCATCGCGCCGGGCGAGGAAGCGTACGCCGCCCTGCTCGTCGCGGGCGGCGCCAGGGACGAGTACGAGGCGAAGAGCATCAGCCTGACCCTCCACGGCAGCAAGCCCGGCAGCAAGGCGGGCGGGCCGATCGATGTCCCGATGCCTGTCGACGCGCTCTACGCGGACGACGGTCAACTCGTCACCTACTGGACGACGGCCTCCGGCGGCGCCTTGGACTTCATCATGTCGAAGTGACCGCAAGCGCTCAGCCACACGCCAGGGTGCATGGCTGAGCGCTTCCTTCGGCTTCCGAATGCTGTGCTTCGACTTCTCTGATGTCAGAGCATGATGAGCAAGCGCGTATTCGGCTTGAGTTTCCTGTTCACCGAACGGCTCTGTACGTACACCTCCAGCTTTGGGTTGTTGCCCGCCTTCACAGAGACGGTTCCCTGGATATCCGTACCGAACAGAAGGCTGCGCGCCGCGTCTCCCGTATAAGCGCGGTCGGTGTCTTTCTCGACCACGATGACTTCCTTGTTCTGCTGGACCTGCGCGCGGGCGCCCAACTGGTAGTAGCAGGCACCGCGTTCGTACGTCACGCCCGGATGCGAGTTCACGAAGGGGCGGATCTCGGTTTCCTGGTCGACCTTCAGGAGGCGGTACTTGTCGGCCGGAATCGGTTCGAGATTGGCCCGCACCTCGTCGACTGATATGTCCTGTCCGACGGCGAACAGGTTCTTCGTGCCACGCACGCCCTGCTCTCGTCCTCGGAGGAAGCTGGTGGCGGCGGCACGCACGGTGCCGATCGCCTCTTCGACGCCCTTCTGGGAGTCCGCGTCCCAGATCGCGATGTTTCCCGCCGGGAAGCCGTAGTTCTGTGCGGTGCGCTTGGCCAGGGAGTTGGGCACGAGGATCGCGGAGGTCCAGTGGCCGGGAAGCGCGCCCATCTTCGCCGTGATCCTGTCGAGCCAGGGGCCGAGGATCGTCATGTCGCCGTCGTGCCGCCTGTCGCCGCCGGAGGCGTTCTCCTCGCCGTCCGTCACCACGATCTGGAGGAAGCTGTGCTCCCCGTATTCCTCCCAGATGTGGCCCAGGTCGTCCAGGGACTTCAAAGAAGCCTCGATGAGTGCCGTGGCTCCATTGTTGACGCGGTACAGGCCCCGCATGGACGGAAGATGCTTCACGTCCATGTCCCAGACCAGATTCTCGACCTGGTGGTCGAAGGAGTAGAGGCTGATTCGCGTCTCGTGGCCGAGGCTGTCCGATTCGGCCTTCAGCCCTGCGACGAACTCGTCCACGACACGAATGAGTTGACTCTGATGCGGACGCATGGAACCCGAACAGTCCACCACCAGAGCGACGTGATTCACCTTGTGCTGGATCTTGTTTGCAGGCATGTTTCTGCTTCCCCTCCGAGGCTCCCCGAGTGATGCATTCACTCTATGGGGAGGCACTGACAACGGCCTTTGGCGACGCCTTCGACGACGGCCTCGGGGAGGGCTTCGGAGAGGGCCTTGGGCGGGCGGTCACTTGCGCCGGTTCACCTCGCGGGGCCGTGCTCGGCGATGACCCCCTCCACGAGCCAGCAGTGCGTCTTCCCCAGGCTCGGCCCGGGCGTGGTGGCGAGGGCGTCCCGGTGCTGCCAGTAGCGACGGAACGGGGGAGTGGTGGCCTGCATTTCGGTGGCCATGAACGTACGGAAGGCGGGGGTGTCCTCCATACCGCGGGCGCGGGCGCAGGCGCGGCAGAAGGCTTCCAGCGCCTCGCACTTGTGCGGTGCGCGCCCGGCGGCGATGGCCGGTGCGGCGCCGTTCTGGGCGTCGAGGAGTGCCTCGTACATCGATGCCTTGTCCCGCACGTGGGGCGCGGCCCAGTAGTCCACGAACGCGGGCTCCCCTACGAGGATGTGGAGCTCGGCGTAGGCAAGGACGGCCTCGGGTGTGGGATCGTGCGGCAGCTCGGGAACGGCCTGGGCGATGATGGCATCGGCCAGGCGTGCAGGCAGACCCGAGGGGAGGACGTGCTGCCACGCCTGGGTGAGGTCCGCGGCGGCCTGCGGCCGGCAGGCGACCCTGGCCAGTAGGTGCAGCCGGCGCAGCCGCTCGGGGCCGGAGCTCTCCTCCAGTGCCTGCAACACCGCCTCGCGCCACCGCAGTTCGCTCAATTGGGACTGCGTGCTCTCCAGCTGCCGGGTCACCAGATCGCCGAGGTGGTACCCGCCGGACGCGGCGTCGGTGAGGGCCGCGATCGGCACATCCAGCGCACGCAACTGCCGGACCATGCGCAGCTGTTCGAGGGCTTGTGGCGGGTAGCGGCGATGGCCTCCCCGGCTGCGCGGGGCCGTCGTCAGCAGGCCGACGTCGGTGTAGTAGCGGATGGCCTTCACCGAGAGCCCTGTACGTGTGGCGAGTTCGCCAATCGACCAAGTGACGTGCATCTCAGCCCCTTGAATCTCCCGTGCGGTGGAGGTCCTAGCGTATGAAGCACCGGCCCCCACGGCACGAAGCGGGGGCCGGATGCCCGGCTCCGGTGCAGGGCGGGGGAGTTCACCGGAGCCGGGCCGCATGGACTGAAGCCCGGCACCCGATGGAGGACCGACGTGATGCTTCCACCAGGCCAACGTGCCGTCGACGGATTCCCTCGCTTCGGCACGCATCTCCATCACCCGCCGCCGCCGGTCCCGGCCGACCCGGCGATCGTGATCGGCGGAGCGATGATCGAGGCCGTCACTGTGGCCGTGAGCGACCTCGCGAAGCTGCCATGCGAAGAGATGCCGGCCGACTTCCACTGCGTCGCCGGGTGGTCGGCGACCAACCTGCTCTGGGAAGGAGTCGCGTTCGCGGTCCTGTACCGCCTGCGGGTGGAGCCGTTGCTCGCGTCGGACGTGTCCGTCAGCCATGTCGTCTTCGAGGGGCTCGACGGTCACCGGTCGGTCGTCTTGCTGGAGGACGCCTTGGCCGCCGACGTGCTCATCGCCGACCGCCTCGACGGAGAGCCGCTCAACAGCGACCACGGAGCTCCGGTGCGCCTGGTCAGCCCCAGCCAGTACGGCTTCGTCAGCACCAAGCACCTCTGTCGGATCGAACTCCACACGACCCGCCCTCGGGACCCCGACCGGTGGTCGCCGATCGTGTCGCACCGCAGGGCGAGGGTCTGGCAGGAGGAACGCCACCGCTATGTTCCCGGCCGGGTGGTGAGGCCGGTGTACCGGGCGCTGATCGCGCCGATCCGCGCTCTGAGCGCCCGCGGCAGCCGTACGAAGCCGCGGTGACATCCGTTCGTTGCCGCCCCGTTCATGCCACTCCGTCTTGGGAAGGGGTGCCCACGACAGGGACGTCCTCGCAGGGCTCGGCTCCCACCGGCGGTACGCGGCGCAGGACACGTACCGCGATGACGGCGAGGGCGACCGAGACGACGGCCCCGGCCGCCGCGACGACACTCATGCCGAAGAGCGTCACTCCGCTGGTGACCATCACGCCGCCCAGCATGAGGAGCAGCGTTCCGGCGAAGGCCCGCTCGGTGAACAGCCGTACCTCCATGAGGGGGTCGGCCAGCGTCCGCCGGCGTCGCACGAACACCGTTCCCAGCAGGAGACCTACGCGGAGGCGGAACGTCTCCACCGGGTCTGCCTGGAGCTGACCCAAGAGCTGGGCATGTGGCCGCAGCACGCCGAGAAGCTGGCCGACCTCGGCCGACTCGCCCTGCTGCGCGGCGAGTTCGGGCGGGCCGACGAACTGCTCGGACAGGCCCGGCAACTGGCCGCCGAGCACTCCCGCCCGGTGGGTGAGCAGTACGCGGAACCGGGGCTCGGCCTCAGCGCCTGCCGCCAGGGGAAGTTGGACGGGGCCGAGGCCCACTTCCGCGCCTGGCTGGAGCCCGATCGCGCCGCACGGGCCTATCCCGCCCTCGCCCTCATCCTCGCCGAGCTGGGCTTCATCGCGGAGCTGCGGGGCGACGCGGACGGCGCGCTGACCCTCCACGAGGAAGCCCTGGCGAACGCCGACCTCTCCGGCGACCCCCGCTCGGTCGCACTCGCCCTGGAAGGCCTGGCAGGCGGCCACGCCCTGGCCGGAGGCCCCGCACGCGCGAGGCGCCTGCTCGCCGAGGCGGCGGCCCTGCGGGAGCACGCCGGGGTGCCACTGCCTCCGGCCGAACGCGCCGACGCCGACCGCATCACGGCGGCCGTGCAGGTGGCGGAGCCACCGGCCCGCTGAACGGCGTCCGGCTACCGCGGGAGGTCTACAGCCTTGGTTGCACGAGGCTCAACCGGCTGCGGGATGTGGGACCGGCCCGACGTTTCCTACGGTCTGAGAGGTCCAGACACCGCCCTTTGTCCCCGGACAAGGGACTCAGACAAGGAAGTGAAAAGACATGCGACGCATCGTCACGCATGCGCTTGTGAGCGCCACCGCCGTCGTCGGGATCGCGGCAGGAAGCCTGGCGGGCACCGGTGCCGCCTTCGCGGCATCCCCGCCCACCGCCAGGACCGCGGTCAGTGCCGACGGCGTCTCCGCCCTCGCGGTGAACAACCTCGGCCTGAGCACCGCCAAGGCGAAGAACTGGCAGTGCTTCGTGAGGAGCGAGGGCTTCGACCCCGGCACGATCGACGGCAAGTTGGGCACCGACAGCTGGAAGGCGACTCAGCGGTACTTCAACGACCGCGGCTACAACGTCGGCAGCAAGCTGGTCGTGGACGGCATCGTCGGAAAGAACACCATCAAGGCCCTGCAGAACTTCCTGGGGGTCCCCGTCGACGGGATCGCGGGACCGCGGACCAAGGGCATCTTCGCCGACTTCAACACGGTGGAGTGGTGCCGGGCATGAGGTCGGGGCGCGACGTGTGAAGCCCGGCGCCGGCCTGCCCGATGGCGGGCCCGCCCCGGGTTACCGTTCCGCCATGGCCGACTACCGCATCGAGACCGTACGCAATGGCGAACGCGACTGGACCGCCCGCAACGACCGCGGCGCCGAGGTCCGGATCGCCGCCGCCGACAACCCCGACGCCCAGCCCTCCTTCACCCCCGTCGAACTCCTCCTCGCCGCGCTCGGCGGCTGCGGCGGACTCGTCGTGGACCGCACGGCACGGACCGTCGACCACGACGGGCTGCGCATCGTCGTGGACTCGGTGTCCCGGCCCGAGGACGACGGCCGCGTCGGCGTCGTCCGGGTCGCCTACGAACTCGAGCTCCCCGAGGGCGACGGCAAAGCAGCCGAGACGCTGGAGCGCGCCATCCGGCTGACCCACGAGAAGTACTGCACCGTCAGCCGCACCGTCGAACACGGCGCGCGCGTCGAGGCGCTCGGGCCCGACGGGACCACGCTCTTCGCCGGGGGATGAGCGCAGGAAGCCCCTGCCGTCGACCCGCGGGCCGACGGCAGGGGTCCGGTCGGTCAGGACAGCACATCGTCAGGACAGCACGTCGTCAGGCCAGCGGCGCCACCCACACATTGCGGAACCGGACCTTGTTGCCGTGGTCCTGCAGCCGGATGGCACCGGCGGCCGCCGACTCCGGGTCACCGGCACCCGTCGGTCCTTCGACGGCCACGTCGTCGTGCACCTTCTTGCCGTTCCAGACCACGGTGACCCGCGCGTCCGACGTCTTCTTTCCCTCCGCGTCGAAGCGGGCGGCGCGGAAGGTGATGTCGTAGGTCTGCCACGTCTCCGGTGCCGTGGACGCGTTGAGGTCGGCGGCCTTCTTCAGGTAGATCGCCCCCGCCTCGTTGTTCGCGAGCTTCTCCACACCGTACGAGTCCAGGATCTGCACCTCGTAACGCTCCTGGAGGTAGACCCCGCTGTTGCCGCGGTCCTGCCCGGTGACGTCGTCCGGGAGCTTCGGCACACGGAACTCGGCATGCAGCTTGAAGTCCTTGAAGTGCTGCTTGGTGCGCAGATCGCCGCAGCAGACCTCCATCGACCTCTCGGCGGTGTGCGGCCACTCGGCGCTGCGTCCGTCGGAGTGCTGCCAGGCGGTGGAGACGCTGCCGCCCGAGAACAGGTCGATCCGGGTGCCCGGCCTGCGCACGTCGAGCGCGTCGAGGTTCACATGGCCGGTGTCCTCGGCTCCGACCGCGTACGTGATGGTGTTGCGGCCCTTGCGCAGTTGGAGCCGCTCGGTCTTGCTGGACCAGCGCTTCCACTCGCCCGTGGACGGCAGACTCGTCTGCTTCGCCGCGCCGCCGTTGACACTGACGCCGACGGTCTTGGTGCCCGGGGCGGGATGCGGGCCGTTGGCGTAGCGCAGGCCCACGTCGTACGCGCCCTGCTTGTCGACCACGACGTCGAAGCTCGCTTCGGCGCCCTTGTCGCCGAAGCCGTCGACGAAGCCGCCGCCGGTGTAGCCGGCGTGCTCGGTGTCGATGCCGGCGCCGCCCGACAGGTGGGCGGACTCGGCGTCGTACGTGGTGATGGGCTCCGGCGGACCCGGCTTGGCGTTGAGGGTGTACCAGGCCTCGGTGGACCACAGCTGCTCGCCCTCGGCGGACGAGAACGGGCGCGGCGAGCGCACGTGCACCACACGGTCCGACTTCAGGCCGGGGATGGTCAGCCGCACCTTGCGCCGGTCCTCGGAGAGCGTCGCCGAGGCCACCGGCAGCGACTCCTCGTCGACCTTCGGGCCGCCGTACGCGGGCGTGGGCACATAGCGCCACTGCTCGACGGAGTACGCGCCCTTGGCCAGCTTGGCCGCGGTTTCCTGTGACAGGGGCTTGGTGTAGGTGAGTTCGAAACCGTCGCGGGTGGCGCGCATCGTCTTGACGTCGAAGGCCGTCCTGCCGCTCGGCGTCAGCTTCTGCAGGCCGAAGCGGAGCTTGCCCGCCTGGCCCCAGTTGCCGTCGGCTCCCAGGCCGCCGGTGTAGATCGCGCCGTCCGGGCCCTCGCTGATCCGCGTGATCCCCGACTCGAGGCCCTGCGTGTGCCGGAACACCGCGCCCTGGTACTCGCCGCCGACCTTCTCCAGATCGGCCCGCTGCAGTCCTCCGTAGGTCACATCGCCGAAGACCATCTGCCCGGCGAACGGACCCTTCTTCAACTGCATCGGCGTACTGGGCGAGTTGGCGATCTCGTTCTGCGGCAGCCACAGCACCGGCTTGGTGACGGGCTCGTCGTCGTAGGGCCCGTCCGGGTTCATGTGGTGGTTGAAGAACCGGTCCTGCTTGATGTGCACCAGCTTGGACGCGGGCAGCCAGCCGCCCTGGTTGTCCGTGACGAACAGATCGCCGCCGGGGCCGCGCCCGATGCCGTTGGGGGTGCGCAGGCCCCCGGCGAGGTAACTGACCTTGCCTGTCGCCTTGTTGACCTTGATGGTCGTGCCGCGGTTCGGTGCGGGCTGAGGATCGGTCGTGGCGCCGCCGTAGTTGATGGCGACGGAGAGGTTCAGATAGAAGTCGCCCTTGTCGTACAGCAGGCCGAAGGCGAACTCGTGGAAGTTGCCGCCGTACGGCCTCTCGGCGATCTTCCGCTTCTCGTCGGTGACGTCGTCGCCGTTCGTGTCGTTCAACTCGGTCAGCTGGTGCTTCTCCGATACGTACAGCTTCCCGTCCACGTACTTGATGCCCATCGGTTCCTTGAGCCCGTCGGCGATCCTCTTGTACGTGACCTTGTCGGGCCCGGTGTCACCGGTGACGTTGTCGAGGAGGTACACCTCGCCCTTCGTCTCCGTGCTGCCGCCCCAGGTGGAGATCGCGAGGCGTCCGTCGGGCAGCCAGTCCATCGCGGACACCTGTGGCTCGAAGCCCTTGGGGCGCAGGTCGGTGAGCTTGTATCCGGGGTTGACCTCGGTGAGCGGCAGGCCGTCGCCGGGGGTGTCGAGCGTGCCCTCGCACTCCTTGCGGCCGGGTGCCGTCACCCGTACGACATCGGCGTCCGTACTCAGTACGGAGTTCGGCACGGTGGTGAACGCGTCGGCCCCCGGCGGCTTCCACTGCAGGGTGACCTGCTGGTCGCCGCCCGCGTCGAAGTGGTCGATGCGCAGCGCCTGGTATCCGGCGTTGAGTGTGACCGAGCCGTCCTTGGGCTCGGCGCCGTGCAGCCCGTCGTGGTCGATGACCCGGCGGTCACCGAGGAAGAGCCGGGAGCCGTCGTCGCTGATCAGCCGGAAGTCGTAGGAGCCGGCCTCGGGCACGTCGAGATTGCCGATGATCTGCGACACGAAGTTGTCGCTGAACCCGAATCCTTCGGTGGACTTCCAGTCGGCGGCAGGGATCAGCTTGTCGACGTTGGGGGTCTGCGCGGGCTTGAGGTCGCACAGCTTCTTGAGCGGGGTCTGGACGTCGAACACCCGTAAGGTGACGCCGGGTTCCTGCGGCGGCAGGTCCGCGAACGGTCGCGGATCGTCCTTGGCGGCCGCGGTGGGGGAGAGCGGTCCACCGGTGAGCAGTGCACCGGTGAGCAGTCCGCAACCGAGGAGGGTGGTGAGCAGCGCACCGGTGGATCTTCGAGCTCTATGGGGGCGTGGGCCGGGCAGCGGCCTGAGACGTGGCTTCACTCTTCCTCCTGCGTGGTTCCGGGATTCCGGCATGAGGTACGCAGATCTCTGTGGCAAAGCGACGCTCAGCGTAGGGACGACTTCGGAGCGCGTCCATACTTTGTCCTCAGAAGGGAAGAACTGAAGTGGGTCGGTGAGGCGACGGGCTACGGCACGCGGGCGACGCCGACGTAGAAGCCGCTCAACTCCTCGACGGGCGCGGGCGATTCCTTGTACCACTTGGTCGCCGTGACCAGCCCCGGAGCCAGCAGCTCCAGGCCCTCGAAGAACGGCTCGACCTCGGCACGCGTCCGCATGCGCAACGGGATCTCGCCCTTGCGGTACGTGGTCGTCACCGACTTCACGAGGTGCGGGTGCTCATCGGTGGTGCCGTGGGAGAACATGAACCAACTGCCCGAGGGCAGCGCGTCGACCAGCGTGCGCGTCAGCCCGTAGGGATCTTCCTCGTCGGTGACGAAGTGCATCAGCGCGATCATCGACAGCGCGACGGGCCGCGTGAAGTCCAGGAACGTACGGGCGTGTTCGAGGATGGTCTCGGGCTGCCGTACGTCGGCCTCGATGTAGTCGGTGGCTCCCTCGGGGCTGCTGACGAGCAGCGCCTCCGCGTGCCGCAGCACGATGGGGTCGTTGTCGGCGTAGGCGATCCGTGCCGACGGGACGATGCCCTGCACGATCTGGTGCAGGTTCGGCTCGGTCGGGATGCCCGTGCCGATGTCGAGGAACTGGTCGATGCCCTGGCCTGCCAGCCAGGCCGCCGCACGGTGCATGAACGCCCGGTTGCGCATGGCGTTGAGCCGTGCCTCCGGCGGCAGCTTCTCCGCCACGTCCTGATCGACCGGGTAGTTGTCCTTGCCGCCGAGGAGCCAGTCGTAGACGCGCGCCGGGTGCGCCTTGCTCGTGTCGATGCGGCTTCCAGAGGACTGCGACGTCATGCGTGACTCCAGCGTGTGCGAGATCGCCGACCGCTTCACCGGGACCGCTTCGTGCGTTACGGGTGAGGCGGGAGGGGGCCCGGTGATTATGGCATTGGCCAGATCATTACGCAGAGTCGACCGCACGCGTCCCCGGGGCGCAGCTCTGCCTCAGGTCCTCGAGGTCGGTGGCCGTCAGCTGTTGCGCGGCCGAGCCCCGGCGGCTGCCGTCGAGCTGGGCGCACGCGCCGTCCAGCCACTGCGGGGAAGTATCGACTTCGACGAACGCGGCGAGGCGGGCGAGTTCCTGGCGAGGGGCGTCGAGGAGAGCCTCGTACGAGAGCGTCATGCGCTGATCGGCGGGCAGGCCGTCGAGGAACTCGGTGCCCTGGATGACGAGTTCGGACCACAGCTCGCCGAATCGTCGCAGGGGGAAGTCGCGGTCTCGTACGAGGGCGGGGTCGAAACGGTCGGTGAGCAGGGGCGCAAGGTCGGGCGGGAGGGAGCGCACCTGTTCCTGGGTCAGGTCGCCGAAGCTCTCGACGTCCGTCCGTTCCTTGATCTCGCGCAGCAAGGTGATCACGCGGTATCCGACGTGGCGGCTCATGGACAGGGCGCAGTCAGGACCGTCCCGGAAGAGGTGCACGAACTTCGCGTGCGGGAAGGTCTCCCGCAGCCCCGGCGCCCAGCCCGTCGAGTACCCGGAGCGCTCCACGACGGCGGTGCGGCCGGGCCGTGCGCCGAGCAACTCGAAGAGCGCCGTGTGATGTTCGGCAGCGGTGCGGTCGGGCCAGTCGACGACCGCCGTGCGGATCTCGTCGAGCAGGGCGTCGGGGTCGTCGGTGAGGTGCGGCAGCACCATCAGGGAGAGTGCGGGGATGCCGGTGGTCTCCGCGGTGTACCGCCCGGGGCGGCGGGTGTAGAGGAACTCCGGCATCGGCAGCCCGCTGCGGAGCATGTTCGCGAAGTACGGGGTGGGCCTGAAGAGCGCATCCCAGAACTCCGCGCCCGACAACCGGCCTTCGGGGAAGGCCGCCTCACCGACCGAGGCCATGTATTCGTTGAGGCTGAGGACGTCGGGGTGGGCGTTGAGGATGCGGGACAGCGCGGTGGAGCCGCTGCGGCCCGTACCGATGACGAAGGTCAAGCTGCGCAAGGTCACTCTCCGAGGGCACAGGGCGGGTGTTCCGGGGCTTCGTGAGCTTGATGCACCTCAGCACACTGAGGCGGGCCCGTCCATGCCGTCCTCCCGTCCCGCGGCCCGGTGGCGTCAGCCGGTCAGGGCGGCGAGCGTGGCGTCCAGGTCGGCGGACCTTGGCCGGTTGTGAGGGAGCTTGGCGAGGACCCTGGCCATGCCGCAGGTATCGGTCAGGGCGGAGAAGACCAGGCCGCCGGCGACACCCGCGGACAGCAGGCGCATCGCGCCCCGGCGCCGTCCGGCGATGAGGCCGGTCAGGACGAGGGATCCGGCGGCGAGCCGTACCTGGCGCTCCATGGCCCAGGAGGTTCGGGTGCCGACGGGGCGGTGGATGTCGTGGCCGAGCCGCGTCCAGGCAGTGGTGCCGCCGGCGAGGGTGGCGGCGGTGATGCCCTGACCGGCCAGGTGCCGGCAGGCGGCTTCGGAGCGGGTGCCGGAGGCGCACACGATGAGCAGGCCGCCGCGACCGGCGGCGGTCTTCAGGGCGGGCAGCGCGGCATCGAGGTGGTCGAGGGGAATGTTGTGGGCGCCGGGCAGGTGACCGGAGGCGTACTCGCCGGGGGTGCGCACGTCGATGACGGTCAGCTCGTGCAGGCGGGCGTTGGCCTGGTCGGCGGTGAGGGACACGGGGATTTTCCTTTGCGGGGGTGGGGTTACCCCTTCGGTAGGATACCCGCCGGGGTATCGCGAAGGAGTGTGGATCGTGGAACTGGCGATGGCGGCTGAGGAACTGAAGACGGTGGTCAACCGCCTGCGCAGGGCGCAGGGACAGATCGCCGGCGTGATCAAGATGATCGAGGAGGGGCGGGACTGCGAGGACGTGGTCACACAACTCGCGGCGGCGTCCCGGGCCTTGGACAAGGCGGGTTTCGCGATCATCGCCACCGGCTTGCAGCACTGCCTGACCGATGCGGACATGGCGGCTTCCGGGGATCGGGAGCAGATGCGTGCCCGTCTGGAGAAGCTGTTCCTTTCTTTGGCCTGAGTCGGGGTGCCGGGGTTTCGGCCTGAGCCGGGGGGCTGGGTCTTTGGCTTGAGCCGGGGTGCCGCGTCTTCGGCCTGAGCCGGGGTGCCGCGGTGCCCGAGTGTTCGCCCGGCTCTCCCGGCTCGTCACGTGAGGGCGTCGACGAGCATGAAGGCGGCCACGGCCAGCAGTACGACGGCGAAGGTGCGCTGCAGCCGGGTGCCGGTGACCTTGGCGCCCAGGCGCTTGCCGTCCCAGGCGCCGAGGATCGCGGCACCGGTGAAGGGGCCGACGACCGCCCAGTCGATACCGGCGGTGGTGGCACCGCGGGTGGCCAGGGAGGCCAGCGAGTTCGCCGAGATGACCAGCAGGCTGGTGCCGACGGCGGCCCGCATCTCGAACGCAAGGACGGTGACCAGGGCCGGGACGGCGAGGAAGCCTCCACCGACCCCGAGCAGACCGGTCAGCGCACCCAGCCCCGCGCCGGTACCGGCGGCCTTGGCGGGCCTCGTCCTGCCGCTCGTCGGGCCGGTGGCGGCGCGGCCGGGGCGCAGCATCTTGACGGCGGCGAGCGCGGCGACGGCCGCGAACGCGGCGGTCAGCACCGGCTGGGGCAGACGGGATGCGGCAGCTCCGGCCGCCGCGGCGGGCAGGAGCCCCGCCGCGGCGAACAGGGCACCGGCCTTCCAGCGGACGTTTCCGGCGCGGGCGTGGGCGAAGAGCCCGGTGAGCGAGGTGGCGGTGACGATGATCAGGCCCGCGGTGGTGGCCGCGGCCGGGGTGAAGCCGAGCAGATAGATCAGCGCGGGCACCGCCAGGACGCTGCCGCCCCCACCGAGCGCGCCGAGCGCGAGTCCGACCACGGCCCCGGCGATCAGGGCCAGGATCAGCGCACTCACGCTATGACACCGCTGCTGCCGTCCTGACCGATGACCGGCAGGCCCGCACGTGCCCAGGCGGTCATGCCGCCGGTGACGTCGGTGGCCTCGATGCCCTGGGCGGCCAGCAGCTCGGCGGCCCGCTGGGAGCGGTGACCGGAGCGACAGACGGCGATCACTGGCTTGCCTTGCGCGGCTGCCGGAAGCGGCGCCCCGGCCGTCAGACGGGACAGCGGCAGGTGCTGCGCCCCGGGTGCGTGCCCGGCGTTCCACTCCGTTGTTTCACGGACGTCCAGCAGTACGGCCTTGTCGTCGCCGGTCCGCTGGTGGGCCTGCTGCGGGGTGAGGCGGCCGGAGCCGCGGCGGAGGAAGGAGAACATCGCGTGATCACTTTCGTACGGATGGCGTGGAGGGCGCGTCAGTCCGTGCCCTGGGGGCGGGTGAGGGTCAGTCCCGCCGCGGTGGCGGCGTCGAAGCCGTCGTCGACGGCGACCACGTCGCGGCCGACGGCATCGAGCAGGGAGGCGGCGATCGCCGCGCGCATCCCGCCGGCGCAGTGCACCCACACCACTCCGTCGGGTACTTCGCCGATGCGGCCGTGCAGTTCGTGGATCGGGATGTGCACCGAGCCGTCGACGAAGCCGTCCGCGCGCTCGGAGTTCCGCCGCACGTCCAGCACCACCACCTGCTCCCCGCGCCGGCGGACGTCGGCGAGGTCGGCGAAGCGGGCGCGCGGGAAGGAAGCGAGCCGCTCGCCCTCGCGGACCCAGCCGGTCGGGTCTCCGGTGGCTGCGGCGGCCGGGCGGTCGATGCCCACGCGTGCGAGCTCCCGCTGCGCCTCGGCGATCTCGCCGGGCGTCTCGGCGAGCAGGGTGACGGGCTTGCCCCACGGGATCAGCCAGGCCAGGTAGGCGGCGAGCTTGCCCTCGCCCTCGAAGTTGAACGACCCGGCCACGTGCCCTTCGGCGAAGGCGATGCGGCTGCGCAGGTCCACCACCCACTCGCCCGCGGCCAGGCGGGAGGCGATCTGCTCGGCGTCCGCACGATCGGGCGGGGTGAGGTCGATCGGTGCGGGGCCCGCGGCATTGGCCGGGCCCATGTGCGCGTAGTAGGCGGGTACGTCGTCCAGACCGGCGAGCATGCGGGCGACGAAGGTGTCCGCGTCCAGGGTCAGCGCGTCATTGGTCTCGCGCTCCTTGCCGATCGTGGTCTCGTCCCCCTCGGTCTGCGAGGAGGAGCAGAAGCTGCCGAACCCGTGCGTGGGCAGCACCGGCACCTCGTCGTCCAGCTCGTCGGCGAGACGGTGGGCGGAGGCGTGCTGGGCGCGGGCCAACTGCTCGGTCAGCCGCGGCTCGACGAGGTCCGGGCGGCCCACGGTGCCGATCAGCAGTGAGCCACCGGTGAACGCCGCCACGCCGCGCCCGTCATCGGCAAGGGCGTAGGAGGTGTGGTGCGGGGTGTGGCCGGGGGTGGCGATCGCGCGCAGCACCAGGCCTTCGTCCACCGTCACGGTGTCGCCGTCGGCTATGGGGGTGCGGGCGAAGGACACGTGTGCCGCGGCCGGCACCAGGTAGGTGGCGCCGGTGACGCGGGCCAGTTCGAGGCCGCCGGTGACGTAGTCGTTGTGGACGTGGGTCTCGGCCACGAAGGCGATGCGTACGTCGCGGCGGGCTGCGGCGGCGATGACCTGGTCGATGTCGCGCGGCGGGTCGATGACCACCGCGGCGTGGGGCCCGCCGGCCAGATAACTGCGGTTGCCCAGGCCCGCGAACTCCAGGGTGTCGACGAAGAACACGACTTACGACTCCTTTCGAACTGTTACCCCGGGGGGTATCTGGTGTTCACCCTAACAGTTATACCCAGGGGGGTATCCAGAGGTGCAGGAGACCCCGCTCAAGGCGTCGCTCGACCTCTGCGGGTACCCGGCGGGGTATGGAGAAATCGACGAGGGGTGGTGCGGGCCGCGGAACACGGCATCAAGGCTCGGAATCGCCCCTGCGCGCGGTGCCGGCACCTGAGCGCCGTTGCCTGTTCCGGTCGGGGCGGCGAGCGGATGGGCCGGGGACG
Source organism: Streptomyces sp. NPDC041068 (assembly GCF_040647455.1). Lineage (NCBI taxonomy): Bacteria > Bacillati > Actinomycetota > Actinomycetes > Kitasatosporales > Streptomycetaceae > Streptomyces > Streptomyces sp. NPDC041068. The sequence continues at coordinate 260,833 of NZ_JBEZCG010000008.1, forward strand.
CGCCAACTCCACGGGGCGGCGAGGGCGGCCGGAAGCAGCCTTGTGTTCGATAGCCGGTGCGTACGGGGGTGCTCTGGCGCACACTTGACCACGGCTTCGCGCCACTTCCTGGGCGTCAAATGCGGGTGGGGGCTTGCGCGATGGCGTCGTCATTCCGCCGCCCGCTACGGCGGCGCCTCTTTCCCTGCGGCGGCGTCGCCGACGTCCGTCCGCTCCAGGTGGCCACCATCGCACTGGAAGGCCTGTGCTGACGAGGCATCAGCCCCGAGCTCCGAGCCCCGAGAGGCACCTGTACCGAAGCGGCCTTCCGCTCGGCGAAGGCCGCTTCGTCATGCCCGGCGTACCGCGTACCCGAGATACGTCACCACCGGGTTGCCTTCCGGCTCGAGCGTCATGTCGACCAGCTCGGGCAGCTGCTCGTCGGTCAGCGTGCCACGCCTTCGCCCGCGTGTGGCGCGCACCAGGCCGCGTACGTCGCTGGGCTTGAAGGCGGATACGTCCTGCGCGGACAGGCCTGCCCTGTCGAGTGCCTCGGCGAGCTGTGCCGGGCGGCGCAGTCGGTGTGCGGCGTAGCGGCCGCGGGGCATGATCCGTGTGCCCGGGAAGGTCTGGAAGGCGCCGAGGTAGATGAGGCGGGACACGGGGGTGCGGTTGACCGTGTCGTAGACGAAGACTCCGCCGGGGCGCAGCACGCGCGCCGCCTCTGCGAGGACCGCGTCCGGGTGCTCCGTGATCTCGAGGGTGTCGGCGCAGTACACGAGGTCGAAGTGCCCGTCCGGTAGGTCGAGTTGCTCTGCGGGCATCGTCAGGTAGGCGACGCCGGAGTCGTCGTCCGCGTCCAGGGCGAGGGCTGTCGCGGCGGGGGACGGGTCGGCGGCGACCACCTCGAAGCCGAGCCGGGCGATGCCGCGGGCCAGCAGGCCGCGCCCGCTGCCCGCGACGAGCGCCCGGCTGCCGTCCGCCGCCGGGCTCGCCTCCGCAAGCACGCGGTGCAGATATTCGAGGCGTACGGACTGGAAGGTCAGGGCCCGGATGTGGCGGCCGTCGACGGCCGCGGACCCGGCTGTGTCGAGTGCGATGTGCGGGGTGGTGGCCATGGCGGCTCCCTCGACAGGGCAGAGCAGGGCAGAGCAGGGCAGAGCGGGTGAGGTCAGAGTGGAACAGAGCAGGGTAGGTTCCCTGAATAAACCTAACATTCATGAGTTTCCCGAGGGAACCCAACGGCGATACGGTGGGAGCGTGACCCGCACCCAACTCTCCGGCGTCGCCTGCTCGATCGCCCGCGCGACCGACCTGTTCGGCGACGCGTGGACGGCCCTGATCATGCGCGACGTCCTCGTCGGCATCCGCCGCTTCGACGAACTGGCGGAGGACCTCGGCCTGTCCCGCAAGACCCTGTCCGCGCGGCTGGCCCGGCTGGTCGAGGAGGGCGTACTGACGCGCGAGCGGTACCAGGCCAGCCCGCCGCGCGAGGAGTACGTCGCCACGGAGAAGGGCCGCGAGCTCTACCCCGTCCTGCTGGCGCTGATGGCCTGGGGCGACAAGTGGTACGCCGGACCCGCGGGGCCACCCGCCCGTATCCGCCACGACACCTGCGGGCACCTGGCCACGCCGGTCGTGGACTGCGACGGCTGCCGGGAGCCGCTCACCGTGGCCGACACGACTCAACTGCCGGGCCCCGGAGGGCGAGTGGGGCCGGGCACACGGCTGCTGGGGCCGCTGATCGCGGCGAGGGGAGAAGGGGGCTCCGAGTCGGTTGAGCCTCCGGACGATGCGCCAGTTCCGTGACGTGAAGTGATGTGCAGTGAAGTGACGCCGGGTGGTGTGGCGTGGCGTGGCGTAGGTTCACCCCATGCCGATAGGACAGTTGCTGGGCTCGGGGCGAAGCGCCGATGTGTTCGAGCTCGACGAGGACTGGGTGCTCCGTCGCCATCGCCATGGTGGCGACGCCGTGACGGAGGCGGCGGTGATGTCGCACCTCGCGGCAAACGGCTTTCCGGTCCCGGTGGTTCGCTCGGCAGACACGCCCTCCGAGCTCGTGATGCGGCGACTGTCCGGGGTGACGATGCTGCAGGCGTGGATGGACGGCGCGATCACCGTGGAGAACGCGGCGGCGCTGCTGGCGCAGCTGCTGCACCATTTGCATTCGATTCCGGCCCGAGCCTCGTCCCTTCCCGGGGACCGGATTCTCCACCTCGATCTGCACCCGGACAACGTGATGCTGACGCCGCAGGGCCCCGTGGTGATCGACTGGAGCACTGCGGCCGAGGGCCCGCCCGAGCTGGACTGGGCGATGTCGACCCTGATCCTCGCGCAGTTCGCGGTCTCCCCGTCGGCCGAGGTCGCGGCAGGAGCACGGTCGATGCTGGCAGCCCTGATGGGGAGCCTGGGCGCTGTAGTGGACCTCGGTGACGTACGGGACGGTCATCTCGCGCGGGCGCGGATGAGGAGAGCCGCCGACCCCAACGTGAGCTCAGCGGAACTGGGACTTCTGGACGAGGCCGCGGCGCTGGTGAGCAGCCTGGCGCGGCCGTAGCGGCGGCGTCCTTCGCGGGCCCTCTTGCCGTGTACGACAGGGACTTCCAGACTGCGGAGCACGGTGTCGGGGAGTGGGGGAGTGATGGCAGCTCGGCGGCGGCGATTACGGAAGCGGACGCGTGGGCAACTGCAGGGCTGGGGTGCGGTGGCGGCGGTGGCCGCTGCGGTATGGGTGGCCGCGAACTGGGCGGCGGTGTGGCCCGTCCTGGCGGCCGTGCTCGCCGCGGCCGTGGTCGGAGGGGGCGGCTGGGCGCTGTGGCGCGCGCACCGGCTCGCGGTCGGCGAGGACCGGCAATGGCGTGCGCAAGAGGAGGTCAGGGCACGGGAGTTGTCGATGGCGGAGGTCGACGCGCTCTCCTGGCAGGAGTTCGAGCACTGCGTAGCCGATCTGTGCCGGCGGGACGGTTGCACGAATGTCGTCGTCAGCGGCAGGAGCGGCGACCTGGGTGCGGATGTCATCGGCCGTCTCGCCGACGGCCGCAAGCTGGTCGTCCAGTGCAAGAAGTACGCGCCGCACCGGAGCGTGTCCTCGCAGGACATGCAGAAGTTCGTCGGCACGGCCCGCCTCGAACACGGCGCGGATGTCGCCCTGTTCGTCACCACCTGCCGTGCGTTCACGAGGGCCGCGCTGGGCCTGGCGCAGCGCCAGGACATCGTGGCCCTCCAGCGCGACCTGCTGGGATCCTGGGTGAAGGGTGCCCACCTGGACACGTTGATCCCGCTGAGCGGAAGCGGCGGGGGCACGCGACGCCCGCCTGCCTGATGGCCCGCGGCCTCTGCCTGGACGGGCGAGCTCGCTCTCCCCGTCGTGCTGTTGGACATTCTCCGAAGGTTCGTACACCCGCGCGATAGCATGATCCATGCTTGCTATTCAGTTTGATCGCTTCGGTGGGCCCGAGGTTCTGTCCTTGGTGGAGCTGGCCTCCCCGCAACCCGGGCCGGGTGAGGTGCTGATCACTGTCGAGGCCGTCGGGGTCAACTTCGCCGACACCCATCAGACCGATGGCTCCTATCTGAGTGCGGACCTGCTGCCGTACGTTCCCGGAAGTGAGGTCGTCGGGCGCACCGCGAACGGGCGGCGTGTGCTGGCCCGGGTCTCGCGCGGCTATGCGGAGCAGGTGGTGGCCAAGGAGTCCGGCCTGGTGGACATCCCGGAAGACCTCGATGCCGGCTGCGCGCTCGCGCTGTTGACGCAAGGCCTGACCGCCTGGCACCTGCTGCGGTCCGCCGCCCGGCTGCGGCCGGGGGAGAGCGTCGTCGTGCACGCGGCGGCGGGCGGTGTGGGCAGCCTCGCGGTGCAACTGGCCAAGGAGTTCGGGGCCGGGCGCGTCCTGGCGCACGTCTCCTCCGCGGCCAAGGAGAAGGTCGCCCTGGGGCTGGGGGCGGACGGCATCGCCGAATACCCCTTGGCGGACAGGGCTGATGTGATCCTGGACGCGGTCGGCGGGGACCTCTTCGACCAGGCGGTGGACTCCCTGGCCTCCTTCGGACGCATCGTCAGCTACGGCAACGCCTCCCGCACCGGCTTCACCCCCGTCGACCCGGCCCGGCTCGGCCGCCTCAACGCCTCCGTCGTCGGCTTCTGGCTCAGGCCCACGCTGGCCGCGCCCGGTGCGGTCAGCGGCCCGCTCACCGAACTCCTCGACCTGGTACGACGCGGCCGACTCAAGCCCGTGGCCGAGACCAGCCATCCGCTCGCCGACGCCCGGCGCGCCCACGAGGACCTGCTGGCCCGCCGCACCGTCGGCAAAGTCGTCCTGCGGCCATGACGCGGGTGCGCGACATTTCTTGCGGCGGGGGGGCGACGGGCGAGCCGAGGGGATGCCTCCTCGTCGTGGCGGGTCATGTCCGCGAGTTATCTCCGGGGCGAGCCCGGCGGCGCGGCGTACCGCGACAACCGGGCTCAGGCGAGGGGGGTGCGGTCGGCCCCGGCCCGAGGACGTCGGCGCCATGCGGCCCGTCCTGTGCCCGCTGAGCTTGAAGTGACCAGCGGTTCTTGATGGTTGAGGTCGTGCTGCCGAGACGGCCGGAACGGCGGCACCACCTCGACCGGCGGCGGTGGCGGGCCTTCCGGATCGTTGCATGGGCCATGTGAGTACCGCGCTCGATGCCGCGTCAGTTGCAGTAGGAGGTGGGCGCGCGACTCCGCGGTGTGTGAGCAGTCTGTGCGGCACGGTTCACTCGCGCGACTTGGGGGAAGCATGATCGAGTTCCGGCTGCTGGGCCCGGTGGAGCTGCTGGTTCAAGGGCGGCAGGTCGACCTGGGGCCGGCCCGACAGCGGAGCATTCTGGCGGCGTTGCTGGTCGAACCCGGCCATCCCACCTCTCTGCAGACGCTCATCGAACGGGTCTGGGACGACGAGCCTCCCAACGGTGTACGCAACGTCATCTACACGTACGTCTCTCGTCTGCGGCGCGTCTTCGACGAGGCGACGGCCGGGGCCGATGCTCCGATCGAAGTCCGGCGGACCGCTGCCGGCTACCAGGTGAACGTCGCACCGGGGCAGGTCGACCTGGGTGCCTTCCGTGGCCTGATCGCCGCCTCGCGCAGCCTGCCGTGCGACGATCCGCGCCGGTGCGCCCTGCTCGACGAGGCGCTGGGGCTCTGGCGGGGTGAGGCGCTTGCCGGGCTGACCAGCTCGTGGGCCGGTCATCTCCGCGACATCCTGGAGGAGCTGCGGCGCGAGGCACTCGCGGAGTGGTCCGACGCCCACCTGTACGCAGGGCGGTTCGCCGAGGTCATCTCCGCTGTGCGGCAGTGCCTGCTCGACGCCCCGCTGGCGGAGCCCTTGCACGAACGGCTCGTCAGGGCCCTCTACCTCTCCGGTCAGCGGGCCGAGGCGCTGGCCCAGTACGAGCGGGCACGGCGCCACATGGCCGAGGAACTGGGAACCGATCCCGGCGCTGGATTGCGGGAGCTGCACCGCGTGATCCTGCGGGGCGAACCGCTCGGCACCTCCGCGCCGCGGCGTCCGGGAACGAAACCGGTGTCGCGATCCGCCGCCGACGCGCCGGGCATCGACCTGCTGCCGATGGGGGTCGCCGACTTCAGCGGCCGGGACCGGGACGGGCAGTGGTTGCGCGCGGCGCTGGCCGGATACGGGGAGCGGGGCCCGTCGATCGTGTCGATCACCGGTGGCCCGGGTGTCGGCAAGACCGCCCTGGCGCTCGACGCGGCCCACGGCTTGCGCGACCGATTCCCGGACGGGCGGCTCTTCGTGGATCTGGGCGGCAGCGGTGAGCGGTCGATCACCGCCCATGCCGCCCTCGGAAGGCTGCTGCCGGCACTCGCCCCCCCGGGCCACCCTGCCGTACGACACCGAGGAACGGGCCCAGCTCTTCCGCGGTCTCCTCGCCGGGCGCAGGACCCTCGTCGTCCTGGACGACGCCGCGCACGACGAACAAGTGGGGCCGCTGCTCCCCGGCGGGCACGGCTGCGCGGTGATCGTCACGAGTCGGGCACCGCTCGGCGGGCCTTGGGGAGCGCGACGCCTGTTGCTGCGGGAACTCTCCGAGCGGCACGGCCTCGACGTGCTGGCCCGGATGGTGGGCCGGGAGCGGGTACTGGCCGAGCCCTTGGCGGCCGCACGGCTCGTCGAACTCAGCGGCGGCCTGCCACTGGTGCTGCGCGCCATCGCCGACCGCTTGGTGAGCCACCCGCACTGGTCCCTGGAGTTCCTCGTGAACCGCCTCACCGACGAAGGGTGCCATCTACAGGAACTGGCCGCAGGGGACCGGGAGTTCATCGACTCGGTGGCGCGCTCGTACGGCCGTCTCCCCGGTGTGGCGTCCAGGCTCTTCCGCCACCTGGGCCGGGTGGCGGGCGGCGCGGGAGAGGTGACGGCGGGTGCCCTGCCCGGCCTGGCGCAGGCCGAGGTGGAGAACGCCCTGGAGCAACTCGCCGACCAGCATCTGCTCCAGGTCGCGGGGGCGGCGGCCGGCGGCGGCCTGCAGCGGTACCGGCTCCTCGAGCCGTACCGACGCTTCGCGCTGAGCCTGGAGAGCCGGCCGCATGTGTCAGCGGGGCTGTGAAGCGGTCTCGTCGACGGGAGCGTCGCCAGCGGTCATCGACGGGCTGCTTGTTCGGCAGGCAGCGGATAGTTCACGCCGGTGAGCTGTTCCGAGAGCACCCACAACCGTTGGGCCGTGGCGGAGTCCTGGGCGGCACGTTCTTTTGCGCGGAGGACGGGTTCGCTTCGGAGCTGGAACGGCCCGTCGGGCACGACATAACTGCCTCCCGGAAGGCTGGGGTCAGTTGAGGCGTACAAGGAGGTCTTGGCGCCCTCCGGCGTGGGGCGGAATGCGATGCGTACGAGGGAACGCGCGAGGGCTCCGTACGCGCGCCCCCTGGCGCTGTTGGCGCCACCGGTGAGGACGTTGGATCGCGTGAGCCCAGGCGCGACAGCCATGCTCCGCAGGCTCAGCCCGGCGGTTTCTGCCCTGCGTTGCAGTTCCATGGCGAAGTGGAGGTTGGCTCGCTTGGACTGGAGGTAGGCGAACACCGCTCGGTAACGGCTTTCCGCGTTGAGGTTGTCGATGTCGAACCGGGCGAATCGCTGGCCTTCGCTGCTGACGGTGACCACGCGAGGGTCGGCGGCGGCGAGCAGGTGGGGCATGAGCAGGCCTGTGAGGGCGAAGGCGCCGAGGTGGTTGGTGCCGAACTGCGACTCGAAGCCGTCGACGGTCCGCGAGAACGGCACCATCGCGATGCCGGCGTTGTTGACCAGAAGGTCCAGCCGGTCGTGATTCCAGCCCTGCGCGAAGCTGCGGACGGACTTCAGGTCGGCGAGGTCGAGGCTGCGCAATTCGGCCTGGGCGTCCGGCACTTCGCCACGCAGCCGCTGTAAGGCGTCCCGTCCGCGCTCGCGGTGGCGGCAGGCGAGGACGACGTGGGCCCCGTGGCGGGCGAGTTCGCGAGCGGTGACGTATCCGATGCCGCTGTTGGCGCCGGTGACCACGGCCAGCCGCCCCGTTTGGTCGGGGATGGAGCTCAGCGTCCACCTCGGACCGGGAACTGCTTGTGGCGCCGACCCATGGGAACGCAGGCAGACCGGGTGAGGACCGTCGGCAACTCCGTTCGTGGCCACGGTGCCATGGTCGTGGGGCGAGACGTGAGCGGATGCGCGCGGATCACGGGGCATGGAGCCTCATTCCGTGGTGGGTGATTGCCTGCTGCGCCAGAGAGCACACGGCAATATTGCAACTGCCTGTTGCGATAGATTGGAGACTGCCACGCGTGCCGCCGTCAACGCAACCAGGAGTTGCAATGGATCCTTCTGTGTCGCCTTCAGCCCCCGACCGCCCGAACCGCCCTGTCGGGCGGGGCAAGAGGATGCGTGCGGCCGTGCTGGAAGCGGCTGTCACCGAGCTGACCGAAGTCGGCTACGCGGCGATGACCGTTGAAGGTGTCGCCAAACGCGCCGGGGTGCACAAGACGACGATCTATCGGAACTGGAAGGACTCCGACAGTCTTGTCGCCGATGCGATCGCCGGACACTTCGCCGAGGACATCCCGGTCCCTGACACCGGTGCAGTGGAAAGCGACCTGCACGAACTGGCCCGCATGCTGATCGCCACCATGACCACACGAGCAGGGCAGGCGCTTCTCGCCACCGTCCTGTCGGATGCCGTACGCATCCCACGGCTGGCCGAAGTGAAGAACGCCGTCTTCGTCGACCGTTTCCGGCGGACGGCCGTCGTTGTCACCCGCGCCGTCGAGCGCGGCGAACTGCCTGCGGACACCGACCCGGCGGAACTCTTGAAGACCCTCGCCGCACCGATCTACTTTCGACTCGTCTTCACCGGCGAGCCGGTCGACGAGTCAACTGCGGGCCGCGCGGTCCGGATCGCACTGGCCGCAGCCCACGCCCGCGTGCTGCCGCCTGCCTGAGTACGGAGGACCAGCAACCGCTGAGCCGTAGCGGGCTTGTGGTCGTCAACCGCCCGCCCTGAAAAGGCAGTTACTGGAAGAAAAGGCAGTTACTGGAACGGCCCTGATGAGGCAGTTACTGGAACCGTCGAGGGGCGAGAGAGGTCAGGGCTGTGCGCTCCGGAACGCGAGATACCGGCTGAAGGCTTCGTGGCTGTCGGGGGTGAAGCGCCACTCCAGCAGGGCCGAGCCGAGCTCCGGCTCGGTCAGCCAGCCGTGCCAGGCGACCTCGTCGGGATCGGGGACCACGGCGTCCGGCACCACGGCTTCGTGCACGCCGAGCCAGTGAGGGCTCAAACCGCTGCGGTTGATGAACGTGAACAGCAGGCGCGGCAGCGCACGAATGCCCAGCTCTTCGGCCAGTTCCCGCGCGGCGGCGCGCTCATAGGACTCGCCGACATGTGCGGCGCCACCGACCTCGACCTCATGGAGCCCGGGGAAGCGCGACACCTGCTCCGACCGCCGGTGGACGAGGATCCGGCCACGAGCATCGCGACACACCGTCACGGCGACCCGATGCAGCCAACCCTCCCGGATGGCCTCCCGACGGCTGACCACCCCCAGCACGCGATCTCGACCGTCGACACGCTCCACCAATTCATCCACGACGCACACCCTGGCAGACTCCACCGACAACACCGTTTCTCGGCGACTTGTCGTGCGATTGCGACACCTGTCGCGCTCAGGCTCAACCACACGGACCGGAAGTCCCTCCCGGGCACGCCCTCGTTCACGGCGAGTTCGCACGCCGACGGGAGCCTTCGGCACGCCACTTCAGCGCATCAGTGTTCAAGGTGGCGTCAAGAAAGCCGTCGACCACGGCGCGGCATCGTGGCATCGGCCAGGGGGCGAGTGGCCCGAGTGCCGGTCCGCCCGTAGGGGACGGATTCGCCTCCGGACGGCCGCTCGACCCCACCGAACCGTTCCGTGGAAGGACAACTCGCCATGACCCGAGCACCCCACGACCTGCTCACCCCCATCCGCGAGGCCGTCGCCGAGGCGATCGGCATCGACACGGAGGAGGCCCAGCCCGACGCAGCCCTCATCGGCGACCTGGGAGCGGAGTCCCTCGACATGCTGGACATCATGTACCGGATCGAAGGCGTCTGCGGGGTCCTGCTCACCGTCGACGACATCTCCGACCTGCTCCAGGGCGGCATCCCCGACGAGGAGTTCGCCGACGAGGACGAGGTGGTCAACGACACCGGCCTCACCCACCTGGAGAAGGTCCTGCCGCAGTTCGACCGGAGCCGGCTGACCGAGCCGCTCATGGCCGACGACGTGCTCGGCCTGTTCACCATCCGCAACCTCGTCGACCTGGTGAGCCGGCGCACGGCGCTGGCCGACGCGGCCTGACGCGGCCCGTGCTGCGCACAGGAACCCTGCCCCGGCTGCTGATCGGCACCGACCTGGTGGCCGTGGACCGGCTGGCACGGCTGCTGCGGGACCACCCCGCCCTGGTCCGCCGCGTCTTCACCGAGCGCGAGCGCGGCTACTGCACGAGCCGCAGCCGCCGGCCCGCGGAGCACCTGGCCGCGCGGTTCGCCGCGAAGGAAGCGGCCATGAAGGCACTGCGGACCGGCGCGGCCGGAGTGGACTGGACCGACATCGAGGTCGTCAACCAGCTGGGCGGCTGCCCCGTGCTGCGGTTGCACGGGGCAGCCGGGCGACTGGCCCGGCGCGCCGGAGTGGCGCAGAGCGAGGTCTCGCTGTCGCACACAGCCGGATTCGCCGTGGCCCAGGTGGTGCTCGTCTGCGCACCGGGCCCTGGAGCCGGGGCCGAACACCCCGCCCGTCCCTGAGGGAGAAGGACCATGACCATGCAGCTCACGCGATGGCCCGCAGGGGCCCGCACCGACGGCCGGGGCGTCCGGCGCCCCGGCACCGGCCCCGTGGAGGCGCGATGAGGCGCGTCGTGATCACTGGCGTCGGCGCGGTCACCCCGCTCGGCAACGATGCCGCAAGCACGTGGCAAGGGCTCGTCGAAGGGCGCAGCGGCGTGGGGCCGATCACCACCTTCGACCCCACCGGCTTCCCGGTGCGGATCGCCGGAGAGGTACGCGGCTTCGGCCCCGAGGCACTGCCGGACGGTTTCGCCGGTGAAACCCTCTCCCGGGCCGGGCAGTTCGTGGTCGCGGCCGCCGCCGAGGCGCTGCGCTCGGCGGGAACACTGGACCCCGCGCACCCGGAGGACGAGCGCGGGGTGTCCCTCGGAGCCTGCTGCGGCCACCCCGACCTCCAGCTCATGATGGACGTCGGCGCCGAGCGGGAGGCGACCGGGAGACCGGACGCGTTCGTACGCAGGACGCCCGACGCGGTGTTGTGCGAGGACCAGAACGTGCCGGTGAACGCCGTGGCCCGGCTGCTCGGCGGCTACGGCCCCGCCTTCGGCGTCAGTACGGCGTGCTCCGCTTCCGGACACGCCATCGGCGAGGCGCTGCGCTCCATCCAGGAGGGCGACGCGACGTTCATGCTCGCGGGCGGCTTCGACGCGCTGACCACCTGGATCGACGTCATCGGATTCAACAACCTCGGCGCCCTCACCCGCGACTACAACGACGACCCGCAGTCGGGTTCGCGGCCCTTCGCCGCGCACCGCTCGGGCTTCGTGCTCGGTGAGGGCGCCGTGGTCCTCGCGCTGGAGGAGCGCACCGCCGCACTGGAGCGGGGCGCCGAGATCCTCGCCGAACTGCGCGGCTACGCCAGCACTTTGAACGCCTGGCGGGTCACCGACTCGCCTCCGGACGGTTCCGGGGCGGACCTGGTCATGCAGCGGGCGATCGCCGACGCGGGCCTGACCACCGACGCCATCGACTACGTCGTCGCCCACGGCACCGGCACCCCCGGCAACGACCGCTCGGAGACCAACGCGATCAAGACGGTGTTCGGCGACGGCGCCCACCGGCTGGTCATCAGTTCCCCCAAGTCCATGGCGGGCCACCTCACATCGGCGAGCGCGGCGCTCGGCGCCCTCACCGCCGTCGGCGCCATCCGCCACTCCGTGGTGCCGCCGACGATCAACCTGGACACACCGGACCGGAAGCTCGACCTGGACTACGTGCCCAAGGCGGCGCGCCGCATGCCGGTGCGGACCGCCGTGGTGAACGCCTTCGCGTTCGGCGGCAGCAACTCGTGCCTGGTGATCGGCGCACACGAGGAGGACCCCGACGCCATCCCGAGCAGCCCGCCGACCACCACCTCGACCACCACCTCGACCAAGGAGAAGCACGCATGACCGGACACGAACGTCGGGTGGTGGTGACGGGCCTCGGTCTGGTGACGGGGCTGGGCGAAGGCGCCGCGGAGAGCTGGAAGGCGCTGTTGGCCGGACAGAGCGCGATCGGCCCGCTGCGCGCCTACGACCCCGAGCCGCTGCAGACCCGGCTCGGCGTCGAGATCGACGGCTTCGATCCCTCCCGGTGGGCGTCGCGACGTACTCTCAAGGCCGTCACCCGCAGCGAAGAACTCGCCATGGCAGGCGCCAGCCTGGCGCTCGCGGACGCCGGTATCGATGCCGAGGCCGGCCTCGGGGACCGCACCGGGCTCTTCCTCGGCAGCAACAAGGAAGCGCCCGAGACGGCCGGCATGATCCGCTCCCTGAACGACGTACGGAAGCCGGACGGCAGCGCCGACCTGCCCGAAATCGGCCGCCGCGCACAGACGTTGATCCATCCGCTGCTGTACGTCGTGGGGCTGCAGCCGGCCGCCGGTTTCTACATCTCGGAGCGCTACGGTATCCGCGGTCCCAACAACTTCTTCGCCGGTACGGCGGAGGCCGGCGCCGTCGCGATCGGCAGGGCCGCGCGCGCCGTGCGCCGCGGCGAGGCCGAACTGGCGCTCGCGGGCGGCTTCGACGACGCGACCTCGTGGTGGTCCATGGCCAAGCTGGACGTCGTCGGACAGCTCACCACGGACAACCAGCGGGGCGCCGAGGCCGTGCGCCCCTTCGACCGGGACCGCAGCGGATACGTTCTCGGCGAGGGCGCGGCGCTCCTCGTCCTGGAGGAGCGGGAGCACGCACGGGCCCGCGGCGCCCGCATCTATGCCGAACTCACCGGATTCGGCTCGGGCAACGAGCGCGTACGCCCGCATGGCACGACAGAGGACGGCGCGGGTCTGGCCCGTGCGATCCGCCGCGCGCTGCGCGACGCCGATAACGGCCCTGGCGGCGCCCCCGCAGGGGTCGACTACGTCGCCGCGCACGGCGACGCGACACCCTCCGGCGACATCAGCGAGACGCGGGCGCTGCGCGGTGCCCTCGGCACGGCGGCCGACACCCTCCAGGCCAGCAGCGTGAAGCCGCAGACCGGACATCTGGTCGGCGGCGCCGGTGCCCTCAACGCGGCAGTGGCCGCGCTCGCCCTCGACTCCGGCGTCGTCCCCGCGACCTGCCACCTGACCGATCCCGACCCCGCGTGCGACCTGGACTACGTGCCCGGTGAGCCGCGGGAGACCCGGCCGGAGTCGGCGCTCGCCCTGGCCCGTGGCCTCGACGGCCAGGCGGTGGCGCTGAGCCTGTCCCGCGCCTGACGACCCCGCTCCCACCTCCCACCTCCGCCTTCCGTCTTTCGACCTTCCGCCCCTGGACCTCCGCCCTTCGACTTTCGAGAACGGAGCACTGACCATGTCCCACCCCGCCCCGCACCACGTCTCGGTCCTCAGCACGGGGGCCGATCTGCCCGGCGACCCCATCGACAACGCCGCACTGGAGAAGCTGTGCGGGCCGCTGCCCGACGAAGTCCTGCGAGGCATCCAAGTCACCCGGCGGCACTGGATCGTCGACCCCGCCACGGGCGAGCACCACAGCGGAACAGCGACCATGGCCGAGAACGCCGCCCGGCAGGCCCTGGACCGGGCGGGCCTGACGGCCGGCGACGTCGACCTGCTCGTGGTGGCCACGGCGACCCCCGACTTCCAGCTCCCTGTCGCGGGTACGTACGTCCTGGAGCGGCTCGGCCTGGAGCACTGTGCGGTCATCGAGGTGCGGGCCGGATGCGTGGGCGCCGTACAGGGCCTGGACATCGCGCGGCGCCTGCTCGCCGACGGCACGTACCGCACGGCCCTGGTGGTCGGCGCCGAGTCCGTCTCGCCGCTCCTGGTCCACTCCTACCTCGGTCAGGATCCGCGCAAGGTGCGGATGCGGGACCGGCTCACCGTGCACACCTTCGGCGACGGAGCCGGAGCCGTGGTGCTGCGCGCCGAGGAGGGCCCCGCCACCGGTCCGGACGGCGTCTTCGCCACGCAGTGCCTGGGAGCCGGGCGCAAGCCCGGCATCCGCGTGGTGGGCGGCGGCACCGCACCCGCGCCACGCGGGGCCGACGCGGGGCGGCCCCCGCGGATCGAGGTGGACATCCCCGGCACCACCAGGCACGGCCCGGAGGTCTTCGTCACCGGGCTCCAGGACATGCTGACCCGTTCCGGCCTGGCTCTGGCCGACCTGGACGCGTGTGTGCTGCCGGAGGGCAACGCCGAGTACTTCGGCCGGGAGCTGGAGGCCGCGGGCATGACCGCCGCGGACCACACGGCCCTGCAGCCCAAGGTGGTGGAGAACCTGGCCGACGTCGGGGCGACGGGGTCGGCCGCGGTACCGCTCGCCCTCGACGACGGCTGGCGGCGGGGCCGCATCACGCCGGGGGACACCGTACTGCTCCTGGCCGTCGAGGCCACGCGCTACCTGTACGCGGGACTCACCCTGACCTGGGAGGCGGCCACGCCCGCGCGGTGAGCGGCGGGCCGTCCGTCCCCGCCTGCCGGTGGGGCTACCACGCCAGTTGACGAAGTCTCCGCAGTACAGCCTTGGTTGACCACCGCTACCCCAAAGGTTGAGCGCCAGGTCAATCAGCCACCCGACGACATGGCCTGACGGGCGACCCTAACCTTTCGCCAAGTGACGCCGATCGGCGCCGCTTTCGCGAACAGGGGGAAGCACGATGCGGAACAGGTTGGCGGTCGGCATTGCGACCGCTCTGCTGGCAGGTGGAGGCGCGTTGGCGTGGGGGCCGGGGGCGGCCGTTGCTTCGGCGGACACCGGTGGGGCGAAGGACTCCGTGGCAACGCAGGCCGCCGGCACCTGTGTGTATTACTCCAACTTCGGCAACTGGTGCGGCTTTTACAGCGGCACCGCCAATATCGGCTTCGGCAGCCCCAACTACGCCGCCGTCAAGGAGATCCAGTCCCTGATCAACCAGGTGACCATATGGACGCGGGACCACCAGGCACTGAAGGTCGACGGCCACTTCGGCGACAAGACGAAGAAGGCGGTCAAGTGGTTCCAGAGCACGTACAAGGTGAAGCCGTACGACGGCATTGTCGGCAAGAAGACGTGGGGAGCACTTCGCGCTCTCTGACCCGCAGAGATCCTCCGGCTCGGCACCGATGATGGGCCTCCCGGCCTTTCGGTCCTCCGGCCTTCTGGTCTTCAGGCATTCCGATCTTCTTGCCATGCGTCATGCCCCCCTCCCCAGCGGGAGGGGGGGCATTTCGCGTTGCGCCTGCGGACGAGGCCGTGCTGTGCGCGCCCCGAACCCCGGCGTCCCGCCTGCGGTATGACTAGTCACCGCTCCGGGTGGCGTGGCGCTTAGCCGCGATGACGCATGGGGATGGGTGGCGTGCACAGTGTCGGCCACCACATCTGGGAGAACCATCGACATGCCTCGCCGAACCGCTGCTCTCGCCGTCGTGATCGCCGCAACTCTCCTGTCGATCGCCCCGGCATCCGCCGCGCCCGCCCCGGACCGCGCGGCGGGCCTGGGAGACGTCTGCTTCTACACCGAGCCCGGCTATGCGGGGGCAAGCTGGTGCTATCGCCCGCCGGGCTACGCCGACGTACCGGCGCCGGTGCACGACAACGCCGCCTCCTTCGAGTCGAACGCCGACGTCACGGTGTACGCCATCGACTGGGTCAGGCCCGGTGAGTGCCTCTACCGCACGATCTGGACGGGCGACCGGAGCACCAACTGGGAGTGGCGCAACAAGCTGGACGCGGTGCAGAGCGTCGAGCCCACCGACTGCCAGCGCGGCTGACCTGTGCGCCCCGACGGTCGGGTCGATGGCCGGGTTCGCCGGGCCTGATCGCGGCGGCACCACTCAGCGTTGACGCACCGCGCCGACCAGGCCGCTGGTCCCGGTCGGCACCCCCGGCTCCGCCGCCCGGCCGTACCGGGCGGCGAGTTCGGCGAAGTCCGGCCGGTCGGTCATCCGCCAGCCGTGCCCCGCGAGCCAGGTGCCCGGGTCGTCCAGGACCGACTTCCAGTCCGCTCCCATGGACCGCACCTCGGCGGCCATCGCGCGCAGCCGGCCCCGCATCGAGGCCGAGTCGATGTGGTCGAGGGCGAGGACGGTGCCGGGCGCCGAGAGATCGCCCACCGCGGACAGGAGGCGGTCGTTCTCCTCCTCGGTGAAGTAGGGCAGCAGCCCTTCGATCTGCCAGGCGGTCGGCTCCTCGGGCCGGAAGCCCGCGCCGGTCAGCGCCGAGGTCCAGACCGGGTCGTAGAGGTCGGCGGGGACGACGGTCCGCTCGCAGGCCGGTGCGGCGGACACCGACCCGAGCACACGCTCCTTGAATTCGAGCAGCCGAGGCAGATCGACCTCGAACAGGCGTGTCCCGGACGGCCAGTTCAGCCGGAACGCCCGGGTGTCCAGGCCCGCCGCGAGCAGCACCACCTGCCGGATGCCCGATTGAGCCGCGCCCCGAAGGCGGTCGTCGTAGAAGCGGGTGCGCAGGGCGACGTACGGGGTGATCGCGTGGACCTGCTCGGTGGCTTCCCAGCCCGTGGCGGCCACGAAGTGCCGGGCGTACGGGTCGTCGAAGAGCTGGTCGGCCCGGCGGCTCTCGGCCACCCGACCGAAGGCGATGCCCACAGCGGTCAGGCTGACCCCGGCCGGCAGGTCCGGCGCGGCGGTCTCCCCGTTCAGGACGTACTCGTTGGTCGTCATCGCTCGCTCTCCTTGCTCGATTGCGGTACGCGAAGGTCCCCATCGGGACGGATCACGCTAAAGCCCCTGTGTGGAAAGGGACTTGACGCCGTGTTGAAGGTCGGAGGCCGAGGCGCCGACGGCGGCCCGCGTCCGTGCGCGGACCCGGCCGGTCAAGGCCCCTTCAAGGGCAACGACGACCCGCCGCGCCGACACTGACGTCATGAAGCTGCACACCCACACCTGGGGCACCGGCGACCGCGTCGCGGTGCTCGTCCACGGTCTGATGTCGGACCACCGCACCTGGCACCGGCTCGGCCCCGCCCTGGCCGGCCGCGGATACCGCGTCGTCGGCGTCGACCTGCGCGGCCACGGGAACAGCCCGCGCGGCGGCTACGAACTCACCGCACTCGCCGACGACTTGACCCATGCGCTGCCCCCGGACCCGGAGCTCGCCATCGGCCACTCGCTGGGCGGCCTGCTGCTCGGCCTCGCCGCCGACCGGCTGGGTGCCAAGCGCTGCGTGTACGCCGACCCGACGTGGGCCACCGCTGCCGCCGAGCGAGCGAGGTCCACCGCCGACAAGGTGGCGGCCATGGGGCAGTTCAAAGGCGCCAACCGCAGTATCGTGCGGGGCTTCAACCGCCGCTGGGACGCGGCCGACGTACGTGTGGAGGCGGAGGCGCGAGCCGCGTGGGACCCGGAGTCGGCAGCGGTGTTCGACGTCGACGACCTGACCGCGTACGTCCCCGAGGCGGCCGTGGTGCCCTCGCTCGTGCTGGCCGCCGCGGACAATCCACTGACGCTGAGCGAGGCGGACCGCGCGGACCTGACCGCCCGCGGTTTCGAGGTCCGGGTGGTGCGCGCCAGGCACTGCATCCATTACGAGGACTTCGACGCCTTCGTGGCCACGCTCGACGACTGGCTGTGACTGGCCCGCGACTTCAAGGGCTGCGGATGCGGCGGTGGCTCACAGGTCGAGCCGGAATCGGTCGAGTCCCACGGCGGAGCGTGAGATGAACTCCTTGCGGGGCGCGACGTCGTTGCCCATCAGGAGGTCGAAGACCCGCTCGGCGGCCTCCAGATCGGTGAGGTTGACGCGGCGCAGGGTGCGGCGCCGCGGGGCCATCGTTGTCTCGGCCAGCTGATCGGCGTCCATCTCGCCGAGGCCCTTGTAGCGCTGGATGGATTCCTTGTACCGGACGCCCGTGCTCTGGAACTGCGCGAGTGTGTCCCGCAGTTCGCGGTCGGAGTAGGTGTACACGTACGTGTCCTGGTCCTTCTCGGGCCGGACGAGCTCGATGCGGTGGAGTGGAGGCACAGCGGTGAAGACCCGACCGGCCTCGACCATGGGCCGCATGTAACGGTGGAACAGGGTCAGCAGCAGGGTGCGAATGTGCGAGCCGTCCACGTCGGCGTCGGTCATCATGATGATCTTGCCGTAGCGGGCCTGGCCGAGGTCGAAGGTACGGCCGGAACCGGCCCCCATGACCTGGATGATCGCGCCGCACTCGGCGTTCTTGAGCATCTCCGTCACGGAAGCCCTCTGGACGTTGAGGATCTTGCCGCGGATCGGCAGCAGTGCCTGGAACTCGGAGTTTCTGGCGAGCTTCGCCGTGCCCAGCGCGGAGTCGCCCTCGACGATGAACAGCTCGCTGCGCGCGACGTCATCACTGCGGCAGTCGGCCAGCTTGGCGGGCAGCGAGGACGATTCCAGCGCCGTCTTACGGCGGTGGGCCTCCTTGTGCCGTCGGGCCGCGACGCGGGCGCGGGCCGCCGCCACGATCTTGTCGAGGACGGTGCGGGCCTGCTGCTTGGCGTCGCGCTTGGCGGAGGTCAAGAACGCCTTGAGCTCCTTGGCCACGACCTGCGCGACGATGCGGGAGGCGGCCGAGGTGCCCAGCACCTCCTTGGTCTGCCCCTCGAACTGCGGCTCCGCGAGCCGGACGGTGACGACCGCGGTCAGGCCCTCCATGACGTCGTCCTTGACGACGTCGTCCTCGGCGACCCGCAGCAGCCTGGTGGCGCGCAGGGCCTCGTTGACGGTCTTGGCCACCGATCGTTCGAAGCCCGCGACATGGGGGCCGCCCTTGGGGGTGGCGATGACGTTGACGAAGGACTGGACGGTGGTGTCGTAGCCGGTACCCCAGCGCATCGCGACGTCGACGCCGATTTCCCGGGTGACCTCGGTGGGGGACATCTGACCCTGCTCGTCGAGTACCGGGACGGTTTCCTTGAAGCTGCCCTGCCCGCTGAAGCGCAGGACGTCGCAGATACCTCTGTCGTCGGCCAGGTACTCGCAGAACTCATTGATGCCGCCGTCGAAGCGGAAGACCTCTGTGCCCTTGCTGCCGTTTGCGCCGAGTCCGTACTCGTCGCGGACGACGATGGTCAGCCCGGGCACCAGGAACGCGGTCTGACGAGCGCGCCGGTGCAGCGTGTCCAGAGAGAGCTCTGCTTCCTTGAGGAAGATCTGGTGGTCGGCCCAGTAGCGCACGCGTGCACCGGTACGCGACATGGGGATCTCGGCGGTTCGGCGCAGGCCCTGAGCGGGGGTGAAGGGGGCATCGGGCCCGGGGGCCGTGTAGGTGCCGGGCACGCCGTGACGGAAGCTGATGGCGTGGGTGTGTCCGTGGCGGTCGACCTCGATGTCGAGCCGGGCGGAGAGCGCGTTGACCACCGAGGCACCGACGCCGTGCAGACCGCCGGACGCGGCGTAGGAGCCGCCGCCGAACTTTCCGCCGGCGTGGAGTTTGGTGTAGGCGATCTCGACGCCGGACAGGCCGGTGCGGGGTTCGGTGTCCACGGGGATGCCCCGGCCGTTGTCGTTCACCTGCACCGACCCGTCGCTGTGGAGGACGACCTCGATACGGGTGCAGACGCCGGCCAGGGCCTCGTCGACGGCGTTGTCGACGATCTCCCACAGACAGTGCATCAGGCCGCGGCTGTCGCTGGAGCCGATGTACATGCCAGGGCGCTTGCGCACGGCCTCGAGTCCGTCGAGGACGGTCAGGTGCCGCGCGGTGTAGTCGGAGCCGTCCTGGACGCGGCTGCCGGGGGACGGGACGGGGAACGTACTCACGCAGTGCTCTCTTCGGCTGCGGGCGGGCAAGGGCGGGCCGCCCAGGCCGCGGGTGCGGCCTGGGCGAGTGGTTGGCCGGGGCGAGTGGGCGGCCGGGAATCGGCGCGATCAGATGTCGAGGAAGCGCACGTCCTTGGCGTTGCGCTGGATGAAGGAGCGCCGGGCCTCGACGTCCTCGCCCATCAGGACGGAGAAGAGAGCGTCGGCGACGGCGGCGTCGTCGAGGGTGACCTGGCCGAGGACACGGTGCTCCTGGTCCATGGTCGTGATGCGCAGCTCCTCGGCGTTCATCTCACCCAGGCCCTTGAACCGCTGGATGGAGTCGTCCTTGACCCGGCGGCCGTCCTGCCGGCCCCGTTCCAGCAGGAGGTCGCGTTCGCGGTCCGAGTACGCGTACTGGAAGTCGTCGCGGGTCCACTTGATTTTGTAGAGCGGCGGGCGGGAGAGGTAGACGTGTCCGTGCTCGATCAGCGGTCGCATGAAGCGGAACAGGAAGGTCAGCAGCAGGGTGTTGATGTGCTGGCCGTCGACGTCGGCGTCCGCCATCAAGATGATCTTGTGGTAGCGGAGCTTCTCGATGTCGAAGTCCTCGTGCACGCCCGTACCGAACGCGGAGATCATCGACTGGACCTCCTGGTTGTGCAGGATCTTGTCGATACGGGCCTTCTCGACGTTGAGGATCTTGCCGCGGATGGGAAGGATCGCCTGGTACTGCGGGTTGCGGCCGGACTTGGCCGAGCCGCCGGCGGAGTCGCCCTCGACGATGAAGATCTCGCTCTTCGCCGGATCGTTGGACTGGCAGTCGGACAGCTTGCCCGGCAGGGCCGCTGACTCCAGCAGGCCCTTGCGTCGGGTCAGGTCCCGCGCCTTGCGGGCCGCCATCCGGGCGGTGGCCGCCTGTGTCGCCTTGCGGACGATGTCGGCCGCCTCGCCGGGATTGCTGTCGAACCAGTCCGTCAGGTGCTCGTGCACGACCTTCTGCACGAACGTCCTGGCCTCGCTGTTGCCCAGCTTGGTCTTCGTCTGGCCCTCGAACTGCGGCTCGCCCAGCTTGACCGAGATGATCGCGGTCAGACCCTCGCGGATGTCCTCACCCGTGAGGTTGTCGTCCTTCTCGCGCAGCAGCTTCTTCTCGCGCGCGTACCGGTTGACGACCGTGGTCAGCGCCGTGCGGAAGCCCTCCTC
This sequence comes from Streptomyces sp. NPDC041068, assembly GCF_040647455.1. Lineage (NCBI taxonomy): Bacteria > Bacillati > Actinomycetota > Actinomycetes > Kitasatosporales > Streptomycetaceae > Streptomyces > Streptomyces sp. NPDC041068. Next base: position 281,481 of record NZ_JBEZCG010000008.1, read on the forward strand.
ATGGGTGCCGCCCTCGTGGGTGTGGATGGTGTTGGCGTACGAGTAGACGCTGTCGGCGAACTGGCTGCTCCACTGCAGGGCCACCTCCACCGACAGCAGCCGCTCGGTGTCCTCGGCGGCGATGGAGACGACGGAGGGATGGGCCGGTTCACCCTTGCGGGCGTTGAGGTAGGCGACGAAGTCGGTGATGCCGCCGTCGTAGCGGTAGGAGACCGTCTTCGCGGCCCGCTCCCCGACGGTGCCCGGACCCGCTTCGTCGGCCGCGGCCGACGCGCGGGCCGACGCGCGCTCATCGGTGAGGGTCAGGGTCAGCCCTCGGTTGAGGAAGGCCATCTCCTGGAAACGCCTGGCCAGCGTCTCGAAGGAGTACTCGGTGGTCTCGAAGACGCCGCCGTCCGCCCAGAACGTCAGGGACGTGCCCGTCTCCGAGGTGGCCTCGTGGCGGGCCAGCGGCGCTGTCGGCGCTCCGCCCTCGTACTCCTGGGTCCACCGGTGGCCGTCGGTCCGGATCTCCGCCGACAGCCTGGTCGACAGCGCGTTGACCACCGACAGGCCCACACCGTGCAGACCGCCGGAGACCGCGTACCCGCCGCCTCCGAACTTGCCGCCCGCGTGCAGCACCGTCAGGACGACTTCCACGGCCGGTTTCTTCTCCACCGGGTGCATGCCCACCGGGATGCCGCGTCCGTTGTCGACCACTCGTACGCCGCCGTCGGCCAGGATCGTCACGTCGATCCGGTCGGCGACCCCGGCCAGCGCCTCGTCGACGGAGTTGTCCACGATCTCCTGCACCAGATGGTGCAGACCTCGCTCGCCGGTGGAGCCGATGTACATGCCGGGCCGCTTGCGTACGGCGTCGAGTCCGTCCAGGACGGTGATCGCGGTGGCGTCGTACGCACCGGACCCGGCATGGCCGTTCTGCTCGGCGCCGGAGATGTCGAAGGCGGCGTGAGTGCCGGAAGTCGTCACAATGCTCTCTTTTCGGGCACGGCAAACCGCGCTCCCGCACGCCATGGTGCGAGAGCGGTCGGATCGCTGGACGGAAAACGTGTCGCGGGTAGGCCTGAGAAGGCCCTCGGGGCCCGCCGGTCCCGACGCCGGGGAGGCGGCGGGACGTTCTCCAAGATACCGAAAGTCCGACGTGAACCTAGGGCGGGAAGCCACCCGTGCGCCCGCCTCGTGGCCGTGGAGCCCTCCAGTCAATCCCCCCTGCCCGCATGTCGAGAAAACCCCTGAGAGTGGCGCATGGAGCCTTTCCGGGCGCTTTGCTGCGCCGGGTTACAGGGGCTTTCTCAGGCGTGACGCTCCGGGGCCGAAGGCGCCCTCCCGGGACTTCGCCGTGTCAGCGCCGGGCCGCGCCCATGTAGGTGCACGAGAGGTCCCGGGTCGGCACGATCCGTGCACTGCCGTCGTGGCGCTTCCCGAGGATCGCCATGCCCGACATCCGGCCGAGCGAGGTGAACCCGGCCGCTCCCAGATGACCCACCATCTCGGCCGGGGTGATGAAGTCGTGCCAGTCGTGGGTGCCCTGCGGGACCGCGCGCAGCAGCCGCTCGGGCAGCCAGATCATCATCAGCCGGGCCGCGGTGGTCCGGTTGATGGTGTCGTAGAGGAAGACTCCGCCGGGCGCGAGGACCCGGTGGACCTCCCGCACCACCTCTCCCGGACTTGCCACGTGCTCCAGCACGTCGACACAGGTGACCACGGAGAACGAGGCGTCGGGGTAGGGGAGCCGCTCGGCCCTGCCGACGGAGTAGTCGATCTTCAGGCCGGCCTGCCGGGCATGCCGATCGGCCGCGGCGACGAGGTCCGGCGAGACATCCACGCCCGAGACGTCGGCGCCGCGTTCGCCGAGGAACTCCGTGGTGAACCCGCCACCGCAGCCCACGTCGAGGACCTTCTGATCCGCCCAGTCACCGTCGACGAACTGGTCGAAGTAGGCGAAGCGCGGGGCGTTGAACGAGCGCAAGGGCGCGGTGGGGCAATCGTTCGCCCACCAGTCGTCCGCGAAGGTGGCGAAGAAGTGGTCGTGGTCGCGGACGAGTTCGCGCTCCGGCTCCCGGTCGAGTGCGCGGCCGGTCGTGGCGGAGTCAGATATGGGTCGGGGCATCGCCGGTCTCCTCGGTAGAGCGGTGGGCTTCGGACGGTGGCTGTGGTGCCGGTGCGTGCGAGCGCTGCGGGTGGGCCCATCGGGTGCCGTAGGCGATGTGGCTCCTCTCGGCGGCGGCGAAGACCCGGGTGTCCCACAGGCGCCGCATGGCCGCCTCGCGCAGACGCACCGTCCAGGGGTTCGCCCATGAATTGACCCGGCCGATCCACCGGGCCTGGCGTTGCATGGCAGCCGTACGGGCGCGGCGCTCGGACTCGTAGGCGCGCAGTGCCTCTGCCGGGGCCCAGGGGCGGCTGCCGAGGCGGTCGGCCAGTACCAGGGCGTCCTCCAATGCCTGGCAGGCGCCTTGCCCGATGTTGAACGTGATGGGGTGCGCGGCGTCCCCGAGCAGGGTCACGCGGCCGTGTCCCCAGCGCCGGTCGGGGGCGCGGTCCACTACGTCGTACCGCGTGACGTCGCTCTCCGGTGTGGCCGCCAGGAGGTCCTGGATCGGGGCGGGCCAGCCGCGGTGCCGCTCGGCGAGCACGGCCAGGACCCCCGGGGCGTCCCGGCCGCCCTGCGGCGCGTTGGCCACGCTCATCCAGTGCACGATGCCGGGCCCGACGTCGTAATACGTGAATCGGTCGCCGCGGCCGATGAGGCCGTTGAAGGTGCCGGGCGGGATCAGCTCGTGCCGGAGGCGGGCACGGCCGCGCCAGGCGACGTAGCCGGTGTAGTGCGATGCGCTGGGGCCGTGCAGCGCATCGCGGACGGTGCTGTACACACCGTCGGCCCCGATCAGTACGTCCCCGGTGGCCTCGGTGCCGTCGGCCAGTCGCACCCGTACCCCGTGCCGGTCCTGGGCGATGCCGCACACGCGGGCGCCGGTGCGCAGGGCGGTGCGGGGGAGTGCGGAGCTCAGGATGCCGTGCAGGACGGATCGTTCGACGGCCACCGTGGGCTGCCCGTAGCGCTCCGCGAACCGGCCGACGGGCCAAGCGGCGAGCACCTCGCCCGTCCAGCTGCTGAAGTGGCACACGCGCTGCGCCGGGGCTGTTTCGAGGACCTTGTCGGCGAGGCCGAGGGCGTCAAGGGCGAGCATGCCGTTGGTCCAGACGTGCAGCCCGGCCCCGCCGTCCCGCAACTCCTGCCCGCGCTCCAGGACGAGGACGTCGAACCCGCGCTGCCGCAGCGCGACAGCCGCCGCAAGACCGCCGATGCCTCCTCCCGCGATGAGTACGCGACGGACACGCGTGTCGGACATCGGCTCGCCCTCCTCTTGTCTGCCGAATCTGCCGAATCTGCGGTTCTGCGGTTCTGCCGGGTCTGCCGCGGTCCGTGGCCGCGGTGCCAGCGGAAGTCTCGGCGTGCGGTCTCGTCGTACTCCTTGATGACGACTTGAACGACGGGGCCTCAGCGCCGCGTCGCCGCAGGGCCGAAGAGCGGCTTGATCTCCTCCGGGGCCTCGTTCCTGCCCCACTCGGCGGCCTGTTCCATCAAGGCGGGGGTCGCCTCGAAGCACCGGTTGTCCGGCTCCCCGAGGCGGAACGGCGCGGGCAGGGACGGGGTCTCGCGGACCCGGGTGAGGATGTCGAGCGCTGCCTGCTTCGGCGTGACGGAGCCCGCCTCCACCTGCTGGCACAGCTCCCGCGTGTGGGTGAGCAGCGCGCTGATGTCCCGGCCGACGGGGGCGGGGAGCCCGGGGGTCTCGGTCTTCTCCAGGTCGCGCAGGTCCTGGTCGTCACGGCTCTCGAGAAAGGTGCGGTAGGCGCTTTCCAGAGTCATCGTGGGCAGGATGCTGGTCGCCTTCCACACACGGGAGACCGCGTTCCACAGGTCGTAGTCGCGGAAGCTCACAAAGGAGCTGTAGACCACGTCGTCGTGTACGTCGAACAGTCCTTGCTGCAGGGCGTCGATGTAGGCGAACCGCTCGGTGGACCAGTCGCCGTCGCGTGTCGCCTCGATCAGGCGCCAGGCAAGGGAGTTGACGACCTCGAAGGTGTTGGTCAGGCCGCGTGAGTACAGCGCGTCGATGAAGCCCGCCGCGTGCGCGGTCAGGGTGTAGCGCTCGCCGACGGTGTTCGTGGCCGAGTACTGCAGCCGTCCCGTGCCCACCCACGGCCGGACCGCCTTGGCCTTCTCGAACTGCTCGGCGATCTGCGGATAGCGGCGCAGGAAGTCGTCGAACTCCTCCTGCGGCGATATGCCGTCCGGCTTGGGGAAGACCCGCTCGTCCAGGGTCAGGCCCACACTGCACAGGGTGCTGATCGCGCCCTCGTGGTTGTCGAACGGGATCACCCAGAGCCAGCCGCCGTCGAAGACGTGGTGCAGGGTGCCGTTGTGCCAGGGGCTGGGGTTGTCGTGGGCGGCCGCGGCCTCGGTGTCGTCGAAGGGGGTCACGCCGACCATGTGGGTGAACAGGGTCCGGGAGTGGTGCCGGGCCCGCGTCGGCTGGTCGCGCAGGCCGAACTTGTCGGCGACCGGCGAGCGGAAGCCGCTGCCGTCCACCAGGTACTCGGCGTGGAACGTCTCGCCGTTGTCCGAGCGGAGCACGACCCCGTCCGGGCCGGTCTCGATGTCCTCGATGCGGGTGGCGAGCCGCGGCTCGGCGCCGTAGCCGACCGCGAGGTTGAACAGATAGGCGTCGATGTCCTGGCGGAACAAGTGGCTCTCGGTCCGCTGCCACGCGGGAATCACCAACTGGTTGATCTCCTGGGGGTCCTGCGCCTTGCCCTCCCGGTGGTAGACGAAGCCGAAGTTCTGCTTCCGGCCGCTCATCGGGGAGATCTTGTCCTGGATGCCGCGGAAGGTGGCGAGCGGGAGCAACTCGGGTACGTCGTAGCGCTCGGCGATGACCTTCGTCATGGTCGAGGTGTACGGGATGGTCGACTCGCCGACGGCGAAGCGGGGGTGGATTCCCGCGTCGATGAGGAGGACCTTCACGCCGTGGCGGGCGAGCACGGCGGCCAGGACGCCGCCGGCCATTCCGGCGCCGAGGATGGCCACGTCGTGGCGGTCGGTTTCGGTGCCGGTGCCGTCCGTGTCGGTGGCCTTGTTGTGTGCTTCAGATGCGGTGCTCATGAGTGAATACGCCCTTCGGAGTGGACAACTGGAAAGGTGTCGAGCGTGTGCGCCTCGCTGCCGCCCCGCAGGGGACCGAGCTCGCCGCGGAAGAAGACCAGCGGATCCGGGCTTTGGTCCGGCAGGCCGAGCTCCACCACCTCGCCGACGAAGATGGTGTGGTCGCCGCCGTCGACGGAGTTGACGAGACGGCAGGCCGCATGGGCGAGCGCCCCGCCGAGGAAGGGCACACCCGTCGCCGAGAGTCCGTACGGCACGTCCGCGACCCGGGCGGTCTCCTTGCCCGCGAACGCGCGGGCCAGCGGCTCCTGTCGGGCGGCGAGGAAGTTCACCGTGTACGCGCCGGTTTCCTCGACCACCGCGTGCAGCCGGGACCCGCGGTGCAGGCAGAAGAGCACGAGGGGCGGCTCCAGCGAGACCGAGGTGAAGGAGTTGACGGTGGTCCCGGCCGCGCGCTCTCCCCGCCCGCTGGTGATGACGGTCACGCCGGTCACGAAGAGCCCGCAGACGCCGCGCAGCAGGCCGGGTTCGACGGCGCCGGCGGATTGCTGCCGGTCCGGGATGTCGAGCGACGTCGCAGTCATATGCGCCCCCTGGATCGAAGTCGGTGAAAAGGGGCTCACAGCGTCGCCGGGGAGTAAGTCGTCGAGAAGGTCCGCGGGACGTGCCGCGGGTGTGCGGCAGCCGCGCGGCAGTGCCGCAAAAGGCGGATCGGAAAAGGACGGAAAGGCGGATCGGAAAGGCGGGTCAGAAAGGCGGACCACGGCGAAGAATTGCTGTTCCCCCAGGATGGGAGCCCTGCGCCAAGACTCTGCCGTCGGCGGTGTACGGGTTCAAGTCGCGCTGTGACAGAACTCTGTCAGATCTGCGCGGGTGAATGACAGCAGCCGGTCAAGGAGGTGGTGCTGAGCGATATCGGTCGAAGCGTCCTACGCCTTGGTCACGAGCGCGGTGACGAAGGCTTGCCCGCCTCGGCTGCGAAGCCGCACCTCCCCACGATCACTTACGGCACTCCAGGAACGCGGCCACGCTCAGCACCGAGTCACCGGAGTGCTGAGAATTCAGGGGCGGTGATCCGGAGGTGCGGGAGGCCCTGAACGGTGGGACGGGTTCAGATGCAGATCACGGTCTTCCCCCGCGTGCGTCCGCGCTCGGCGACCGCGTGCGTCTCCGCGATCTCGTTCTTTTTCAACCCCCTGTACGGCCAGGGGATGACCGTCGCCATTCTGGAGGCGCTGGAATTCGCGATCCGACCCCGGACAGTCCCCTGTACCAGAAGTCACCGCCGTGGTCCAAGGGCGAGTACAAGGGGGTGGGACGGCGCCACCGCGTACTTCGCCGACGCGTTGACGTACCTGGACCAGGCCAAGTTCGACTTCGAGGAACTGCTTCCCTCCGGCGACCGGGTCACCGCGTTCGGCTGGTGGAGCGGGCGCTTCAAGGAGACCGGCAACGAGTTCAACGTGCGTTTCGTGCACTTCTGGCACATCCAGGACGGGAAGGTGGGCCGGGCCGAGGGAACGGTGAAGCGGGAGACCCCGTGGCCGGGCGGCGGCGAGTTGGGACGCGATTTCTACCGCACCCTGGACCCCGTGGTGTCGCTCATCGCGGCCGCGATGGTGACCGAGCGCCTGATCCTGGGCGGAGGCGTATTCCAGGTCACCCAGCGGGACCTGATCGCCCTGGCCAAGGAGATCGCCTCGCTCGACCTGATGTCGGGAGGCCGCGTGGTCGTCGGTGTGGGCGCGGGCTGGAACCGTGAGGAGGTCCGCAACCACGGGACCGCCCCGAGGATGCGTATGTCGGTGCTGCGTGAGCATGTCCTCGCCATGAAGGCCCTCTGGACGCGGGAAGAAGCCGAGTTCCACGGCGACTTCGTCTCCTTCGACCCTGTGCTCTCCTGGCCCGAGCCCGTCCAGCGTCCGCATCCAACGATCATGGTGGGCGGCAACCCATCCGGCCGCCGTCGAGCGGGTCCTGGACTTCGGCGACGACTGGGGGCTCATCTGGCTGCCGATGATGCTGGAGGGCGCGACCGGCCTCGCGAGCCTGGTCGCCGACTTCCGGCGACGCGCCGAGGAGAAGGGCCGTGAGTATGCCCCGGTGACGGTCTATCAGGTGCCGCCGAACGCCACGGTGGTGGAGTCGATCGTCGAGGCGGGCGCGGATCGGATCCTCTTCGCCCTGGACACGGCTCCGGAGGCGGAGACGTTGCGAGGCCTGGACGCGATGGCGAAGCTGATCGGCAGGGCCGGTTCCGGTAGTTGGCACGGCGGACTGTGAAGTGGTCAGGGGCGGTCGATCGTCGGCTGCCCCTCGATCGCGTGACAACGGCGCAGGTGATGACAGCGGCGGGCGACTGCCTGGCGTCGTCGGCGTCTTCCTCGCCCAACTCGCGGTGTCGCTCCACCCGTTGGCATCGATCGTGCCTTCTCAGCTACGAAGCCAGGCCCATGGTCCGTCGTCGTGCTCGGCTGCTTCTCCGCAGGGTCAGTCGTTCGTCTCCTCCCTGGGGTGGCCCAACTCCTCGTACACCTGGCGGGCTCGCCCGGGCGAGATGTCGATGACGCCCAGGACGCCCGGAGTGGCGAGCGCGGGCATGAACATGCTGGTCCAGCGGGCGACGAGGCCGACCAGGTCGTCCGGGTCCGTGGTGGTCAGGGAGGAGAGCTGCAGTCCGGTGAAGGCGCCGACCAGGACCCGGGCGGTCTCGGCGGGGGCGATGTGCGCGAAGACCTCGCCCCGCTGCTGCGCTTCGGTGATGAGGTCCGTGAAGATCTCCTGCCACTGCCCCCAGGGGCCACCGAAGAAGGGGCCTGCGCTCTGGTCCGCCGCGAGCCGCGCGGCCCCCCGCAGCAGCGCCTCGCGGGGGAGGCGGTAGGCGAGTACGAGGCCCATGTCCACCAGGGCCTGGAGCTTGACCGACCGGTCGAACGTCTCGGTCACCGCGTACTGCAGAACTCCCTTGGCTAGAGCCTCCTTCGAGGGGAAGTGGAAGTACAGGGCGCCCTTGGTGACTCCGGAGAGGGAGAGGACCTCACTGATCGTCGTGCCTTCGTAGCCGCGCTGCGCGAACACCTCCGCCGCCGCTTCGAGCACCGCTTTGCGCGTTCTGACCGCCCGTTCCTGTCGTGCCACCGCGCGACCCTCCTACGGATTTCGGCGTTGTCACCTGACCCCCTGGAGCCCCTGTCGCCCCAAGGGATTGCAATAAAAACCGACCTGGCCGTATGTTACATCAGCTGCTACATCGGCCGGGGGGAACCGACCCTCCGATGACCGCTGCTCACTATCTATCTGTCTCTCGGGGGCAAGATGGCCAGCGCGACCACAGATGTTCAGACCGTTCGCATACCGCGCCAGGGGGTCCAGGCAGCACCATCGGCCCAGGACACCGCGGCGTTACGGCGGGGGAGGGGCAACCAGTACGGCGCCCTCGTCCCGCAGCCCGCACCTCCCGCTCCCGCCGTCCATCGCGTACGCGGTGAGGACGTGCTCGTCAGGGACTGGCGCCGCACCGGCGAGGGCGAGTTCGTCGTCGGCCTGGACTGGTCCGGCGAACACTGCTTCTTCGGGCCCGGACCGGGGTCGGCGCACCCCGAGATGCTGCTCGGGCAGACGCTCCGTCAGGTGGGGTTCCTCGTGGCCCATACGGGGCTCGGCGTCCCCCGCGACAACGAGTTCCTGATGCGCGACCTCTCGTACGAAGCAGACCCGCACCGCCCGACGGCACGTCGGGCACCCCGTGACCTGAGCGTCAAGGTGCGGATCGTCCTGGCGGCCCGCCGCACGCTCGGCCTGCGGATGAGCCTGGAGTGTGACGGCGAGCCCTTCGCCACTGGCGGGGGCACCTTCGACTGGGTTCCCCGGCAGGTCTACCGCCGTATGCGGGGGGACTTCCTGACGGCCCGTCCGGGCCCCTCGCCCGCGCCGGTGGCGCCTGCCCTCGTCGGCAGGGAGCGGCTCGACGAGGTCGCCCTTGCCCCTTCCGGGCGACCGGATAGGTGGCAACTCCGAGGCGACACAGGCCACTTGGCCTTCTTCGACCACGGCGTCGACCACATGCCGGGCCTGGTCGTCGCCGAGGCGGCTCAGCAGGCCGCGTACGCCGTGGCCGCGGACCGCGCCTTCTGCCCGGTGCGGCTCGATCTGAAGACCTGGCGTTACGTCGAGTTCGACGCCCCGTGCTGGGTCGAGGCCCATGAGGTGGCCGCGCGCACCGCACGCGCACGGGGCATCGAGGTCATCGGCCGGCAGCGCGGCGAGACCGTCTTCGAATGTCTCGTCGAAGGCGTGCGCTCCCCGCTGGTCGGCGGCTGAATCGATCAGCCGCCGACCGGCCGATCCCCGAGGGTCACGCCCCGGTCAGCACGGGGAGTCGGCGGTGGCCGTTGGAGATGAACGAGGGCAGGGGGAGCAACTCCCGCGGCGGCACGGCCAACCGCAGTCCCGGGAACCGTTCGAACAGGGCGGGCAGGGCGATCGTGGCCTCCATTCGGGCCAGCGGAGCGCCCATGCAGAAGTGCACCCCGTGACCGAACGTGAGATGGGTGTGCCGGGTCGGCCTGGTGATGTCGAAGCGGTCCGCGTCCCGGCCGTGCACCTTCGGGTCACGGCCGGCCGCGGCGACCGAGACGAGGATGGCGTCGCCCCGCCGGATGGTCGTCTCGCCCAGGGCGATGTCCTCCACGGCGAAGCGGAGCATCAGATGGGCCGCGGGTGCCTGCCAGCGCAAGGACTCCTCCACCACGTCCGACCACGACGCCCGTCCGGAGCGGGCGAGTTCGAGCTGCTCGGGATGGGTGAGCAGGGCGTGCACCGCCTGGTCGATCAGATTGACCGTGGTCTCGTACCCCGCTGACAGGAGGTGGACGAGGGTGTCACGTATCTCCAGGTCGCTGAAGCCGCCGCGGGTTTCCTGGGACTTGATCAGACGGCTCGTCAGGTCGTCTCCGGGGCGGGCGCGTTTGTCGGTGATCAATTTGCCGACCAGGGCGTGGACGCGTTCGACGAGCATGCCGGCCTCGGCACCGTCGGCCGAGGTGTCGAAGAGGCGGTGGAAGAGCAGGGACAGCTCGGGGCGCAGGGATTCCGGTACGCGGAACAGCTCGCCGATCACGGCGGCGGGAAGCGGACCCGCGAACTCCCTGCGCAGATCGAGGGGTTGGCCCGTCGGCAGAGCGCCCAGGCGGTCGATCAGCTCACCCGTGATGCGCGCGACGGCGGGGCGCAGGGCCTCGGTCCGGTGCTTGGTGAAGGAGCCGGATACGAGCTTGCGCAGGCGGGTGTGCTCGGCGCCGTACGCCGTGAACATGGAGCGGATCGTGACCCATGCCGCGAGGGGCCAGTCCGCGGGGACCGCGCCGGAGGTCCAGGCGGGCCAGTGCCTGCGCGGGTCCTTGGAGACCCGCGGGTCGGCGAGGAGCCGCCTGCCGGTTTCGAAGCCGGTCACGGACCAGGCGGGGACCGCGCCGGGGAGTTCGACCCGGACGACGTCTCCTTGCTCCCGGAGCGCGGCGACTTCGCCGAGGATGTCGCTGCCTTCCGGGTCGATGACGAACGGGCGGCTCTGATGGGGAAGTTGGTGCGTCTGCGGGCTCACGTGCTCGGCCTCCGGTCTCTCTGCGCGCAGGCATGCGCGTACGCGCGGATGGTGGGGGATGGCGAAGTCGTGCGGCTCGCGATATTTGCAGATATTCATGATCATTTGCCGTTACCGGCGGTAAAAGCAATGAATTCTATATAAAATAACGGAATGGGGAATTTCGGATGCTGGCGCTCGCGGGGAAGACCGCTCTGGTGACAGGGGCCGGACGGGGCATCGGCAGAGGCATCGCCGAACGCCTCGCCGCGGACGGGGCTCTGGTCGCGGTGCACTACGCGCGCAATGACGCGGCGGCACGGGAAACGGTCGGCGCGATCCGGGAGAGCGGCGGGCGATGCTTCGCGCTGCGGGCCGAACTGGGCGTGCCGGGCGATGTCGAGGAGCTCTACGGCGCGTTGGACGCCGGCCTTGCCGAACAGGGCGCGGGTCGCGGGCTCGACATCATCGTGAACAACGCGGCGGTGAGCTCGTCGGCGCGGATCGGATCGGTCGAGGCCGACACCTTCGACAGGATCATGGCGGTCAATGCCAAGTCGCCGCTGCTCGTCATCCAAGAGGGTCTGAACCGGCTGCGTGACGGCGGCAGGATCGTCAACGTCTCCTCGGCCGTCTCCCGGCGTGCCCTGCCCGAAACACTCGTCTACGCGATGAGCAAGGCGGCGGTGGACACGCTCACCCTCACCCTCGCCAAGGAGTTGGGCGCAAGGGGCATCACCGTGAACGCCGTGGCCCCCGGATTCGTGGCGACGGACATGAACGCAAGGCGCCGGTCAACTCCCCAAGGGGAGAAGGCACTTGCCGCGCTCTCCGTCTTCAACCGCATCGGCCGGCCCGCTGATGTCGCGGACGTGGTGGCCTTCCTCGTGAGCGACGACGCCCGATGGATCACCGGCCAGTACGTCGACGTGTCCGGCGGCAGCATGCTGTGAGGGTGCGCCGGACGGTCGCCCCCGGTACGGGCTCTGCCGCGGTGTCGCCCGCTCAGGCGGGCGGGAGGGCGCCGGGGCTCGCGGTGTCGACCAGCTCGGTCAGGAGTGCGCAAATCCCCTTCACCGTCTCCTCCTTCCACCAGTAGGGGTCGTTGTGGCCGAGGGCCTCCAGGCCGGCGGAGAGCGCGCACAGAAGATCGCTCACGGCGCGGTCACCCGCTGTGGAGGTGAAGTGCTGCTGCAGGTAGTCCAGCCATTTGGCGCGCAGCGGGGGCGGTCCGCTGAAGTCGTGCGGCCGCTTCTCGGACTCCAGTCGCAGCCCCGCGCGCAGCACGGTGTCCGTGCGCATCTCGCCGAAGAGCTCGACGAGGAACCCGGCTATGCTCGCCGCGTCCGGTTCCTTGCCGCGCAGATGACGCTCCGCCAGGCGGGAGAGTCGTTCGTGGGTCTCGCTGTGCAGCGCGTCCGCGAGGTCTTCCTTCCCGGAGAAGTGGAAGTAAAGCGCGCCCTTGCTCACCCCCGCACTGGTGTGGATCTCCACAAGTCCTGTGTCCTTGAGCCCTTTTGTGCTGATCAGCTCGGCTGCCGCGGCGATGAGCGCCTGACGGGTCTGCTCGGCGCGTAGCTGCATGGGGCGGTTCCTCTTCTTCTCTCCCGGCAGAGATGGGTGAACCCGGCGTCTTTCGGCGGTCACCGGCCGTAACTCTAATGGACGATGCAGAAACCAGCAATCCGGTCTGTTTGCTGACCTCCCAGTAATGAAAGCGCTGTATGCGGTACTTGGCGCTCCGGTTGGCGTACCCCTCCGTAGTCAACCCCCGGGATCGGGTCGCCTCCCGGGCTGTCGGGGTGAAGATCCGTGCGAAGGTTGCGTAATCGTTGACCTCCCGGACATAAAAACAGCGCGGATGGTTTGTTATGCTGACGGCGTTGACCGAGGGACACCGTCCGCTCGGCGGGGGATCGGTTCCGCATGTCGTGAACTCCCATGTGTCCTGCGCCTGTTGAGGGACGATCCAGCAAGGGGGCACCGTGATCAGCACAGCTCAGGCGGATACCTATGTGTCCGGCGTGTACGGCGGCGCGAGGACGGGGTTGATGGGTGACCCCGTCGTGGCGGCCCCCGCGCGCCCAGGGCGCGAGCCGTCCGCCGCGTGGCGGGTGCTCGTGGTCGAGAGCAACAGCGAGGATGCGGCAACTCTGGTCAGGGGGCTGCAGCGGCACGGGCACGAGGTGCAGTGCGTGGACACCGGCGTGGCCGCCCTGCGGTCGTTCGAGAGCGCCGACATTCTGCTGCTCGATCTGGAACTGCCCGATCTGGACGGCCTGGAGGTGTGCCGCAGGGTCCGTTCGGCGGGGGCCACCCCGATGATCGCGGTCACCGCCCGCGGGACCGAGCTCGACTGCGTGCTCGGGCTGCAGGCGGGTGCCGACGACTATCTCGTGAAACCCTATGGGTTCCGGGAGTTGATGGCCCGCATGGAAGCGGTGATGCGCCGGGTGCAGACACAGGTGCCCACTGCCCCCGTCATCATGCACGGCCCCTTGTGCATCGATGCCGCCGCCCGCCAGGTCCTCCTGGACGGCCGCCGGATCGAGGTCACCCGCAAGGAGTTCGACCTGCTCCACCTCCTCGCCTCCCACCCCGACACCGTCATCCCGCGCAAGCGGATCATGCAGCAGATCTGGGGCGACGTCTGGTCGCGGAGGACCATCGACACCCATGTCAGCAGCCTGCGCAGCAAGCTCGGCGCCAGTGACTGGATAGTGACGGTCCGGGGCGTCGGCTTCCAGCTGGGGCGCGTCTGACCACCGCGTATCGGAACCACGCCTCAAGGGCCCATCCGCAGTATGCGGCTGGGCCCTTGACGCATGGCCGGACAATTTCCGCGCCGTCATCCGAGCCCCGACCTTGCGGAGCGGGAATGGCCCCAACCGGATGCCGCTCCTTTGCTTTGACACTCCTCTGACCTGCCGATGACGGGTGCCGCACCCTGATGCAACGGGGCCACCGAATCTGACGGAACTTGTCCCGGGTCTGAATGAGCCTTTCTTGTGAGGCCGCCTGGACATTTGAAAACTTGTGGGCCCGGGATTCCGGACTTCTGTCTTATGGACGCGCGTCGTGACGTCGCGAGGTCACGAAGGAGAGAGAATGCCCAGCACTTTGATCGTGGCTCGAATGCACCCCACCTCCGGCGACGACGTCGCCAGGCTGTTCACCGCATTCGACGACACGGACCTGCCGCACCGGATGGGGACGCGACGTCGCCAGCTCTTCTCGTACCGGGGCCTCTATTTCCACCTCCAGGACTTCGACGACGACAACGGCGGCACCCGGATCGAGGAGGCCAAGACCGACCCGCGCTTCATCCGGGTCAGCGAAGACCTCAAGCCGTACATCGAGGCGTACGACCCCACCACCTGGCGCTCACCGTCCGATGCCATGGCCACTCGCTTCTATCACTGGGAGGCCGGGGCGTGAGCGGCAGGCGCGTCGTCATCACGGGCATGGAGGTCCTTGCTCCCGGCGGGGTGGGCACCAAGGAGTTCTGGAACCTGCTGAACGAGGGGCGCACCGCGACCCGCGACATCACGTTCTTCGACCCGGCTCCGTTCCGCTCCAAGGTCGCCGCCGAGATGGACTTCGACCCCGGGGCACACGGGCTGAGCCCGCAGGAGATCCGCCGGATGGACCGGGCCGCGCAGTTCGCGGTGGTCGCGGCGCGCGGCGCGGTCGCCGACAGCGGCATCGAACTCGGCCGCCTCGACCCCCACCGGGTGGGCGTCACGGTCGGCTCCGCGGTCGGCGCCACGATGGGCCTCGACCAGGAGTACCGGGTCGTCAGCGACGACGGACGGCTCGACCTGGTCGACCACACCTACGCCGTGCCGCACCTCTACGACCACCTGGTGCCCAGCTCCTTCGCGGCCGAAGTGGCCCGCGCCGTGGGCGCCGAGGGCGCCTGCTCCCTGGTGTCGACCGGCTGCACGTCCGGCATCGACTCCGTCGGCCACGCCACCGAGCTGATCCGCGAAGGCACCGCCGACGTCATGATCGCGGGCTCGACCGACGCCCCGATCTCCCCGATCACCATGGCCTGCTTCGACGCCATCAAGGCGACGACGCCCCGCTCGGACGACCCCGCGAGCGCCTCGCGGCCGTTCGACCACACCCGCAACGGCTTCGTTCTCGGCGAGGGATGCGCCGTCTTCGTACTCGAGGAGCTCGGCAGCGCGCGGCGCCGCGGCGCGCACATCTACGCGGAGATCGCCGGCTACGCGACACGCAGCAACGCGTACCACATGACCGGACTGCGCGCGGACGGCGCGGAGATGGCGGAGGCCATCCGGGCGGCCCTGGACGAAGCCGAGGTCGACGTCGACGCGATCGACTACGTCAACGCCCACGGCTCGGGCACCAAGCAGAACGACCGGCACGAGACCGCCGCGTTCAAGAAGAGCCTCGGCGAGCACGCCTACCGGACCCCGGTCAGCTCCATCAAGTCGATGGTCGGGCACTCCCTCGGCGCGATCGGCTCCATCGAGATCGCCGCGAGCGCCCTGGCGATGGAGCACCACGTGGTGCCGCCCACCGCGAACCTGCACACCCCGGACCCCGACTGCGATCTGGACTACGTACCGCTGATCGCCCGCGAACAGCTCACCGACACCGTCCTCACGGTCGGCAGCGGCTTCGGCGGCTACCAGAGCGCCATGGTCCTGGCCCGGCCCGACCGAGCCGTAGGAGCGGTGGAAGTGAGGGCCCACTCATGAACGCACCGGTAGTGGTGACGGGACTGGGCGTGGCCGCGCCCAACGGCCTCGGCACCCACGACTTCTGGGCCGCCACCCTCGCGGGCAAGGGGGCCATCGGCCGCATCACCCGCTTCGATCCGGCGTCCTACCCCTCCCGCCTGGCCGGCGAGATACCCGGCTTCGAGGCGGCGGCGCACCTGCCGAGCAGACTGCTGCCGCAGACCGACCGGATGACCCGCATCGCGCTCGTCGCCGCCGACTGGGCGCTCGCGGACGCCAGGGTGGATCCCGGGCAGATGCCCGCCTACGGCATGGGGGTCATCACGGCCGCCTCCTCCGGCGGCTTCGAGTTCGGCCAGAACGAACTGCGGAAGCTGTGGAGCAAGGGCAGCCAGCACGTGAGCGCGTACCAGTCCTTCGCCTGGTTCTACGCCGTCAACAGCGGCCAGATCTCCATCCGCAACGGCATGAAGGGCCCGAGCGGTGTCGTGGTGAGCGACCAGGCGGGCGGACTCGACGCCGTCGCCCAGGCACGGCGGGCCGTCCGCAAGGGCACCCCGCTGATCGTCACCGGCGCGGTCGACGCCGCGATCTGCCCCTGGGGCTGGACCGCACAGATGGCGAGCGGCCGCCTGAGCACCTGCGACGAACCCACCCGCGCGTACCTGCCGTTCGACGCGGAGGCGTCCGGATACGTGCCGGGCGAGGGCGGCGCGATCCTCGTCCTGGAGTCCGCGGCGGCGGCACGGGGCCGCGGCGCCCGCATCTACGGAGAAATCGCCGGGTACGGCACCACCTTCGACCCGGCACCGCGCACCGGACGCCCGCCGGGGCTGCGCAAGGCCATCGAACTCGCCCTGGACGACGCCGAGATGACGGCCCGCGAGGTGGACGTCGTCTTCGCCGACGGAGCCGCGGACCCCGAGCGGGACCGGGCCGAGGCCGAGGCGATCAACGGTGTCTTCGGGCCCCTGGGCGTACCCGTCACCGTGCCCAAGACGATGACCGGACGCCTGTGCTCGGGCGGGGCGCCGCTGGACCTGGGTGCGGCCCTGCTCGCGCTGCGCGACGGCGTCATCCCGCCCAGCGTGAACACCGAACCCGCCGCCACGCACGCCCTGGACCTCGTCACGCACCAGGCCCGCACCGCGCCGCTGCGCACCGCCCTGGTCGTCGCGCGCGGCCACGGGGGCTTCAACTCGGCGATGGTCGTGCGCGCGGTCGCGTAGCACCCGATCCAACCAACTCCCCAGCCCACACGGGATCTTGGGGTCGAATGAGAAGAGGGCGGCATGACCACCGGATTCACCGTGGACGACCTCAAGCGGATCCTCCGGGAAGGCGCGGGTGCCGACGAAGGGGTGGACCTCGACGGAGACATCCTCGACGCGGCCTTCGACGAGCTGGGCTACGACTCCCTGGCGCTGCTGGAGACGAGCGGCCGCATCGAGCGCGAGTACGGCATCACCCTCGACGAGTCGTTGCTCGCCGACGCGCCCACGCCGAGCGCGCTCATCGACGCGGTCAACGCGCACCTCGTCGCTGCCGCCGCCTGACCGGCTACCCCCCGAACGGAAGGAAAAGCAAGCATGTCCCAGCAGCCGCGCACCGCCGTGATCACCGGTGCCACCAGCGGCATCGGCCTCGCCGTCGCCCGCACCCTGGCCGAAGGCGGGCACCGGGTCTTCATCGGCGCCCGCGACGCCGAGAACGTCGCCCGCACGGTGAAGGAACTGACCGAGGAGGGACACGAGGCGGACGGCACCGTCCTCGACGTGTGCGAGGCCGGCAGCGTCAAGGCCTTCGTGCGGGCCGCCGTCGACCGCTTCGGGCCGGTCGACGTGCTGGTCAACAACGCGGGCCGCAGCGGTGGTGGCGCCACCGCCGACCTCACGGACGAGCTGTGGGACGACGTCATCGACACCAACCTCAACAGCGTCTTCCGGATGACCCGCGAGGTGCTCAACGCCGGCGGCATGCGGCACCGCGAGCGCGGCCGGATCATCAACATCGCCTCCACCGCGGGCAAGCAGGGCGTGGTGCTCGGCGCCCCCTACTCGGCGTCCAAGCACGGCGTCGTCGGCTTCACCAAGGCCCTGGGCAACGAGCTCGCGCCGACCGGCATCACCGTCAACGCGGTCTGCCCCGGCTACGTCGAGACCCCGATGGCCCAGCGGGTCCGGCAGGGCTACGCGGCCCACTGGAACACCTCCGAAGCGGCGGTCCTGGAGAAGTTCCAGGCCAAGATCCCGCTCGGCCGCTACACGACGCCCGACGAAGTCGCAGGACTCGTCGGCTATCTGGCCTCCGACACCGCCGCGTCCATCACCGCGCAGGCGCTCAACGTCTGCGGCGGCCTGGGCAACTTCTGACACCGCCGATGACACCGGACCGCCCGAGTCCCCGCAGTCCGGACCCCCCGAATCCCCCAGCCCGAAGAGCCCCGAGTCCCCGCAGCCCTGAAAAGAAGTGAGAGCAATGACAGCGAACGGCCCGCGTGAGGTGGAGCACGAGATCACGGTCGAGGCACCCGCACAGGAGGCCTACCGGCTGATCGCCGACGTGGGGAACTGGCCGCGCCTCTTCCCGCCCACGATCTTCGTCGACCAGGTGGCGACCGGCGCCGACCGGGAGCGCATCCGTATCTGGGCCACCGCGAACGGCAAGGCCAAGACCTGGACTTCGCTGCGCACCCTGGACCCGCGGGCCCTGCGCATCGGATTCCGCCAGGAGGTCTCCGCCCCGCCGGTCGCCTCGATGGGCGGCGCCTGGGTCATCGAGCCGCTGTCCGGGACGACCTCGCGGATCCGGCTCCTGCACCACTACACGGCCGTGGACGACGCTCCGGACGGGCTCGCCTGGATCGACCGGGCCGTCGACACCAACTCCCGGTCGGAGCTGGCAGCCCTGAAGACGAACGTCGAACTCGCCCACAGGGCCCAGGCGGTGACCTTCTCCTTCGAGGACACCGTCACCGTCCACGGCGCGGGCAAGGACGTCTACGACTTCGTCAACGAAGCCCAGCTGTGGCCCGAGCGGCTCCCGCACGTGGCGAGCGTACGGCTCACCGAGGACGAACCGGGCCTGCAGCTGCTGCGGATGGACACCCGCGCCAAGGACGGCTCGACGCACACCACCGAGTCCCACCGGGTCTGCCTGCCGCACCACAGAATCGCGTACAAGCAGGTCACGCTGCCCGCCCTGATGTCCCTGCACACCGGGTACTGGACCTTCGAAGAGACCCGGGACGGGACCGCCGCCTCCTCCCAGCACACCGTCGTCCTCAACACGGAGAACATCGAGAAGGTCCTCGGCCCCGGCGCCACCGCCCAGGACGCCCGCGGCTACGTCCAGGAGGCGCTGAGCACCAACAGCCGCGCCACCCTGGGCCACGCCAAGGCGTACGCCGAAGGAAGGCGCCGACCGTGAGCGCCCACAGCGCCCAGGTCCTGGTCGTCGGCGGCGGCCCCGTCGGGCTGATGCTCGCGGGCGAACTGCGCCTGGGCGGAGCCGACGTGGTCGTCATCGAGCGGCACCGGACGCCGACCACCGAGTCCCGGGCCTCCACCCTGCACGCCCGGACCATGGAGATACTCGACTGCCGCGGCCTGTGCGGGATGCTCGGCACCGTGCCGCGCGAGCCGCGCGGACACTTCGGCGGCATCCCCTTGGACCTGACACTGCCGAGCCCCGTTCCCGGGCAGTGGAAGGTCCCGCAGACCACCACCGCGGAACTCCTTGAACGGTGGGCGCTCTCGCTGGGCGCCGACATCCGCCGCGGCCACGACCTGCGCGCCCTGACCGTGACGGAGGACCACGTCGAGGCCGAGGCGATGGGGCCCGGCGGTGCCCCGGTCACGGTGCGGGCCGAGTACGCCGTGGCCTGCGACGGCGAGGACAGCACCGTGCGGCGCCTGACCGGAGCCGCGTTCCCCGGGCACGACGCGCGGCGAAGGCTGCTGCGCGCCGACATCGCCGGCATCGACATCGCGCCCCGCCGCTTCGAGCGCCTCGCGGACGGCTTCGCGGTCGCCGCGCGGCGACCCGACGGGGTGACCCGCGTCATGGTCCACGAGTTCGGATCCCGCTTTCAACTCGGCAGTGGGGAACCGGAGTTCGATGATGTGGTCGAGGCGTGGAAGCGGGTCACCGGCGAGGACCTCAGCCATGGCACCCCGCTGTGGATCGACGCGTTCGGCGACGCCGGACGCCAGCTGGCCCACTACCGCGACGGGCGGCTGCTGTACGCGGGCGACGCGGCGCACCAGCAGATGCCGATCGGCGGCCAGGCCCTCAACCTCGGCCTGCAGGATGCGGTCAACCTCGGCTGGAAGCTCGCCGCGACCGTACGGGGCGGGGCCCCGGCGGGGCTGCTCGACAGCTACCACGCCGAGCGGCACGCCGTCGGCAGCCGGGTCCTCGCCAACATCGAGACCCAGGCCGGGCTGCTGCTCGGTACGCACAGCGAGGCGACGCCCCATCGGACGATGCTGAGTGAGCTGATCGTGCTGGAGGACGTGCGCGCCCACCTGGCCGGGATGATCTCCGGGCTCGATGTGCGGTACGAGATGCCGGGCGCCCCTGCGCACGAGTTGCTCGGCGCGCGGATGCCGTGGGCCCGACTGGCCGTGGACAAGGGTGAGTCGAGCACCTTCGAGCTGCTGCGCGCGGGGCGAGGCGTCCTCCTCGGGCTCGATCTCGGCGTCGATCTCGGTCCCGGTCCCGGCGGACAGGACCTGGCCGCGATCGCGGCGCCCTGGGCGGACCGCGTCGAGGTGATGTCCGGCGCACTCGTCGGCGTACCGGAGGAGCGAGGGCAACTGGGCGGGGCGAGGGCCCTGCTCGTGCGCCCCGACGGACACGTGGCGTGGGCCGCCCGGGAAGGCGCCGCCGGGCTCACGGACGCGCTGAGCACCTGGTTCGGGAAGCCCTTAACGACATCAGGAGAGGCGGGAGCGTGAAAGGCATCATCCTGGCCGGAGGCCACGGCACACGGCTGCACCCCATCACCCTCGGGGTCTCCAAGCAGCTGCTGCCGGTCTACGACAAACCCATGATCTATTACCCGCTGTCGGTCCTGATGCTCGCCGGGATCACCGACATCCAGATCATCGCCGCACCCGGCGACGTCTTCGGTTTCCAGCGGCTCCTCGGCGACGGCTCCACGCTCGGCCTGACGCTCAGCTATGCCGAACAGGACGAACCGCGCGGTCTGGCCGACGCCTTCGTCATCGGCGCCGAGCACATCGGGGACGACAGCGTGGCCCTGGTGCTCGGCGACAACATCTTCCACGGGCCCGGCTTCGGAGAGCTCCTGCGGACCAGCGCCGCGCACGTCGAGGGCTGCGTGCTGTTCGGCTACCGGGTGCGTGACCCCGAGCGGTACGGCGTCGGTGAACTCGACGAGCGGGGGCGGCTTGTCTCCCTGGAGGAGAAGCCCGAGAAGCCCCGCTCCAACCTCGCTGTCACCGGCCTGTACTTCTACGACAACGACGTGGTCGACATCGCCCGCGGCCTGCGCCCCTCCGAGCGCGGCGAGTTGGAGATCACGGACATCAACCGCGTCTACCTGGAGCGCGAGCGGGTCGACTTCGTGGAGCTGGGGCGCGGCTTCGTCTGGCTGGACACCGGCACGCACAACGCCCTGACCGAGGCCGGGCAGTACGTGCAGATCCTGGAGCACCGCCAGGGCGTGCGCATCGGCTGCGTCGAGGAGATCGCCTGGCGCATGGGCTACATCGACAAGGACGCCTGCTACCGGCTCGGCCGGCGCCTGTCCAAGTCCCCCTACGGGCAGTACGTCATGGAAGTCGCGTCATGAGAAGCAGTCACGCGGTCATGGAGAGGGCGGACGTCGTCGTCATCGGCGCGGGCCCCACCGGCCTGATGCTCGCGGGCGAACTGCGCCTGGGTGGCGCGGACGTCATCGTTCTGGAGCGGCTCACCGAGCCCACCGGGCAGTCCCGAGGCCTTGGTTTCACCGCGCGGACCATGGAGGTGTTCGATCAGCGCGGCATCCTGAAGGGCTTCGGGCCCGGCCTCGAGACCAGCCCGCAAGGGCACTTCGGCGGCCTTCTCTTCGACTACTCCGTGCTGGAGGACGCCCACTTCGGGGTACGCGGCGTTCCGCAGTGCCGCACGGAGGAAGTGCTGGAGGAGTGGGCCGGCGCACTCGGCGCGGACGTCCGGCGCGGCTGGGAACTGACCGGTCTCGCCGACCGGGGCGACCGGGCCGAGGTCACCGCCCGTACCCAGGACGGCGAACGGCGGCTGTGCGCCGCGTACGTGGTGGGCTGCGACGGTGGCCAGAGCACGGTGCGTGCGGCCGCAGGGTTCAGCTTTCCCGGTACCGAGGCCCGGCGCGAGATGTATCTGGCCGACGTCGTGGGGTGCTCGATACGCCCTCGCCACCTCGGCGAGCGGCTGCCCGGCGGCATGGTCATGGCCGCACCGCTCGGCGAGGGCGTGGACCGCGTCATCGTCTGCCCCGACGGCACGCCCGCGAGTGACCGCTCCCGTCCGCCCCGCTTCACCGACGTGGCCGCGGCCTGGCTCGCGATCACGGGTGAGGACATCAGCGGCGGGAGCGCGCACTGGGTCAGCTCGTTCACGGACGCCACCCGGCAGATCACCGAGTACCGGCGAGGCCGGGTCCTGCTGGCCGGAGACGCGGCGCACATCCATCTGCCCGCCGGGGGCCAAGGGCTCAGCACCGGCGTGCAGGACGCCGCCAACCTGGGCTGGAAGCTGGCCGCCACCGTCCAGGAACGGGCCCCCGAAGGGCTGCTCGACACCTACCACGACGAGCGGCATCGGGTCGGCGCCCGGCTCCTGATGAACACACGGACCCAGGGGACGCTGTACATCGGCGGCCCGGAGACCGACTCGCTCAGGGCGCTGTTCGGTGAGCTCATCGCGTACACGGACGTACGCCGTCATCTCGCGGGCGCGGTCAGCGGGTTGGACATCCGCTATGACGTCGGGGGAGGGGAACACCCGTTGCTCGGGCGGCGGTTGCCGCCCCGCCGTCTGAGGACCGCCGCGGGCTCCGTCACCACGGCGAGCCTGCTGCACTCCGCCCAGGGCGTGCTGCTCGACCTCGGTGACGACGCCGGGGCGCGCGCGACGGCCGCCGGGTGGAAGGACCGCGTGATCGCGGTGTCCTGCGCCCTCGCCGACGCCGACGCGGACCTCGGCGGCAGCAGGGCCCTGCTCGTGCGGCCCGACGGCCACATCGTGTGGGCCGCCGAGGACGGCACGCCCCTGGAAGACGCCCTGCACCGCTGGTTCGGCGCGCCCTCGGCTCTCTGAACGCGGCCCCGCGTCAGGTCCAACCTCGCATCCACACAAGCCCGTTGCCGCATCGGACCCACTCGCGCCGGCCACAGACAGCGGAACACACGAACAGCGGAACAGAGGAGTACCCATGTCCATCAGCGTCTGGGACTACCTGCCGGAGTACGAGAAGGAGAAGGACGACCTTCTCGACGCCGTGGAGAAGGTCTTCAGCTCCGGCCGACTCGTGCTCGGCGAGAGCGTCGAGGGATTCGAGGAGGAGTTCGCGCGGTACCACGGCACAGCCCACTGCACCGGCGTCGACAACGGCACCAACGCGCTCGAGCTGGCCCTGGAGGCGCTGGGCGTCGGGCCCGGGGACGAGGTCATCACGGTCTCCAACACCGCCGCGCCCACCGTCGTCGCCATCGACGGGACCGGCGCGACCCCGGTCTTCGTCGACGTACGCGAAGAGGACTTCCTCATCGACCCCGATCTGGTCGAGGCTGCCGTCACGCCCCGCACCAAGGTCATCCTGCCGGTCCATCTGTACGGCCAGTGCGCCGACATGGCCCCGCTGGAGGCGATCGCCGCGCGGCACGGACTGAAGATCGTGGAGGACTGCGCGCAGGCCCACGGCGCCCGCCAGCAGGGACGGTTGGCCGGGACCAGGGGAGCCGCCGCCGCGTTCTCCTTCTACCCGACCAAGGTGCTCGGAGCGTACGGCGACGGCGGCGCGGTCCTCACCGACGACGAGGAGACCGACCGCGACCTGCGGCGGCTGCGCTACTACGGCATGGAGGAGACCTACCACGTCGTCAGGACACCGGGCCACAACTCCCGTCTGGACGAGGTGCAGGCCGAGATCCTGCGCCGCAAGCTGACCCGCCTCGACGCCTATATCGAGGGCCGGCGCGCCGTCGCCCGCCGCTACGAGGAGGGGCTCGGCGACCTCACGGCGACCGGCGGGCTCCAACTGCCCGTCACCAACGAGGGCAACACCCACGTCTACTACGTCTACGTCGTCCGCCACCCGAAGCGGGACCAGATCCTCGAAGCCCTCAAGGCGTACGGCATCCACCTCAACATCAGCTACCCGTGGCCGGTGCACCGGCAGTCCGGCTTCGCGCACCTGGGCTACGGCGAGGGCTCGCTCCCCGTCACCGAGAAGCTGGCGCGCGAGATCTTCTCGCTGCCGATGTACCCCTCGCTGCCCGAGACCGTCCAGGAGAAGACCGTCAGCGCGCTGCGCGAGGTGCTGGCCGCGCTGTGAGCGCCGCCTGCCGATATTGACCACCGAGCCGACACCGACCACCGACAGAAGGAGTGAGTACTGTGCAGGTGCGCAAGCTGGGCATCGAGGGTGCCTTCGAGTTCACGCCCCCCGTCCACAGGGACGACCGCGGCACGTTCTCGTCCCCGTACCAGGACAGCCCGTTCACCGAGTCCAAGGGCGCGTCGCTCTTCCCGGTGCGCGACATCAGCCACAACGTCTCCGCGCGCGGCGTGCTGCGCGGCATCCACTACACGACGACGCCACCGGGCCGCGCCAAGTACGTGTGCGCTCCCCACGGCGAGGTGCGGGACTTCCTGATCGACCTGCGGCTCGGCTCGCCCACCTTCGGGCGGTGGGAGACGACCGTGCTCAGCGGCGACACCTGCAACGCGGTGTACATCCCGGTCGGCGTCGGGCACGCCTTCCTCTCCCTCCAGGACGGCTCGATCGTCCAGTACGTGATGTCGGAGGGGTACGTTCCCGAGCACGAGCTCGTGGTCTCGGCCTTCGATCCGGAGGTCGGCCTGCCCATTCCCGAGGGCTACCCGATCGTCCTCTCGGCGCGGGATCGCACGGCGCCCACGCTGGGCGAGGCCAGAGCCCGAGGGCTGCTGCCCGAGTACGAGATGGCCAAGAAGGTGGAGGCAGCGCTGTGGGAGTAGGAACTTCGGGCGCCCGCCACCCCCTGATCGCCCTCCTCGGGGCCACCGGATTCGTGGGCTCCGCCGTCCTGCGCGAGCTGGCCGGACGCGATGTGCGAATCCGGGCCGTCGCGCGACATCGCGCGGCCGTCCCCGCCGGGGCTCGCGCCGCCATCGAGGTCATGGAGGCGGACCTGACCGAGCCGGGCGCGTCCGCGGCGGCCGTCGAGGGCGCCGACGTGATCGTCCACGCGGTCCTGTACAGCGCCGCCACGTCCACCTGGCGGGTGGAGCACGGCGACACGGCCGCCGAGCGCGTGAACGTCGGCCTGGTCCGCGACCTCGTGACGGCGCTGGAACAACGCGGCGGCCCCCTCCGCACGGTGGTCTTCGCCGGGGCCGCCTCCCAGGTCGGTCCTTGCGGCAAGGACGTGCTCGACGGGTCCGAGACCGATGCGCCGAGGGGGGAGTACGACCGGCAGAAACTCGCGGCGGAACGGCTGTTGCTCGACGCCGACCGCCGGGGGGTGCTGCACGGCGTGTCCCTGCGGCTGCCCACGGTCTTCGGCCCCGGACACGGATCGGCCGCGCGGGACCGGGGCGTCGTCTCCGCCATGGCGCGCAGGGCGCTGGCCGGGGAGCCCATCACGATGTGGCACGACGGCACGATCAGGCGTGACCTGCTGTACGTCGACGACCTCGCTCGGGCCGTGGTGGCGGCCATCGACCACGCCGAGGCGCTCGCCGGGCGCCACTGGCTGCTCGGCACCGGCGCGCGCACGCCCCTCGGGCCCGTCTTCGAGCAAGTGGCGGATCTGGTGGGCGAGCGCACCGGCAAGGAGCGGGTAGCGGTCTGCTGCGTGGCGCCGCCGGACCATGCCGAGGCCGGGGACTTCACGAGTGTGACCATCGACTCCACGGCGTTCCGTTCCGTCACCGGCTGGGCTCCTCAGGTGCCGCTCGTCGCGTCACTGCGCCGCACGGTGGACGCCCTGGCGGCCGAGACCGACAGGGGCAGGCGATGAGTACGGCTGCCCCGGCGCTGCTGCGCCCGCGCGCGGCCCCGGCCCTGCCGGCCCGCCTCGCCAGGTCGGCCGCGGTGACCGGGGCCGGACACCACATGCGTACGGACGAGGTCGTGGGGTGGCTCGCGCGGCGCACGCGCGCCCACCGCTTCCGGGTGGAGAGGGTGCCGATCACCGAGCTGGACGGGTGGTCCTTCACGCCCGGTACGGGAGATCTCGTGCACCGCAGCGGCAGGTTCTTCTCCGTGGCCGGGGTATGGGTCGATGTCCCGGGCGGGCCGACCGGACGGTGGCGGCAGCCGATCGTCCACCAGCCCGAGGTGGGCGTACTCGGCGTCCTGGCCAAGGAGTTCGACGGCGTCCTGCATTTCCTGACGCAGGCGAAGATGGAGCCGGGCAACCCGAACCTGATCCAGCTCTCGCCGACCGTCCAGGCCACGCGCTCCAACTACCTCCGCGTCCACCGGGGCGCGGAGGTGAGGTACCTGAGCCACTTCATGCGGCCCGAGCGGATCCTCACGGATTCGCTGCAGTCCGAGCACGGCTCCTGGTTCTTCCGCAAGGCCAATCGGAACATGCTGGTGGGGACGGTCGAGGACGAGGTCCTCCTGGCGGACGACTTCTGCTGGCTGACGCTGGGCCAGATCGGCGAGCTGCTGCGGCTCGACCATGTCGTCAACATGGACGCGCGGACCGTGGTCGCGTGCTTCCCCATGGCGGTCCCGGAGGCGGGCGCGCTGCACTCCGACGTGGAACTGCTCTCCTGGCTGACGGGTGAGCGAGCCCGCCACGACGTCGATGTCGCCGCCATCGGCCGGGCGGGCGTGGACGGTTGGGAGCACGACACCAAGACGCTCGGCCGCCCCTACGGCCGCTACTTCCGCATCACGGGAGTAGCCGTCGAGGCGGGCAGCCGCGAGGTGACGGGCTGGTCCCAGCCGCTCCTGGAACCGAGCGGCACGGGCATCGCGGCTTTCCTGTACCGGCACATCGGCGGGGTCCCACACGTCCTGGCACACGCGAAGGTGGAGGCCGGACACCTGAACACCGTGGAACTCGCACCGACGGTCCAGGCGACGCCCGGCAACTGGGAACACCTGCCCATCGAGAGCCGACCGCCGTTCCTGGACTCGGTGCTGACGGCGGCGGAGCGGGGCCTTGTCCGGTACGAGGCGACGCACTCGGAGGAGGGCGGAAGGTTCCTCGACGCGGACATCCGCTACATGTTCGTGCCGACCG
This sequence comes from Streptomyces sp. NPDC041068, assembly GCF_040647455.1. NCBI lineage: Bacteria > Bacillati > Actinomycetota > Actinomycetes > Kitasatosporales > Streptomycetaceae > Streptomyces > Streptomyces sp. NPDC041068. Next base: position 308,400 of record NZ_JBEZCG010000008.1, read on the forward strand.
ACGAGGAAACGGCCCCGCTCACACCGCGCGCCGGCTACCAGTGGCTTACGGTCGGCCAGCTCAACTCACTGACGGCACACGGACATTACGTGAACGTCCAGGCTCGGACACTGCTGGCGTGCCTCAACTCCGGGGCTGTGCGGCTGTGACCGGCTCTGCTTGAGCTGTGCTTCGTCTCCAGGAGGACCGTCAACGTTGAGCGAAGGCGGTCCCTGGGGCGACATGCTCGATTCGAAGCGGCGTCGCAACGCGGTCAGCGACTCACCTGCACGGCCACACGCTGCTCACACAGGAATTGCGTGCGAGCCGTTCGGGTCGACGTCGACCCTTCCGCGCCGGTAGACCACGGAGCAGATGATCGCCCCCGCCGCGAACAGCGCCGCCGACCACCAGTAGGCCGCCGCGTAACCCCGCAGAGCGGCCTCCGCCACCGTCGCCTCCGATCCTCCGTGGCGGGCGATGTGCTGCGATGTGGCGTCCGTGGAGACGGTGTTCAGGAGTGCCACGCTGACCGAACCGCCCACCTGGATCGTGGTGTTGACGGCTGCGGACGCCGCCCCGGAGTCCTCGGCTGCCACGCCGAACGTGGCCAGGTTGATCGCCGGGGCCATCGCGCCGCCCAGGCCCGCTCCGACGACGACCAGGGCAGGCAGCACCCCGGTGACGTAGTCGCTGTCGAGGTCGAGGGCCGTGAGCCGGGCGAGCCCCGCCGCGGTCAGGAGCAGCCCCGTGGGGACGACCGGGCGTGGTCCCACCTTCGGGACGAGTCCGGCGGCGATCACCGGGGCGATGCCCATCGCCCCGATCATCGGCAGGAACGCGAGCCCGGTCCGCAACGCCGAGTACCCGAGGCTGAGTTGGAGGTAGTACGTCAGGAACAGGAAGATTCCCATGAGGCCGCAGCCGATGACGAGGATGCCCAGGAACGACGCGCCCCGGTTGCGGTCGAGGACGACGGGCAGCGGCAGCAGCGGGTTGGCGGCTTTGGTCTGCCACCAGACGAAGACGGCGAGCAGCAGCAACCCCGCGACGAGCAGGCCCCACGCCGACGGGGCGGCCCAGCCGTCGGTTTCCGCGTTCGCCGAGCCGAAGACGAGGGCGAACAGACCGATGGACACCACGACGGTGCCGGGCAGGTCGAGCCGCGGCCGCCGGGCCGTGCGCAGGGGGCGGCTCAGGACCGCGAGCCCGCCGAGGAAGGCACCGAGGGCGAAGAGCAGGTTCACGTACAGGCAGTAGCGCCAGTTCAAGTACTGGGTGAGGACGCCGCCGAGCAACAGGCCGATCGCCCCGCCGGCGCCCGCGATGACACCGAACACGCTGAAGGCCTTGGCCCGTTCGCCGGGGTCGGTGAACGTCGTGGTCAGGAGCGACAGGGCGGCGGGGGCAAGGAGAGCACCGCACACGCCCTGACCGGCGCGGGCGGCCACCAGCATCTCGAAGCTGGTGGCCGCTCCGCCGGCCGCGGACGCCACGGCGAAGCCGGCCAGGCCGATCAGGAACGCCTGCCTGCGGCCGAACAGGTCGGCCAGGCGCCCGCCGAGCAGCAGCAGGCTGCCGAAGGGCAGGGCGTAGGAGGTGAGGATCCACTGCCGGTCGCCGTCGGTGAAGTGCAGCGACTCCTGGGCGGACGGCAGGGCGATGTTCACGATGGTCGCGTCCAGGACGACCATCAACTGGGCCAGGCCGATGACGACCAGCGCCCACCAGCGGCGCGCGTGTGCCGCACCGTGCGGGGCCGCCGGTCCTTGAGGTAATGCCTCGGTGGGCGCCGGGGATACGTCGGGTACTTGGGGACGGGGCACAGTCTCTTCTCCAGGGGCGGTCCGTGCGTCGCGACGCTGCGACGCTGCGGTGGTGGCCTAGGCGCCGGTCACTCCGATGGCATGGCGGACGGAGACCGGGTCGTCCAGGACGTCCAGCAGGGCCTGGGCCAAATCGGCCCGCGGGAGGCTGGAGCCGGCGACATTGGCGTCGAGCGCGCTGCGGTAGCTGCCGCTGCCCGGCTTGTCGACCAGGTAGGGCGGGCGCAGGACGGTCCACTCCGCCTCACTGGCGGAGAGGAGCTGCTCCATCTCCTCCAGATCCGCGTACGTGTTCTTGTAGATGGCCCGGATGATCGGTGTGACGGTGGTGCGGAACCAGAAGGGTTCGCCCGCCCCGGACCGCAGCACCGGCTGGGCGCTGACGGCCACGATGCGGCGCGCCGCGGCCTTCTCCATCGCCGTGAGGACGGAGCGGATGCCGCGCGCACAGACGCGGCTGGTGTCCTTGCGTCCCGCAGGGCCGAGTGCGGAGATGACGGCGTCGGTTCCGTCGAGCACGGGGACCAGGGCCTCCGGCGCGAACAGGTCGGCCTGGTGGACCGTCAGGTTCTCGTGCACCGTGGTGAGTTTGCCGGGTGTGCGGACGACGGCGCGGATGTGGTGACCGCGGGCGAGGGCCTGCTCGACGACGAGACGGCCGGTGCCGCCGGTGGCTCCGAAGACGGTGAGGTGCATGGAAGTCCCTGTCGGTGAGGTGAGGTGTGGCGAGATGAGGTGTGGCGAGGTGAGATGAGGTGGCGGTGTCTGGGGAGCCGTGGGGTGGGGCCGGAAAGCAGGTTGGCTACGCGCGTCGCGCCGCCGCCGGCCCCGCGAGCCGAGCGACGGCGTCGAGCGGGTCCGGCATCGCGGCCAACTCGGCGGCGACGTCCTGGCTCGCCGCGCGGAAGCCCGGCTCCTGGACGACCCTGCGGACGGCCTCACCGACGGTGGCCGCGGTGGCCTGGGCCGGGTCGAGCCGCAGGCCCGCGCCGCGTTCGCTGATGACCTGCGCGTTGGTGAGGGCGTCACCCTTGGTGGTGGGGACAGCCACTTGAGGGACGCCCGCGGTGAACGCGGCGAACATCGTGCTCATGCCGCCGTGGTGGACGACCGCCGCGCACGTCGGCAGCACGGCGCTCAGCGGCAGGAACTCGTCCAGCAGCCGCACCCGTTCGGACCCCTCGCCGAGCTTCTCCCGCAGGGTGGAGCCGCCCGAGGTCACCACGACCTCGGCGTCGATCTGCTCGGCGCCCTTGATGATCTCGCGGAGCAGGTCGACCTGGGTGTCGTTGTGGGCGGGCACCGAGCCCAGTGTGACCAGGATGCGCGGACGGTCCTGTGCCTTGAGGGCCCACTGCGGGACGCGGCCGCCGCCGGTGTACGTGGCCGGGCGCACCGTCACCACCTCGTGCGGCACCGCGGCCTTGGGAGCGGTGGGGTTGATCGCCTCCAGGGACGCCGGGCCCAGGCTCACCTCGGCGTCCGGGTGGCGAGGCAGTTCGGTGACGCCCGCCTCGGCGACGACTCGCGGCACCTCGTCCGTGCCGAGCGGGAACAACGGGTGGCGCAGACCGATCCCGTGCACCACTGCGAGGGCTCCGGCGGCGCGCGCCGCGAGCAGGCCGACGGGCAGCATCGGCGGGTAGAGCACGGCGTCGGCTCCCCAGTCGCGGGCGATCCGCACCAGGCCCGGCAGCATCAGGTCACCGATCTCCCCGAAGGCGCCGAAGACCTGCCGCATCACGTACTCCGCCGACAGCTCCTCGCCGATCGCGGTGGCGGCGAGGCGCACGTAGGGCGCGGTGACGTCCTGGCCCGGCGCGGGGTCCACAGCCGCCAGGCCCGCGTCGGCCGCGGCGTTCAGAGCCGGGCCGCTCGCGGCGAACAGCACCTCGTGTCCGGCGAGCCGGGCGGCGTGCGCCAGCGGAACGAGCGCGACCGTGTGGGAGAAGCCGGGAGTCGTCGTGAAGAGAAAACGCATGATGACCGGCGAGCCTTTCGTCTGGCGATCGGGGCAGTGCGATGAGCAGAGCGAGGGGTAGCGCGAAGAAACAGTGCGAGGGGTAGGGCGAAGAGCGGCGCGAGGGGCAGTGCGAAGAGCCGGTGGCAGCGCGCCCGCTGGAGCGAATTCTCTGCTCCACGACGACGTACTTCCGCTGTCCGCACGCGATTTGTCGCCGAGTTGACATCGCTCTGACGTAGCAGGATTTCGCCTGCCGGATCTTGGCAGTGCGTGACGCTGTCTGACCCTGATCTGAACCGGTATTTCTTGTACGGAACTCGGTGCGGTGACAACACTTGGGCTCGTTGAATCCCTTTCCCACCGAAGAATGTGGAGGACCGGCATGCCCGAATCCGCTGCGCACCAGGGCTTCACCGAGGACGTGAGCCTGCGTGAGCTCAACCGCCGGACGGTGGAGACCTATATGGCCGCCCTGGGGGAGGCCCGGCTCACGCGTCATCTGCTGTTCACCGAGGACGGCGTGGGCGGCCTGTGGACCAACGACACCGGCGCGCCGATCGCCATCACGGGCCGCGACCGCCTGGGAGAGCACGCGGTGTGGTCCCTGAAGACCTTTCCCGACTGGGAGTGGTACAACGTCGAGATCTTCGAGACCCAGGATCCGAATCGTTTCTGGGTCGAGTGCGACGGGCGCGGAAAGATTCGATTCGCGGATTACCCCGAAGGTTATTACGAGAACCACTTCCTGCACTCCTTCGAGTTGGCGAACGGAAAGATAAAGCTCCAGCGGGAGTTCATGAATCCCTTCGAGCAGCTGCGCGCCATCGGCATTTCCGTTCCCGAGATCAAACGGGCAGGCATACCCACCTGACGGGCGGCCGGTCATCAACCGGCCGCCCCCGAGGCCCCATTGGAGAATCCTGTGGACGAAGTCCTGCGCGACATACGGATCCGCGAGGCGCTGCAGCAGCCCGAGTGGACCGACAAGCCGCAGGTGGAACGGGTGGGAGAGGCACTGGCCGCCCGGCCGCCGCTCGTCAGGGCCGTGGACCTGCGGCACCTGCGCTCCTTGCTGGCCCGTGTGGTCAGCGGCGAGGCCATGGTCGTCCAGGCCGGGGACTGCGCCGAGGACCCCGCCGAGAGCACCCACGCCGATGCCGAACGCAAGGCCGCGGTCCTCGATCTGCTCGCGGGCACGCTGCGGATGACGGCGCACAAGCCCGTCATCCGCGTCGGCCGCATCGCCGGCCAGTTCGCCAAGCCCCGGTCCCGCTCCACCGAGACCGTGGCCGGCACCGAACTGCCCGTCTTCCGCGGGCACATGGTGAACGGCCCCGAGCCCGACCCCGAGACCCGCCGCCCCGACCCGCTGCGCATCCTCACCGGCTTCATGGCGGCGGGCGACCTCATGGAACACCTCGGCTGGCGCAGCCGTGCCGCAGGGGTCGACCCCATCGGCCCCCTGGTGTGGACGAGCCACGAGGCGCTCCTGCTCGACTACGAGATCCCGATGCTCCGCACCGATGAGCGCGGCGAGCTCTTCCTCGGCTCCACCCACTGGCCCTGGATCGGCGAGCGCACCCGCAGGCCCGACGGCGCGCACGTCGCGCTGCTCGCCGAGGTGAACAACCCGGTCGGCTGCAAGATCGGTCCGGGCACGGAGCCCGGCGAACTGCTCGACCTGTGCGCGCGGCTCGACCCGGACCGCGTGCCCGGCCGCCTCACGCTGATCGCGCGCATGGGCGCCGACCTGGTCACCGAGCGGCTGCCGCGCCTGGTGAAGGCCGTGCGCGCGGCGGGCCACCCCGTCATCTGGCTCACCGACCCCATGCACGGCAACACCGTCGTCGCCCCCGACGGCAACAAGACCCGGCAGGTGGAGACCGTCGTACGCGAGGTGGTCGGTTTCCAGGAGGCCGTCACCGGCTCCGGCGGCGTGTGCGGAGGGCTGCACCTGGAGACCACCCCCGACGACGTCACCGAGTGCGTCACGGACGACTCCGACCTGGGCCGCGTCGGCGACAAGTACCTCACCTTCTGCGATCCGCGGCTCAACCCGCGCCAGGCCGTCTCGGTCGTCTCCGCCTGGAGCACCTGACCGCGCGGCCCCGGCCCGTACGACTACTCAGAAAGGACTGAAGGCGACGCCATGCCCGGCATACCTGCGATCGCGCCCTATGCCCTGCCGGCCGCGGGCGACCTGCCCGGCAACACCGCCCGGTGGACACCGGACCCGGACCGCGCGGTCCTGCTCGTGCACGACATGCAGCGCTACTTCCTCAAGCCTCTCCCGGACGACGTTCGCGCACCCCTGGTCGCCAACGCGGCCGCCCTGCGGGACCGCTGTGCCGCGCGCGGTGCGCAAGTCGCCTACACCGCGCAGCCCGGCGGCATGACCGACGAACAGCGCGGGCTGCTCAGGGACTTCTGGGGGCCCGGCATGCGCCCGCGGCCCGCCGACCGCGAAGTCGTCGACGAACTGGCGCCCGTCGCGGCCGACTGGATGCTCACCAAGTGGCGCTACAGCGCCTTTTTCAACACACCGCTGCTGGAGCTGATGTGCGACAGCGGCCGGGACCAGTTGATCGTCTGCGGCGTGTACGCCCACGTCGGGGTCCTGGCGACCGCCGTCGAGGCGTACAGCCACGACATCCAGACGTTCTTCGTGGCCGACGCCGTGGCCGACTTCTCCGAGCACTACCACCGGCTCGCCGTCACCTACGCCGCCGAGCGGTGCGCCATGGCCGTCACCGCCGAGGAGGTCTTCGCATGAGCGCACTCCATCCCGCCCCCGCGCCGGGGGAGGACGACCTGCTCGACCGGGTCCTCGCCGGGCGCCCCGGCGCCTTCGCCCTGCTGCACCGTCCCCAGGCGGCGGGCGCCGACGTCCTGGACGTGCTCGTCGGCGACGTGTCCGAGCCCGCGACGCTCGCCGACATCCCCCTGCCCACCGAAGACCTGCCCACCGAGGATGTGCCCACGGAGGACCTGGCCCCCGAGGACCTGGCGGCCCCCGGTCCGCGCCACGAGGTCCTCACCCTCATCCCCTACCGCCAGATAGGCGAGCGCGGCTTCGAGGTGCCCGACGACGGCGCGCCGCTGCTCGCCCTCACCGTCACCGCCCAGGAGCGGGTGCCGCTGGCCACCGCGCTGCCACGCCTCCCGCAGGTGGAGACCGAGCTCAGCGGCGTCCACTTCGACGTACCCGACGACGCGTACGAGAAGACCGTGCGGGCCGTCGTCGACGACGTCATCGGCACGGGGGAGGGGGCCAACTTCGTCATCAAGCGCTCCTTCGTCGCCGACATCACCGACTACGGCCCCGACAGCGCCCTGTCCTTCTTCCGCTGCCTCCTGGAGCAGGAGGTGGGCGCTTACTGGACCTTCCTGGTGCACACCGGCGAGCGCGTCCTGGTCGGCGCCTCACCGGAGCGGCACCTCAGCCTCGACCGCGGCACCGCCGTGATGAACCCGATCAGCGGCACCTACCGCTACCCGCCGGGCGGACCCACCCTGCCGGGCGTCATGGACTTCCTCGCCGACCGCAAGGAGGCCGACGAGCTGTACATGGTCGTCGACGAGGAACTCAAGATGATGGCCCGCATCTGCGAGGGGGGCTGCCGCGTCACCGGGCCGTACCTCAAGGAGATGGCCCGGCTCGCGCACACCGAGTACTTCGTCGAGGGACACACCACCCGCGACGTGCGCGAGATCCTGCGCGAGACCCTGTTCGCGCCCACGGTCACCGGCTCGCCGCTGGAGAGCGCCTGCCGCGTCATCAAGGCCTACGAACCCCAAGGGCGCGGCTACTACAGCGGAGTGGCGGCCCTGATCGGCCGTGCCGCCGACGGCTCGCGCGCCTTGGACAGCGCCATCCTCATCCGCACCGCCGACATCGACGGCCTGGGGCGGGTGCGCATCGGCGTCGGGGCCACCCTCGTACGCCACTCGGACCCCGCCTCGGAGGCGGCCGAGACCCGCGCCAAAGCGTCCGGTCTGGTGGCCGCCCTGGAGACCGGCTCCACCCCCGGCTTCGCCGGGCACCCACGGGTGCGGGCCGCCCTGGAACAGCGCAACGACTCCATCGCCGGCTTCTGGCTGCGCGACACGGGTCCCCTGGTGCCTCTGCCGGAGATCGAGGACCGCACCGTCCTGGTCGTCGACGCCGAGGACACCTTCACCTCGATGATCGGCCACCAACTCCGGTCCATGGGCCTGGAAGTGACGGTACGTCGCTTCGACGAGGAGTACAGCTTCGACGGCTACGACATCGTGGTGATGGGTCCCGGCCCCGGCGACCCCGGGGACACCGGCCACCCCAAGATGGCCCGACTGCACGCCGACGTACGCGAGTTGCTGCGCCGCGGCGGCCCTTTCCTGGCGGTGTGCCTGAGCCACCAGGTCCTCAGCCTCGCACTCGGCTTCGAGCTGAACCGGCTCCCTGCGCCCAACCAAGGGCTCCAGAAGGAGATCGACCTGTTCGGCGTCCGCGAGCGCGTCGGCTTCTACAACACGTTTGCCGCCTACAGCCACGACGACAAGCGCGACGTCGAGCCGGTCGGCGTCGTCGAGGTCAGCAGGGACACGGCCACCGGGGAGGTCCACGCCCTGCGCGGGCCGCGCTTCATGTCCATGCAGTTCCACGCCGAGTCCATCCTCACCCAGGACGGCCCGCGCATCATCGCCGCCGCGATCCGGGATGTGCTCGGCGGATGACCCCGATGAACTCGATGAACCCGATGGCCCCGATGACCCCGCACCCCGAGGAGCAACGGATGCATCCCTACGTCGTCGTCGACGCCTTCGCGACCGAGGCGCTCCACGGCAACCCCGTGGCGGTCTACTTCGACGCGAACGACCTGACGGGCAGCCAGATGCAGGGCATCGCCCGGGAGATGAACCTCTCCGAGACCACGTTCGTGCTCAGGCCGAAGCAGGGGGGCGACGCGCACATCCGGGTCTTCACCCCCGTCAACGAACTCCCCTTCGCCGGACACCCCCTGCTCGGTACCGCCATCGCCCTCGGCAACCGTTCGGACGCCGATCAGCTGAAGCTGGAGACCGCGATGGGGCTCATCCCCTTCGAACTCGTACGTGAGCACGGCACCGTCACCAAGGCGTGGATGCGCCAGCCGGTGCCCACGTGGCGACCCTACGAGCACCGCGAGGAACTCCTCGCCGCGCTCGGGGTGCGCGAGACGGCGCTGCCGGTGGACATCTACCGCAACGGCCCCCGGCACGTCCTCGTCGCCCTGAAGAGCGTCGAGGAACTGTCGGCTCTCCGGCCCGACCACCACGCCCTGTCGGCTTTCCCCGACATGGCCGCCAACTGCTTCGCCGGGGCAGGCACACAGTGGCGCAGCCGCATGTTCTCGCCTGCCTACGGCGTCGTCGAGGACGCGGCGACCGGCTCCGCCGCCGGGCCCATCGCCATCCACCTGGCCCGCCACGGTCTGATCGACTACGGGCAGCGCATCGTGATCACCCAGGGTGTCGAGATGGGCCGCCCCTCCCCGATGCACGCCCTCGCCGAGGGCGCGGGACAGCGCGTCGACTCCGTCGAAGTGGGCGGCGACGGCGTCGTGGTGATCGAAGGGACGCTGCGCGTATGAGCGACAACCGGTCGGAGACCCTCACCGGGTCCGTGGACGTCGGCTTCCCCGAGTTCGTGACGCCGCCGCCCGAGCCGACGGGGCTGCTGCGGCACTGGCTCAAGGAGGCGCAACGGCTCGGGGTGCGTGAACCGCGCGCCCTCGCGCTCGCCACCGCCGACGCCCGCGGGCGCCCCTCGTCGCGGATCCTGGTGGCGGGCGAGGTCACCGAGCGAGGCATCGTCTTCATCAGCCACGAGGGCAGCCGCAAGGGCCGCGACCTCGCCGAGAACCCCTGGGCGTCCGGCGTCCTGTACTGGCGCGAGACCAGCCAGCAGGTCGTCGTCGCGGGTCCGGTCGGCAGGCTCTCGCGCGCCGAGACCGAGAAGCTGTGGCAGGCCCGCCCCGTCTTCACACACGCCATGACGACGGCGGCACGGCAGAGCGAACCTCTCGCGGACCTGCAGCATGTGGCCGAACTCCGGGATCGTGCGCGGCAGTTGGGAGAGAGCGGACAGTCGCTTCCGATGCCGGACACGTTCGCCGCGTACGAACTGCGCATCGACAGCGTCGAGTTCTGGGCCAAGGGCACCGACCGCCTTCACGAACGCCTGCGTTACGACATCGAGGGCGACGGCACCTGGCACATCAGCAGGCTCCAGCCGTGACGACCGCATCACTTCGCAGCACCCGCAACCCCACCGACCGCAGATCGCGAGACAGCCATGCCTGAAAGCTCCGCGCCGGAATTCCTCCACACCGGCTTCCGCACCTCGGCCCGGCGCCACCCGGACCGCCCCGCCCTGCGTCTGGCCGAACACACCTGGACCTACGCCGAGATGGACCGCACGGCCCGCATCTGGGCCGCGGCGCTCACCGCCGAGGCGGGCGGCCGGCCACGCCGGGTGGGTCTCCTCGGGCACCGCTCCCTCGTCACCTACGCGGGCCTCCTCGCCGCCCTGTACAGCGGGGCCACGGCCGTGCCGCTGAACAAGAAGTTCCCCGCGGCCCGCAACCAGGACATCGTCGAGCGCGCGGGCCTCGACGTGATCCTCGCCGACGCAGGATCCGTCGAGCAGGCCACCCGGCTGCTGCGCGACGTGGCGGACCCGCCCACGGTGATCCTCGCGGAGAGCGACGAGATACCCGACGGGCTGCCCGAGGGCGTCACCGTCCGCACCCGGGCCGACCTGACGGGGCAAGTCCCCCTCGCGGAACCGGTGTTCGGCGACGGTGCCGACATCGCGTACCTGCTGTTCACCTCGGGCTCCACGGGCCGTCCCAAGGGAGTGCCGATCTCCCACGCCAACGTGGGCTGGTTCCTGCGGGTCAACGCCGATCGGTACGACTTCACTCCGGACGACCGCTTCACGCACACCGCCGACCAGACCTTCGACCTGTCGGTCTTCGACCCGTTCATGGCCTGGCGCAGCGGGGCGCTCCTGATCCCCATGGACGGTCACGAGCTGCTCACCCCCGGCGACTTCATCCGCGACAAGCGCATCACCGTCTGGCTCTCGGTGCCCTCCATGGCGGTGCTGCAGCACCGCCGCGGCCTGCTGGCCCCGGGTAGCCTGCCGAGCCTGCGCTGGAGTCTGTTCTGCGGCGAGGCGCTGCCCGCCTCCGCCGCGCAGGCCTGGCAGGCGGCGGCGTCGCACTCCACCCTGGAGAACCTGTACGGACCCACCGAGGCGACCGTCGCGTGCCTGGTGCACCGCTGGGATCCGGCGGCCACGCCGGAGGACTGCGAGAGCGGGACCGTGCCGATCGGCGCGCCCTACCCGGGCATGGGGGCCGCCCTCCTGAACGAGGACGGCACCGTCGTCGCCGACGGAGACATCGGGGAGCTGTGCCTGCGCGGCGAACAGGTCTTCGCGGGCTACTGGAAGGCGCCCGAGCTCACCGAACGGGCCTTCCACGCGAACGTCCACGCCGACGGCGGCACCCACCGCTGGTACCGCACGGGCGACCTGGCGCGCCGGGCGCCGGGCGGCGAGTACCACTACGTCGGCCGGCTCGACACCCAGGTGAAGATCCTCGGCCACCGCATCGAGACCAGCGAGGTCGAGGCCCACCTGCTGCGGCAGGACGCGGTCGCCCAGGCCGTCGTGTTCGCCGTGCCGGGGGAGCAGGAGGACACCCAGGCGCTCGCCGCGGTCGTCTCCGGCGACGGGATCGACATACCCGCCGTGGAGAAGGTGCTGCGCGCCACGCTGCCCCCGTACATGATCCCGCTCACCTTCCATCCGCTCGACGTCCTCCCGCTGAACAGCAACGGGAAGGTCGACCGCAAGACGCTGCGCGAGCAGGTGATCTCGGGGGAGCTAGAACCGTACCCCTGGTAGGCGGGCGGCGGCCGGGCCGGTCCACGGCCGGGACGCAGCGGACAGAACACCAGCGAAAGCGAAGAGGCACCAGTGAAGGGGCACCAGTGAAGGTCGGCAATATCCATCTCGCGGGCATCGGCAGCCATGTGCCGACGACCGTTCCCGTCCACGACGCGGTGCGCGAGGGACTCCTCGACCGCACCGCCGCCGAGGAGTCGGGCATCATCTCCGTCGCCGTCGAGAGCGAACTGCCCGCGGTGGACATGGCGGTGGCAGCGGCGCGGCGGGCCATCGCCATGTCCGGGCACAGCGCGGAGGACTTCGCCGCGCTGCTCCACGGCGGCGCCTACCACCAGGGCCCCGAGGGCTGGTCCGCGCCGCACTACATCTCCCACCGGACCATCGACCGGCCCGTCACCGCCTTCGAGGTGCGGCACGGCTGCCTGTCCGTGCTCAGCGCGGTGCGCATGGCCGCGGCCCTGCTCGACGCGGAGGCGGACGGCAAGGCGGCGCTGATCACCGCCGCCGACAACTTCTCGACCCCGCTCGTCGACCGCTGGCGGGACTCCGAGCACGTCTTGTACGCGGACAGCGGCTGCTCGCTCGTCCTGTCCGCACGGGGCGGCTTCGCGCGGCTCCTCGCGGTCGGATCCCGATCCGAACCCTCCCTCGAAGCCATGCACCGGGGCGGCATCTCGCTGTTGCCGCCCGAGCGGCACCCGGAGCGGCCGATGCTCGTCGAGCCGCGCCTGAAGGCATGGGCCGAGCGGCCGGGTGCCGAGCCGCTCGACATGATCACATCGGTCGCGCGCTACGGCGAGCTGGTCGCCGAGACCGCCGAGCAGACCCTCGACGAGGCCGGCATCGGCTGGGACGACATCACCCGCGTCGCCCACCTCGGCCTCAACGAGGACGCGCTGCACAACCTGCTGCTCGACCCCATCGACATCGACCCGGTCAAGCAGGGCATCTGGGAGTACATCCGCACCATCGGCCACGCCAGCGTCAGCGACATGGTGCTCGGCCTGGAGCATCTGTGGACCACGGGGCAGGTCGTCGTGGGCGACCACGTCCTGCTCGTCGGTGGCACCGAAGGCATGGAGGCGGGCTGCGCCGTGGTGCGGATCACCGCCCCGCCCTGCGGCTGACGCCCCGAACCTGCCCTTGCCCCCCGAACTCACCGCTGACGCCCCGAACACACCCCTGACGAAAGGCAGCTGATGACCAGCACGGCCAGCACGACCGGCGCGACCAGGACGACCGGCGCGACCAGGACGACCGGCGCGACCAGGACGACCGGCGCCACCGGCACCGCACCGCCCTCCCTGACCATCGACGACGTCAAGGAGACCGTCGCGGAGCTCCTCTCCGTGGCCCCCGACGAGATAGCCGACGACACCGACCTCGCCCGACTGGGCCTGGACTCCATGCAGTTGATGCGGCTCAGCGGCCGCTGGCGCCGCAGCGGGCTGAAGGTCGACTTCGCCACCCTCGCCGTCGAGCCCACCGTGCGGGCCTGGGCCCGGCACCTCGGCGGGCAGGCACAGGCCGGCGCATGAGCACGGCAGCAGCGGTGCGACAGCTCGAGGACCGGGTACGAGGCCGGGTGCTCCTGCCGGGCGAGGGCGGGTTCGACACAGGGTGCGCCGGTTTCCAGACCGCCTACCGGCACCGGCCCTCCGTCCTTGTACGGGCGGCCTGCGCCGAGGACGTCGCGGCCGCCGTCGCGTACGCCGCCGAGCGCGGGCAGCCCGTGGCCGCCCAGGCCACGGGGCACGGCCTTGCGCTTCCGCTGGACGGCGGCGTACTCATCAGCACCGCCGACCTGACGGCGGTCACGGTGGGCGCCGCCGGCACCGCGTCCGTCGGAGCCGGCACGCGCGCCGCCCGGGTCGTCGACGCGGCGGCGCGCTACGGCCTCGCCCCGCTCAACGGCTCGTCCCCGACGGTCGGTGTCGTCGGCTACACCCTCGGCGGCGGACTCGGCCTGCTCGCAAGGCAGTTCGGCTACGCCGCCGACCACGTGCGATCCGTCGACGTCGTCACCCCGGACGGCCGCGCGCGGCACGTCACGGCCGACAGTGACCCGGAGCTGTTCTGGGCCCTGCGCGGCGCGGGCGCCAACTTCGGCGTGGTCACCGGCATGGAGCTGGAACTGGTCCGGGTCACCCGGATCTACGGCGGCGAACTCGTCTTCGACGCGGGCCGCGTGCCGGGCCTCATGGAGACCTACCGGAAGTGGACCGCCGACCTGCCCGACGAGCTCACCTCGTCGATCTCCCAACTCGCCTACCCCGATCAGCCGGGACTCCCGGACCGGCTGCGGGGGCGGTACGTCACGCACATCCGGATCGCCTACACCGGAGACGCACGTGACGGCGCGGACCTGGTGGCGCCTCTGCGCGCGGCCGGGCCGCGGCTGAGCGACACGGTCGCGGAGATGCCGTACACGGAATGCGCTGCGATCTACAACGACCCCGTCCGCCCCCACGCCTACCTCGGCGACAACGTGCTGCTCGGCGAGTTCGGGCCCGAAGTCGCCGCCGCCGTCGAGGAGTTCGCGGGCCCCGGCGCACCGGTGCCCTGCGTCGTCGACATCCGGCACCTCGGGGGCGCCCTCGGCCGGGAGCCCGAGGCGGCCAACGCGGTGGGGCACCGGGAAGCGGCGTGCCTGGTACGGCTGCTGACCCCGCTCGCGGGAGACGGCGGGAACAGCGCCACGGCGCGAGCCGTGCACCGCAAGTTCTTCGCGGCACTGGAGGCGGGCCGGACCGGGCGCTTCCAGAACCTCGTGTACGGAGGATGCGAGGACGCAGCGGACACGGCACCGGCCGAGGACTTCTGGGAGCCGGAGGCCTACCGGCGGCTGGTCGCGCTCAAGTCCCGCATCGACCCGGACAACATGCTGCGCGCCAACCGCAACATCGCACCCGCCACCAGGACGAGGCGCTCCGCATGACCGCACCGCACCGCACCGAGCCCTGGCCCCTGGTGAACCGGGAGGCCGAGCTGAAAGCCGTCGAGGCGCGCGCCGCAGCCGGCCGGTCCAGCCTGATCGTCGGGGCGGCAGGCACCGGTCGCACCCGGCTGCTTCAGGAGGCGCTGCGCCGCCTGGAGCGGGAGGGCGTCGCCGTGCACCAGGTGCACGACCTGGGAGCGCTTCCTGTGCTCCTGGAGCGGCACGCGGCCGCCGCCGGGACCGCCAGGGCGGGGCTGCCCGTGGTGTTCGGCGTCGACGGCGTCCACCTGCTCGGCGAGGAGCTCGCCGCCGGCCTGGCCGAGCAGGTACGAGAGGGGCGGGTGCTGCTCCTGGCCACCGCCCCCGCCGGGCTCGCCCTGCCCGCAGCCGTCCACGAGCTGCGGCGCGCACGTCTCGTCGGCGAGGCCCGGACCGCCGCCTTCGACCTTGCGGCCGCGGTGCAGGCGCTGCGGGCCCGGCTCGGCTCCCACGTCGCGAGCGATGCCGCGGCGCGCCTGTGGGAGGCCACGGGCGGCAACCCGCTGCTGCTGTCCGAAGTCACCGAACAGGCAGTCGGGGAGGGCACGTTCCGCCCCGTGCGGGGGCTGTGGCACTGGCAGGGGGAGATGCCCGTACGGCAGCCGCACGGCCGGGTGGCCGGGGCGGCCCGCCGTCTCCTGGAGCCGCTCGACGGGGAGGAGCGGGAACTGGTCGCGACGCTGGCGTTGACGGGCCCGGTCCCGGGCCACTTGGGCAGGCTTCCCCAGCTCGCCGCGGCTGCCGAGCGGTTGAGTCACAGAGGGGTCGTACTCGCCGAACAGGCGGGCGGCACCCTCAGGCTGTGCCTGGCCCAACCGCTGTGCGGCCAGGTGGCGGTGGCAGACCTCCCCGAGCCGACGGCGCAGGCACTGCGCCGACAGCTGGCCGACGAACTGGAACGGCTGGCCGCGGCGGAGAGCGGGGCAGCAAGGAAGACGGGGGAGGGGCGGTGCGCTGACGGCGGGGGGAGTTCTCGGGGCGGAGTGAGTTCCTCGGGTAGAGCGAGCCCTTTGGGCGGAGCGAGCGCTTCCGGCGGGGTGAGCTGCTCGGGTGGGGTGAACGTTTCGGGCGGAGCAAGCGCCTTGGGCGGGGCGAGTCCCTGGGGCGGGGCGAGTCCCTTGGATGGGGTGAGTCCTTCTGGTAGGGCGAGGCGTTCTGGTGGGGTGAGTTCCTTGGATGGGGTGAGTTCTTCTGGTAGGGCGAGGCGTTCTGGTGGGGTGAGTCCCTTGGATGGGGCGAGTTCCTCTGGCAGGGCGAGCCGTTCTGGCGAGGCGAGTCTCTCGGACGGAGCGAACCCCGCTGGCGGGGCAAGCCTCTCCGCCGGTGGAGCCGCCCTGCTGCGCGCCGCGCGTCTGCGGATCGAGGCGGGCAACACCCCGCCCGCGGCCCTGCTGTATCCGGCCGCCGAAGTCGCCCTGCGCTGCCATGACTTCGGCTTCGCCGAGCGACTCGCGCGGCTCGCCGTCGGCCCCGGGGCCAACCCCGCCGCCGACCCCCGGGCCACGCTCCTGCTCGGCCGGGCCCTCGCGGGGCAGGGACGTGCCGCCGACGCCGAGGTGGTGCTCGCGGGCACCGACACCCGCTCGCCCGAGGCGCTCCGTGCGCGGGTGCGCAATCTCGCCTGGGGACTGCACCGTGTGACCGATGCCGCTGCCCTCGCGACGCGTGCGTCCGGTAGCGCGGCCCGCGCCCAGAACAGCGTCGTGGACCTGCTGCGGGACCACCTCGGCGACGTGACGACCACCGGCGATGCCGTGCTGCGCGAGACGTCGGGCTCCATGGCGTCGCCCGCGCTCCAGTCCTGCTCGCCCCTGGCCGCCTTCGCCCACGTAGAACTGGGCAGGCCCGAGCGGGCGTTGACGCTGCTCGACAGCTGCCGCACCGTCGCGGGCTGGCAGGAGGAGGCACGGCACACCCACCACGCCGTGCACGCCCACGCCGCCCTGGCCGCCGGGGACGACGTCCGCGCGCAGGCCGCTCTCGACAGGCTCCGCGCCACCGACGCCCCCTATGACCTGAGCCGCCGCCTGCGCGCCGACGTGTTGCGGGCCGCGCTGCACCGCGCCGCGGGAAGGCTGCCGCAGGCGCTCGCGCTGTTGCGCCGGGCCGCCGCCGTGCGGGACGGCCGGGACTGGTTCATCACACGCCCCTGGGTGCTGGCCCAACTGGCCGCCGTCCTGGCCGAGTCAGGACAGTCGACGGAGGCGACACGCACCCTGATCGAGGTCCGCCTGGCGGCCCGCGACGTGCTGCCCTACCCCCTGGCCGACGACCACACCGCGCTGGAGGAGGCACGAGTGCTCGGCAGATCCGGTGACGTACCGGCCGCCGTACGCCGTGCGAACGAGATCGCCGTGCGTGCCGCCGAGGCACAGCGGAACGCCACCGCCCTGGCCGCGCTGCACCTGACAGCACGGCTCGGCGAGGCGGCGCAGGCCGCAGCGCAGGCGGCACAACTGGGCCTGGTGGACGCGGACGATACGGGCGTCGGCCCTCTGCACACCCTGCGCGCGGCCCACATACACGCCCTGGCCCGCCGCGACGCCGACCGACTCGACGACCTGGCCGAGCAGTTCGCCGCACTCGGCCGCCACCCGCTCGCCGCGGAGTGCGCGGGTCAAGCCCACCAGATATGGCGGGACGGCAGGCGCTACCGCAACGCTCAACTGTCCCTCGCGGCCTGCCGAGGCCGTCTCGACGCCTGCTCCGGGGTGCCGCTGCCCGCACTGCCGACCGTCACGGGCGGTCCGATGCCGGACGCGGACCCGGCCACATTGACCACCCGGGAACGGGAGGTGGCCCTGCTCGCCACGTCCCGCCTGACCAACAGGGAGATCGCGCACCGTCTGACGGTGTCGGTCCGCACGGTCGAGAACCACCTCTACCGCGTCTACACCAAGCTGCGCGTCACCTCACGCGCAGGCCTCGCCGACCACTTCGGGCCGCAGCTCACGCACAGCTGAACCAGCGTCGTACAGGGCCGGACCCGGGGCATCCCGGGCCCGGCCGCGGCATGTGCCGCCGGATCCACGGCGATGGGCAGATCCTCGGACGGCGAACCGGGCCCACAGTGACAAGCTCCACGACGGCTGCCGTGGTGGCGTGACGTCGTCGGCTCCTACCGCCAACGTTTACCCGTCCCTACCGCCAGGGTTTACGCGAATCTCCAACCCTCGCCTCACGCACACCCCGCGTGGCCTCACTAGCCTCCTGACTCGACCGACCGACAACGCAACAAACGGGGGATCATGCTTATGTCCATACGTCTGCGCGGCCTCGCCGCCTCCGGAGCAGCCACCGCCCTGCTCACCACCGGACTTCTCGCCACCGGCGCCACCGCCGCGCATGCCGCGACTCCGGTGTGCACCAAGACCAAACTGATCACCAAGGGCGCCTACTACGCCGAACTTCCCGTGTCCGCCGGCGGCTCGACCACGTGCCAGATGGGCCCCGGAAACACCAGCAGCGCCGTCAAGCAGCTCCAGTTCGTCCTGACGGTCTGCCACGGCTTGGGTGCGGGAGGCAGCGACGGCATCTACGGCAACGGAACGCGAGCGGACGTGCGCACCGTACAGAGGGCAGCCGGTATCAACGCCGACGGCCTCTACGGGCCGAACACCCGGAACATCATCAAATGGCGCTGGTACGGCACCAGCAACGAGACGCCGAAGTGCGCCAAGCTCTGAGGCGCACCTGGCACGGCAGCGCCCTGTCCCTGGCGGCTTCGGTCTCCGGGGACAGGGCGTCACTGACGACGACCGCAGGTGTGTCAAGGTTTCTCAGGTGTGCCCGTCCCCGTACATCCCCGCCAGTTCCGCCACAGCCCACGCCACCTCGCCCACCGCCTCCGGAGGTTCGAGCACCTCCACGTCCGTGCCGAACTGCAGCAACTGGCATACGGCGGCAGGCACCGGATAGCGCAGCTCGGCCGTCACCCACTCGTCCTTCTTGCCGTCCGCTTCAGCCCCGCCCTCTGCGGACTGCCCGGAGTCCTCGATGCGGCCGACGAAGTGCGAGGTCGTGATCCGCTCCAGCATGTCGATGCGGACGCGGCGCACCCGCACCACGACCCGGATCCCCGCGGGGCGCTCCTCCACCCCCTGGCGCAGGTCTTCCCACACCCGCGCAAGCTCCGTGCCGTCCCGGCGCCGCACCGCCTCCGCGGTGACGGTGGCCTCCTTGATCCGGTCGGCGCGGAACAGCCGGGGCACCGCCTCGTGGTCGGCGACCAGATACCAGTCGCCCGCCTTGGAGACCACGCCGTACGGATCGATCGTGTACGTCTTCAAGGAAGCGCTGCCGCTGTGCCGATAGGCGATGCGCAGGCGCCGGTCGGCGAGGACCGCCGTGTGCAGGGCCTCCAGGTCGACCTCCTCGCGTCGCCTGGCCAGCCAGCGTTCCGGGTCGATCAGGACGCGGCGGCTCGTCTCCTCGGCGGCGGGCCGGTGCGGAGCGGGCAGCGCGCTCATCATCTTGCGCAGCGCCGAGGCCAGCGCCCGGTCGAGTCCCAGGTCGGAATGGGCCCGCTGGCTCACCAGGACGAACAGCGCCCGCGCCTCGTCGGCGGTCAGCCCCGTCATGTCGGTGCGGAATCCCGGCAGCAACCGGATGCCGCCGTACTTGCCGCGTTCGGCATAGACCGGGATGCCGGCCGCGGACAGCGCCTCGACGTCCCGGTAGACGGTGCGCACCGACACTTCGAGCCGTTCGGCCAGCTCAGTGGCCGGAACCAGGTCGCGCTGCTGCAGCAATAACAGGATGGAGAGCAGTCGATCGAACTTCACCCGAGGAGTCTCTCCCATACCTGTCGGCCGGTGTCAGGTTTGAGCCTCATGCTCATGGGCGCTGGACGAAGCAGAACGGAGAAGACAGTGAAGCACGCAGACATTCGACAGCTCGTCTCCCAGGTGGAGGGCCCGGTACTGCTCCCCGAGGACGAGGGGTACGACGAGGAGCGCACCGGCTTCAACCTCGCCCTGCGGCACCGGCCCGACGTGATCGTCGGTGCCTCCCGCACCGAGGACGTGCAGGCGGCCGTCCGCTTCGCTGCCGAGCGCGGACTGCCGGTCGCCGTACAGGCCACCGGCCACGGATACTCCCTTCCCGCCGAGGGCGGCCTGCTCATCACCACCGGGCGCATGGCCGGCGTACAGGTCGACCCGGAGCGGCAGACCGTCACCGTCGACGCGGGCGTCCGCTTCGAGCAGGTGATTCCGGAGACGGCGCCGCACGGACTGGCCCCGCTCAACGGCTCCGCTCCGCACGTCGGCGTGGTCTCGTACGTCCTGGGCGGCGGCGTCGGCCTGTTGGTGCGCACCTACGGCTACGCCAGCGACCGAGTGCGCTCCCTGGACGTGGTCACCGCCGACGGCAATCTGCTCCACGTCACCCCCGAGACCGAGCCCGACCTGTACTGGGCGTTGATCGGCGGCCGGGACAACTTCGGCATCGTGACCCGGCTCGAGATGGGCCTGGTCCCCGTGGCGACACTGTTCGGCGGTGGCCTCTTCTTCGACGCCGAGGCGGCCCCCGATGTCCTCCAGGCCTATGTGCGCTGGACCGAGGACCTTCCCGAGGAGATGAACTCCTCGGTGGCGCTCATCCCCTTCCCCCAGGACCCGGACGTGCCCGAGCCGATGCGCGGACGGCACATCTACCACGTACGCATCGCCTACACCGGTACCCCCGAGGACGGCGAGCGCCTGGTGGCGCCGCTGCGCGAGGCCGCGGGCCCGGTCCTCATGGAGGTGCTGCGGGAGATGCCGTACGCGGAGAGCGCCTCGATCCACGACGATCCGCCGGTGGCGGCACCGTTCCTGCGCGAGGTCGCCCTCTTCCGCGACTTCGACGAGGACGCGGCCCGCACCGTCCTGGAGCACGCGGGTCCGCAGGCACCGCTGCCGGTCGTGTTCGAACTGCGCCACCTGGGCGGCGCGTTCGCCCGCGAGCCCGAGCACCCCAACGCGGTCGGGCACCGGGACGCGCGGTATCTGCTGTCCGTGGTCACCCTGCTGTTCGGGGTCACCGAGGACGACACGCGCCCGCTGCTGACGCGGCTCTTCGACGCGCTGGAGCCCCGTTCGACCGGGACCAGCCTGAACTTCATGGGGCACGGCGAGAACGCGGGCGACAAGCAACTGCGCGCCGCCTACGCCCCGGCGGACCTGAAGCGGCTCGCCGAGCTGAAGGCCAAGCACGACCCGGAGAACCGCTTCCGGCTGAACTACAACATCCCGCCCGCCTCCGGCAACTGATCGATCGCTGCCCCAGCTCCCCTCCCGGCGGCACATCCCCCGACCGCCGGGAGGGGCCGCGGAGCCTGCCTCAACCGCCAAGTCCCGTACGGCTGTTCAGCCAGCCATCACTGTTGGAGTCACCGATGGACAACCCTTCCGCCTCTTCTTCCCTCGCCGGTCTCGGTGCGCCCGCAGCCCTCGACGCGGAGCAGGACGGCGCCACCGTGCGCACACTGCGCCGGGTACTGACCCTGGACGCGGTCGGCATGGCGGTCGTCGGCGTCGGCTACCTGGCCGCGGCCGCGCCGCTGAGTGACCTGTTCGGCCCCGGCGCCGCGCTCGTCGCGGGGGTCGGCGGTGCCATGCTCGCCGCCGGAGTCGGCATCGGAGCCGTGGCCCGGCGCCGACGGCTCACGGCCGGCGCCGTGCGTGGTGTCATCGGCGGCGGCGCCTTCTGGATCCTCCTGAGCCTCGCCACACTGGCCTTCGGTTGGCTGGAACTGACCACGGCGGGTCTGCTCTGGACGTGGCTGCAGATCGCCCCGGTCGCAGTGTTCGCCACCTGGCAGACGCTGGTGCTGCGGGCCCATCTGCGGTCGACTTCGTGAGGGACGGCTCGGCTCCTGACCTGCGAGCGGGTTCCGACGATGCCGCCGCAGTCGGAAACCCCGGTGGGTTCGCCCCGGGCAGGTCGGCCAGGATGAGCTTTCCAAGCGATGGGGGAGGGCCCTGGGGTGAGCTATCAATTGCAGGCAGTGATCGCGGGAGACGAGTTGCTCCGCGCCGCGGCACGAGACGTTCCCGGCGCCGGAGTGGCGCCTCTTCGCCAAGGCCTGTCGCTGATGCCGATGACGGATGAGGCCTTCGACTCCGATACGGACGGCAGCGCCGAGGGGGCTCTGGGCTTCTGGCGGCTGCCGAAAGACTTCGAGGGTCTGCTCGCTCTAGTGGTCCGCCTCGGGTCCGGTCGCCTATGTGGAGGCTGAGTACTTCGGAGGCGTCGGCGAGCAACGAGCTGCCGTCTGGGCGCACAGGACACTGGTGTTGGGGCCGCTGGACGAACCGACGAGGAGCGGACTCTCGCAACCAATCAGCCCGATTTCGCAGGCCCTTCGGCGCCTCGGCGCGAGAAAGGGCCTGAGCCGGGACGAATTCGAGGCCGTGGGATTGAACCGCCACCGAAGCAACGACGGTTGGATCTCCGCAGGTGCGCCACGACTTCCGTAGCCGGGAGGAGCCCGGTGCCAAGGCCACCGTGGGCTACCAGGGCACCGGATCGTTGATCCCGCACCGCCGGAGCAAGGGAAGGGCGACCGCGTTCACATCGCCATGCTCAGTCGATGCAGAACTCGTTGCCCTCGATGTCCTGCATCGGGATGCACGAATCGGTGCCGTCGTACAGCGTCTGCACGTGTACCGCGCCGAGCGGGACCAGCCGTGCGCACTCGGCCTCGAGGGCGGCGAGGCGCTCTTCCCCCACGAGCCCGGTGCCGACCCGCACATCGAGATGCAGCCGGTTCTTGGCGGCCTTTCCTTCGGGGACGCGCTGGAAGTACAACCGCGGGCCCACGCCTGAGGGATCAACGCAGGCGAACGATGAATCCCGCTGCTCAGGCGGCTGCGAACGCTTGAACTCGTCCCAAGTGGCAAAGCCCTCCGGCGGCGGTATGACGTACCCCAGTACCTCGCACCAGAAGCGGGCGAGGCGCTCTGGTTCCGCACAGTCAAAGGTGACTTGGAACTTCTTGATCGAAGACATCGGCGTACGGTAGCAGGGGACTTGGCCACGCACGGGACAACCGCAGGGCTGATCGTCACCGCGCAGGTTCCTCGCGGATGTAGCCCTGGTCGATGAGCCACTGCACCGAGATGCCCTCCGGGAGCATGAACTGCGTTCCGCCCCCGGGCTGTTCGAACCAGGGAGCGACCTTGCCCGCCTGGATGAAGCCGTACTTTTCGACGTCCTCCTGCGTCCAGGGCCGGATCCAGCTGTACACGTGGTACCCGCACCCCACGTAGAGGGGAGGCAGGGACCGCTGGGCGAACGGCGTCCCCTCGGGGTGCGCGAACCTACCCAGAGGACTCCCGAACCGGTCCCACACCTCCGCTTCCCCCGCCGACCGTGCCTGCTCCTGCTCCTGCTTTCGACCGCGCCGCCACAGCCTCACGACCGTCCCTCCACCGGATAGGCGTCCACGTCCTCGATGCGCACTCCCGGACACTGTTGCGGGATCTGTGCCCGGAACCTGTCCGCCCACTCGGGCCGGACCAGCTTCATCAGCTGGACCTGTCTGGCCAGCCACCCCACCCGGGTGTCGCCGCAGCCGGGCAGCAGACCGCGGTGGTCGAGCTCCCAGCGGGAGGCGGCGTCGCGGGTGGTGTGCAGCGCCGCCCAGTACAGAAACTCGTCCAGATCCTCGGCTGTGCGGCGCTCCACCACCTCGTTCCGCTCCAGCACCACCCAGTGGACGGCGCCGTCACGTACTTCGGCATGGGGGAAGCCGGCATCGGGCGGGCCGTCGCCGACGACGTCCGCGCCATCGAGCCCTTCGATGCCGGACAGCATGCCGCGGACGGCGGCGTAGACACCCTCGAGAGTTGTCGTCATGTAGACGATTATTACAGCAGGTGCGGGCCCCGGCGGTGTGGACCCCGCCACACGGCAGCTGGCGCGCACCTGCTTCGTCCCTGGTCCGCGGCTCGCAGGCCAGCCATCGAGGCCTACGACGAGCTGTGGTCGGCGGGATCAGAAGGTCTCTTCCTCGCTCGCCCCGCCCTCGTCGGCCCCCAAAGCCGGCCCGAGCCCACTGAACGAAGGCAGCCCGTGCCCGCCTTCGACCGTTGCCTCCACGTCGAACCACTTCCGGAACTCCAGCGGAAGGCCGATGAGCTCACCGGCGCTGCGCGGCAGATGAGGGCGTGCCGCCAGGGCCGCCTCCTCGGACTCCCACAGGAGGACCGCGCCCCAGCGGTTGGTCTCCGGGTCGGAGATCCAGAACTTCAGGAGCAGTCCCGGCACCTTCGACCAGTTCTGCTCGGCCTCCTCGCGCAGGAAGCCGCGCAGCGATCCGGCGTCGTGTGCGGACTCGGTCAGATCCCACCAGGCGATCATCGCTCTCATGTACGCCACTCTAGGAACCCTCGCCGCGGCCGGGCATGGGTACTCACGTCCTCCAACAGGCCGCGCCGGCGCGGCAGATGAGTAGTCGATGCCCCTGTGGCGTGCCGTGCCCGATGCTCGGGTGCCGTCGGATGTGCAATGACGTACGGACGTCACAGGCGTAGAGCCGCACATCCGACTGGGCCTACTGGCACGGACGTATGAGAAGGAGGACACGTGGCGCGCGCCGATCTGTCGATTCTGGACCTGCCCCACGATGTGAGCCCGGACCCCGACGACCTGGTCCGGGCCGCGATGCGGTGGCACTTCGGCCCCGAGACCGGTTCCCCGTTCTGGCTGAGGCGGGCGGCTGACCTGGACTTCGATCCCCTGGCGGACGTCAAGAGCTACGACGATCTGCGGCTGTTCCCCAATGTGGCGGCGGAGTTGCGCGATGTTCCCGCCGCCGACCTGGTGCCCCGCGGCTACGGCGACAGCCCCGATGTCGTCGGCGTCTTCGAGAGCGGCGGCACGACCGGCGCTCCCAAGCGTGTGGTGTGCCCGCGGGACTGGCTGGAGAAGCTGGTCGGCTGGTCCAACGCCAACCTGGACGTGCACGGCTTCCCGCGCGGTGCGGACTGGCTCGGGCTTACCCCCTCGGGCCCGCACATCGTGGGCGAGATCTTCCGCCGCTCCGCACTCACCCACGGCCGCCACGGCTTCCAGGTCGACCTCGACCCGCGCTGGGTCAAGCGGCTGATCGCCGACGGCAAGGGCGCGCAGGCCGACGCCTACGCGGAGCACGTCATCGACCAGGCCGCGCATGTCCTGCGCACCCAGCCCATCGGTGTCCTCACGGTCACGCCGCCGCTGCTCGAACGCATCGCGCAGCGCGAGGAGTTGGTGGAGATCATCAACGACAAGGTGAAGGCGATCCGCTGGGGCGGTACCCAGATGGACGCCGACACCGCGGCGCTCTACTGCAACGACATCTTCCCCGGCGTCACGCTGTACGGGCACTACGGCAGCACGATGATCCTCGGCATCGCGGGCCAGCGGCACGGCACCCCGCTGGGCGAGCCGTGCGTCTTCGACACCTTCTCGCCCTGGATCACCTTCCAGGTCGTCGACCCCGACGACCCCGCCGAGCCGGTGGCGTACGGCACCCGCGGCCAGGTCGTCATGCACCACGTCAGCAAGGCGCTGCTGCTGCCCAACAACCTGGAGCGCGACACCGCGATCCGCGTAGCGGCGCCCGAAGGCCGGATCGGGGACTCGGCGGCGGGCATCGCCCCGGTGGCACGCTTCGAGGACCGGGCCGTCATCGAGGGGGTCTACTGATGGCCCCGGAATCCGTGTCCCCGGAGCCTGTGTCCGTAGCTGCCGAACCGCGGCCCGTCATCGACGCCTTCGGCCCCTCGGGCCCCTACCGCACGCACCACCGCGAGGACGTCACCGACGTGACCGGCGCGGTCATGGCCGAGATGAGCCTCGCGCCCGCCTTGTTCGTCAACCGCACCATGAAGGCCCTGCACGCCGCCGGGCCGCTGCCCGCCACCGACCGGGCCGCCGCGCTCAGCCGGGCCGCCGAACTCTTCAGGACCGGCACGCTCGGCGGACTGACGGTCCAGGAGTACGAGGCTGCCGTCACCCGCGTCTCGGGGTTGCCGATCGGCGTCGTCCGGATGGCCACGCAGACCTGCGCGGACCGCGTCGAGCAGGCCTACCGCGGTGTGCAACTGGCCCGCCCGCACGGCGCGGTGGCCGACTGGCGCGACCCGCTGGTCCGCACCGGGCAGGCGGTATGGACCCGCCGCGGCGAGGTCCTCGCCGTACACGTGCCGGGCAACCACCCCGCCACGCACGGCTTCTGGCCCGAGGCCCTGGCGCTCGGCTACCGGGTGGCCGTACGGCCCTCGCGCCGTGAGCCGTTCACGGCGCACCGCCTCGTCCTGGCCCTGCGCGAGTCCGGGTTCGGCACCGACCATGTGGCGCTGCTGCCCTGCGGCAACGAGGTGGCCGTCGCGCTCGTGCAGGGTGCCGACCTGGCGTACGGAGGCGACGAGGTCATCCGCCGGTACGCGGACGATCCCGGCGTGCTCTCCATGCAGCCGGGCCGCTCAAAGGTGCTGCTGACCGCGGACTCCGACTGGCGCGACCATCTCGACATGATCGTCGACTCGGTCGTCCGGCATGCCGGCACCGGCTGCGTCAACGCCACCGGCGTGCTCGTCGAGGGTGACCCGGCGCCGCTGGCCGGTGCCGTCGCCGAGCGCCTCGCCGCGCTGCCGAGCCTGCCGCCGCAGGACGAGAAGGCATGTCTGCCGGTGCAGTCGGTCCAGTCCGCGCGGGCGCTGGAACGGTACGTCCTGGGGCGTGCGAAGGGCACCAGGGCCTGGCTCGGCGGAACCGGATTCGTCGACGAACTCGGCGACGGCAGCGCGGTGTTGCGCCCCGCCGTCCACCAGGTCGACTCGCCCGACGCGCCGCAACTGGGTGCGGAAGTCCCCTTCCCTTGCGTATGGGTGGGCTCCTGGAGCCGCGCGGACGGCGTCGCGCCGCTGCGGGACACGCTCGTCCTGACGGCCGTCACGGGCGACGAGGCCCTGGTCGACGCCCTGGCAGCGGAGCCGACGATCAGCAACCTCCACGTGGGCCGGGCCACGCACTGGCATCGGCCGGGGCTGCCGCACGACGGCTATCTGGGGGAGTTCTTGATGCGCAGCAAGACGCTCGTACGGATCTGAGCCCGCGCAGGGGGTCTCGTGCGCGGTGCGACGGCTCGTGCACGGTGCGACGAGCTCGTACGCGGCCGTACGAGCTCGTGCCCGGCCGTGTGCGCTTGCTTAGCCGTGTGTGTTCGCGTATGGCCGTACGTGTTCGCCCACGGCCGTACGCGTTCGCTCACACCGGCTTGAGCATGGCGCACGCCAGGTCCACGAACGCCTGGCCCGCGGGGCTCATCGGACGCTCCGCGGGCCAGGCGAGCGCCACGCGGGCGCGGATGCGCGGCGCGACGATCTCTATGGGGCGCAGGCGCCCGCCATGCGCCCGCACGATGGGCGCGGGCAATATCGCCGAGCCCAGCCCCCGCTCGGCCAGCTCCACCAGGCGCTGCGGGTCGCCCGTCTCCATGGTGACGCGCGCCCGGACCCCGATCTTCTCGCAGGCCTCCTCAAGGCCGGTCCGCAGCCCCGCGCCCAGCGGCAGGGTGATGAGCGGCCGCTCCGACAGCGTGCTGAGCTCCACCTTCGTCCGCTGCGCCAAGGGATCCTCCGGTACGACGGCGGCGACCACCGGCTCGTCCGCCACCACACGGGAGTTGAGCCCCGGCACGGGGGCCGCACCCGTGCCGATCAGGGCCACGTCGAGACGTCCTTCGCGCAGGGCGGCGACCAGCCGGTCCGAGGCGTCCTCCAGAAGGGAGATCTCCACCTCGGGGTAGGAGCGGTGGAAGTCCGCGAGGAGGTCGGCGACCGGGACCGAGGAGCAGGACATCACGATGCCCGCGGAGAGCCTGCCGCGGACCAGGCCCGCGAGTTCGTCCAGGGCGAGCCGGCCTCCCGAGACCGCGCCGAGCGCCTCACGCGCGTACGGCAGGAGCGTCGTACCGGCCTGGGTCAGCAGGATGACGGGACCCGAGCGGTCGAAGAGGTTCTGACCCAACTCCCGTTCCATGCGCCGGATCTGGGCGCTCACGCCGGGCTGCGTCAGGTGCAGGCGCGCGGCGGCCTTGGTGAAACTCCGCTCCTCGGCGACCGCGAGGAAGTACTCCAGCTGACGCAGGTCCATCCCGATCCCCGATCCTCGATCCCCGATCCCCATAACGATCCGTTCTCCGGCTCAGTCGATCACCTTATTGGACCCGGCGTTCCGCGCCCCAGCACGATGGCGCTGCCGACCGGATCTCGAGAACTGGAGGTTGCATGAAGACGCATGACGATGGCATCGGTGCCCATGACGGACGCACCACCGCGGGCCTCGTGGGGCTGGTGTCGGACCTCTGGTGCGAGGTGCTCGAACTCCCCGAGGTGAGCCCCTCGGACAACTTCTTCGACCTGGGCGGGCACTCGCTGCTGCTGCACACCGTGCGGGACCGGCTGGCCGAGCACCTCGGCAGGGACGTGCCGTTGGTCGACCTGTTCCAGCACCCGACGGTCGGCGACCTCGCCGATCACCTCACGTCCGGGACGTCCTCCGGGGTCGGCTCAGATGCCGCTCCTGGAGGCCGGCTCGCCCGGCTCGAAGCACGGCGCGCCGGACGTGGAGCACGGTCCCGGACGGCTCGGGGCGGCGCGCAGGACGTGGCGGACGTGGAGGACGTGGAGGACGAGGCATGGTGACCGAACAAGGAACGAGGCCGGCAGGGCAGGAGCCCTCGGCGGCGGAATCCGTCGAGCACGGCCAGGCCGTCGCCGTCATAGGGATGGCCTGCCGCTTCCCGGACGCGCAGAGCCCCGAGGAGTTCTGGCAGAACCTCGCCGACGGGGTCGAGTCCCTCACCCGCTCCGCGCCCGCCCACCTGCCCGGCACCCGCGCGGACGGCACCACGGCGACCTATGTGCCCGCGCGCGGGCTGCTGAAGGACCCCGAGTGGTTCGACGCCCGGTACTTCGGCTACTCGCCGCGCGAGGCACGACTGATGAGCCCGCAGCACCGCGTCTTCCTGGAGGTCTCGGCCGAGGCCCTGGAGAACGCGGGCCAGGACCCGGCCCGCTCCCCGGCCACCTTCGGCATCTTCGGCGGCGGCACCGACACCGCGTACGCAGGCATCCTGCGCGAGCGCCGCGAGGAACTGGCGGGGGCCACCGACTGGGAGATCCTGCTCGGCACCGCCCCCGACTACCTGGTCTCCCGAGTCGCCTACAAGCTGGGCCTGACCGGACCCGCCGTCACCGTGCAGTCCGCCTGCGCCACGTCTCTCGTCGCCGTGCACCTGGCGGTGCGGGCGCTGTTGGAGGGCGAGTGCGACGTCGCGCTCGCGGGCGCCGCCGCCGTGCACATGCCGGCCAAGGAGAGCCAGTACACCGAGGGCGGCATCATCTCCGCGCAGGGGCAGTGCCGGACCTTCGACGCCTCGGCCGACGGAACCGTCGGCGGTGACGGCGCCGGTGTCGTCGTACTCAAGCGTCTCGCGGACGCGCGGCGGGACGGCGACCACGTCCTCGCGGTGCTGCGGGGCACCGCGGTCAACAACGACGGCGCGCAGCGCGTGGGCTTCACCGCGCCGAGCGTCGACGGGCAGGCCGCGGTGATCCGCGAGGCCCAGCTCGTCGCCGGGGTGGACGCGGGCACCATCGGGTACGTGGAGGCGCACGGCACGGCGACACCGCTGGGCGACCCCATCGAACTCACCGCGCTCACCCAGGCGTTCCGCCGCGACACCGACCGCACCGGCTTCTGCTGGATCGGCTCGGTGAAGACCAACATCGGACACACCGACGCCGCGGCGGGCATCGCCGGCTTCATCAAGGCCGTACAGGCGCTGCGCCACCGCATGGTGCCGCCGAGCCTGCACTTCAAGGAGCCCAACCCGCAGTTCGACTTCGACGCAAGCCCGTTCCGCGTGGCCACGGGCCTCGCCGCGTGGCCCTCACCGCTCGGGCCCCGGAGGGCGGCGGTGAGTGCCTTCGGCATCGGCGGCACCAACGCGCACGTGATCCTGGAAGAGGCGCCGCCCGCTCCCCGCGCAATCCCCGAACAGCGGGACGAGGGCGTGCAGTTGCTGGTTTTCTCCGCCAAGACCCCCACGGCTTTGGAGGCATCCGTCGAGCGCCTGGCCGGGTGGCTGCGGGGGAGTGGTGACGACGCCGAACTCGCCGACGTGGCATGGACGTTGCAGACCGGACGCCGCGAGCACGACCACCGCGGCTACGCCGTCGTGCGCGACGCGCGGGACGCGGTGGCCGCGCTGACGGGCCGACGCCTGGTGACGTCCGCCGATGCCAGGGCCCAACAGTGCGGTGGGCAGGACAGCATCGCCTTCCTCTTCTCCGGCGCCCCCGGGCGGGCCCCGTCACCCGGCCGGTACCGGACGGACGCCGCCTACCGCGCCGCGGTGGACGTGTGCCGAACCGCGGCCGCCGACTGCGGCGCCGACCCCGACGCGATGCTGGGCCGGGCCGCGGCGCGGGAGTCCCGTACGGCGTTGGCGGCCGCGTTCGCGTACGAGTACGCGCGGGCCCTCACCTGGATCCGCCGGGGTGTCCGACCTGGCGCGGTGCTCGGCACCGGGGCGGGTGTGGCCGTGGCGGCCGCCGTGGCGAAGGTCCTTGCGGTCGAGGACGCGCTACGGCTCGCCGTCGAGCACGGTGACCGCTGGGGCGCTGCGAATGTGCCCGGAGGGCAGGAGGTGGAGGTGCCCAAGGAAGCGGTCGAGGACTTCGCCGAGCTGTTCGCGAAGGCCGATCCCCGTACGCCGCGGGTGGCGGTGTTCTCGCCCGTGCTCGGACGCGCGCTCACCGACGAGGAGGCCGTCGACCCCCACCGCTGGGCGCGCGCCGCGCTCAGGCCCGAGCGGGAGCGGTGCGCACAGGCCGTGTCCGCGCTGCTCGCGGACCCGGGGCGGACGCTCCTCGCGCTCTCGCCGGACGACGTACTGCTCGATCTCGCCCGCACCCGGCCCGAGTTCACGAGCGGACACACGCTGCTTCCGGCCGGAGGCGAGGGCGAGGGAGAGGGCAATGGTGAGAGCGAGGGAGAGGGCGAGGATAAGGGAGAGGGCGAGGACAAGGCGAGCGACCTCGACACCCTCGGCCGGCTCTGGCTCGCGGGCGCCGCGGTGAACTGGCGGCACGTCCACGGCGGCCGACGCCGCGCGCTGACCCCCCTGCCCGGCTACCCCTTCGAACGGCAGCGGTTCCTCGTCGAGCCCAAGTCCGCCGAACCGGAAGCCGCCACCGTCCCGGACGACCCGCAGATCAAGGTGGTCGGAGGGCCGGGCGCAGCGGCCGACGGGCGTCCTGAGGTCTTCCCCGCCCTCCTCGTGCTGTACGCCGAGATCCTCGGCGTGGAGGAAGTCGGCGGCTCGGACGACTTCTTCGACCTCGGCGGCGACTCCCTGATCGCCGCCCGGCTGACCGAACGCGTCCGCGCGCTCTACCCCGTCGACCTCGACGTCCTGGCCGTCTACGAGGCCCCGGAACCCGCCGAGCTCGCCGCCGTGATCGAGGAGCTCCTCTCCGGCACGGACGAGGGCTGACCGCCGTGACCGCGGCACCCCATCAGATCCCGAGGTATCCCATGAAAACCAGAGAACGCCCACCACGCTGGCTGGGCCGCCGCCGCGCGCGCCCCGATGCGCGGCTGCAGGTGTACGTCTTCGCGCACGCGGGCGGCTCGCCCGGCGAGTACCTGCCCTGGTCCGACGAATTGACGGACCTTCAGATATGGGGCGTGCAGCTCCCCGGCCGAGGCGCGCGCCTGGCCGATCCCGTCTACACCGAGCTGGCACCGCTCGTCGACGACCTGGTCTCCCAGGTCTCCTTCACCGGGCCGTTCGTCCTCTTCGGCCACAGCTTCGGTGCCCTGCTCGCCTACGAGACCGCGCGGGCCCTGCGGCGCGCGGGGCGGGACCTGCCCGAGCACCTGATCCTGTCGTCGGGCCCTGTCCCGAACACCACCGGAGCGCGCGACCGGTCCACCTGGCTGCACACGCTCGCCGACGACGACCTGATCACCGCGGCCGAGAAGCGCTGGGGCCCGCTGCCCGACCAGGTGCGCACCGATGCCCGGCTGCGGCAGCTGATCCTCGGCCCTCTGCGGGCCGACCTGGGCGTCATGGAGACGTACGTGCACGTGCCCGGACCCCGTCTCGACATCCCGGCCACGCTGCTGCGTGGCACGCGGGAGGGTCCTCGGTCCGGAGCCGAGGGCGTGGGCTGGGACGAGCACCTCGCGCGGATCACGGCACGGCACGCGCTGCCCGGCGGTCACTTCTACTTCCGTGAGGACCGCGCTCCCGTCCTCGACGTCATCCGCGCGGTGACCGGCCCTCTCGTGGAGGTGAGCGCCTGATGCAGCACATGACCTTCGGACGGCGCTGCGGTCTGCGCGTGTCCGCGTACGCCCTGGGCACGGTCAACTTCGGCACCCGCTGGGGCGGCGGCACCCCGCCCGACGAGGCACGCCGCATCCTCGACCGGTTCGCCGAAGCGGGCGGCACCTTCATCGACACCGCCGACGGCTACCAGGACGGCGAGGCCGAGACGCTGCTCGGCGACTTCCTCGGCCCCCGCCGCGACCACTTCGCGCTCGCCACCAAGTACTCCTACGGCGCGGGCACGGCCGGCTCCATCCAGACCACCGGCAACGCCCGCACCAACCTGGTCCGTTCGCTCGACGGCAGCCTGAGGCGCCTGCGCACCGACCGCATCGACCTGTACTGGGTGCACTTCCCGGACACCGTCACGCCCGTCGACGAGATCGTCATGACCCTCGACGACCTGGTGCGCGCGGGCAAGATCGGCTACGCGGGGCTGTCGAACTTCCCCGCCTGGCGCGTCGCCCGCGCCGTCACCCTCGGTGAACTGCACGGCCGCACCCCGGTGGTCGGCATCCAGACCGAGTACAGCCTCATCGAGCGCACCGCCGACCGTGAACTCCTGCCCATGGCCGAGGCCTTGGGCCTCGGTGTGGCGCAGTGGGGGCCGCTCGGTGGCGGGCTGCTCACCGGCAAGTACCGGCAAGCCGCCGAGGGACGGCTGACCGACTGGAACGGCGGCATGATGCGGCACGAGGACAGTGCCCACCGCACCGCCGTCCTCGACGAGGTCATCGCCGTGGCCAAGGAGGTCGGCACCTCGCCCGCCCAGGCGGCCGTGGCCTGGCTCAACTCCCGGGCGCGCGCGGCGGACACGGCTCGCATCACCGTCATCGGCCCGCGGACCGTGGCGCAGCTGGAGGGGTATCTCGAGGCCCTCGACCGCACGCTCGACGACGCACACCTCAAGCGTCTGGACGAGGTCAGCGCCACGTCGCTCGGCTCTCCGCACGACATCATCGGCAGCACACGCGACGCCCTGCTCGGCGGCGACGCCTCGCGAGTGCGTACGCCTGGAGGTCAGGTGCAGTGACGTACGCGACGGAGCACCGTATGACCGACGAAGCAACTGGAGCCACAGACGTCGCCGAAGCCACCGGTGTCGCTGACGTCGTCGGAGTGTGGCGGCTCGTCTCCTTCCACACGCTCGACGAGCACGGCACGGTCACGCCGGGCCCGCTCGGCGACGACCCGGTGGGCCTGCTCTTCTACACCCCCGACGGCCACGTCGCCGTACACATGACATCTGCGGCGGGACCACCGCCCTACCTCAGCTACGCCGGCACCTGGCACCGCGAGGGCGACCGCGTGGTCCATCACCTCACCGTCGCCGCCGAACGGGAGTGGATCGGTACCGACCAGATCCGGCGCCTGGAGCTGGACGGCGACCTCCTCACACTCACCGGCACCTCGCTGTCGACCCAGGACCGCCGCGTCCTGGTCTGGCAGCGGCTCGCGCCCAGCGGCTGAGAAACGCCCGGCGCACTCCTCATCTCCGTTTACTCGCACGCCACTTCTCCCACTTCTCTCTGGAGGCACACCATGACCGTCCGTCCCGACTGGGTCCCCACCGAGGTCGACACCGACGTCCCGAGCGTGGCCCGTATGTACGACGTCTACGTGGGAGGCGAGAACAACCTGGAGTCGGACCGCGACACGGTGCGCGAGGCGCTCACCGCCCTCCCCGGCCTCGACATCGCGATCCGCGCCAACCGGGCGTTCCTGCGCCGCGCCGTACGCCTGGCGGCGAGCGAGCACGGCATCACCCAGTTCCTCGACGTCGGCTG
The DNA here is from genome assembly GCF_040647455.1 of Streptomyces sp. NPDC041068. Classification (NCBI taxonomy): domain Bacteria; kingdom Bacillati; phylum Actinomycetota; class Actinomycetes; order Kitasatosporales; family Streptomycetaceae; genus Streptomyces; species Streptomyces sp. NPDC041068. Next base: position 342,248 of record NZ_JBEZCG010000008.1, read on the forward strand.
CGGCATCCTCACCCCCGGCGAGACCAACGTGCACGACGTGGCCAGGCGCACCCACCCGGATGCGCGCGTGGCCTATGTCGACCAGGACCCGGCCGCCGTGGCGAAGAACCGCGCCCTGCTCGCCGACGATCCCAACTCCGTGGCCCTGGCAGGGGACTTCCTTCAGCCGCGCGACATCCTGGACCACGCGGACGTCCGGGGCCTGATCGACTTCGACAAGCCCGTCGCGCTGCTGCTCGTGGCCGTCCTGCACTTCATCGAGGACCTGGACGACCCGTGCGAGAAGATCCGCCAGTTCCGCGACGCGCTGGCGCCCGGCAGCGTGCTGATCCTCACGCACGCCTACGTCGACGGCGCCCCCGACGGCGGCTCCTCCGCTGCCGACCTGCAGGACGTCTACCGCACCTTTGGAGCCAAGCTGCAGAACCGCGGCCCCGCCGAGACCACGAAGTTCTTCGACGGCTTCAAGCTGCTCGAACCCGCCCTGGTCGGCATGGCCGACTGGCGGCCCGACGCGGACACCGAGAGCGACCACCCGATGACCCACACCGGCGTGGTCGGCGTGGCCGTCAAGGAATGACCTAGCCCTTCAAAGGAATGACCTAGCCCTTCAAGGCGACACATCTCCAGATCGATACATCTCCAGGAGGAAAAGATGCAGCAGATCCACGGGACACAGGGGAGATCCGCGTCCTGGCGCCGGGGCCTGGTGACCCTGACCGCCGTCGGCCTGTTGGCGCTGCCCGCCACGGGCACGGCCCTCGCCCAGGACAAGGCGGCGAGCGCGAGCCCGGCCGCCGCCCGCCTGGCCGAGTCGGCCGCGGGCACCTGGTCCGTGATCGCCACCGGCGACGACGGCAACGTGATCAAGACCGTCATGCAGCTGACGTCGGACGGCAAGGCCACCAACGACGCGGGCGCCACCGGGACGTGGAAGACGACCGGCGCCGCCACCTTCTCCTTCCATCTGACCGAGTCCATACACCAGGGCGGAAACCTCGTCACCCGCATCGAGATCGACCAGGACGTCACCCTGTCCGGCACCAGCTTCTCCGGCTCGGGCGCGGCGCAGACGTACGACGGCGCGGGCGCGCTGGTCGCCACCAACCAGGTGACGACCAAGGCGGATCGCGTATCCCGGTAGGAGCGCGACGCGGGGTCCCGCCGAGCTGTTTCGCGCGAGGCCCCGCGCCGAGGCCGGTTACAGCTTCCCGAGCCAGCGGTGCCCTGGGCGCGCACGGGCGAGGAGGCCGGCCAGTGTCGTGCGCTGAGCCGAAGTCATGTGCGGGAGGGTTGCGTCGAAGTCTGCCTGGTCCTTGGGGCGTGCGTGCTTGGCCTTGAACAGCAGGACCAGTTCAGGCGCCAGGTAGGGGATGCCGTCCGGGGTGTGGTGGATGATCTCGCTGTACGGGAGCCGGATCGTCTCGTCGTGTCGGCAGATCCAGGTGCTGCCGTCGTGGGGTTCGCGGAACACATCGAGCAGGTAGTTGCCGGTGGCGGGATCGCGTAGCCAGGTCTGGTGTGTGGCGGCCAGCACGTCTGGTGTGGTGTTCTCCCAGATCCGGCCGCTGCCGACCGCGTCGAAGGCGTATCCCGGGAAGCGGCTGCGAACTTCGGGGAACATCGCGGTGGGGATGGCGATCTCCATGTCTCCGTGCGCGCGCGTCTGCGTGCCGCGGAACAGATCCAGCGCCCAGCCCGCGGCCACGCACCAGGGAGCGGCGATGCCGGCCAGGTGCTGTGCGACCTCACGCGGGGTCCAGCAGGATGACCACCTGGCGTCGAGGGCATCGAGCTCGGCGGGCGACAATTCGATGCTGCCACTGGGAAGTTGCTCGCTCACCAGAAGGAATCTATCAGCGGGATCGGAGCTACTGACTCCGGAGAAGAACGGCCCGCGCCGCGGCGAGGCGTTGCCCTTCGTCGCGGCCCGCGGCAGCGCCCGCGATCTCGTCGACCCAGTCCAGCAACCGCCGCAGCTGCGGGCTGCTCGCGGCCGAGACGACGGGCGGGTCACCGAGGACGACCTCCCCGCCCGTCCCGTCGAGGGCGATGAGGGTGCCTTCGGGCACGGTACGGCCACCCACCCGAACACAGGCGCCGACATCGTCGACAACGAGGTGCGTGGCCCCCACCACGGCAGGCTTCCCCAACGCCCGCGCCACGACGGCCGCGTGACTCGTCGGCCCGCCGCGCGCGGTGACGACCCCCGCGGCGGCGGCCAGGCCGTGCATGTCGAGGGGTGAGGTCTCCGGGCGCACCAGGACGACCGGCCCTTGCGCGGCCAGCCGCGCCGCGTTGTCGGCCGTGGTCGCCACCCTGCCGACCGCGACGCCGGGAGAGGTCCCCAGCCCGCGAGTGAGCACGTCCTCCGCCTCGCCCACCGCGATCCGCGGCGTACGCACGTGCTGGAGATGCTGTGGCGGTACCCGGAGAATCGCCTCGGCGCGCCCGATCGTGCCCGCGTCGGCCAGGTCGACGGCGACTCGGACCGCGGCGCGTCCGACGAACCGCCCGGGGCGCACCTGGAGGACCCACAACTCGCCCGCCTCGAAGGTGAATTCCACATAACACGCGTCGCGGTAGTGCTCCTCGAGACGTTCCAGGGCGTCCAGCAGACGGGCCCACACCTCCGGCTCCCGGTCGGTCAGTTCGTGCAGAGGCGTGGTCAGGAAGCGTCCCGAGACGACGTCCTCGCCCTGGCGGCCGAACAGGACCTCGCCGAACGGGACATGCTCACCGGTATTGGGGTCGTGGCTGAACGCGACCCCCGTCCCGCTGTGCTGATCGCGGTTTCCGTACACCATTGCCTGTACGGTCACGGCCGTGCCGAGGTCGTCAGGAATGTCGTGCAGTGCGCGGTACGTCTTCGCGCGCGGTGTGTGCCACGACGAGAAGACGGCGGCGACCGCGAGCTCCAACTGCCGCCTCGCGTCCTCGGGTACGGGCTCGCCGCTCCGCTCCCGGATGAGTCGCTCGACATCCCGGACCGCCTCGGCGAGACGGCTTACGTCGGCACCCTTTCCGACTGCATCGGCACCCTGTCCCGATACGTCGGCACCTTGTCCCGTTACGTCGGCATCCCGTCCGGTCACGTCGCCACCTTGCCCGGCGATCGTACGGTCGACGGCGGCCAGGCTCTCCCGGCCGGCACCGAGGACCTCGGTGGCGAAGCCGGTCAGGAACCGCAGCCGTGAGTCGAGCGCGAAGCGCGGGTCACCGGTCTCGTCGGCCAGAGCCGCGGTGGCCTCGGCGGTGAGTCCGAGATTGAGGACGGTGCTCATCATGCCGGGCATCGACACGCTTCCGCCGGAGCGGACGGAGACGGTCAGCGGCCGCTCGGCCCCACCGAGCCTGCGGCGCGTGGCGGCTTCCAAGCTCGCGACGGCAGCCACCAGTTCGGCGCCGAGGCCGCTCGGAAGCTGCCCGTCCCGGAAGAAGGCGCGGCACGCCTCCGTCGTGATCACGAACCCCGGGGGCACGGGCAGCCCGAGACGTCCGAGCACGACAAGACCGTGCGCCTTGCCGCCAAGGACCTCTGCCGACTCATCGACGTCCGCCGAGAGCGGGTGAATCCAGGTCATCGCATCGTCGTCTTCGTGTCGCTGGTGCCGGGTCGGTGGAACGGGCGGGTTCGGCGGGCGGGTTCAGTGCCGCGGGATGCCGAGTGTGGCCAGCAGATCCTCGTGGAGCTGGAACCACACCGTGTGATACGAGGAGGTGCTGTCCGCCACGTACTCCAGTTCACCGGCCTTCGCGCGGGCGAGGGCGTCGGCGAGCCGGACGGGGTAGCGCTGGAACCGCATCAACGCCGCGGACAGCTCCGCGCAGACGGGCTCGGCGCGTTGATGGAATTCCACGAACCGGTTCAGGACCTGGGCGTCGTAGGCGGGGTCGGTGTGATCGTTCATCGACATGGCGCCGTCGGCGGACCGCATCTGCCAAGCCGTGCACAGGTCGAGCAGCTCGGGGTTGAGGACCAGGAACCGCTCGAACGCCGCGGTCACGGCCTCCCGGGAACCGGCAGCCTCCAGCTCATCGGCGATCCGCTCCGCGTCGGCGGCTCGGCCGGCCTCCGTGAGCCCCCATCCGCCGAAGTCGCCCGCGGTGTGGGTGACAAGTCCCGCCACGGCGAGGTCGATCAGCTCCGACTCCACGTCGGACTCGGACAGCCCGGTCACCGCGGCCACCGCGGCGCGCCCCGAGAAGCCGCCGCAGCGAAGGGCATGGAGTACGAGGAGGTCGGCACCGGTCGGTCGGGACGAAACGGGCTGGGTCATCGTGAGGCCCCATCGCGAGAGGTGTGGGAGATGCCAGAGGTCGTGCGCCCGACGGTCGCCGCGGCGTGCGCGGCACCCCGGCCGCGGGCTCGGGCGATGAGCGCGCCCTGCCGCACACGCACCGCGTGTTCGGAGGTGTCGTCGGCGTCGGTCACGCCGACGGCCGAGGCCAGCAGGCCGCTGTCATCGAGGACGATGCGCAGGCGCGGCCGGACTTCCGGGCCGAACACGCGCCGCAGACACCGGGTGAAGTCACCGATCCGCAGCTGTACGAGACGTCCGATCTCGGCAGGGTCGCCTGTCGCCACGGCCACGGTGACCCGGTCGCCGTCCTGCGCGGCGCGGACGGCCTCCTCGGCGGCTTCGAGGCGATGGCTGCCGAGCACCACGACCAGGCCGTCCTCATCGAATCCGACGGCGCGACCGGTGATCAGGTCCCGCAGCTTCTCCGGCGGGTTCCACGGCTCGTGGCAGACCCGCGCCGGAGGGATGTAGGGCAGGTACGCGGGGTCCCAGGTGTCGGCGAGGGCGAGTGTGCCCAGGTGCGCGCAGGCCTGTGCGACGTCGAAGGGGTCGCCGAACACGAGCGCCGGATCGACCGACGCGCCAGGACCGTCCAGCAGCCGCAGCACCAGCTCGGCCCGCCGTACCTGCCGTGCGGGCGCGGCACCTTCCGGAGCCCGCGACTCCAGCGCCAGCGCCAGCAGCAGCGACTCCAGTCGGGTCACCTGGCCGAACGCGGTGCGGATCGGCTCGTCGTCGAGCACCCCGGACAGGGAACGCAGCTGCACCGGCCCGAAGGCGGCCGCGTCCCCGGCCAGGGGAAGCTGCTCGAGCCAGGAACGGGCGAACGCGCCGAGTGCTTCGGCGGAGGACAGGGGAGCGGGCGACGGAGCGGTGGGGGACGGGGGAGCGGTCGTGGCAGCGGGTTCGCTCGCGCCGTGCTCGACCAGATCGAGCAGCACCGCCAGATAGAGCGCGCGCTTGCCCGGGAAGTTCGAGTACACCGCGCCACGGGTGAGTTCGGCCCGCTCGGCGATCTTGTCGACCTTCGCTGCGGCATAGCCGCGCTCGGTGAACTCCGCCCTCGCCGCGGTCAGCACGGCCGCGCGCGTGCGCTCCTGCTGCTGGGCCCGAGTGAGCCGGACCATCCGCTGCTCCTTCCTGCTCGTGTGCCTACGAGAAGCCTGCGGAAGAAAGCTACAGCAACATCCCGATGATGAGAACATCTGAAATTGGGGTGACGTGGGACCCGGATGGACCCGGCCTGCAACGGCCAGGCGGGCGGCACCGGCTCAGCGCGGGGGTGTGCGTGCGCTCAAGGCCGGATGCCGGGCCCGAACCCCGTCCAGCGAAGGGCCGTCGGCAGATGACTCATGTCGTTGTACTGCACCAGCACCGGCGCCGCGCCGTCGTAGTACTCGATCGCCGTCACCGCCGCGTTCCCGCAACTCATCCCCAGCCACCGGGCCCTCGGCGCGTCCAGGGCGTCCCGCACCAGCCAGGCCACCTGATAGGCGTGGGTGACCAGGACCTCGTGCGTCTCGGTCTCCGCGGAGCACGCGAAGCGCTTGGTGAGCGCGTCGGCAAGGCGTTCCCCTTCGGCTGCTTCGGCGGGGTCGTACCCGTCGAAGATCCCCGCCCACGCCGCCGGAAGCTCCTTCGGTACGTGGGGGACGTGGTCGACCAACTCGGCCGCCTCCCGCACGGGAACACCCCGCAGGCGCCCACCGATGAGCTGAGCCGAGCGCACGGCCCGGGGGAGCGGCGAGTGCCACACGGCATCGACAGGCAGGCGAGCCAGCCGCTCCGCGAGCAACTCCGTCTGCCGCTCGCCGACCTCGGTCAGTGCCCCGAACGCGTCCGCCGCACCATGCCTGACCGCGTACAGACGCCGAGTCGCCATGACGGCCCTTTCCCGGAGCGGCAGTTGGATGTCCAGAACACTCGGATGCTAGCAACATCCCAAGTACGAAGGGAGAGTGGAGCGCACGGTCGGCGGAGCCCTGTCACGCAGGCTCCAGCCATGCCGCCAGATCCCCCGCCGTGACCCGCGCCAGCGGCGCCGCGTCGACAGGCCCAGGGTAGAGCCGGTACGTCGTACCGCCCGCGGCGCTCTCCCGGTGCGCTACGGATCTTTTGCAGAGAAGAAAAAAGAAGGAAGCACACCGCGGAGCCGCCCCCGCATACGCAACGGTACGCGGGGACGGAAGGGACGTCACACGATTAATCGCTGGTGAGCGACCCGGCCGACGCGCCCGCCGCACCGCTTGCTCACGACGCACCGGCCGTTCCTGATCTTGAGCGGCGGCCTCGCCGCTGCTCTGGCCTGCTGCACGTGGCCGGCCGCGCGCCTTCGACGAGACCTTCGGCGGGAAGGTCCCTCAGAACGGCGTCGATGTCTCAGGACAGGGGCGGCCGCACGGCCAGACGGGCCCGGGGCGTCACTGCTGCGCGCACTGCGCCGATGGTCTCGCGAGTGAGGTGGTGCCATCGCGAGGCACCATCGAGATAGGTCTCTTCCAGGATTCCGGCACTGCCATCGACGACGGCCTGGTGCACACACCGGCCCAGAAGCCGTCGTCACCGGGCCGCTGAACACCTTCCTCCTCGGCTTCGAAGCCGTACGGGGAGGCGTCCAGACGCTCTGGGAACAACCCAAGCCGGCGGGTTCCCGCCTCCGCCTCCTCGCATGGCCGACTGCTGCTGATGTAGAGGTACTGGTCCCATGCCGAAGTGCGCGAGGCGGACGGGGTGGCCGGCGGCGTCGATGCGACGGGGGGCGATGAGCGCCGCGTAGTCGGGGTGGTGTCCGTCGCCGGACCGGGCGGGGCGGGCGTTCGTGCGGACGGAGGTCAACTGCCGGGTAGAAGACGGACACCATCAGCTTCCGGGACTCCGCCGAGGGCGCCCGCGGGTCACGGCGCCTGTCGTCCACGAGCTGGAGGGTGTCCCGACCGATCCCGTACGGCCCGGCAGGACATGGAAGGAAGAGCGGCGCGGCTTCCTGCAGAAGGGAGGGCGTCAGCTCAGGAGCACGCTGAGTCCCGCCGGGGCCGACCGAGTCGACGCCGAGGCGGGGGCGTCGATACCGGGACCGGTGGGTGACGGGGGTCACGGTCGAGCGGTGTCACGGTTGTGGATCGGGCGGTGTCCTATGGGCACCCGACCGACAGGAGCATCGCCATGAAGGCCATGATCGTTTGTGTTTCCGTATCGCATGGCAACACGAAGAGGATCGCCGACGTCATGGGGAACGTTCTGGAGGCCCCTGTTGTCGCCCCTGAGCAGGTCGACATGGCAGAGCTCTCCACCTGTGACCTCGTGGGATTCGGCTCGGGGATCTACTCGATGGCATTCCACCCGCGGCTGCGTCAGTTCGTCCGTTCTCTCCCGAAGGGGGAACGGCGCAAGGCATTCGTGTTCGCCACCAGCGGGTTTCCTGAGACGCGGTTCCGTCCCTTCACCCGCCCCCTCGTGCGGCTTCTCGAGCGGCGGAGCTTCGAGGTGGTCGACAGCTTCTCCTGCCGCGCACTGGACACCTGGATTCCGTTCAAGCCCGTGGGCGGCATCAGGAAGGGGCACCCCGACGCCACCGATCTGGAGGCGGCACGAGCGTTTGCTGAAGGGCTGCGCGTCAGGACCGGCTCCATGTCCCAGCCGATGTGAGAAGCCGCAACTGTGGTGAGGGCGCAGTCGGGTGTGTTGGCGGGTGGGCGTCGAGGTCTTCCAGGAGGGAAGACCCTGCACTGCCCATCCGAGTGCCGGCACCCAGCCGTGCTCACCGATGGGCGGCCAGCACTGCCGCGAGGCCCTCTTGCAGATCCTTGACGAAATACTCGGGAACCTCCAGAGACGGGAAATGCCCCCCGATTTCGGGTTCCCTCCATCGGACGATCCGCCGGTACCGCTCCTGCGCCCAGGGGCGCGGGCACTTCTCGACGTCGCGGGGATACATGGTGATCGCTGATGGGACGTCGACCCGAAGTTCGGGGTCCAGCGCGTTGTGGCTTTCGTAGTAGATGCGGGCCGACGACGCACCGGTCCGCGTCAGCCAGTACAGGGTGACGTCGTCAAGAACCCTGTCTAGGGAAATCCTCTCGAACGGACTGTCTTCGGTGTCCGACCACTCGGCGAACTTGTCGAGGATCCAGGCAAGAAGCCCGACCGGCGAGTCGACGAGCGAGTAGCCGATGGTCTGCGGTCGGGTCGCCTGCTGCTTCGCGTACGCCGCGCGGTGGCGCCAGAAATCGCGGGTCTCCTCGGCCCACTTGCGCTCGACCGCCGTCAGCCCGTCCGTGGTCAACCCGGGCGGCCCCTCCGCGAACGTGGTGTGGATACCGAGGACGTGTGCCGGGAACCTGCCGCCGAGAACCGTGGTGATATTGCCTCCCCAGTCGCCGCCGTGGGCTGCGAACTTGCTGTAACCGAGCCTTCCCATCAGCTCCACCCATGCGGCCGCGATCTTTTCGGTTCCCCACCCCGTGGTGGCCGGCTTGTCGCTGTAGCCAAAGCCGGGCAGCGACGGGACCACGACGTGGAACGCCGGCGCGTCTGCGTCTTTCGGATCTGCCAGCTCGTCCACTACATCGATGAACCGAGCAATGCTGTCCGGCCAGCCGTGCGTCAAGAGCAGCGGAGTGGCATCTGCGCGCGAGGACCGGCGGTGCAGGAAGTGGATTCCCAGATCATCGATGGTCGTGCGGAACTGGCCGATTCCGTTGAGGCGCGCTTCGAACGCCCGCCAGTCGTACCCGGTGCGCCAGTACTTCACGACATCGACGAGGTCGGCGAGAGGAACGCCCTGTTCCCATCGGCGTGGGCCGGGAGGGGCGCCATGGACCGTCTGGGCCTCCGGCAGTCGCGCCGCGTCCAGTCGCGCGCGCAGATCGTCGAGGTCGGCGTCAGGTGCGTGGGCTTCAAAGGCTTGCACGTCGCGGGTTGGACGGGGCATGAGACCTCCTGGCCGTCGTGGAACCGGCTACGACCTGTCGAGAACCGGCTAAGGCGGTTCTAGCAGTCCTCCTGGTCATGCCGCAACCGGCTAAGGTGGTTCCATGCGTGCTGCGTTCCCTGACTTCCGCCTCGGTCCTGTGCTGGCGACCAGCTTCACGGGGACGCTGTCGGAGCGTCATGGCGACGCTGTGGAGCGCATTCCCACGCCGCACCGGCTCGTCGACTGGCTGGCAGTGAGCGGCCTCGCCGTGGACGCCTGCACCACTGCTCAGCTCGACCTCGCCCGGGAACTGAGGGAGTCGATTCACGCCGCCGCGACAGCGGCCGCGATCCAGGACGCTCTGCCCGCTTCTGCGGTCGAAGTCATCAATGACTGCAGCGCTCAGGGCCGGGCCGCCGCGATCCTGACACCTGAGGGCAAGCGGCGATGGCGGCTCAGCTCGGTTTCCCGCGTGGAGGATGCCCTCGGCGTGATCGCCGCCGACGCGATCAGCGTCATCGCGGGCGAACGAGACGGAAAACTGGCCTTGTGCGCATCGCCAACCTGCCGAGCCGCCTTCTTCGACACCAGCCAAAGCCGCACCCGTAAATGGTGTGACATGAACACGTGCGGGAATCGCCAGAAGAAGGCGCGCTTCAACGCCAACCAGCGCAAGAACTCCAGATCGGCGGAGTGATCGACACCCTCGGTGCATCCAAGTGGGCCCCACGCCTGTGGCACTTCTGACGCGTTGGGTGGTGCACCCCAGCGGCACCACCGAACGCCATCCACTCCTCACACCGGCCCGCACAAGAGATCCACACCCGCGCCTGACGCCACACATGAGGACGGTGGGCGCGTCGGCACGGACGGCCTTCAGGCGTGGGCGCCCACGGAGATCGGCCCGATCGTGAGGGTCGGTCGCGCTTCGAGGACCGCACCGATCCGCTGCACTTGTTCGTCGAGCAACTTCCGCTGCCGGGCAGCCAGTGCACGGAACGGTTCGACGGTGATGGCGACCGACTTCCCGGTCTTCTTCTGCTGCCAGACACCCGCGACGACACCGTCGACCATCAGCACGGGAAAGTTGCCGGCCTGTCCCCGCGCGAGCGCGCGGTCCCACGCGTTGCCGGGGAACAGCAGCTCCCGAGGCTGTGAGCCGACGACGAACGCGTCGAAGTGCGGCAGGAGCAGAACGCCTCGCGCCGGGTCACCGAACGTCGTGTCTCCGGCGGACACCCAGCCGGGCTCCCCGTCGACCGACACTTCCGTGAGATCGTTCCGCTCGAAAACCTGACGCGCCCAGGCGGGCGTGGTGGCCAGCCACCGGGCGAAGTGTTCGGGGGTGGCAGGGCCATACGCGTACAGGTAGCGACCGAGGAGCCAGTCGGCCGCCTCGGTGTGCGGGGCGGGTGAGAAACCGGGGAGCCACCGGGCCGGGTTGGTGTAGGTGACCTTGCGGCCCTTGTTCGGCCCGAAACACAGGACACCGCGGTGCCCGGCGATCTCGGTCATCTGACGCCAGCGCGGCCACAGGGTCTGAAACGCGGGCATGACCGGTTCGACGGCCCACGCCCCGACCTGGCCGGCCAGCGCCTCGGTCAGCTCGTCGACGGTCAACTGCGCGTCGCTGAGGATCTCCCCGACCGCGGCGACGAGTTCGTCGGTCTGTTCTGCGCTGAGCCGAACGTCCGGGGCGAGCATGCCGCGGGAGGGAACCGCGCCGAGCGCGCCGCACCACAAGCCGAGCTCGGAAGCGGGGAGCAGATGGACCGTGCCGCGCGGGCCGAAGGACTTGACCAGGTTGTGGTCCGTCCAGAGCGCGTCCTGCACGTGTGCGCGGGTCGTCTCCGCCGAACGCAGGCCGATCGACACCTCGGCGGCGGACAGGACCTGGGCATGGGCCCCGCACATGGCTGAGGCAGCCGCGGCCGGGCCACTGTGTGCCGCGTGGGGCGCAAGACCATGACGGCGCAGCCTCCGCCCACACACATCACTCCACTGCAGCTTCACGTACGGAACCTCGATCGTGTCTACGGATACGGGTGTCTCGACAACCCGTTCAGGTCGTCACCCACGCTAGACCCGCAGAGCTGCGCAAGGAGCCGCGGTCGCTCTCGTCGTACCGAGCACGGCGTGTTCTGCCGTGACGCGGCGCTTCGCCGAGCGCCGGACCCGCCTCTGAGCAGGGACTGTGCGCTCAGGCGCACGCAGCTACCGGTCGGAGCCCGGCACTCGGCAGGCTCTTCTCAGCGAGAAGCGCGTTCACCACGGGACATCCGGACCCCGGCACCTGACATCGCCGCAGGCCTTCCGACTCGTCCCAGGGCTTTCATCCGCACGGACACAGGCTGCTGAATCGGTCGACCGGCGCGCGTCGTGGGACGACTCACCTTGGCTGCCCGTGCCCCCACACGATCGATCACTCCACGACAGGAGGAATCACAGTGAAGCGACAGCTTGTACTACTCGGCGCCAGTGCCGTCTTGGTGGGCGGTTCAGGCCTCGCTGCCCCGGCCGCATCTGCCGTCTCCCGCGCAGACGCCAGCGCGGCAGCCGTCCACTGCGATGGCGCGAAGTACGTCGCCAAGGGCTCCAACTGGCACTGGCTGCCCAAGGCCGGCAGCGGCAGCCTCACATGTGAGATGGGCCGAGGAGCCAACGGCAAGCATGTCTCCGCCCTGCAACAGACGCTCATCCGCTGCTACAACCTGAACACCGGAGGCTACGACGGCGACTTCGGGCCGAGCACGGAATCCGCCTTGCGGACCGCTCAGAGCCGTGCGGGAACACCCGCTGACGGGATCTACGGACCACATACCCGTGACGCGCTCAAGTGGCCGGTCTTCAACAGCTCGGGCGGCTTCACCGGAAGCTGCGTCAAGCACTGACGAAAGTCTGTACCAGAAGCCTCTACCGGACAGGCCGTTGGTCCTTCCAGGATCACGAGGTGAGTTTTGAACAGTGGGGCCCCAGGCAGGGGCTGCCGAAGCGGCGAACAACCGGCAGGAAGCTCCTCAAGCGGGCATTGATCGGGTGCGGTGCGACGTGCGTCGGCATGGTTGCCGTTGGTGCCGTCATCGGATCGCAGATGGACGAGAAGGACACGGCGGAGGCGGTCACGCCGTCCAGGACGGCGAGTGGCCCAAGGGCGTCCGAGTCGGCTGCCGCGCCGCCCCCGCAGCCGACCCTGTCCGCCTCGCCGAGGAGCGAGAGCAAGCCTGAGCGGAAGCCTTCGAACGAGGGCAACTGCGCGAAGGCGTACGCGACTCTCCAGGAGCACAACCCTGTGGGCCCGGCCCGCAAGGGCTCGGAGCTGAGCCATGAGGAACGCAGGGCCATCCCTGATCAGCAGCAGCGAATCATCGACTCGATGCAGTGGAAATGCGCCTGATCCCGGTGACGGCAGCAGCCGTCCTCGCGCTCGCCGGATGCGGTGTACTCGATGCGGAAGAGCCGGAACCCGTGGACGTCACCGAGAAAGTTCTCTCCGGTTTCCCCGGCGGACCTACAGCGGACAAGGCCCGTGGATACGTCGACAGAGTCCTGAAGGCTGACGACCGCCATGTGGAGGTGACGTTCACCGGCCGTCTGCCGGACGGCTGGGTCAGATACCAGGGTGACTCATGGGACGACTACATCGCCGCTCTCGTGATGAAGTCGGCCGATGCGCATCTGGGGCCGTGCCACCACAGCGTGACGCTGAAGTACGGAGAGGACGCGTACCGCTGGTACGGGCGTAGTCACTGCCCCGTCGGAGGAGGGTCGTAGCCCTTGGGCCCCCGCGGCGGCACGCCGACACGTAACCCCAGAACAGGCAGTCCTGAGATCTTCGAGGCCAGCCGGTGGCGTACTGATCGGAGTGTTCCGCGGGCCCCCAGGACACCCCGCAGGCCGGTTGGCCCAGCGCCGCAGGAGTACCGGCTCCTCGGGCATCGACAGCGCCCAATGGGCGTCCTCACTGGCGTTGATGGACCCGACCCACTCGTTGTGGAAAGCCGTACCCGCTTGCGTAATCGTCGTGCCCGAGGGGACCTCGAACGAAGCGAATGCCCAGACGCTCGAGCAGACCAGGACGAACTCCTGCGCGGGGACGTCCCGAAGGGCAGCGACAGCGGTTTTGGACCAGCGCTGGTCACGCGCGTCATCAACGAGCATCTCGCCGATGAAAGCCCGGAGGTCATCATGCGACGTCCGGAAGGGCTTGAAGACGTAGTAATTGAACTGGCCCTGCACCCACTGGGAGTTGAAGGGGCGTGGGACCCACATCCAGCTCCACCCAGGACCGGAGCCTCTGTGAACAGCCTCTGATTCCGGATAGTCGCGATTGGACATCACGGGTACGAATAAGTCATCCGGAGCATCCAGTAAGTAATCCGGAGCATCCAGCTTCTGCGTGATCCTCCCTGCGATCACCAATCGGGCTACGTCATCGGAGACACGTAATCCCCACCCGCAACCTCTTCAGCCGGCGGCAGGTTACACGGACACACCACATGGCGACCGGCTTTGAGGCGCCTCTCCACCGTTGCCGCACATGCCCGGAGCGGAAGACGGAACTCCTCCACGCCCTCTACCTCTCCTGCGAGGCGGGACAGGTGCACGGGCTGGGCATGCTGGGCCTGGTGTGCGGGGCCGTGCGCGATGCCGCGTACGGCGTGCTGTCTGTCGTCGCCCGGCCACGGACTCAGTCCGACGCGACGGACTCAGTCCTCCACGTCGGAAAAGCCCTGTGCGATGCGGCGATGTGCGTCTGCGGCCTGCTGTCCCTGGGCGGGGCTGATGGTGGATCCCGGCATGCGGCTCAAGCGTTCGATCTCCTCCGCGAAGCGAAGGTGCGCGCGTCGTGCGTGCTCACGACAGGCGAGGCAGGTGACGCGGTCCGGGCGCGGAGAGGTCATCGCGTACGGTACCCGCAGCCCGCAGCCGGTCGTGACGAGGCTGGGCAGGTCCCCGGCCAGACCGAAGGCGGATGCCACCACGTTGCGGACAGCGGCATCGCCGCGGACCACCTGCGACTCGACATGGATGTGCGGATCGTCTCCGCCCATGAGCCCTCCCCGGTCCGGCAACTGGACTGAATCAAGAGTGCTCCAGCCCGGCCGCATCCTGTTCAAAAGGAGTCTGCCACCTAGCCCCCTTCAGCGGACTCGGCTGCCAAGGGCGTCCAAGACGCGGTCAGCGACGTCGATCCGGTCTGCGAACGCGGAGCCCGCGATGTCCTGTCCATCGACCAACTCGTCAGCTGCGGGGACATGCTCAGCGGTAGCGTCCGGCCGTGTCTTCGCACAGGCCTGGCGCCGGGTGAGGTGACCCGTCGCCTTCCGAAACGTAACCCTCGATCTCCAGAATGCGGTCGAGGCGGGTCGCCACGAAGAGCCTCTCCAAGGAACGAGGTACGTCCTGAAGGATCAGGCGGCGCCCGAGACGCGCCGCGCGACGATGGGCCCCCATGATCACGCCGAGTCCCGAGGCGTCGCAAAAGGTGACGCCCCTCAGGTTCAGCACCAGGTCTCCGGTGCCGTCGTTCAGCGCTGAGTGCACGACGTCGCGGACGTCCTTGGCAGCCGCCACGTCGAGTTCTCCGGTGAGTGCCAGCGTGTCCGATGCGCCGGTGTGCGGCGGCCACTGCGGCTTCCCGGCCGAGGACGGGGCCTCCCGCTTCATCCAGTCCATCAGGTCCTTGACACCGTCGACGGCGCTCGGCGTCGGCCGATGTGTGTCGACCACGCGGTCGAGCTGCCGCAGGAGGTCGTCGGCGTCCACTGGCGTGCCGGTCACTGGTGTGCCGGTCCGGGGAGGGGTGTCGGGCCCATCCGGCCGTTCCTGACGGTTGCTCATCCTGCCGCCTCCTCTCCCAGGTCGTCGTCCCTCCAGGACGACGGGAAGACCACTTCGTCCCCCAGCTCCACCGCAAGGGTGTTCCGTGCGTTGCGCACATGGACTCGCACGGTGCTCTGGGCGATGGTCAAGTGTTGGCTGATCTCACGGTTGGTCCATTCACCCTGCCACTTGAGGAGGGCAACTCTTCGCTGCGCGGTGGGCATGCTGTCGATGACCTTCCAGCACTTCTGCAGCAGCAGATTGGACACGGCCGTGCGCGGGGTGTCCAGGTCGGCCACCGGGTCCTCGTATCCGACGCCACCCCCAAGACGGTGGCGTCCGGTCGCGCCCCACTGGTCGAAGACCTTGTTCTTCACCACCTGGTACAGCCAGCGTTTCCGGCCGCCGGCCCCGTACTTCCGCAGCGCGTCCCACCGTAGGGCGGCGGCCTGGAACGTCTCCTGGACCAGGTCGTGTGCCAAGTGGCGTTCGGCGCCCAGCATCCTGGTGGCGAACCTGACCAAGTCGTCTCGGTGCCGCAGGTAGAGGTCCACGACCTCCGCCCAGTTCTCCGGTGGAACCCGGGGCGTCACGAGGCCCTCTCCGTATGCCCGCTGCCGACCTGGATCACCATCCGCGGACCCCCTGCCCCTCGCTCCTGCGCCACCACCGTGCCGGGCGGCGCCTGCGTCGTGATGGCCAGCAGTGTCTTGCGGCGCGACCTCTCGGCAAGGCCCCGGGCCGCCGCGGTGACGAGTACGACACCGCAGGCCGACCAGGGCAACAGGTGCAGGCCGAGGCCGATCCACTCAACTGCCCATCCGGGCACGGGGAATGTGAAGACATCCATGCTCGTACATCTCCAGCCGCGGCAAAAGCGTTTAGCGCCGCGAGCGGTTCTCCGCCCCGCGCCCGACGCCCCGCGCCGCCTCCGCGGTCGAGTGCCGCGGTTCCCCGTCCGGTCTGCGCGAGGCCGTCCGGGGGTTCAAGTCGGGCCGTCAGCAGCTGTGTTGCGAGGTGTTGCCGTGCCGGCAGGTGTGTCGGCGACGACTCGCTGGCGAGCGGCGGAGACTCGTTCGGCGAGGCGGTGCGCACTGTCGGGCAGTTGCTTCTCCGCGCGACGCTGCCCGGTGCGGATGATGTCGGCGAGCTTGCTCTCGTCCTGGCATTGGGCGTCGCCGACGGCGAGGTCGAGCTCCTTGCGTGCCACGCGACGCAGGGCCTCGGGGGTGGTGCCTGCCCCGGCCAACTGCTGCTGTATCGCGCCGCGGGCATCATCGAGTGTGGAGTACGGCTCTCCCCTGGAGCGCATGCAGCGGGCCCAGGCACGTTGCCCCTTGGCGTATGCCTTCGTGCTCGTCACGTCATCGAGGAGCTTCGCGTTCACGCCTTCGAGGGCCAGGCGGGCCTCCTCCCAGCCCCGTCCGTACAGTTCGATCTGGCTCTGGTAGACGCAACCGTTCGTGTTGACCCGTAGGGAGGGCGCGTGGCGGGCGGTGATGGTGCGTTCGTGACGGGAGGTACCGACCAAGGCCCGTTCCCAGCCCTTGCGTCGCTCGGTCGACCAGCCTTCGGTGAGGCGTACGTTGGGGTCGGGTCCCGGCGCCGCGAGTGCCGCGCTGGTCATGCCGTAGCCGTCGTCCTCCGCTTCTTCGCGCGTGAGCAAGCCGTACGGGTTGGCGCCGGGAGCGGGGACAGGCGGCACTCTGCGGTAGCCGAAGCCCTTGTCCCGCATACAGGAGGCGACGGCGCGCTCCTCCGCCTCGTGAAGTACTCGTTCCTCATCGGGGGCGGGCTGCGCTGCGCCGTTCAACGGCACCGGCAAGGGCATGGACGCCCGGTGGTCGGGTGCTTGGGAGCACCCGACCACCGTCAGCAGCGCCGCTGCCGCCACTGCTGTTCTGATGCGCATGTGTGTCACGGACACCAGCGGTTGGACGCCACGTTCTTGTAGTACGCCGTTCCGGTCAGGTCACCGATGCCGTAGCCGCGGCGGATGTCGACATGACTGCCCGCATAGCCGGTCTTGCTGTAGATGCGTACGGTGCACTGGGTGCCGCTGTTGGACACGGACAGGGCGTTGTTGAACTTGTTGTACTGCAGCAAGTTGCTGTTGTCGCCCGCTACCTCGCCGGGGTCGCCCACGTAGTTCTTGTTCAAGTAGGCGCAGAGCTTGGTGCTCGGGCACGCGGCGGCGCTCGCGGGAGCGGCGACCGCAACGGTGACTCCGCCCGCCGCCATGGTCAGGGCGGCTGCGGATGTCAGCAGCTTCTTGAGCATCGTTCCCCCTTTCGACTCGCACTGGTCACCTCTGGACCGTGCGCCCACAGATTTCACCGGGCCGTGGCTGGACGACAGAGTTCCGTGCGCGACGGCCGAAATTCGAGGGTTTCCTGGCGAGAGGGACGCTCTTGATACCTGGTGTGACATACGTGCCTACTCGGCCGCGATCAGCGGTTTGAGCTCGGCCACGAGCGCCTCGCGGCTGTCCCCGCTCAGCCCGCAGGCGCCGAGCGGAACTGACCAGTCGAAACCGCAATCGGATCCGACCCCTCTCGCGACGCAGGAGGACGGCCCCCTGCGGGAACGAGTGTTGAGCACCCGACAAAGTCGGTGCGGAAAATGTCGGGTGAGCCGGACCGGCGTCACCGCACGATGGAGGCATGGATGACACGACCTTGGTATCCCGTTTCCTGCGCGATGGCTTCGTGAAGCTGGAGGGCGCCGTCGCACCGCGCGTGGCCGCGGACTGCGCGCGGCTGCTGTGGCGAGAGACGGGCTGCGACCCGGACGATCCAGCGACGTGGACGCAGCCCGTGCACTGGGTGCCGGGCATGGCGCAGGGGCCGTTCGCCGCCGCGCCCAACTCTCCAGCCCTGCACCGCGCCTACGACTTGCTCGTCGGCGCGGGACGCTGGGCGCCGCGCTACTCGCTGGGCACGTTTCCGCTGCGCTTCCCGCACGAGGACGAGCCGGACGACGCGGGCTGGCACATCGAGGGCAGCTATCTGCCGGAGGGGGAGAGCTGGTACTTCACCAATCTGCGCTCCCGGGGCCGAGCGCTGCTGATGCTGTTCCTGTTCAGTGAGGTCGGCCAGGAGGACGCGCCGACCCGGATCCGAGTCGGCTCGCACCTCGACGTGCCGAAGGTGTTGGAGAAGTACGGGGAGGACGGGGCAAGCGGGCTGACCCTGGCCCCCGACCTGGTGGCAGCGTCCGACCACCGGCCACTCGCCCTGGCCACAGGGGCCCCGGGCGACGTCTTCCTGTGCCATCCGTTCTTGGTGCACGCGGCGCAACCGCACCATGGGGTGCGCCCGCGCTTCATGGCCCAGCCACCGCTGATGCCGGCAGCACCGTATGAACTGGAACGGGCCGACAGCGCGTACTCTCCCGTGGAGGTCGCGATCCGTCGTGGCCTGGGACAGGACACCTCGCCTGATGAAGTGCACGCGGTGTAGCCGGAGCACCCCGCCTCACTGAACCTCGATGCCCTCGACGCCGACGGGCGGCACCACGGAACTTGCGCAGCCGCGCTCATGTGCGCCGGACCCCTGCGAGGCCACACTGGGGCCGGACGCGGCGGCCTCCGCACGTTGGATCCCTGTCGGCCAAAGGCAGCGAACGGGTAGGGGGTACCCGTCCGCCGATGGTCAAACGTCTCAGCGAAGCAGTTCCACTGCCAGGAGGATTGCGCCAAGGCCGTGAAGGCGCCCCGCGGCACCAACCTGTACGCCCTGCGTGAGGCCGAACGTGTCACCCCTTTGGCCATGCCGATCGCGTCATGCGTGCTGCGTGTCCTGAGCGATCGAGGCCGCCGGGCAGCGGCGCCCAGCCGGCCGTGCAATCGCACGGAATAATCCCGGCGACGTCGACGGCCATCTGGGATAGTGACCGCCCATGGATGAGGTGAAGGTCGTCGTTGCCCATTCCGAGCGCGCGACCCTGCGCGTCGGCGATGTGTTCTTGAAGGTGGACGCCGATCAGGAGCGCATGGACGTCGAGGTCGAGGTGATGGCCTTGGCGCCGGTCCCGACCCCGGAGATCCTGTGGCGCAAGCCGCCCGTGCTCGCGATCGCCGCGGTCCCTGGCACGGTGCTCGGCCGTCTCGGCGAGCCGTCGACCACACCGCCGAAGGCGTGGGCCGCGGTGGGCGCCGCCATCCGGAAGTTGCACGACGCCCCGTTGCCGCCCCGTCCCGGCCGGGCCGGCCGGAGCATCGACGAGTTGGCGGCGGAACTCGACGCCGAGTGCGAGTGGCTCGTGACGAACGGCGTCCTGCCCGCCGACCTCGTCACCCGCAACCGTCAGGTCGCCGAGGCCGCGCTCCGGCCGTGGAATCCGGTGTTCACGCACGGCGACCTGCAGATCGCCCATGTGTTCATCGAGGGTGACGAAGTCACCGGCATCATCGACTGGTCCGAGGCGGGCCAGGGTGATGCCCTGTACGACCTCGCCACCGTGACGCTCGGACACGAGGAGCGCCTCGATGACGTCATCGCCGGCTACGGCGCCGACGTCGACCTGGAGGTGATCCGCGCGTGGTGGTCCTTGCGAAGCCTGCTGGGGATTCGTTGGCTGGCCGAGCACGGCTTCGACCCGACCACGCCGGGCTGTGAGGTCGACGTACTGAGAGCCCAGATGTGAGGCCGCGCAGGCCCGACTGTCGGGAGCGTGTGCTGATGACGCATTGAGCGGGCCATCCTCTGGGGGCGCGTCGCCTGCCCCTCAACCCCGGCTCCCGGCAAAGTACGGTGCGGAGTCGTCGTCGGCGGATGACGCGCGGCCGACCGCTACGAGGCCACCGTGCCGGTCGTGTCCCGCAACGGACGGCTATGACCAGCAACGGATTCGTCCTCGTCGATGACCTTGTAGCCGGGGACAGAGGGCCAGCGGACCGTCAGTACCACGGACTCTTCCTCCGCGAACCACGAGTGATCGACGCCTCGGCCCCACACGACGTAGTCCCCTTGCTGCTCCAGAAGAACACTGCGCCCAGGAAGTTCCACCCGGAAGCGCCCCGTGATGAGGACCAGCAGCGCGGTGCGCTCTTCGCCGGTCACCCACTGAGCCCGCTCATCGCCCTGCGCGTGGACGCCCCATTTGATCTCCACATCCTCGCTGTGCCGAGGATCCGAGGCGTCCTTGAAGTGCCCCAGCAGCCACCCCCGGTCCAGTGCCGCATCCTTGCCCGCATTGCCCACGTACACGCTGTCGGTCATGGCTACGGAAGGTAGCAGCCAGCCGTATCAGCACTCACACACGCAGCCACCGCCACTTTCGCAACAGGCCCTGAGCCCTGTCCGGCAGATCGAACGCTGCCGGACAGGGCTCAGGGCCGAGCTCAGGGCCGAAACCTTCGGCGATCAGTCGCACCGGCCGCACAGGTGTCCGTGCCGCACTGTGGAGCGCGACCGGCGGGCCAACACAGGAACGGGCGCCCACCGGCCGCGGTGCGCCCGGTGTGGCGGTGGACCGTACGGGGACTGCCAGGCAGGCCGGTCGGGGCGGCCCGGTCCGCTCACGTGGAGCCCGGGGCGTGTGGAGCGCACGTCCATCCGCTCCAGGGCAGTGAGCTTGGTGGAGTCCCCGCCCTCGGTGCACAACGCGAGGAGCCAGGCGCCGAGGAGCTTGTGGTGCGTATGCACGGGGAATCCGCCGTCTGCCCGGAAGCGCCCGGAGGCGCAGCTGTGGCAACGGCGGCGAAGGGTTGGCAGACAGGTGGGTGCGACCACCCAGTTGTCGGACACAGAGATACACCGGTTCCAGTGAGAAGACCGCAGCGAAAAGGAGCACGTCGCAGATGTGCGACGCGTGACGGATCAGCGCTCGGGGGATCTCACTTGGTGTACAACGGACGTCCTCGACAGGGGGACTGGGGCGGGAGCACGGTAACGGTGCGGGGGCGTGCGGTTCCACTGATTTTCGGGCGGACGGTGCCGGCTCGCGGCGGGCGCCCGCACAACACAGACGCCCGACCCACCGGACATGCCTTGGAGCGCAGCCCACCAGCGGCAGAGCGTTCCGTCCTTGTCAGGCGGTGCAGTGCTTCTGTGAGTCCAGGCGCACCTTGCGACCGGTGAATTCCTCCAGGACGGCGATGTTCTCGGGGGCGTAGTTGGTCGCGGTGATCTTGTCGGCGTCCTTGCTGCCGAGCTTTCCGGTGTAGGGCGCGGACTTCTCCAACCAGTAGGCCGTGCGCAGGAACTGAGTCAGGACCAGGTCGCGCAGCTTGGGCTCGGCCTTGATCTTGGCCCAGTAGGCGGGGTGCTTGCCCTTGGCGACGCGCAGGTAGAGGAGCAGGTACCGCAGGTTGGTGGCGGCGATGTCACGGGCGTTACTGGCGCCGACCCCCTTGATGTACTCCTGGAGCACCGTCACCGCGGGCAGTCCGGTCAGACCGGCGTTCTGCTCGGCCAGTACTCCCTGGAGGCGGTAGGACCCCTGTTGGCTGTCCCTCAGGTAGATGTCGTCCATGGAGGAGCTGAGGTTGTCCTTGATCAGCGGCAGGATCTCCTTGCGGGGGAAGCCGCCGTGCAAGGGCACCTTCAGGGCCTGCTGACCGGCATTGATCCACGACGCAGTGTGGACGTCCCACTCGGTCCGGGCGGCGTCGAGGTCCCACATGTGGGTCTCCTCGTGGATCGCCACCATCATCGACTCGGCGAACCCGTCGAAGCTCCGCTTGTCCACGAACTGGTCCCAGTACTTGTCGTTGACCTGGGCGATCGCCAGCGCCTCTCCGCTGGGCCAGCGTCGCTTGTACATGGCCTGGAGGGTCCGCATCCAGTTCGAGGAGTTGAAGGCGGCCTTGAGGTCGCTCAGATCGGCGTTCGGCTGCGACGGTTCGTCGTAGCAGTAGGGATCGGGGACACGGCTCTGTCCGGTGACTTCGGAGGTGCTGGCCGACGCGGGACCGGAGGCGAGTGCGGTGCCCGAACCCAGGGCCAGGACGAGGCATGCGGTCAGCAGACGGGCGGAACGTCCACGGTTCACGAGAACCTCTTCTCGAAGCGATCGTGTGGGGGCACGGCAGGTGACGGCAGCTGCACCGCCCGCCGCTCGCCAAGCAACGTATTGCCCCGCACGTCCCACGCCTACCTGTCATGTACCCATAACATTCGCGTGTGGGTTCCCGGCTGCTGCCCTCCCCCCCCCTCGGGGGGCGTCCGTCGCGTTCTGAGGCCGACGGCGGCGGCCCTGTGGCGTGAAGGTGAAGCGGTCGACGACGTCACCTTCACCGAGGCGCACAGCAAGAAGTACCGGCTCCTCGAGTGCCGGCCAGGTCGTGTGGCCGGGTTCGGTTCGGTTCCGTTCCGCAGACGGAATCCGACCACCGTCGGCTGGGTGCGGCCCTGGGAGGCGTGGACGAGCGTCTTGTCGTAGTTGGGATCGGTGCTTGCGATGAGGGCAGAGGGAGGCCCGAAGGCCGCCGTCACTTCGGGCCGCACCCGGTCCTGCCCTGCCCATCGGCCAAGATCCTCCCGCAGTGCCGCGTAGGCATCCGCGCTCAGTTCCCGGTCGTGCTTCAGCCCGCCCGCCCACCGTGTGAACACCGTCCCGGCCTGCGGGAGTTCAGCGCGGAACATCGATCAGGGCGAACTGCCGCAAGCCGTGCACGGTTTCAAGATTGGCCGTGGGCTTCTAGGGCACCGCGGCCCTGGGCCTTCCGCCCCACGGCCCCGGCGGCACCCCGCCGCCGCTGGGCGACCGTCACACCTACCGCCAGCAGCAGCCCGACCCCCGTCAGTAGGCCGCCGACCCCGTTCAAGGCGGCGTACCCCATCCCGCCGTCGATGACCAGACCACCGAGCCAAGCGGCCACCGCGGCGCCCGCGTTGAAGGCCCCGATGTTCGCCGCCGAGGCGAGCGTCGGCGCCCCCTCGGCCTGCTTGAGGATCCACGACTGGAGCGCCGGTACGGTCGCGAAGCCGACGGTGCCGAGCAGGGCCAGCGTGATCGCCGCCGGCACCTTCGCATGCGCCGTGAAGGTGAAGGCCACCAGCACCGCCGACAGCAGCGCCAGCACGATCAGGATCGTGCGCAGCGGTGCGCGGTCCGCGGCCTTGCCCCCGAGCAGGTTACCGACGACCAGCCCGGCCCCGTAGAGCACCAGGAGCCAGGGGATGCTGCCCGCGGCGAAGCCGGTGACGTCGGTCATCATCGGCGCGACATAGGTGAAGGAGATGAACAGCCCGCTGATCCCGCAGGCGGTCATGGCCAGCGCGATCCACACCTGCGGGCGCCTGAACACGGCCAGTTCACGGCCGAGCCGCGCGTCCGGGTCCGCCGGTGCGTTCG
Source organism: Streptomyces sp. NPDC041068 (assembly GCF_040647455.1). NCBI lineage: Bacteria > Bacillati > Actinomycetota > Actinomycetes > Kitasatosporales > Streptomycetaceae > Streptomyces > Streptomyces sp. NPDC041068. The sequence continues at coordinate 365,588 of NZ_JBEZCG010000008.1, forward strand.
GCACCAGAACGGCGACCCCGGCCATCCCCAGCACCCCGAGCACCACCACGCCCCAGAACACCGAGCGCCAGCCCAGGTGTTGGCCCAGCACCGTGCCCATCGGGACGCCGAGCACATTCGCCAAGGTCAGACCGGTGAAGAGCGCCGCGATGGCCCCGGCCTTGCGGTCCGGCGCGACCAGCTCCGACGCGACCACCGAGGCCACCCCGAAGAACGCTCCATGGGTGAGCGCGGAGATGATCCGCCCGGTCATCAGGACCCCGTAGCCGGGCGCCACGGCGGCGAGCAGATTGCCCACGACGAACAGCACCAACAGGCCGAGCAGCACGTGCTTGCGCGGCAGCCGGGTCGCGGCCGCGGTCAGCACGGGCGCGCCGACGACGACGCCGAGCGCATAGCCGGACGTCAGCAGCCCGGCGTCGGCGATGGTCACCCCGAGGTCTCCGGCGACCGCGGTCAGTAGTCCATTGAGGATGAATTCGGTACTCCCGATGGCGAACGCGCTGATCATCAACGCGATGAGGGCAAACGGCACGACAGGCTCCCGGCCTCGACTCGTTTCACAACGGTTCGCCGCGCCTCTGCGGCCGCGAACCGCACGGACGAACAAGACCCTCGAACGACCGGGCCGACTTACCCAGCCCGCCGTTCTCCGTACGAACGCCGTCCCTAGTGGCGCCGCCCCTACTGCAGCCGTCCCTACTACTCACAGCATCAGGACCGGCTGTTCCGCCGCTCCGGCCCGTCGAGCACAATCGGCCCCATGCACAACACGCCCGCCATACCCGCGCCCTCAGCAGCCCCCCGCGCCCTCAGCCCGGCCGTCGAAGGGGGCACCCCGGCCACCCAGTCGCTGGGCGCGTTCCTGCGCTCGCGCAGGGCGCGGCTCCAGCCGGAGGACGTCGGGCTCGTCGCGCACGGCACCCGCCGCCGGGTGCCCGGCCTGCGCCGCGAGGAGCTGGCCATGCTGGCCGGAGTGAGCGTGGCGTACTACACCACCCTCGAACAGGGACAGAGTCGCAACGCCTCCGAAGGGGTCCTGGACGCGCTGGCCCGCGCACTGCGCCTGGACGAGGTGGAGCGCGCCCACCTGCACGATCTGGCCCGTCCTCCGCGTACTGTCAAACGCCCAGCGGCCCGCACCGAAGCGGCCCACCCCCGGATGCGGCAGCTACTCGACGCGGTGGACGCGGTTCCCGGCCTCGTCCTCGGCCGACGCCTGGAAATCCTGGCGTGGAACCACACGGGCCACGCACTGATGGCCAGTCACCTCCCTTACGAGGCCCCCGCCGACCCTGCCCGGCGCCCCAGCTTCCCCCGGATGCTCTTCCTGGACGCGCACACCCGCGAACTGCACGTTCCCCGCTGGGAGGACGAGGCCCGCGCCAACGTCGCCTACCTCCGCCTGGTCGCCGGCCGCCACCCCGACGACCAGGACCTGGCCGCGCTCATCGGCGAACTGTGCATCAAGAGCGAGCGTTTCGCGGAACTCTGGCAGCGCCGCGGTGTACGGGAGTGCACCCACGGCATCAAGGAGTTCCACCACCCCCTGGTCGGCCGACTCTCGCTCTCGTACGACATGCTGCGCCTCCCGGACCGCCCCGACCAGCAACTCCAGCTCCTCAGTGCCGAGCCGGGTTCCCCCTCGGAGGCCGCCCTGCGCCTCCTGAACACCCAGCTCACATTGTCTGGCCGGTAGCGCGCGCTGTGCGGGGCGCAGCCGGTCGGAGAGTGCTGTGCGGGGCGCTTCACGCGGCCTTGGACAGGGTGGAGCGGTCGGTGCTGGGTGTGTGCCGGGCGGCTGTCACGGGGCTGGTCGTCGCTCCTCGTCCGTCGTGGCGCGGCCACAGGAGAAGGGCACCGATCGCTCCCGCTGAGGCAAGGACCGCGAGGACGGGCCAGGCGAGGGTGAAGCCCGCGTTCGTGCCGAGCCATCCCGCGATCGGATACGTGATCAACCAGGCCAGGTGCGACAGGGAGAACTGGGCCGCGAACGCCTCGGGGATCGCGTTACGTTCGACGGAAGCGCGCAGGACCATGCCGGTCGGCGTGATGATCAGCGCCATGCCAATGCCGATCACAGTCCATACGACGGCCGTGCCGATCCATGAGGTGAGCCCGACGGCGATGAGCGTCACCGCGGCAGCAGTGCCGCCGACGAGGACTCCGGCTCCGGCCATCATGACGGTGCGGGGAGTCAGCCGGCCGAGAACCCGAGGCAGTACGAGGGCGGTCAGGAGGGTTCCGGTGCCGGAGGCTGCGAGCATCCAGGCGACGCCCGACTGCGAGCCGCCGAGTTCGTCACGAACGTAGTTGACCGTGTTGACGACGACGATCGAACCTGCCGCAGCGACCACGAGGTTGAGCGCCATGATGCCGCGTAGCCGTGGCGTCCTGAGGAAGGTCCTGATCCCCGCTGCTGCCTTGTCCCATGCCTTGGCGTGGGCACTGGGGCGGGCGTCGGGGACGCGCGTCGACAAGACGAGCAGGGCGGAGATGAGGAATCCGGCGGAGGTGCCCAGGAACAGCCAGTCGAAACTCATGAACGTCAGGGCGACGGCTGCCAGGACGGGGCTGAGCAGGCTCTCCATGGTGGAGGCGACCTGGGAGGCGGACAGGGCCCGCGTGTAGGCGGACTCGTCGGTGACGATGTCGGGGATGACGGCCTGGAAGGTCGGGGTGAACGCCGCGGAGCCGGCCTGGAGCAGACCGATCAGGACGTAGATGTGCCAGACCTCGGTGACCAGCGGCAGCGCCAGGACCACGGCGCCCCGGACCGCGTCGAGGAGGACCAGGAGCGTTCTTCGGGGGAGCCGGTCGACGTACGCGGCAGTCAGCGGGGCTATGACCACGTACATGACCATCTTGATGGTGAGGGCGGTGCCGAGGACCATGCCGGCGCGCGGGCCGGCGAGGTCGTAGGCGAGCAGTCCGAGGGCCACGGTGGTGAGGCCGGTACCGAACAGGGCGATGACCTGGGCACTGAACAGGTGCCGGTAGTCGCGGATGGCGAACAGACGCATGGCGGGTTCCTTCCGTATCCATGCGGCGGGGCACGGCTCCGGGGTGGCGGCCGTGCCCCGCGCGTACAGGCGGGGGTGTCTTCAGGCACCGGTGTCGCTCCCCGGCGTGAGACCGGCGAGCAGATTGAAGGCGCCGGTGAGGATGTTGAGTGCGACGACGCCGACGACATCGGCGATCGCGCGGTCGCTGTAGCCGTGCTCCCGCAGCGCGATGACCTGTTCGTCGGTGATCGACGCAGGTTCGCGATGGACCTGGAGGGCGAGGGTGATGACCGCGGTGATCGCGGGGTCGGCCGAGGTGCCCGCGTGGGCTCGCTCGATCTCTTCCTCGTCAACTCCCAGGGAGCGGGCGGCACTCACATGCGCGTCGAGGCAGAGCCGGCATCCCTGCAGAGCCTGGACGGCGATCGAGATCCGTTCGCTGATCCCGCGGTCGAGTTCGGCTCGTCCCATGGCACGGCTGAGCTGGAGGTAGCCGCCCAGTACGGCTGGTGAGTGCGCCATCGTGGAGACCATGTCGCCGATCTGGCCGTGGCGGGCGACCAGGTCGGCGAGGAGGTCGCGCGAGGCACCGACCGCCGTGTCGGGCGTGAGTTGGGTCAGGCGGGGCATGACGCTCCTTCTGGTACGGGGGGTGTGCTGAGGGCGTTCGGGTTCGACGCGCGGAGCGTCCTTTGGCCGCGCCCTTTGGCCGCGCCGTGTGCCACGGCAGCCGGCCAGTGGCGTGCATGCGGTCAGTGGTGTGCGTGGTGGCTGTGGTGCGCGTGGTGGTGGCTGGCGTGCTCGGGTGTGGCCTGGGGTGCCGCGTCCGAGTGGGGAGCGGTCGCGGCGGTCCGCACCGTGAACTCGGCCGTCCGGACAACGCCGTTGTGCTGGAAGTCCAGGTACAGGCGGTAGGCGCCGACCGTGGGCGCGACCGCCATGAAGGCGATCTCGGGTCCCGGTGCGGTGGTGCCGTCGCCGGGTTCGCCCTCCGGGTGGACGTGGAGGTAGCCCAGGTCGCCGACCCGCAGTGCGACCAGGTGCCCGTACGCGGCCAGGTAGGGCTGCAGATCGGTGACGGGGCGGTGGTTCCGGCTGACGGTGAGGGTCAGTTCGCTCGCCGTGCCGGGCACAAGTGCGCCGTCGAGCGTGACGGTGTATTCGCCGATCTGGGCGATCCCAGTGGCCTCGGGGAGCGGGCGCGGCTCATACGGTCCGGCGACGGCGACGTCGATCCCCAGCGTCATGGTTCCCTCGTGGCCTGCCGGGTGGACGTCGGCGAAGAATCTCCAGTCGCCCGGTTCCAGGGCCAGTTCGACGCTCCAGGTGCCCTTTGCGTCTCTCACCGGGTGCACGTGCTGGAACCCGGCAGTGTCGCGCCGGACGGCGATGAAGTGCAGTTCCTTCTCGTGCTCGGCCATGTACTCGGTCACCGCCTGCCCATCGGGGCCGATCACCCGGAAGCTGACCGTCTGCACACCGGCGGTGAGGATCGTCGAGTCGACCTCGAGGGTGTATCCGTTCTCGGAGACCGACAGGCCGCCGGGCTGGGCTCCGCCGTGGCCGCCGTGCCCGCCGTGGGCAGCGTGGTTGCTGTCCTGGTGGCCGGAGTGATTCTTCATGACAGCTCCCAAGGTGTGATGCGCCTTTCGGCGTTGTCCGTTGAGGACGTTGATCGCAACCATATACCCCCTAGGGGTATTCCGAACAGCCTCGATGGCGGAAATCTCGGGAGGGCTCACCGGAGCGGATCCGCCAGGGGAGTCACCCGCCTCCCGGCCCCCTTGGCGCCGAGGTCTCCGGCGCGGGCCTGCGGTGGTTGCCGCGACCGGGCGACGCCACGCCTCACGTGGTGCGCGCCGCCCGCCGCCGGGCCGTCCTGGACGCCGTGCAGCAACTCACCGCGCTCGGCCTCGGTGGCGACCTGGCAGGCGAGGGCGACGCCGCGTGAGGCGCGGCGAGACCTGGGCTCTCGCAGACGGCCGTGATGTCCTGCTCGTCTCGCTCGCGGGCCTCGATGAGGCGTTCGGCGCCGTCGATGGCACCTTCCAGTGATCAACGCCCCCCGACGGCGGCCGATCCGGAGGAGGTCGGCGATGCCGCGGGGGCATGGGAACGGCTACCGGCCGAGCGCCGGGCGCCGCGCGGCGTTACGACGTGAACGCGGACCTTGGACAGACGGCATGCGGGGCAACGATGAACACGCCGAGGTGGTGCTGACCATGTCGGCCGAAACCGGACCGCGCAGGATATGGCGCGTGGCCATGCCGGTCAGAGTCCTTGCCTGCTGTGTGTCCTTGGCATCTCTCGTCATCAGCGGAAGCGGGGTCTGAGGATGCTTCACAGGTTCCCTTGGGAACGATGACATGCTCCTCTGTCTGCTCTTTCTCGGTGGAGCGACCGCCGGCTTGTTGTATGCCTTCGCGACGTCGGTCGCGATCACGGCACACGATGGAAGAGTGCTGCGTGGCCGCGCCGTGGAGAAGCCGAACTATGCGCGATGGCTGGGACGGTGGGCACGCGCGGACCGGGTAGTACGGGACATTCGATCCGCGTGCAGGCTCGCGGCCGAGAGGGCGGCGAGTCACTCCTGGCGGCCGGGTCGTTCGGCGCCCGGAGCAACGCCACGGAGCGGGCTGCGAACGACCCGGGGGAGAGAGCGATCCTGGACAATGACTCCACTTGCGCCGATGCGGCCACCGGCCCCCGCTCCCGGCAGCGCCGCTCGGGTCACCAGTTCACGCGGGCGGAGTGAGCCGATGTGCCGAGACGAGCAGACGACACGGCAGAGCCTGCTCCCTGACTCCACTGTCCCCGTCCGGTTCCACCCGATAGAGCCGGGCCCGAGGCGTGCGCGTCACCGAGCCCGTCAACTGACCGTCGGTGAAGAGGGCACCGACACCGTCCTCCAGCGCCCAACCGGCCGGAAGCGTGCGGCTTGCCACTGCTGCTCGGTAGGACGGTCGGCGTCCCGGCTCACTGTCGTAGTGCGGACAGACCGAACCGGGCAGCAAGCCCAGCCCGTCAGAGAGGTGCGTCAGCGGCCCGAACGAGTCGGTATGCGAGCCCTCGGCCCAGCAGTTGGCGCCGGCGCTGATCCCGCACACCAGGGTCCCGCGGTCGAAGGCCTCGCACAGGAGCCGGTCCACGCCGTGCACACGCCAGACCGCCAACAGATTCGCGGTATTACCCCCACCCACATAGACGACGTCCTGGGAGAGCAGGAACGTTCGCAGGCCGTCGTCGTCGAGCTCCCGCCGGAACAGCCGCAGGACATCGGGCTCGCAGGAACGTGGCTGGAACGCCGCGAGGAATTGCTCGACGTAGGCAGGGGCGTCGCCACTGGCTGTCGGCACGAAGCACACCTTGGGCCGAGGCGCACGTACCTGATCGAGTACCCAGTCATCCAGCAGACCGTCGGCGTCGATGGAGAAGCCGCCCCCAAGGAGGACCACACGCCGTTCTGGAACGACAGCCACGAGGATGCCTCCTCAGTACACGGTTCAGGCATGGGCGATGCCCCGAACAGTGCCAAGTCGTCGGTTGCGTCGCAATCGAATAGACGCCTTGTAGCGGGAGGTTGGCCATGTGCGCGAAACGGTGAGTGAGGGGGATGGTGGAACGGCGAGCGAGGGGGATGCTGGGGGTCAGCCAGTGTTTCTGACGGGCGATCGCGCAGCGCCGTGCTGGGCACTGCCCCTCAACGGGCGGCTGCGAACGGCGTCTTGCAGCAGGCTGAGCCTCCAGAGGCGGGCTCCTGAATGCCGGGCAGCTCGTCAGGGTTTGATGACTGCAGCCCCAGGACTCCGACGCCCAGCGCCTTCACCCGTCTCCGCGCACGGTATCTGGAGGCCGATCACGAACTTTCCGCACCGGGACACGTGAGATCCGTATAGGGAGTTCGAGCACGTCATGGCGATCACATGACGAGGAGGCCTGCCACGGGGGGGGAAGACCGTTAGTGGGCACGGACTTCGCTGGGCGGCCAGAACAGGCCGATCGAACCCACCACCAAACCGCTCTCGCGCTCGATGATCAGGCGGTGGCCGTACGCGTCGAGCCAGGCGGGGTGCTGGTCGCAGGTCCTGGAAATCGGATACGGCATCGTGGCCTCCCGCCGAGACCGGGGCTATGCCCCCGAGGCCCCCAGGCCCTGACGGAGTTCGCCCTCACCGCACCCGAGGTCCACACTGTCCGCTGATGTGGCACTGTCCCACCCGTCCTCAGTCCGCGTGCTGGAGAAGGCCGGCTTCCACCGGTGGGCCACCGAAGGGAACGCGGAGAACCTGGCCCGGTTCAGGAACAGTCGGGCACGCGCTCAACGGGGCGGTGTGACCGGGGACCACATGCCGAACCACTGCTCGGCGCCGTAGGCCTCGTACCGCTCCACCTCGATGAACCCCAGCTTCGCCGCGAGGCGCATCGAGCGGGTGTTGGCGGTCTGGGTGGCGAGCACCACCGGTTCGCCGGGAAGCGCGTCGGCGAACCAGTCGAGTGCCGCGGTGCAGGCCTCGGCGGCGTATCCGCGTCCCCATGCCTCTGGCAGGAACAGGTAGCCGAGTTCGGCCCTCCCGGCAGCCTGACGAAGGTGCCCTGTTTCTTTGGTGAGTGTGATCTGGCCGATCATCGCTCCGTCGAGGTCGACTACGAAGCGGCCGGGGCGCCCCTTGGGTGCCTCGGGCACCTCGCGCTCGAGCTCGTCACGCGGCCTGGGGCCGCCGAGGTAGGTGCCCACCTCTGGCGAGGCCAGCAGCTCGATGATCGCCGCACGGTCCCGGCCCTCGGGCTCTCGGAGCACGAGCCTGTCGGTCGTGATGGGGGCAGGCGGCCAGGCGACGGGTCCGAGGTCACTCATGCCGATCAGCCAATCAGCAGGTTCGAGAGCGATCAAGATGTGCAGACCGATCAATGCACGAACTCGGCGGCCGTTCTCACGACGATGCTCGCAGTTGAGGTTGGGACGTGTTGGCCTGACGGGTTGTGGGGTGGGTGCCCCCGCTTGCCGTGGTGGCGATCGAGGGCTCCCCAGGTCTTGAGCGCGCTCTGGTCGACGCTTCCGGATCAGGTCGTCGACGGCGCTGCCGTGCCGTTCAATTCCCAGACGACCGTGCCGCAATCATCGATTGCGAAGGTGAATCCTGTGAGGTGAACCATGAGTCCGTCATGTTTCCATGGGCCCCGCATTGTCGCTCAAGTGCTTCGCACAAGTAGGTCCCGGTTACTGCTTCTGTGTAATGGGCAGATTCCTTTGCCAGTTGTCACGCTGGTCCTGTCGTGCGGTGCCGTAGGTCGGCACCATCCCATGACGAAAGTGACGGTGTTGGCGTAGGTGACCCGGTGCCCGCGGGCCACCAGCTCGTGCATGAGCGCGAGGCCGGGCAGGACAGGGCTGACGATGGGGACGCCGACCCTCGCGCTATGGGCGCGGCGACGGGACACGGGCGACCACTCGCTTCTGGCGCGGGAGCTGGTGCGGGCGGTGCGGCGAGGACGCGATGTCAGGGCTGATCGATCTGCGCGGCGGCCTCTTCCAGGTCGGCGACGGTCCCCGACATGATCGTCCGTACGTGCCTGGTGATGTGCTGCACGGGCCAGTCCCACCACGCCACGGCGAGGAGCCGGGCGATGTCCGCGGCGTCGTAGCGGGTGCGGATGAGTCGGGCGGGGTTGCCGCCGACGATGCCGTAGTCGGGGACGTCGCCGGTGACCACGGCGCCTGCGGCGATGATCGCGCCGTGACCGATGCGTACCCCGGGCATGACCGTGGCGCCGTGGCCGAACCACACGTCGTTGCCGACGACCGTGTCGCCCCGGCCGGGCAGGTCGGTGATCAGGTCGAAGTGCTCCGCCCAGGAGCCCCCCATGGTGGGGAACGGGAAGGTGGAGGGACCGTCCATGCGGTGGTTGGCGCCGTTCATGATGAACCGGGTGTCCGTCCCCAGCGCGCAGTACTTCCCGATGACGAGCCGCTCGGGACCGTAGTGGTACAGGACGTTGCGCGTCTCGAACGCTGTCGGGTCGTCCGGATCGTCGTAGTAGGAGAAGTCACCGACCTCGATCAGCGGCGACTTCACCAACGGCTTGAGCAGGACCACGCGCGGGTGCTCGGGCATCGGGTGGAGCACGGTGGGGTCGGCGGGAACGGGCGGCATCGCGGAGGCGGTTCCTCTCTGGTCGACCTAGAACGACAACTGTCGCGTTAAGATGCTGACACGGCCCTGCCACCTTGATCAACCGGATACTGATTGCCGATGACAGATCCGCTGGACACGACATCGGACCGCCGTCCGGGCGGTCGCACCGCCCGCATCCGCGCCCAGGTTCTCGACGCGGTGCTCGCCGAACTCGCGGAAGGCGGTCACGAAGGACTCACGATGGAGGGTGTCGCGGCGCGGGCCGGAGTGCACCGCGCCACGGTCTACCGGCGGTGGCGCGATGTCGGCGGCCTACTCGTCGACGTCATCGACGCCGCAGGCGAGATCGACTGGCAGCCGCCGGACACCGGCTCACTGCGCGGCGATCTGACGGCCCTCAACCAGGAGATCCAGGAGTCTCTGGTCGTACGGCCGTCGTTCGCCGTCGCCCTGATGGCCGCCTCGTTCCACTTCGAACAGGCCGCGCGGGCCCAGACGCAGCTGTGGGCGGACCGGTACGCCCAGTGCGAGATCCTCGTCGAGCGTGCCATCGAGCGCGGTGAACTCCGCGCACAGCACACGGACGCGCGCAGCCTGCTGATCGCCGCCACGGCGCCGATCAACCACCAACTGGTGCTCCTGCGTGCCGATCCGGACCCGCAACTCCCCAAACGAGCCGCGGAGGCGGCCGTCCTTGCGGCTGCCGCGGGCGCCTTCTCCGTCCGTCGGGAAGAGAGCGTGTGATCGAGGAGACAGGGAGCGAGGGAGCGAACGCAAGCGTCATCAAGAGCGCGGCACGACCTGGGGCGCGCTCCCGTGCAGGCGGATGCCGGCCGCCCAATGATGAGGGCTCTCGTTCTGCTGGATTCCGGGATGTCTTCGATCGGAAGGCGGGTGGCGGTCGACGGGGTCGCCAACTCGGAGCTCGCCGTGCGGGTGTCCTGCTCCGAACGCACCGTCAAGAACGTGACGTTCGGCCTCACCACCCCCGCCGCCTGCACCTGTGCGACCGCGACAGGGCGCACGTGGTGGGCGTACGCCCTGCGCGAGAGCTACGTGTGGAGGGTCGGACGGGCAGTGGAGAGCGTCTGTCGGGGCAGTGGGTCCCGCCCTTTCGTACCGGGAGTCAGACGGTGAAACGCACCGCCTCCAGCTGAATGTTCTCCTCCATGGGGCTGCCCCCGTACTTCCACTGCCCGGGATCGGTGCACGTCTGCTCCAGCCACTCCCTGTCCTTCAGATAGGCGTCGAGGCACACCGAGCCGTCGAAGACCTGGAGGGTGTAGCCCTGCATCGGGGGATCCGACTCCTCGGTGCTGCCGATGACCATGTCCGCCTGGTCGTCGCCCTTCTGCCACTTGTCGCCGTCCCGCCAGCCCTCGGTGACATAGGCGCTGGCGCCGGTGACGCCGCCCGTGCCGGACACCGCGATGTTCAGCGCCTTGATGGGTGTGCCCTTGCCGGTCGTGCCCGCCTCGGCCCCGTCGCACACGGCGTCCTGCCAGCCGTCGCCCTCGACAAACGCCCGGTAGCAGATGTGGCGGCCCTCGCTGCGGGCGGCGAGCTCACGCACCGCGGTGGCCGCCGTCCGCTCCTCCTCGGGGTCCTCCTGTCCGCCCCCGCCGCCCTCCTGCCCGCCCTTGTCGGAGTCGTCGCCGGAGTCATCCGGCTTCTCCTCCTCCTTGGGCGGGGGCGCCGGGCTGCTGGGCGGCGGGGGAGGGCTGTCCGGCTTGAGCCGGCCCGCCTGCTGCGGCTTCTCCCGCGCGGCGGTCTGCAACTGCGGACGGTTCGACATCCAGATCACCACGAACGCGATCGCCAGCGCGACGACCACACCGAGGACGGCGGCCAGCCAGCCCGGCAGGATCCCGCGCTGCACGAAGGTCCCGTTCACGTCGATCGGTTCGGCGCCGGAGCGGCGTACGGCCAGGGCGTAGGGCTGTTGCTGTTTGGACCCGAGCCAGATGATCTGCTGGGGCCGCAACGTCGCCCGCACGAACGCGGCCCTGCCCGGGGCGATCTGGACGTTGCCGGGCTCCAGTTCGTACGACAGCTGGTCTCCCGTGTCACCGCCGCTGAGCGACGCGGTGACCGGGGTGTTGCCGAGGTTGTCCACCGCCAGCTGCGGCCGGCCGCGGAACCAGCCCCGCACCGTCGGCGGCACCAGCTCGGCCCGTACCTCGGTGAAGGGGGTGACGGTGATTTCCCCCTCGGTGACCGTGGCGGCCCCCGGATGTTCCGTCGGTGTGATCCGCACCGCGTAGGAGTGCGGGCCCGCGGTCACGTCCGGCGTTCGTGGCGGCGTGCATCTCAGCTCCACCGAGCCGATCGTCCCTGGATAGAGCCGAAGCTCCGCGGGCTCCACCGTGGTCCAGGGGGCGAGGTCGCCGACCGGTTCGATGCGGTACGCGTCGACGACGTCACCGTTGTTGCGCACCCGTAGCCGCACCGTGGTGGTGCTGCCGGGGTCGACGGTCGTAGAGGCAGGTTCCAGGGAGGTCCAAAGGCTCACCCGACGACGCTAGGAGAGAGCGCGGAGCACGTCAGGAGTCTTGCGGGCAGGGCCGCCTGGCCGAACGGGCAGGTGTGCCGGTCGTTCCGGCGCCATCTCGTGGAGGAATACGCGGTATTGACGGGAAGTCAGGAGACGGCGAGTGTTCAGTGCGACGCGGCGTGAAGGCACCCCGGGCAGCGGCCTACGCCCATGGCGGACACCGGAAAGCCGGGCAACGGCGCGGTCGTGAACTACCCCGCGAGGATCACAGATCAGCCAAGCCGACCGACGTCGAGAGCGACGAGGAGCATGTGAGTGCGTCCTGCGTCCTGCGTCCTGCGACCTGCGTCCTGCGTCCTGCGTCCTGCGACCGGGCTCGGCATCACCCTCGACTGAACCGATCAGCTCGTGGACAGCTCCGAGCGGATGAGGTGTCCCGCCCGGTGCTACGGCGAGGTGGGCAGGTGCGGAGAGCGGAGCACGAGCAGGGTGATCTCGCTGGGGGCGAAGACACGGAACGGCGGGCCCCAGAAGCCGGTACCGCGGCTGGTGTAGAGGAGGGTGCGGGCGCCGTGGTGGCTGAGGCCGGCGAGGGCGGGCTGGTCGATGCCGACCAGGTGGTGGAAGGGCCAGATCTGGCCGCCGTGGGTGTGACCGGAGAGCTGGAGGTCGATGCCGTCGGCTGCCGCCCGGTCGACGAACTTGGGCTGGTGTGCCAAGAGCAGGACGGGCAGGTTGGGGTCGGCGCCGTTCAAAGCTCCCGCGAGATGGGCGCGGTGACCCGCAAGGCCGGAGGACTCGGCGGTGACGTCATCCACGCCGGCGACCACGAGGGTGTCGCCTCCGCGTTCGAGCAGCAGATGGCGGTTGCGCAGCGGCTCCCAGCCCAGCTCGTCCATCAGGTCCACCCAGCCCTGGGCCTCGCTGTAGTACTCGTGGTTTCCGGTGACGTAGACGCGGGCCCGGGTTGCCCGCACGGTACCGAGCGGGAGGGCCTGGGCGCGGCGGCGTTGGGCCGTGCCGTCCGCGATGTCGCCGGTGTGACAGACCAGGTCGGCTTCCAGGGCGTTCACCGTCTCGCACACCCGAGCCGACCAACGCGCGCGATCGAGTGGGCCGTAGTGGGTGTCGGTGATGAGGACGACGCGGGTACCGTCCAGCCCGGCCCCCAGTCGCTGGAGCCGTACATCGAGTCGCCGTACGCGTGGCACGCGGCGGGCCTCGGCGTACCCCCAGGCGAGCAGGGCGGCGGTGACCCCGAGGGCGGCCCAAGTGACGATTCGGGCCCGGTCCTGGCTCTGGCCGACGCCGGTCATGGTCAGGGCGGCACGCAAGAGGACCCCGGCCAGAACGGACCAGGTGAACAGGACCCAGCTGGCGCCCAGAAGGGTGTCACCGATGATCGCCGCCCGGTCGTGCTGGCGTCGGCCGTGGCCGCGCACCATCGCGAGCGGCATACCGACGAGGCCGAGGGCGAACAAGGCGGTGCCTACCAGCGTGACGGGCAGCGGCCAGTGCTGGCCGCTGTGCAGGAGCACCCAGCAGGGCACGGCCCACAGCAGAACGGGGGCGATCACGGGGATGTAGCGCATCAGGCGGTGCAGTCGGCTCTGCCGCGGCACTTGCGTTTCCCCCCTGGCGGGCCGGGTGTTGCTGGTGTCGGTCACGCTTCCCCTCCCTGACCAGGCTGCCGTCTCGCGCACTGTATCCGGTCGCCCTCCGGTCGGCCGGAGGGAGGCTGTGGAGGCTGTCGAGCACGCCTCCCGCAACCAGGCACTCCAGGGCATGTGCAGTACTCGGACGTGGACTTCCTCACCGCGCTCGCCTGCGTGACGAAGGCGGCGGCCAGGTGGTCGACGAACTGGGACGCGAGGGCGGGCGGCTCGTGGTCGAACCCCGTCGGCCCGAAGGTGCGCGGTCTTCCAAAGCGGACGACCGGGCGGGGCGGACCGACGACGGTGCGCCCCGTCACCGGCCCCGCAGGGTGCCCAGGTACGACCTGGTGGCAACCGATGGGCCCCTGGTCCCGTTCGCGTAGTACCACGGCCCTGTCTTCGCTCCCATGGTCAACCGCGCGGCTTGAGGCAGATGTCACACACAGCACAGGGGCACATCCGGCCCAAGGTGACGATGACCTGGAGGCACCACCCATGAAGCGGTTGGCTGCACGTACGACTTCACTTGCGATGGCGACGGCCGCACTGCTGGGAGCGGTCACCGCCGCTCCCTCAGCACAGGCGGGGGAGCGGGCGGACCGGGGACACGAGGCGACCCAAGCCGCACTGCGCGCGCTGGTCGAGAAGGGAGAACTGCCCGGTGCCGCCGCCAAGGTCCGTGACAGCAACGGGAGTTGGAAGGGGGAGGCCGGTTACGCCGACACCGGCACGAAGCGCGAGCGCTCGACCGCCGACCACTTCCGTGGCGGCAGCATCACGAAGACCTTCATCGCGACCGTCCTGCTCCAGCTGGAGGCCGAGGGTCGGCTGAGCCTGGACGACACCCTCGAGGCATGGCTGCCGGGCCTGGTCCAGGGCAACGGGTACGACGGCAGCAGGATCACCCTGAGCCGACTGCTCAACCACACGAGCGGCATCGCCAACTACACCGACGACCCCGTTATCGCCCACAACTCCGCCGGCCCTGGCTTCCTGGAGCACCGGTACGACACCTACACGCCCCAGGAGCTCGTGGCGGCCGCCCTGAAGCAGCCGCCGCACCCCGAGCCGGAGAAGGCACCGCGGTACTCGAACACCAACTACGTGATCGCCGGGATGGTCATCGAGAAGGTTACGGGCCACGCGTACGCGCGCGAGATCACCCGACGGATCATCGGACCGCTGAAACTGCGCGACACGTCGTTCCCCGGCAAGGCGCCACAGCTGCCGAAGCCGCACCCCGTCGGGTACTCCCGCCTCCATCAGAAGGACCCCGACGCCAAGGTGGTCGACGCCACCGAGCAGAACATGACCTGGCTGGGCGCGGCAGGAGACATCATCTCCACCACCGGCGACCTCAACCGCTTCCAGCGGGCCCTGATGCGCGGCGAGTTGCTGCCGCGGGCCCAGATGGAGGAGATGCTCCACGAGGTGCCGGACGGAGAGGTCATCGGGTACGGGCTGGGCGTCGAGTTCGCGAAGCTGTCCTGCGGGGCGCGGGTGGTGGGCAAGAGCGGTCGCACCAACGGTTCGCTGTCGGCGATGGTCGGCACGACGGACGGCAAGCACCAGATGACGTTCAACATCAACGGCGACTGGCTGCGGGATGGCTCGATGTACACCGACGTGATCGAGGCCGAGTTCTGCGGCAAGCCCCCTGTACCGACCGAACGCTAGTGCCCCAACGGAATTTCGGGGTCTGGCCTGCGGGTTTCGTTGGGCGACCGAAGCGCAGCGGGCTGTGGAGTGCTCTGGGGCGGTCTCACGGAGGCCGCCCCTCGGTCGTGCGACAACTCCGCCGGGAATGACAGAACCAGGGAAAGCGTCATGTTCAGCTGACCGACTGACGGAACGGCAGCCTTCGCCGGTTCTGCTGTGAACCCACGATTTTCCAGCAGTAGTCCAGCTGACGCGGCGACGAGCCCTCCAGATGCCGCTGACCGCCCTGCCACTCCGCTGGAGTCATCGGCGGGCTCGACGTCCTGTCCGGCCACCAGGGCCTCGACCACTTGGATTCGGGCCGCCTCGTCGCTCCAGACGATGTGCGGCTTGCCCGGAGCATGTAGTCGTGGGCCCCCGACCGGCTCCTCGGGCGGACGCGCGAGACTTCTAGGAGCCGTCCGTGAGGCCGTCCCACCGATCATCGCTTCCATCGATTCCGCGTGTCTTCGTCAACAGCTCTTCAAGGCCCAGGATTTGCAGTACTTGCCTGACAGGCCTGGACGGCTGGATCACCGTGAGGAAGCCACCTGCTGCTCGGCAGTGTCGGTAGTGCGACAGCAGGACGTTGACACCACAGGAATCAATGAAGGTGACATCGGAGAGGTCGAGGTCCACCATCCGCGGCTGCAAGGGGATCAGCACCCTCGTCAGGGACGGGGCGCTCGCCACGTCCAAGTCTCCACAGACGTGCACCAGTACGGGATCGAGACCCAAAACCGCATCCACGTGCAGCGGCTGAGACGAGGGGGCAGCCATGTCGTGTGCCCTCCTTGGGGGGACAACCCGGGTGATGCGTCCGGCACAGGAGAAGGGAGTATGCCCGAATCTCCGCTCCGCACCCATGGCAGTGGTGGCAAGCTCCTCCCCACGCATGCTCGGGCGGAAGTCGGCGTTGCCCGGGGTGAGCAGGCTACGAGATCCAAAGTGCTGTGTGGGCTCGGTCGGCCGCGCCCAGGGGCGACGCGGATCCGCCGCAGCCTCATGGGTGAGCCGGGGGTCTGCTTCATGAGCCGGAACGTGTGCTGCAGGTCGAACCTGCGCAGGAACGCCTGCCGACGCACATCGACGTCGACGGTCGTCATCCCGGTCTTCGAGGACCACAGTCAGAGCGGCAGTGGGTCGTTGCCGCCGGGCAGGCGGCCGACCTGGAGGCGGATCAGCGTGCCCTCGATGACCAGGCGTCCGTCGGCAGCTGTGGTCACGTGTGGTTTTGGTCGGAGCACGTGTTCAGACGAAGGCCGCCTCCGAGTCTGACGAATGCCCAGGTGCGTGACCTGGTTCGAAGCGCATTTCGAGACCGCCCCACACACGGCCGGCCTGACGGTAGCGTGATCGACATGACGGCTGAGGGCGAGATGGCAGAGGGCGAAGCCCTGGTCGGGGGCATGATGAACGCGGGCGCGGTCTTCCGCCGCGGTGCCGTGGTGGAACGCCCAGCGCCGCGCAGCGCACGCGCTCTTCATGCTCATCTCCTCGCACTCGCAGAGCACGGGTTCAACGCGGCTCCGAGGCCGGTCCGTCTCACCGCAGACGGACGAGAACAGCTGACCTTCATCCCCGGCGACGTCGCTCTACCGCCGTTGCCGTGCTGGGCAATGACCGAGACGGCGTTGCGATCGGTGGGAAACCTGCTGCGGCGCCTGCACGACGCCAGCGCGGCCATCGCGGTTGACGCGGGTGTCGAGTGGCCCCGGTCCCTGGCCGACCCGGCGGGAGGCACGATGCTGTGCCACAACGATGTGTGCCTGGACAACGTCGTCTTCCGCGACGGCCGTGCCGTGGCCCTGATCGATTTCGACTTGGCGGCCCCCGGCCGAGCGGTGTGGGACGTCGCCATGACCGCCCGCTACTGGGTTCCCCTGCTCGATCCCGCGTCCGCGGCGGGTTTCTGTCCCACGGGACTGGATGCCCCGATGCGACTGCGGATCCTCGCCGACAGCTACGGCCTCTCCCCACAGGAGCGCGCTGAACTGCCCGACGTCATCGAACAGGCCACCGCATCCTGCCGAGCCTTCGTCGCAGACCGAGTGGCCGCCGGTGACCCCGTCTACATCCAGGCTCTGTCCGAGCGCGGTGGTTGGCAGCGTTGGGACCGTATCCAAAGGTGGCTGGCGGCCAACCACGAGGTGTTCACCGCTGCCCTGTCCAACTGACGGCTCAGAGGTCGAGGAACAGGCCAGGCTCAGCGCCTGTTCAGCCGACGACGCTGTAACGAGCATGCACCTGCGGCTGCTCCTGCGTGCCCGGCGGGCCGCAGAGAACCATGACGCGAACGGTCTGTCAGGTACGGAACTGCGGGATACGGTTGATCCTGAGCGCGCGGAATGGCCCCTGAGGCCAGGGGGCAGGAGTCAGGGCCCAGGAGTCAGGGGTCAGGGGTCAGTCGGGATGGCCCCTGAGGTCGTGCAGCTGATCACGGCAGTACGTGGCCCACTCCTGGGCGCCGATGGACTCGTAGTTGCCGAGTGCCTGACGGAAGCGACGGCGAGCTGCGTCGTACTCGCCCTGGGCGCGGTGGGTGTCGGCCAGGCCGGTGAGGGCGTTGGCCTGGCCGAGGCCGTCTCCGGTGTCTTTGGCCAGGTGCAGTGCTTGTTCGTAGAGCGTGGCGGCGGTGTCGTGCTCGTTCCGGAGGCGGTGGGTGTGGGCGAGGCCGGTGAGGGCGTTGGTCTGGCCGCGGGGGTCACCGGTGTCTTTGGCCAGGTGCAGTGCTTGTTCGTAGAGCGTGGCGGCGGTGTCGTGCTCGTCCCTGAGGCGGTGGGTGTGGGCGAGGCCGGTGAGGGCGTACGTCTGGCCGCGGGGGTCGCCGATGTCTGCGGCCAGGTCCAGAGCCTGTCCGTAGAGACCGACAGCTGTGTCGTGCTCGTTCCGGAGGCGGTGGGTGTCGGCGAGGCCGGTGAGGGCGTACGTCTGGCCGCGGAGGTCTCCGGTGTCTGCGGCCAATTCCACTGCCTGCGGGTACAACTCGGCCGCCGTCTCGTACTCGCCCCGGAGGCGGTAGGTGGCGGCGAGGCCGGTGAGGGCGTATGTCTGGCCGCGGAGATTGCCGGTGGCCTTCGCCAGGTCCAGTGCCTGTTCGTAGAGCGTTGCGGCGGTGTCGTGCTCGTCCCTGAGGCGGTGCGTGTGGGCGAGGCCGGTGAGGGCGTTGGTCCGGCCGCGGGGGTCGTCGGTGTCCTTGGCCAGCTCCAGAGCCTGCTGGCACAGCCCGATGGCTGTGTCGTGACGGCCGTCGTAGCGCAGCCAGCGGGCGCACTCCATGGCCAGTCGGTTCGCTCTGTCCCAGCGGTCGGTCATGGCCCCCGCCGAGGCGGCTTCCAGCTCGTCGGAGTGCGCATGCAGCCACGCCAGTGCCTCCGGCGGTCCGCTGAAGGAGGCGCCCGCCGCCGACGCCAAACGCCGGGACGTCTGCCCGGCGAGGGGGAGCAGTGCCGCGCTGAGGTGCGTCAGCAGGTGGTCGTACAGCCGTTCACGGGCTGCCGTCCGATCCACGACGGCGTCCACGGCGGTGGCCTGCCTGGCCTGGATCAGGAACAGGTCGTGAAACGCCGCCTGCCCTTCCGGGCCACGCTGCAGCAGGTGCACGTCCACAAGGTCGCCGAGACGCAGCGCCGCCGCCCCCGGCGAGAGGCCCGCCATCGCCGCGATGGAGTCCTTGGGATAGGTGCGGCCCGGATGCCAGGCGCAGTGCCGCACCACGGTGCGCAGATGCTCGGGCAGGACTGCGTAGGAGGTGCGGAAGGCGCGGCGGATCGCCTCGTCCGCCGTGGGGAGTTCGGCGAAGGGCCCGCCACCCGCGTCATCGCCATCGGTCATGGCGGACAGCACGTCCGCAGGATCGGCGTGCCGCAACTTTGCGCCGGCCGGCCGCAGGGTCAGGGGGAGAAGGCGGCATTGGCGTGCCAGCGCGGTCAGGTGGGCGTCATCGGCCGGGTGCGGACGAAGGTCGCCCATCTCCCGCAACAGCCGGACCGCCGACTCCTCATCGAGCTCCCCCAGCGGGATCCTGCGGTGCTGGGCGACGGGAAAGTCCTGATTGCGGCTGGAGATCAGGCACAGGCAGTGGGCTTCCGGGCCCGGGAAGAGAGGGGCGACGAGATCGGCGTCGGGCGCGTTGTCGAGTACCAGAAGGACCCGGCGGCCCGCGAGCCAGGCCAGCCACTCGCGTCGGCGCTCCTGCAGGCCCGTCGGGATACGGGGATGGCCCACCCAGCTCAGCAGCCTCTCCAACAGCGCCTCGGGCGTGGCCGGTGCCGCCGCCACGGCGCCGGGGCTGCCGTCCGCCGCCGCCTCCTCGAACCCGTTGAGGTCGATTTCGAAGCGCCCGTCGGGGAAGCGGTCCTTCACCCGCACCGCCGCCTGCCCCAGCAGCGCCGACTTGCCCACCCCGCCCATGCCGTGGACCAGCAACACGGCCGGGCCGCCACCGGGTTGCAGGACCTCTTCGGCAGCGGCCTCGATCGTGGCCAGCGCGCCCTGGCGTCCCACAAACACCGCGTCCACCGGGCCGAGCGTCGACGGTCCACACAGCGGCTCGACCGGTGGCGCGACCGCGCCGTCATAGGCAGGGTTACGGCCGAGCACGATGACCCCGCCGTGGTTACGGGTCCCCAACTGCGGCTCGGGCAGCACGAGTCCGGCCACCTCGCGCCCCGTGAGGTTGTCACGCAGGCAGGCGTACACCGTGGAGATGTCCAGCAGCTGCAGCTCCTCACCGCGGCGGCCCTCCGGGTGCTGCGGCACCGGCCCCGTCACGCCCTCCGTCAGCAGCCGCAGCAGCTCCCCGGTGAAGGCGCTGTACGTCGCCCCCGGTGGGCACACCGCCTCTTCCTGGCCGGAGGCGGCGGTCAGGACGACTGCGCCCTCCATGTCCGCCAGTTCGAAGAACCTCTCACCAGCAGGGCGGCCGACGGTCGCGGACATACCGCCGTCGACGGCTCGACCGGCAAAGCAACAGTCCAGGACGAGCACGCGGCGGGCAGCGTTGGAATGCGTCACGATCTGACGTACGTCCGAGTAACGCAGCCAGCGATGCGGGCGGTCCACGTCCACATCGGGAAGTGCGAGGCGCAGCTCGGGGTCGCCGGGGGAGGAGTCACCGTGGCCCGCGTAATAGATGAGCAGCGTGTCCGTCGCCTCCTGTGCGGCGGCCGCCAGTTCATCGAGTAGGCCTCGGGAGTCGGTCGTCTGCAGCCGGTCCAGGCAGTGCTCCGGGGCCAGCCTCCACCCGTCGTCGCCGATCAGGAAGTCCCGCAGCCCCTCCACGTTGCCCCGCACCCCGGCCAGCCCTGGCAAGTGGTCGTAGGTGTGAGCGCCGATCAGCACCGCACGGGACTGGTCCGGCACCGGGAGGGTCACAGCGCGGGCTCCGCGTCCGCACCCGGTTCCGCATCCGGGTCGTCCGTGACCGCGGGGGATTCGGGAAGCAACTCGAGGAGTCGCCGAATCTCCTCGGCCGAGTGCTCGCCCGACACCTGCAGCGTGATGTCACCTCGGGTGAGGGTGAGCGTCGGGGGAGTGGGGCCGCTCGTCCGACGTCGGTTGCGCAATGAATCATGCAGGGCCACCGCGAGCGCCCCGTAGGCGGCCGACTGCGTCAGGACGACGTTCAGCACCTCCAACGTGCCCATGCTGCCGTCATCACGCCGGCTCCGGGAGTTGATGGCCAGGCGCCTGCTCCGCGGGTGGTCGCGCAGGAAGCCGCGCAGCGCGGCGAGGGCAGGCCCGCCATCGG
The DNA here is from genome assembly GCF_040647455.1 of Streptomyces sp. NPDC041068. Classification (NCBI taxonomy): domain Bacteria; kingdom Bacillati; phylum Actinomycetota; class Actinomycetes; order Kitasatosporales; family Streptomycetaceae; genus Streptomyces; species Streptomyces sp. NPDC041068. The sequence goes on from NZ_JBEZCG010000008.1 coordinate 386,326, forward strand.
GCACGGATATCTGAACTTCTACGACGTCCACACGCGCTCCCCCGGACAGCAGGCCGACGCGCGGCCGGATACGTAGCTCGACATGTGGCTCCATGTGCGACCAACAACCATTCCGCAAAGAGTAGTTGACCATTACGAGGATAGTGCCGGATCACCCTCGGTGAGCGTGTGCGTCAGGTGCGATGCGCGAGCGGACTCCGTCCGGGTTCGGCAAGTGGGGCCGAGGGCTGGTCTCATGGGACGGCGGGCCACGCGGACGGTCAACGCGACGCGGATCGCGTCGGTGAAGCGGGCGGGAAGCGTGTCATGGTCGTGGAACGAGCGCCGAATGGCGGCTCACCCCGCCGGCACCTCCTGCGCCATCCGCAACGCCTCCACCAGGTCGCGGTAGAGCTCGTCGCCCGCCAGCAGTTCCTCGTGGGTGCCTTGCGCCCGGATGCGTCCGGCCTCCATCACCAGGATCGAATCGGCGTCGACCACGGTGGAGAGCCGGTGTGCGATGGTCACCACCGCGCCGTCGCGGGCCCGTTGCCGGATGCAGTCGTGCACGGCCGCTTCGGTGAGCGCGTCGAGCTGGGCGGTCGCCTCGTCCAGCAGCAGCACGTCCGGCTCTCGGAGCAGTGCCCGTGCGAGCGCGATCCGTTGCCGTTCGCCGCCCGACACCGCCGCCGTCGACAGCTCCGTGTCCAGCCCGTCGGGCAGCGAGGACACCTTGTCGGCCAGGTGTACGTCGGCGAGCACCCGGCGCAGCGCGTCCTCTCCGGCGTCGGGTCGGGAGAAGAGCAGATTGTCGCGGATGGTGCCGGGTACGACGGGCGTGTCCTGCTCCACGTAGGCCAGCCGGGCGCGTACCGCCGCATGGCCGTGCTCCGCGTACGGGGCGCCGTCCAGTCGCAGCTCTCCCTCCTGCGGCTCCAAGAACCGCAGGAGCAGCGAGAACACCGTGGTCTTGCCGGCCCCGGACGGCCCGACGACCGCGAGGTGGCCGCGCCGCGGGACGGTCAGGTCGACATCGCGCACCGCAGGCTCCTGGCCCGGCCCGTACGCCGCCGTGACTCCGCGCATGTGCAGCACGGGCCCGTCCGTACGCTTCTGGGGCCCCGGCGCCGCCGGTGGCGCGTCCTCCTCCAGCGGCAGCCCGGCCACCGCCTGGATCCGTTCGGCCGCCGCGATACCGGCCTGCAGCGCGGTGAGGTTCTGCGACAGCTCCGTGATCGGCTCCATCAGCCCGAAGGCGTAGAGCAGGAAGGCGATCAGGCTGGACACCGCCAGCTCCCCCTCGCTGACACGCCACGCTCCGACGCCGAGGATGAGGATCACCGCGAGCTGGATCCCGGACCAGGCGATGCTCCACACCGTGGCCTCCAGCCGCACCGACCGGATGCCGTACTGGGCGGACGCGCGCGCGTCTTCCATGATCCGCTCGGTCTGGCGTTCCTCGGCGCCGCTGGCCTTGACCGTACGGATCGCGCGCAGCGTGCCCTCCAGCGTGCCGCCCACCCGCCCCACGTGTTCCTGCGCCCGCTCCTGTGCCTTCGCGATCTTCGGCATCAGCGTGGCGAACAGGACGATCACCACCAGTACCGCCGCGAGAGTGGTGCCGAGCAGCACCAGGTCGAGTACGCCCATCAGCACCAGCGTGCCGATGAGCATCACCACGCCGTTGATCAGCCCGATCACACTGGACGATGCCGCCTCGCGGAGCAGCACCGTGTCCGAGACGGCCCGCGAGACCAACTCGCCCGGCGGCCGTTTGCTGACGGAGGGCAAGGTGGCGCTGAACATCCGCCGCACCATCGACTCCCGCGCGTCCAGCACCACTTGCTCGCCGAGCGTGCCGAGCAGGATCCACTGCACGCAGTACAACACCGCGCCTATGACCAGCAGCCCCAGCAGCGCGAGCACCGGTCCGCGCAGCGAGGTGCCCGCGCCCAGCGCGTCCAGGACTGATTTGGTCACCATCGGTGTGGCCAGGCCCAGTGCGGACGCGGCCAGTGCCAGCAGCAGCCCGCCGCCGAGCGCCCGCCGGTGGGGCCGGGCGAAGGACCAGAGAACGCGAAGATTCTTCGGAGCATTCATGCTCCTCAGTGGAACATCGATGTTCCATCACGGTCAAATGTGTTTCATTACGGAACCGCGCTACGGTATGGACCATGGACATCGCCGTAAGCCAGGGCAGCAAGCGCGAGAGCGGGGCACGCGCCCGCACCCGGCGCGCCATCCTCGACGCCGCCGCCATCGTGCTGGCCAAGAACTCCGCGGCATCGCTCGCGGACGTGGCCGCCGCGGCGGAGGTCGGCCGGACGACGGTGCACCGCTACTTCCCGGAGCGCTCCGACCTGCTGCGAGCCCTGGGCGTGGATGTTCTCGACAAGGTCGCCGCCGCCACTGAGCGGGCCCGTGTGGAGGACGGCCCGGCGCTCGCCGCACTGGAGCGCCTGTGCCAGGAACTCTTCGGGCTCGGCGAGTCCCTGACGCTCGTCTTCGACGAGTCCCTGGCAGCCACGTGGAATTGGGAGGGCTGGGAGGAGGACACCGATGCCGACCGCGCCCTGATCCGCCTCATCGAGCGCGGCCATGCCGAGGGTGCCTTCGACACCGGACAGGACGCCGACTGGATCGTCCAGGTCCTGTGGTCCCTGCTGTACGTGGCCTGGCAACGCAGCCGCGACGGCGGCAACTGGCACGAAGCGCTCACCCTGTGCCTGCGAACGCTACGGAAGGTGGTTGCGCCGTAGGGCGTCAACCTCCGCTTTTTGCAGAGGCGTTGGTCATTCGCAACGCGCCGGCTGTCGCCTTCCCGGCCCCTGCGCGCACGTCACGGGCACCCCGGCAGCTCTGGGCCTCCAGCATGGACAGCGCCTCGTACAAGGCGCCCTCGGCTGCGGCCGCCTCTGGTCCGTATCTCTGGCGCACTGTGGAGCTGCCTGGCACGGCGGAAGCGGTCGCCCCGCGCCGAGTCCTCGTACGCCGTAATACACAGGAGCTCGTCACCACAGGGGATCCGACTCGAAGGGCACCCCGACCATGCGTCGCGCCAGGGCCGGTGACCCGCACGCATCACGAGGGAACTGCCTCGGTGGATGAACTGGAGTTTCCCGGCGCAAGGGGCCCCGGTGGGCGTTGGATTCCGCCTGCGGCTCTGCGGCGCAGACGGTGGTGCATCATCCCCGCCGCGCACATCACCACGGGGACGGCGACGGCGGGCACGGTCCACCACGGGATGCCGATCCACACCGACGGCAGGCCCACGCCGAAGCAGACCGCGGTGATGGTGATGAGCAGCCGCTTGCCGAACGGATTCCAGGTGAAGGGCTCGTGGTCACGGGGCCGGGCAAGACGCACCGCACCGAACACGAGGGTCTGAGCCGCGACGAGTGCGGCGAGCACGCCGATGGCAGCGTTCATCTGGAGCTCGTCACGCGGCGCCTCCGAGGTGTTCTGCCGTACGCCGTCCTTGCTGAGCACCACGATGTCGCCACGCCAGGCGGTGGCCGTGACCCGGTCGCCGGGTGCGAGCCGCTCCAGGAGCGGCCCCCCGTCCCCGAAGGGCACGGTTTTCCGCCAGGAGTCCCGATACGTCAGGGTCGCCTCGTAGGAGGAACTCTTCCCCGCGGTCTTGTTCACCGTCTTCTCCACGGTGAGGTGCCAGGTGCTCAGGCAGTCCGTCTGGCCCTGCTTCATGGCAGGGGAGGAGCACGGCTCGGCCGCGCGGTAGTCCTGGTAGCGCTCGCTGTCGGAGGGCAGCCACCAGGAGAAGACCAAGCAGCAGGCTGCCGCCGGTATCAGGGACAGCAGGATCAGCAGCACGCCCGTGAACCGCGTCCGGACCGGCGATCGTCGGCCGGCACCGTCCTTGCTCGAAAGCCTGCCGGAGCTGTGCGCCGCAGCCATCGCCCGTGTTGTCATCGCCCGCCTCCTCCGCCCCAGCTTTCATGAGCCCGAAGCGGGAACACAACGAGGTCAGACGGCAATCTGAGAGCGGTGGTGGCTTCCGCGTTCCAGCACACCTACCGCGGGGTCGCGGAGCGGAGTTCCTTGCGTCAGCCGTTGCAAGGACCCACAGCGGGCAGCCGAAGGCGGGTGTGGCACAGGACGCGTGCGGCGTTCCAGGGGTTCTCTCGAAGCTCTCGGACGGTGGCCGCTCCGGCGGCGGTATCCGGCTGCGGGGCGCGGGCGAGTCGGCGGATCCCCTTCTTGGACGCGCCCACGGGGTGGGGTGGCCGGGAGTCGTGCATCGGACGGCCCCGCCCGCGTGCCGTCTGCGGGGCCCGGGGTGATTCCTCGCGCGCGGGCGGCGCGTATGCCCGCAAAGGGAGGATAGTTGGGGCCCAGAAGCACTCTCCTCGGGTAGCAGGTCGTCGCTCGATGGCCTGTCGGCGGCCGACCCGTGGCCTGGGCGCGGCAAGGCTCATGTTCCAGGCCCCCGGGTGGGCTGGGGGCGGAAGGGGCGAAAGCATGCCGTACAGGAAGACCGCTGTGCTGGTGGGGTTGCTGTTCCTCTCGTCGACGCTCACCTTCTCCGTCGGCAGCTCGCTCCTGGAGGACTACTTCTCCGGCACGGACTCCGGAGAGGGAGGGCTCCGCGCGGGCGTACTGCTGGAGAGTTACACGGGTCTTGCGGTCGCCGGGATCGGCATCGCGCTGTTCCCCGTGCTGAAGCCGCACGGGATGCGCCTCTCGGCCGGGTATCTGGCTCTCAGGTGCGCGGAATGCGCTGTCATCATTGCGGTCGGGTGCTATTTCCTCGTGAGCAAGAACGAGTTGACGGATTACGATCTGCTGGTCTATGCGTTCTCCGGCGCCGGTGGTCTGGTCCTGTCCTACCTCCTGCTGCGTTCCGGGCTGGTCGCACGGTGGCTTTCGGTACTCGGACTCGTGGGCTACGCCGTTCTGCTGGCGGGAGTGGCGAGTGACCTGCTGGGGCTCGTGGACATCAACTCCGGTGCCGGGACGGCGTTCTACGTTCCCGGTGGCTTGTTCGAAGCAGTGCTTCCGCTGATGCTGATCTTCAAGGGATTCCGCCTCATCGCGCCGGAGCCCGGCATGGGCGATCGTGATGAGCGGCCGATGCCCAAGGGGGCCCGCGGATGACCCCGCCCGGCGGGGCCTCGCTGACGGTACGCGATGCCGCTCTGGTCGCGGGAACGGGAATCCTGGCCATGGCCTTGTTGGCGGTCTTCGCCAACTTCGGCGTGCTGGAGAACCTGGTCACCGAGGACGACGCGGCACGCACCGCCCGGGACATCCGCGGTTCCGAGGCACTGTTCCGCTTCGGCGTCGTCGCCCTGTTCCTGGTCGCTGTCCTGGACGTGGTGGTGGCCTGGGCGCTGAGGGTCTTCTTCCAACCGGCGCACAAAGGAATCGCGACGCTCGCGGCCTGGTTCAGGCTCGCCTACGCGGCTGTGCTCCTCGTCGCCGTCGCTCAACTCGTCGGGGCGTTGCCCCCGGCCAAGGACGCCGAGTCCCTGGGGGCGTACCGCGCGGACCAACTGGACGCCGAAGCACTCATGCGCATCGATGCCTTCCACGACATCTGGGACGCCGGGCTCATCTTCTTCGGCGTCCACCTGCTGTTGCTGGGGTACCTCGCCTTCCGGTCGGGCTACGTACCCCGGGTGCTTGGCGTCCTGCTGGTCCTCGCGGGGCTCGGCTATCTCGTGGACAGCCTGGGGGCGTTCCTCTCCTCCGGGTACTCGACCGAGGCGGCCGTGTTCACCGGCGTGGGCGAACTCATCCTGATGATCTGGCTCCTGGCCAAAGGCAGGAACGTCGGCTCACGGCTTCCGGCACAGGCCGAGACTGCGCCCTGATCCGACCACGCTCGCCCCCACTGTGGTGCAGCCCGGCATGTCCCAGGTCTCGCCCGCTCGTGGCCGCTTCTCCTTAGCCACGCGGTACGCGAGCCACGCGGTACGCGTCCGACTCCCGCAGCCGCAGCGCCGCCAGACCCAGCGCCTCGGCCGCGGTCGGACCGTCCGTCCCGCCGGGCTCCGGTCCTCCCAGATCGACGTCGGGCCCCTCGGGAACGGCCACGATGTTGACCCGCCCGTACCGGTGCGGCGTGGACCCGCCCCCGGGCCATGAGCGCACCGTGCTCCCCTGCGCGACATCCGGACCCAGTACCGCACGCTCCGTGACATCGAGGTTTCCGGCCATTGCCCTCACCCATTCCGCGTCGGCGGACGGAAGCCAGGACGTCCCTGCCTCACCCGGCTCCGGGCCTCACGCTTCTCCCGCCGCCGCAACCGTCAATACGCGCAGCCGTCGCCCGCCCCGGGCAACCTGGCGTACGTCCCTCGGCCGAGGAGGCACTGCCTCAGCACCAGCCGACCGCCTTGCTCCGCTCGTCGACGACCTTGAACGGTGGGGCCGGCAGCAGAGCGTCGCGTGAAGAGAGCCGGAGCATGGGTTCAGGTCCAAGATCTGTACCGATCCGAGGCTCTGCGCGCCGATCGTGGACCGGCTCACTGATCCGCGTTGCTCAGCTGCCCGGTCGCGTCACCGGGAGCGGGCGTACTGCCGGTTCGAGCAGTGACAAGGTCCGCTGTCGCGCGTCGAGGGCGACGCGGATACCGACCGGCATCGGCAGATTCGGGCCGGCGTGGCCGAACTCGACGTTGCCCAGGACCGGGATGTCACGGTCGCCGAGGACGTCGAGGACGATCTCGGGCAGGGTCGGAGACCCCTCGGGCGATCCGAGTCCGTCGATCTCGCGCGGGACGCCCACGACCATGCCGGAGATCCGATCGAGGACGCCACTGTGCCGCAGTACCTGGAGGTAGCTCCACACATGCGACGCATGGCCGCCCATCTCGTCCCAGAACAGCACCGCGCCGTCGAACCGTTCGAGCGGCAGCGCGAAACGCGTCGCCTGCGCCAGCACGATGCGATTCATTACCCCGCCGATCAGCCGGCCTTCGGTGCGGCCGGCACGCCAGCACTCCCACGACGGGCTGGCGGGCAGAGCACCGATCGGCTCCGTACCGGTCAGCAGCGTCGCGTAGAGCTTCTCAAGGTCTGCTCTACGTGCTGGGGGCGCGGCGTGCCAGTGCCCGCCGAGACCGGGCGTGGCCAGGTCGGCATGGAACCCGACCAGACCCGTGCGCGCGTAAAGCACCAGATGCAGCAGTGAGATGTCGCTGTAGCCGAGGATCGGCTTGGGATCGGCAGCGATCGCGTCGACGTCGATCAGGTCGAGGTAACCGAGCACCGTCGCGCCGCCGTCGTGCGCGATGATCGCGCGCACCTCAGGATCACGCAGCAGCCCATTGAACTCCTCGGCGATCTCCGCCGGCCGGGCCGCGCTCCACCAATGTTGCCGCCCTGCTTCGAGCAGGGGTGCCCGGCGCACGCGGAATCCCATCTGCTCGAGTACGACTACCGCCTGCTCGAGGTCGGGCTCGTACACGGCGTGGAGCGGTCCGGACAGCGATGCGACAACGACGAGATCTCCGGGCCTCAGGGCACGGGGGCGAAGCAGTCGAGGGAGTGCGGTGAAGGTCACCGAGGCAGTATCCCGACGCCCTCAGCACTATGCGACACATTTTCCGATGGACCGTCCAGCATGCGTTGCCTGGATACCCAGGCTGGTCCCAACGCCTGAGTCACTATGGTGTCCATCCAGCTAGCTCCTGGGCCCGGCGCAAGGCGCCATCTGGGCCCACTTGACGATGTGTTTGATCTTCGCGAACCATCCCTGAACCGGGGCCGGTTGGAGACTCCCCGGGTGGAGCCCCGAAGTGCCGCGCCGCCCTGGCCACCTGAGCGCGATGGTCCGTCGTGGGGCCCCTCCCTGACCGCTACTTGACCTCTGGGTGACGTGTCGGCGCGGCCGCGTCGGCCTTGACGACGTATACCTCCCAGGGTTCCTTTCCGGGGCCGTGGACCCAGACCTTGTCCTGGAGGGCGTAGCAGCAGGTGGTGTCCGTCTCCACCTGGGTGTCCAGGCCTTGGCCTGCCAGGCGGGTGGTGGCCGCGTGGACGTCTTCGGAGGAGGCGACTTCGACGCCGAGGTGGTCCATGCGCGTGTCCTGCCCGGGTTCGCCCTGGATGAGGACGAGCTTGAGCGGGGGTTCGGTGATGGCGAAGTTGGCGTATCCGTCGCGGAGTTTGGCCGGCTCGGCGTTGAACAGCCGGCTGTAGAAGGCGATTGATGCGTCGAGGTCGGCGACGCGCAGGGCGAGTTGCACGCGGGACATGGCGTTCCTCCTGGGGCGGTCGATGGCGCTTGGGGTGGGTCAGCAGCCGCCGGACGTAGGTGCCTGACCGGTGGCGGGAGTGCCGAGCTGGATCAGGGCCGGGGCCGGGGCCGGGGCCGAGGCGGGGGCGGGGCGCAGCAGCCGCCGGTGTCCGCCTCGTCGGTGTCGGGGGTGTCGAAGAGGCCGGCGCCGCCGCACACGCCGGTCTCGGGAAGGGTGAGTTCGATGCGGTCGGCGGAGTCGGTGTCCCCGGCGAGGGCGGCGACGACGGAGCGGACCTGTTCGTATCCGGTCATGGCGAGGAAGGTGGGGGCGCGACCGTAGGACTTCATGCCGACCAGGAAGACGCCCTGTTCGGGGTGGGACAGTTCGCGGTGGCCGTGCGGGTAGACGGTGTCGCAGGAGTGCTGGTTGGGGTCGATCAGCGGGGCCAGCTCGATGGGGGACTCAAGGCGCTCGTCGAGGCCCAGGCGGAGCTCGGAGAGAAAGGACAGGTCGGGGCGGAAGCCGGTGAGCACGATGACCTCATCGACGGCATCCAGGCGGCGGCCGTCCTCGGCGACCAGGACGAGCCGGCCCGCGGCGTCGCGCTCGATGGCCTCGGTGCGGAAGCCGGTCACCGCCTCGGCGTGCCCGTCGTCGACCGCCGCCTTGGCCGCGAGGCCGAGTGCGCCGCGGGCGGGCAGCTGGTCGGCCTCGCCGCCGCCGAAGGTGGAGCCGGAGATGCCGCGCCTCAGGACCCACAGGCCCTTGGTGTCGGTGCCGTCGTCGGCCTTGGCGAGGTCGGCCAGGTAGGCGAGGGCGGTGAAGGCGGAGGCGCCGGAGCCGATGACGGCGGTGCGCTTGCCCGCGAAACGGGCGCGTACGGCAGGGTCGTTGAGGTCGGGGACGCGGTAGGTGATCCGGTCGGCGGCGCTCTGCTCGCCGAGGGCGGGCAGGCCGCTGGCGCCCGCCGGGGAGGGGGTGGCCCAGGTGCCGGAAGCGTCGATGACGGCACGGGCGAACAGCCGTTCCTCGCGGCCGTCGCCGGTGCGCAGGTGGATGACGAAGGGCTGGGCCTCGCGGTCGGCGTCGACGATGCGGTCGCGCCCGGAGCGGGAGACGCCGGTGACGGTGGTGTTCGTGCGGACCCTTTCGCCCAGGGCGTCGGCGAGCGGCCGCAGGTAGTCATTCGCCCAGTCGCCGCCGGAGGGGTAGGTGGCCGGGTCGGGGCGGGTCCAGCCGGTGGGGGCGAGGAGCTTCTCGGCGGAGGGGTCGACGACCTCGCCCCAGGTGGAGAAGAGCCGCACGTGCGACCACTCGCGCACGGCCGCGCCGACGTGGGGGCCTGCTTCCAGGACGAGCGGCTCGATGCCCTGCGCGACGAGGTGGGCGGCGGCGGCCAGCCCGATGGGCCCGGCCCCGATCACGACGACGGGCAGTTCGGCGGTGGCAGGCGCGGTCACGGCGACCCCTTGTTTGTTTCGATGGATGTCGATGGGTTGTGCGGTCAGCATCGCACCTGCTTCGATAAGCGTCAACATAGACATTCGTCGAAACAGTGGGTTGGGTTATGCGGTACGCCGACATCGCCGTGATCGGTGGCGGACGGTCCGGGCCGGCCATCGCGTGCACGAGCGGCTGCTCAACTGGCGCCGCCCTGTCGGTCCTGCCTGTCCTGCTGCCGGGCACCGGTCTTCTCCAACAGCTGCGCGGGCGACGGCAGATGGCGGCCTACTCGACTCGTCCCCGCACCACGCCAGTCATCGTTCCCTTCGCCGCTCACGCCATGAGCGGCCCGGGCGCCACTGCCCGCGACTACGCAGACTCCTGTCGCGGCAGAGGCCTCACCGCGTGCACTTGAGTCGGCGAGCGGTGCCAACGCAAGTGCACCGTCGCAGTCACCGTCACAGCCGGCGTCGGAGAACTGTGCGGAATCCCCTTGCTCAATGGTCAAGAATCGTTGACCATTGAGCGCATGCCTGCTGATGATCTTCCCGAGACGTTTCACGTCACCACTGACGAGCAGCTACGCGCCGTCTCCAATCTCACCCGTCACCGGATCATGGCCGTGCTCCGCTTCGAACCGGCGACGATCACGCAGATCGCCGAACGGGTGGGCCTCGCGAAGGGGAGCTCCAGCTATCACGTGAGGCTGCTGGAGCGGGCCGGCCTGGTGAAGGTGGTGCGGACGCGGAAGGTGCGGGGGGTCACCGAGCGGTACTACGCGATGTCCGCCCGGTCGATCGTGCTGCCGGATCCGGGCGATGGAGGGCCGGATGTGCTGATGCGGCATGCCGTGGCGGACCTGGAGGCAGCGCCGGCGGCGAGCGAGCGGCACGTACGGATGGCGCATCTGCGGCTCACCGAGGAGCAGTTCGCGGAGCTGGGGGCACGGCTGCAGGCGCTGGCGGACGAGTACAGGGAGCTGTCCGATCCGTCGCTGCCGGACGCGTCGCTCGTCTTCGCCCTGTTCCACCCGGCACCGCGCGAACAGGCTGAAGGTGACGCCAAGTGACCTCAGACAGAAGGAAGTTGCCGCCCGGGTTCGGACGGCTGTGGACCGCGCAGACGGTGTCCTCGCTCGGTGACGGGGTGTCGCATGCCGCGCTGCCGCTGCTCGCGTTGACGTTGACGCGCGATCCGATGGCACTCGCTGTCGTCACGGCCGCCGGCACGCTGCCGTGGCTGTTCTTCGGGGTGCTCGGCGGCGCACTGGTGGACCGCTGGGACCGTCAACGCACGATGTGGGTCGCCGACGCGGCGCGCGCGGTGCTGCTCGCGATACCGGCGGCAGCGGCCGCGCTCGATGTGCTGAGCATTCCACTGCTCGCGGCCGTCGCCTTCCTGCTCGGCCTCGGCGCACTCTTCTTCGACACCGCCGCCACCGCCTATCTGCCGGATCTGCTCGGCCGCGACCCCGCACTCCTGGAGCGCGCCAACTCCCGCCTGCGCGGCGCCCAGACCGCCATGTCCGGCTTCGCGGGCCCGCCTGCGGGCAGTGCCCTGCTCGCGCTCGGCCGGGCGGTTCCGCTGTTTGCCGACGCGGTGTCGTTCGCGCTCTCCGCACTGCTCGTACGGTCGCTGCCCGCCGCACCCCGGCCCGCACCGCAGGCCCGTGAGTCGCTGCTGCGCCAGGCGCGGGCCGGAGCCTCGTACGTATTCCGGGATCAGTTGCTGCTCGGGCTCGCGCTGCGTCCAGCGGTCGGGAACATCGCCTTCCTCGCCGTGGAGACCGTACTCGCCCTCTTCGCGCACGACCGCCTCGGCATCGACACCTTCGGCTTCGGCCTGCTCCTCACGGCGGAGGCCACCGGCGGTCTGCTCGGTGCGGGCATCGCCTCCTTCCTCGGCCGACGGCTCGGCACCGGAACCGCGCTCACCTGCACGGCCGCAGCCGAAGGACTCGCCATCCTGGGGCTCGCCGCCGCCCCGAACCCGTATGTCGCGGGCCTCGCGCTCGCCGTCTGCGGAGCGGGCATGGGCGCCACCATGGTGCTCGGCCCCTCCCTCCGGCAGGCGATCGTCCCCGCCCACCTGATGGGTCGAGTCGCCTCCACCTCCCGCATGCTCGCCATGTGCGCCGCCCCGTTCGGCGCCTTCCTCGGTGGCTGGCTGGCCACCGCCTACGACGTACGCACCCCGCTCTACACCGCCGCCGGTCTCCTCCTCGCCATGACCGCCGTCACGTCGACCATGACCAGCAACCGCCGGGTCGAAGCGGCGCTGCGTAGTGCTGCCCCGGCCAGTGGTCCAAGCCGCCCGGAATCCGGGGATCCTGTTCAGGAGGGCGCACCCGAACCGTTGTGACCCTTTCGCGGAAGGCGTCACGACAGTGTGGCGCGGGCGTCGACCGGTGGGGTGGGTCGTCGTCAGTGCCGGCGCCACTGGTCCGGGCCCTGCCGGGAAGCCCGCGAGGGCCCGTACATCCTCATTGCTGTGCGTACGACGCCCCACCCAACTGGTCATCGCCGACGGCCGCTACCGCAGCGCTGCGGCGCCCCGACCGGCGTGCGCTGTTCACGGCGATCGAGGGCGTGAAGGCAGGCCGACCGGACGGCCTCGAGCGGCAGCGCAGCCTGTCGTAGAACTCGTTGCGCGGCGTGGGGCGGGGTGGGACCCGTGTTGCCCACCCGCTTGGTGGCCGCGGGGTCGGGGTCGGCAGGGCCTGACCTCACCCGCTGTTTCGACGTGTGTCAACATAGACGTATGTCGAATGCGAAGGCGCTGCCGCTGCTCGAACCGGTCGATCAGGGCGCCGCACCGTGCTGCCCGCCGCTGACCGAGCGGCCCTTCTCCGCGGAGGAGGCCGAGACCGCGGCCCGGATGTTCAAGGCGCTCGGCGACCCGGTCCGCCTGCGCCTGTTCTCGCTCGTCGCCTCCCACGAGGGCGGGGAAGCCTGTGTCTGCGACATCTCCGACGTCGGGGTCTCCCAGCCGACCATCTCCCACCACCTCAAGAAGCTCAAGGAAGCCGGGCTGCTCACCTCCGAGCGGCGCGGCACCTGGGTCTACTACCGCGTCGAGCCCTCCGTGCTCGCCGCCATGGGGCAACTGCTGGCCCTGCGCCCTGCGGCTAACGACGCTGTCTGACGGCACCCCGGTGCGCGCTCACAAGGACCGCACGGACATGCACGGCCCTGGACCGGCTCCGCCCTTTCAGGGACGAACGTCGGGGACGGTCTGTCCCCAAGCCTCTGATCTGCAGCTCTCTGTAACCGAATTGGTGATGGCAGAGGTATCACAGCGAGACGTTGCGGAGGGCGAGAGCCGCTCCGCCTGCCGCCTCAGTACTGTGACTTCGCATGACCGACACCGAGATCGAGATCACCGCAGACCTCGTCCATGACCTGCTGCAGGAGCAGCATCCAGACCTGGCAGGGCTGGCCATCCGCGAAGTGGCGGGCGGCTGGGGCAACCAAATGTGGCGTCTCGGGGACGAGTTGGCCGTGCGCATGCAGCGTATGGACCCCACCCCGGAGCTCCAGCTCAAGGAGCGGCGGTGGCTGCCCGTGCTGGCCCCGCGCCTGCCGCTCCCGGTGCCGATGCCGGTGCGGTTCGGCGAACCCTCCGAGCGCTTCCCCAAGCACTGGACCGTGATGACGTGGGTTCCCGGCGAGCCGCTGGACCACGGCTCGATCAGCCGGGGCGCACACGCGGCCGACACGCTGGCGGGTTTCCTCCGGGCGCTCCATGTGGAGGCGCCCGCCGAGGCGCCGATCGCCACGGACCGCGGTGCCCATCCCAGGAACTGTACGGACGGCTTCGAGTACTTCTTCCAGGCCGTTGCCCCCGACGACATCGCTGCCGAGGTCCGGGCCGTCTGGGCCGAAGCGGTTGCGTCCCACGCGTGGGAGGGCCCGCCGGTGTGGGTGCACGGCGATCTCCATCCCGCGAACGTCGTCGTCTCGTACGGAACGCTCTCGGGCGTCGTCGACTTCGGCGAGCTGTTCGCCGGCGACCCGGCGTGGGACCTCGCCGCCGCATGGGTGCTGCTGCCCGCGGGCACGGCCTCACGGTTCTTCGACGCGTACGCGCATGCAGACGAGTCGGCGATCCGGCGCGCCCGCGGGCTGGCCGCTATGAAGAGCCTCTTCCTGATGCTCATGGGACAGAACGGAGACCGGGGCCTTCCCGGCGGCAAGCCGAACTGGGGACCTGTAGGCCGGGCGGCACTTGATCGTGTTCTGAAGGGCCTTTGATTCACGCTTCTTTGGACTTTTTCTCGATCTCGATTCAGGGGCGTGCGGCAGCCCACCTTCGTGGGTTCATCGACACTCCTCGCTGAGGGCATCTGCCACGGGGGAAGGCTTTGTCTTCCGGCGTGATGATCTCGATGGCGCGACTCGGACGAACGGCCCTCGCGTACGTTCGAACGGCCCTTGAGCCCGTTTGCGTACTTGTGAGCGCGGGGCCTGTGCGCGCCGAAGCGTCCCATTTCGGCGTTCCAGGCAGACCACGTTTCCCCAGAGCAACGCCCATTGCGGCGTTCCAGCGTCCCGAAGTGCCCAGATCCAGTGGTGGCCGGGACGGATCACACTGCAAGTTCGGGTTGTTCACGTGGCCCGCCCACCGAGTTGGGGGGTGGGCCAGAGTTCGGGGTGCGCCCGTGTGCCGGCGCGCCCGTGTCACTGGAGATTGTCATGCGGCGTCTTGCCACCGTACTCGGCGTACTCGGCGTACTCGGCGCGAGCGTTCTGCTCACGCTCGGTCTGGCGCAACCGGCCTCTACCCCGCGACCGGAACCCTGAGCATCAACGGTCGCATCATCGACAACCCCACCGGCTGCAATACCGGTTCAATTCCTGGAAATCCCGCCGTGGTCGGCAACTGCACCAGCAGCATCGCGTACGTCTTCTCGGATCCGTTCTGTGTGAACGTTGTCAGCGTGGTGATGCCACGCACTTGCGCGGAAGTACCCCGAGGGCGGTCCGTCCTCTATCTCTGAGCCTCCACGCGACCCTGGGTGACGAGGACTGTCGCACACCGGATACAGGCAGAAAGCCGCCCGGTATCGGTCGTCTGCAGCGGTGGCGAGCAAGTGCAGCTCGGAGGACGAGTTCCGGGTGGTCGAGCTCGGCCCGGCTGGTGACCCTACGGTGGCGCCGCCGTCTTCAACCTCGCCTACACCATCGACACCAGCGGCGAGAGCCTCACGAGCCCGACCAACATCGAGGTGACGCCCCCCAACGAGACCCACAGCGTGACCCTGGAGTGGCCCTCGGGCGCGGGTGACATCAAGGGCGCCTACACCGACGTCCAGGTGTACCCCACCCACACCACCCACTAGGCGTGACGCTCGCGGTCGGCCCCGGTGACCAACCGCCGTATCCGGCCGGGATCCAGGCCCTTCAGCCGGCAGCCGGCGCGTGTCGGCGACGCCTGGCCTGCCCCGTGCGCGGCAGTTCTCGACTTGTTCACCGTTTCAGCGCGGGCCCACGCCGGTCATGCGTAGGAGCGGTGAGCCCGAGGACTCAGGGTAGGGCTGTGAGCTTGCCAGGCCCTCCGAACGTTCTGACCGAGCAGGGGAGAGAGAATCCGGGCATGGTGATGGCACGGCACTGGTACTCCTCCTCGCCCGTCGTGGACGGGCATCCGCTCCTGGACGAGCCGGATTTCTGGCCCCGCGCACTTGGCGGGCCTGTACGAAGGTTTCGCCCCGGAGGCCTTCGGCGCGGACGCGGGTGACGCCGATGCCATGCTGGACAAGCTTCACGATCCGTCGGCGTGGCCGGTGTTCACGGTGCCTTTGACCGACGGCTCGGCGATCGTCGTGCACTACAACAGCGGTGAAGAGTTCACGACCACGGATCACTTCCTCACGCATCCCGGCTGGAGCCAGGACCTTGTCCTGGCCAGCGACGATGAGGACCGTATCGGCCCAGGGCTGTGCTGGCCCGAGCTCGCCGCACTGCTGGAGGCCCCGCAAGATGCCACCGGTGTCACCGATCCCCATCGCCGACTTCTTCTCCTCCTGCCTGTGCTCGGGGACGCGGCGGCCTCGGAGGACGCGGTGGCCGCAGTTGCCCAGGCGCTCGTTGCTCAGGGTGCTCCCGAGGCGAGCGAGCCATTGGCCAGACGCCTGCTCCAAGGGCACCCCATGTGGGGCGCCCAGGACTGGTGGTTCGACCCGGACGAACAGAGCTGGATCTGCGAGGGCGATCACAGTCCCCGCAAAGTGCCTCTGGGAGAGCACCTTCCTCCGCAGCAGCGGGCTGCTCTCGAAGCCTGCCTCACACTTCGTGATCGGGCAGACGCCGCCGACTCCAACAGTCGGACCGTTGCGGCTGGTTGGAGCCTCCGGACCGGGCCGCCGGGTGGGTGCGTGAGACGATCGGGAAACAGGCCAGAAGGAGAGGAAATTCATGGGGGACAAGGGTCGGCTGCATGCCAGTGAGGAACTGGCGGGGGTGCTGGAGCGGATCGACGCGCTCGGCGGGATGCTCGATGAACGGGCCGATGCCGCCGAGGAGTTGGGGAGGCTGCCGGAGGAAACGGCGCGGGTGCTGCTGGACACGGGGATCGTACGGGCCGAGCTTCCGCTGAGCCTCGGGGGATACGAGTTCGCGCCGCGGCAGCTGATCGAGACGGCGGAGCGTGTGAGTTACCACGACGCCGCTGCCGGGTGGACCATGTTCGCGCTGCAGATGATGACCGGGACCACAGCGGCGTACCTCGCCGGGGACGCGGCGGCCGAACTGTTCCCCGACGTGCCGAACGGGAAGTACGCGCTGCTCTCCGGGCACGGCACACGCCCCGGCCTGGCCGTCCCCGTGGAGGGCGGCTACCGGGTCAGCGGCCAGTGGCAGTTCGCCTCAGGGATGGCGCACGCCACCCACATCCACAGCGCGATCCAGGTCGAGGGCACCGGTGAGCTTCGGGTCCTCGCGATGCCGAAGTCGCAGGTGACCCTGGACGGCAACTGGGACGTGCTCGGGCTGCGCGCGACACACAGCATCGACTACCACTGCACCGATGTGTACGTACCGCACGAGTACACCTACGTCGCGACCACGGACACCCCGGTCAACGGCGGCGCCGTATACCGCCTCGGCCTGGTCAACATGTCGGCGATCGGGCACACGGGCTGGGCCCTCGGTGTCGGCCGGCGGCTCCTGGACGAGCTGAAGCGGGTCGCCGCGGCGCGGACCGGTTCGCGGGGCGCCGCGGTCGACACCTCCCAGTTCCACGCCGAGTACGCGACCGCGGAGGCCGGGCTTCGGGCGGTCCGGGCGTGGGCGGACGACGTCTGGCGGGACGTCGAACAGACCCTGGACCAGGGTGAGTTGCCGAGCACGGAGCAGGACACTCTGATCCGTCTCGTCCTGAACCACACGACCTCGACCGTGTGCGAGGTGGGCCGCACCGTGCACCGCTGGGCCGGCTCGGCGGCGATCCGCCGAGGCCCGGTCGACCGCTTCCTGCGCGACCTCGGGACGGGCGCGCAGCACATCACGTCGAGCCCGGTCGTGCTCCAGAACTGCGGCAAGTGGCTGAGCGGCGCCCAGCCGGACGCCCGGTGGAGTTTCCTCGACCTGATCTGACCATCCCGGGGGCCGGTGAGCGAGGGCCCACCCCCTGGGGCCCCGCGGCCTCCGCCGCCGACCGGGCGGACCGCTATGCCGTTCGTCGACGACGCGCTCCCGTTGGATCGGTCCCGGGAACTGCTGGCGCGCATCGAGGGCGAGTGGCGCGCCGACGCAGCGGCCCCGGAGGTCGTGCGTGTCGAGATCGGCGACGACTTGGACGGTCATCTCGTGCTAGCCCGCACCGGCTTCGGCCGGGCCGAGCGCGGGGCGATCGGCTGGCTGGGATCGCGCGGGGTGACCTCCATCGTCGCTGAAACCGGGTGGTTCACCCGAGGGGAGACGGACAGTGGAACGAACGCGTTCCGCGAAGCGACTGATATGACTGGTGCATGCAGGAAGAGACCGCGCAGTCGGCGATCGACACATTCATCTCCGCGTTCAACGCCTCGGACGACAGCTACGTGACGGTGCTGCTCTCCCAAGCCCTGACCTCGGACGTGGTCCTCTGGGGACCATTGGGCCGCAGTGAGGGGATCGAAGCGGTCGAGCGGTTCGTGCTGGACATCCGGCGACATCCGGCGGGGACTGGCACGATGGTGCGCTGCTCAGCGGTGGACATGCCGGGCGAGTGGGCCAGGTACCAGTGGGTCTTCACCACGCCGGATGGAGGCCCCCGTCTGGCGGGAACGGACATCGTCCATCTGCGGCGAAGCCTCATCGACCAGATCATCGTCTTCGCGGGGGAGGTCAAACCGTCCGCCTCCTGAGCTGTTCTTCCCCGGCACTGACGGTCGACGGGGGCCGGGGCGGCCCCCGTCCATGACGTCTGGGTGCAAGTACCCCCACTTACCGGCACTGTTCGCGTCGGCCGGCCGCCAGCACGGGTGCGGCACCGATCGTTCGTCGCAGTGACACGAGTCGCGGCAGTCTTGGGTAGTGGGCAGGGGAGTGGGCGCCGCCCTGCTGGAGTCGGCTGAGGTGCCCCTGCCGTCTGGGGACGCATGCGTGAAGAGCACGTCGACGCGGCGGCGGGCGAGACATGTCAGGGCCTGGTTGTGCCCTTTCCCCTCGTCGCGTTTCCGCTGGCAATAGGTACGGGAGGCGGGGTTGGGCAGGGCCGCGAACGCCGCCAGGAAGAACGCGCTCTTCAGCTGCTTGTTGCCGCGCCGGGACGGGTTCTCGCCGTGGACGGAGCTGCCGGATCCGGCCAGGGCGCGGTGCCGGCATCCGGCAACCACGTTACGAAGAGCGTTGCCAGAAGTTCCGGCGCCCCTGCCCCTATCGGCGAACTACCGGCGCCTCCCGGTCCGGTGACACCACGACCCGGGGTCATCCGAAAGGTAACCGGGACACCCCGTGGGGCAGGCGGGGACGGACGTGCACTCCCTCGGGCCCCTGAGGCCCCGGGCTCGGGCACGTGGCGTGAGGGGCGTTCCCGGGGTCCTCATTCCCGCTCCCCGCAACACCCCACGCCTGGCAGGCAACTGTTGCCGGACTTGCGGGCCTCGGCAGGCGTGATTGTTCCTGCTCGTGCGTGCCCAGCGGGCTGATGGACATCGAGAGACGTCCGCTGTCGTGTTCCGCCAGCCGCCAGCCGCCAGCCGCCAGCCGCCAGCCGCCAGCCGCCAGCCGCCAGCCGCCAGCCGCCCGGTGCGGTGCGACAGGTTCACCGCTCCCCAGACCTTGACAACTCGATTGGTCTGGACCAGCTTTGCGCACAGTAACGGTGACCGCCGTCATGTACTTCCGTCTTTGCGCCCTTCATTCCTTCCTGGAGGCACTCCGTGGACCGTGTACGTCAGGGCAGACCCGGTGTTCGCCGGAGATTCGGCGCGGCGATCGCCGTCGGTGCGGCCGCCGCGCTCGCCGTCACAGCGCTCGCCGCGCCCGCGCAGCCGGCATCCGCCGCAGCAGCGGAGACCGCGGCAGCCGCTGCCGCGGCGGCAGACGTCAACGTTGCCAAGAACGCCGGGTTCGAGGCGGACCTGAGTAACTGGACCTGCAGTGCGAACAGCGGCGTGGCCGTCACGTCGCCCGTGCACGGCGGCGCGAAGGCGCTCAAGGCCAGCCCCTCGGGCCAGGACACCGCCGAGTGCTCCCAGATCGTCAAGGTGAAGCCCAACGCGACGTACAAGCTGAGCAGTTGGGTGCAGGGCAGCTACGCCTACCTGGGCGCCCGCGGCACCGGTACCACCGACGTGTCGACGTGGACGCCGGGCAACACGTCCTGGCAGCAGCTCTCCACCACCTTCACCACCGGCGCGAACACCACGTCGGTCACCGTGTACACACACGGCTGGTACGGACAGAGCGCGTACTACGTGGACGACGTGAGCGTCTTCGGGCCCGACGGGGGCGGCGGCACCGACCCGGTGGAGATACCGGCCGTGCCGACCGGCCTCGCGGCGGGCACGACGACGTCCACGTCGGTGGACCTGTCCTGGACCCCGGTGTCCACGGCCACCGGCTACACCGTCTACCGTGACGGCGCGAAGGTCGCCCAGGTCAGCGGTGCTTCCACGACCGTCACCGGCCTCACGCCGGACACCACGTACAGCTTCCGGGTGAGTGCCTCGAACGCGGCGGGTGAGTCCGCGAAGTCGACGGCGGTGTCCGCACGGACCGCCAAGGGTGATGGCGGCGGAGACGGCACCGTGCCCAGGCACGCGCTGACCGGCTACTGGCAGAACTTCAACAACGGAGCGACGGTGCAGAAGTTGCGGGACGTGTCCTCGCAGTACGACATCGTCGCCGTCTCCTTCGCCGACGCGACCAGCACGCCGGGGCAGATCACCTTCAACCTGGACCCGGCGGTCGGCTACGCCTCAACCGCCGACTTCAAGGCGGACATCGCCGCGAAGAAGGCCGCGGGCAAGTCGGTGATCCTCTCGGTCGGCGGCGAGAAGGGCACCATCTCCGTCAACAGTGACGCCTCCGCGACGGCGTTCGCCAACAGCGCCTACGCGCTGATGCAGGAGTACGGGTTCAATGGCGTCGACATCGACCTGGAGAACGGCCTCAACCCCACCTACATGACCAAGGCGCTGCGTCAGCTGTCGGCGAAGGCGGGTCCGAAGCTGGTGCTCACGATGGCGCCGCAGACCATCGACATGCAGTCCACGTCCGGCGGCTACTTCCAGACGGCGCTGAACGTGAAGGACATCCTCACCGTCGTCAACATGCAGTACTACAACAGCGGTTCGATGCTGGGCTGTGACGGCAAGGTCTACAGCCAGGGCAGTGTGGACTTCCTGACCGCGCTGGCCTGCATCCAGTTGGAGGGCGGCCTTGACCCGTCGCAGGTCGGGATCGGTGTCCCGGCCTCCACACGGGCCGCGGGCAGCGGGTACGTGGCCCCCTCGGTGGTGAACAACGCCCTGGACTGCCTGACCCGAGGCACCGGCTGCGGCTCGTTCAAGCCGTCGAAGACGTATCCGGCGCTGCGCGGGGCCATGACGTGGTCGACGAACTGGGACGCGACGGCAGGTAGTACGTGGTCGAACGCCGTCGGCCCGAAGGTGCACGGCCTTCCCTAGCGGAGGGGTGTCCGGGGCGGGTGACCGCCCCGGACAGCGGACAGCGGACAGCGGACAGCGGACAGCGGCCGTTCTGGGGCTGCCACGCTCTTGCGGTGGGTTGTAGTGTCCATGACTATTGGGTGCATGTCGCAGCAGACGGGCACTTCCCGGCGTACCGTCCTGACCGCAGCCGCGGCCGCCACCACGGCCGGAGCCGTCGGCCTGCAGACGGTCACCGCCGCCGCCCGCGACGGCGCGGGCCCCACCGCGCAGGAACCGCCGCGCGAACTGCGCGCGATCCTGCGGGAGATCGACCACCGGCGCATCGAGGCGACGGTGCGGCGGCTCGCCGCGTTCGGCACCCGGCACACGCTCTCCTCGCAGGACGATCCCGTACGCGGCATCGGCGCCGCTCGCGACTGGATCCTCGCCGAGCTGCGGCGCCACGCGCGGCCCTCGGGCGGGCGGATGAGCGTCGAACTCCAGTCCTACGTCCAGGAACCGGGCCCGCGCATTCCCACTCCGACGCGGATCACCAACGTCGTGGCCACACTGCGCGGTTCGTCGTCCCCCGACCGCCTGTACGTCGTCTCCGGGCACTACGACTCGCGTGCCAGCGACGTCATGGACTTCACGAGCGACGCGCCCGGAGCCGACGACGACGCCTCCGGGGTCGCGCTCGTCATGGAACTCGCGCGCGTCATGGCGACCCGGCGCGTCGGCGCGACGCTCGTGTTCGCGGCCGTCGCGGGCGAGGAACAGGGGCTGTTCGGCGCGGCGCACATGGCAGAGCAGTTCAAGCAGGGCAAGGCCGACGTCCAGGGGATGTTCACCAATGACATCGTCGGCAGCTCCACCGCCGACGACGGCACCCGAGACCCACGCACGATCCGCCTCTTCGCGGAGGGCGTCCCCTCGTCCGAAACGCCGGAGGAGGCCGCCGTCAGACGCTCGGTGGGCGGCGAGAACGACTCACCGTCACGCCAGCTCGCCCGCTTCGTCGAGGACGTGGCCGCGAACGACGCGACCGGGATGCGGGTGCGCGTCGTGTACCGCCGCGACCGCTACCTGCGCGGCGGAGACCACATCCCCTTCCTCGAACGCGCCTATCCCGCCGCCCGGTTCACCGAGCCCGCCGAGGACTACGCCCACCAGCACCAGGACGTCCGTGTGGTGGACGGCAAGCAGTACGGGGACCTGCCGGAGTTCTGCGACTTCCCCTTCGTCGCGCGCGTCGCCCGCGTCAACGCCGCCGCCCTGTGGAGCCTCGCCCAGGCCCCCGGCACCCCGCGCGGTGCGAAGATCCTCACCGCCGCGCTGACCAACGAGACCGAGCTGGTGTGGGAGCGCGGCACCGAGGCCGATCTCGCCGGGTACGAAGTCGTGTGGCGCGAGACGACCGACACCGCCTGGACCCATGTGATCGACGTCGGCGACGCCACCCGTCACACCGTCGACCTGTCCAAGGACAACGTCTTCTTCGGCGTCCGCGCGGTCGGCCGCTCCGGCCTGCGCAGCCCCGTGGCGTTTCCCGCGCCGCAGCGCTGAGGCGCGGGCGGGCAGCGGCTCGTACCCGCGCCGGGACCGTTCCTTGATGCCGTGGACGACCAGGAGCGCCGAGTCCAGGGACAGCGCCGAGCCCAGCCGGTCGAAGCGCGCACGCTCGGCACCCACGCTCAGGTCCGTATCCAGGGCCGATCGGCTACGGACGGCGGCCCGGTCGGCACTCGCCGGTGCCAGCTGGCGGCGCGACGCTGGAAGCAGGGAGAAGGACGGGAACGAGCCCCGAGGGAGGGCGAGATGAGCAGCATGATCGACAGGTTCCCGCACTGGCCGCAGGCGCTGCCGGACCTGTTCGGATGGATCGAGGGAGGGTTTCCCGGCCTGCAACCGGCCCCCGGAGTCCATGGCATCCGGATCGAGGAGACCTTCACGGACGGGACGTACACGTTGCGTGCCGAACTTCCCGGCATCGACCCCGCGAAGGACGTCGACATCACGGTGACGGAAGGCGTTCTCACGCTGTGCGCCGAGCGCAGTGGCGAACCCGTGGGAGAGCGGCACACGGAGTTCCGTTACGGCACCTTCGCCCGTGCCGTCCGGCTGCCCGCCGGAGCGCACGGCGACCGGGCGGCCGCGGAGTACGAGGACGGCGTTCTGACGATCACGGTCCCGGTGCCGCAGGGGAAGCCGGCCACCAGGACCATCCCGGTGCGGCACTCCTGAACGGGCTCCGCGGAGGTCGCACTCGCCCGCACGACCGAGTCGGCCCGGTCGTGCGGGCGCTGCCGCCCCCCCCGTACGCGGCTGCCTCACCTCCCGGGGCACCGGTCACCTCCGGTCCGGCCCTGATCGTCCCCGGAGCCGTCAGCTGTGCGCAACCGTCAGCTGTGCGCAATGACGGCGACCGGGCACTTGGCGTGGTGGATCACCGAGTGGGCCGTCGCTCCCAGGCGATCCTCGGCGGGGTCGCGGCGGCCGATGACGAGCAGGTCGGCCCCCGCCGCGGCTTTGACCAGATGGTGGCCGGCCATGCCGCGCACGAGCCGCTCGGTGACCTGCGTACCCGGGAACTTGTTCCTCCAGGGAGTGAGCGCGGCCGTGAGCAGGCGGGACTTCGCGTCCGCTGGTTCGGTGGCGTCGGCGCTGGGGACAAGGGGCACTGTCCAGGTGTGCACGACCTGGAGTGACGTGCGGTGGAGGGCTGCCGTGCGGAAGGCGAACTCCAGCAGCTCATCGCAGGGACGGTGCAGGTCGAGGCCGAGCACGACCGGACGGGGCGGGCCGGTCACCGAGTCTTCACGCTCGCCCTTCTCGTCCTTGCCGTTGCCCTTGCCCTTGCCCTTGCCCTTGCCCTTGCCCTTGCCATGCTTCTCCGCCCGCACCAGGACGACCGGGCAGGAGCACCGGGCCGCAACGGCCAGAGCCACCGAGCCGACCAGAGCGCCCTCGAGAGCGCCGAAGCCCTGCGAGCCGAGCACCAGCAGGGCCGAGGAGCCGGTCGCCTCCAGCAGCGCCCGCACCGGCGGTCCGGTGACCTGTTCGTCCAGGATTCCCAGGTCGGGGTGCGCGCCGGAGAGCTGAAGGACGGCGCGGTCCAGCGCACCGCTCTCCCGGTGGAACGGGACTTCGATCTCCGGCAGACGGCTTCGCTCCGCGGGCTGGTCGAAGGCGTGGACGAGATGCAGGGGCAGATCGCGGCGCAGGGCCTCGCGGGCCGCCCAGTCGGCGGCGGCCAGGCTCTCGGGTGAGCCGTCGATCCCGGCGGTGACGGTCTGTTGTGGGGTCATGGTGCGCACCTCCGCGGTGCGGTGGGGGATCAGTGGTCAGGCGTGCGGGACAACAGCAACCGGGCACGCGGCGTGGTGCAGCACCGCGTGGTTGACGGGTCCGAGTTGCATGCCGATGCGGCCCTGCCTGCGGCGGGCCCCGACCACCAGGAGGTCGGCCGTACGAGAGGCGTCGAGGAGCGCGGTGCGCGCGTGCCCCTCGACGACTCCGCGCCGCACCGTGACGTCGGGATGGGCGGCCATGGCCTCCCGCACCGCCTCCTCGACCAGAGCCTCGGCGCGCCGCTGGTGGTCGTCGTGGATCCTCGCGGGGAAGTCGGGGACCTCACGGGCCGGGCAGCGCCAGGCATGGACCACGGTCACGGAGGCGCTGTGCGTGCGCGCCTCGCGGAAGGCGAAATGCGCGGTCGGGACAGCCTCTTGGGGGTCATCCACGCCGAGGACGATGGCGCGCAGTTCGCCGTACACGTTGTTCTCATGGCCGCGTACGACGATCACGGGCGACGTGGCGTGCGCGGCGACGGACAGACCGACGGAACCGAGGAGCAGTTCGGCGAGTTCGCCGCGCCCCCGGTTGCCGACCACGACCGCACCGGCCTCCGAACCGAGCCGCACGAGTGCGAGGGCCGGGTCCTCGGAGAGCACTTCGCCGGTCACCTTCACCGAGACGGTGCGGCGCAGCGCACGCTCGACCGCCGAGGCCGCGATGTGATCCGAAAGGACCTGACCGGACGGCCGGTTGAGGCCGAAGGAGGGTTCGTGCCCCTCGTACCGCTCCCACCTCGATGCATGGACAACGTGCAGCGGCAGGCCGTGAGCTGCCGCCTCGCTCACCGCCCAGTCCAGCGCGCGCAGGCTCGGATTCGAGCCGTCGACTCCGACGATCAGGGGCTTGTCCACGGTGCCACCGCCTTCCGGCGCACCCCCGGCAGGGGCTCTGCTTCGGACGGTTCCACCCGGCGGGCGGATGGGGGAGGGGCGAACCGGCCCCTGTAAAGGCCCTTCGGCCCCTTGGTGCGGGCTCCGCCGCCCGCGCACAGTGGCAGCACGGCCCGGCGGAAGGGGGCGCGATGCCCATCCGTACGCGTATCGCGGTGATCGGCGTCGGGAACGCGTTCCGGCGTGACGACGGAGTGGGGTGGGCGGTCATCGCCCGACTCCGCGAGCGGGCCGCAGAGCGGCCTCCGCCCACGGGGACGGTGTTGGCCACCTGCGACGGCGATCCCGCCCGCCTGATCGGTCTGTGGGAGCGGGCGGATCTCGCGGTGGTCGTGGACGCCGCGCACGCCCACCCCGCCCGCCCCGGGCACGTGCACCGCCTGTCGCTCGACGCCGGTGCGCTGGAGCGGGCGCGGACGACCAGCTCGCACGGGCTCGGGCTCGGCGAGGCCGTCGAACTCGCCCGCGTGCTCGGCAGATTGCCCGACCGGCTGGTCGTGTACGCGGTGGAGGGCGCCGACACCGCACTGGGCGCCGGCCTGTCGGCGCGTGTCGAGGCCGTGGTGCAACCGCTCGTCGAAGACATCGAGGACGAGATCGTGCGGCACCGCGATGCCGCCGCGCGCCGTTGAGAGGAGTGGCCGTGCAGGACCGTGGCGCACTGCGTTTCGAGGTGTTCGGCACCGTGCAGGGAGTGGGCTTCCGTCCCTTCGTGCACCGGCTGGCGACCGGCCTCGGCCTGGACGGCTGGGCCGCCAACACCGATGGCCACGTGCGGGGCGAGGTCGCGGGATCCCCCTACGCCGTCCGGGAGTTCACCGCGCGGCTGCGCACCGGAGCACCCGCACTGGCCCGGGTGCGGCAGGTGCGGGTGACCGCCGTGCACGAGCAACTCCCCGCGCCGCACTCGGGCTTCGCCATCCGGCGCAGTGCGGCCGGCCGGACCGCGCCAGGAGGGCCGCGCGAGGTTCCGCCTGATGCCGCGATCTGCGCGGCGTGCCTGAGCGAGCTCGTGGACCCGAGCGACCGCCGGTTCCGCTACCCGTTCATCAACTGCACCGACTGCGGTCCGCGTGCCACGGTCATCGAAGACCTCCCGTACGACCGGATCCGCACCACGATGCGCCGCTTCCCGCTCTGCGAGGCCTGCGCCGCGGAGTACGGCGACCCCGCCGACCGGCGATTCCACGCCGAACCCCTGGCATGCCCGCTCTGCGGGCCACAGCTCTCCTGGAGTGACCTCAGGGGGGAAGCCGCGCTGTGCGCAGCGGTCAAGGCCGTGGAGAGCGGTGGCATCGTCGCGGTGAAGGGCATCGGCGGCTATCAGCTGGTGTGCGACGCCACCGACCAGGCGGCGGTCATGGCGTTGCGATCGCGCAAGCGCCGCCCGGCGAAGCCCTTCGCCGTCATGGTCCAGGACCTGTGCGTCGCACGGCAGTTGGCGCGGGTGTCGCAGATCGAGCAGGACCTCCTGGAATCCGCGGCGCGACCGGTGGTGCTGCTCGCCGCACGGGGAGGCGGCCTGGCGCCCGCGGTTCATCCGGGCATGCTCAGGGTCGGTCTGTTCCTGCCCACCACCGGGCTGCACCACCTCCTGCTGAGCGAGTCGGCGCGCCCCCTCGTCGTCACCAGCGGCAACCTCGCCGACGAACCGATCGCCACCGGTGACGCCGAGGCGCGTCGCGCACTGGCCACGGTCGCGGACGGCTTCCTCACCCACGACCGGCCGATCCGGGCCCGCTACGACGACTCGGTCGTACAGGTCGTGGACCGCACCGTCCTCACGGTCCGCAGGGCACGAGGCCTGGCACCGGCTCCGCTTCCGCTCGGGGTCGCCGCCCCCGTGCCCCTGGTGGCCGTGGGCGCCCATCTCAAGCACACGTTCACCCTCGCGGACGGAGAGCGCGCCCACCTCTCCCCGCACGGCGGAGACCTGGCGGATGTGACGGCGATGGAGGCCTTCACCCGCGCGTACGACGATCTCGTGCGGCTCACGGGGGTCACACCGCGCGCCGTCGCGCACGATCTGCATCCCGGCTATCTCTCCACCCAATGGGCACGGGCCCAGCCGATGCCGCGCATCCCCGTCCAGCACCACCACGCCCACCTGGCGGCATGCGCGACCGAGCACGGATTGCGCACCCCTTTCATCGGGGTCGCCTATGACGGACTCGGGCTCGGCGACGACGGAACGCTCTGGGGAGGAGAGATCCTCGTCACCGATCTGACCGGCTATCGACGGGTGGGTCGCTTCGCGACCGCACCGCTGCCCGGCGGTGAGGCCGCGATCCGCCACCCCTACCGGATGGCCCTCGGCTACCTGCACGGAACGGAGCTGCTGGGAGGCCCCCGCCCCTACCCCTGGCTGACGAAGCCCTTCACCGACCGTCTCGAACCGGGCGAAGCCGCGGTCGTACGAGCCATGGTCGCCCGGGGCATCAACTCCCCGCGCGCGTCGAGCGCCGGACGGCTCTTCGACGCCGTGTCGAGCCTGCTCGGCCTCGCCCACTCGGCGAGCTACGAGGGCGAGGCGGCCGCAGCACTGGAGGCCGCGGCCGGTACGCAGAGTGCACTGCCCCTCGACCACCGTCTGGTGCGGGTGGACGGGCTGTGGGTGTACGACCCCGGCCCGACGCTCATCGATCTTCTGGAGCGGCGGCACAGCGGGGAGAGCGTGCCCGTGCTGGCCGCGGCGTTCCACCTGACCCTGGCCATCGTGACCGCCGAACTGGTGACGCACGCCGTCCAGGACGGAGCCCCGCGCACCGTCTGTCTCGCCGGCGGCTGCTTCCTCAACCGCCGCCTGCTCACCGAAACCAGCCTCCGGCTGCGCGCACAAGGACTGCGGGTCCTGGTCTCCCGCGCCGTGCCGGTCGGTGACGGCGGCATCAGCTACGGACAGGCCGCGGTCGCCGCCGCCCGGCTCGCCGAGGAGTGAGCACCATGTGCCTGGGCATTCCCGGCCGGATCCTGGAGACCAGGAACGACGCCGGTCTCCGTATGGCCACCGTCGACTTCGGCGGCGTACGCCGTGAAGCGTGCCTCGCCTACACACCCGGGGCCAGGGTCGGTACGTACGTCATCGTGCACGTCGGCTTCGCCATCACCGAGGTCGACGAAGCAGAGGCCGTGCGGACCCTGGACGTGCTGCGGGCGATGGCCGCAGCGGTGGAGGCCGAACTCGGCGAGCCGCTGCCCGGCTCGTCCGCATAGGGCCGATCGGCCCTTGGCCGCACCCGCCCAGCCCCTGGGCGTCCCCCGCGCCTCGAACGATGCTCGAAGTGTCAACCCGCCGACAGGAGGCTCGAGATGACGCACGACGAGCACAGCCGACCTCCGGTCCACGCCTTGCTCGCCGACGGGACGACCACCTGCATCCGTGCGGTCGTTCCCGACGATCACGTCCGACTCCAGCGCCTCTACGAGGAGATGTCGCCCGAGAGCCTCCGGCTGCGGTTCTTCGCGGCGAGCCGCCGCTCCGCCGCACAGGCGGTCGACCGGGCCTGCGCCACTCCCCGCCCCGGACATCGCACGCTGCTCGCCGAGACCAAGGGGCAGATCATCGGCGTGGCCGAGTACGAGCGGACGGAAGAGTCCGGCACCGCCGAGATCTCGCTCGCCGTCGCCGAGGGCCTGCACCACCGGGGGATCGGCACCCTGCTTCTCGAACACCTGGTCTCGGCCGCCCGCGCCGACGGCGTCACCGCCTTCACGGCCGACGCGCTCGCCGAGAATCACGAGGTCCTGAAGGTCTTCGCCGACCTCGGACTGCGCACCGCCCGTCGCTTCGACGGACCCGAAGTGCGCTGCGTCATCCAACTGGCCCAGGACGAGACGTACTTGACCGCGGTCGAGGCGCGCGGCGGCGCGGCCGACGTGGCCAGCCTGGAGCCACTGCTGCGGCCCCGCTCGATCGCCGTGGTCGGAGCGGGCCGCAAGGCCGGTTCCGTCGGCCGCGCCGTCCTGCGCAACCTGCGCACCGGAGGCTTTCCCCGACGCCTGTTCGCCGTCAACCCGAGTGTGTCGTCGCTGATGAGCGTGCCCGCCTACCCGTCGATCGCCGCGCTGCCCCTGGTTCCCGACCTGGTGGTCCTCGCGGTGCCCGCACCGGCCCTGCCCGCCACTGCCGAGGAGTGCGGCAAGGCGGGCGTGCACGCCCTGGTGGTCGTCACGGCCGGCCTCGACGCCGGACAAGCAGCTGCCCTGCTGGGCACCTGCAGGGCGTACGGGATGCGTCTGGTGGGGCCCAACTGCCTCGGTCTCGCCAATACGGACAAGGCGCTGAAACTGGACTCGACCTTCGGCGCCCGGCACCCCCGCCGCGGCACCGCCGGTGTCGCCGTGCAGTCCGGGGGAGTGGGCATCGCGCTGCTCGACGGCCTCTCCCGTTTGGGGCTCGGCATCTCCAGCTTCGTCTCGCTCGGCGACAAGTACGACGTCAGCGGCAATGACCTGCTTCAGTGGTGGGAGCGCGACGGCGTCACGGACCTGGCCCTGCTGCACCTGGAGTCCTTCGGGAACCCCCGGGCGTTCTCGCGCACCGCGCGGCGCGTGAGCCGGCGCATGCCCCTCCTGACCGTCGACGCGGGCCGCACCGAAGCCGGGCGGCGAGCCGCCGCGTCGCACACCGCCGCGTCCGCCACCCGGACCATGACCCGGCAGGCCCTGTTCAGCCAGGCCGGCATCACCGCCACGCGTACCATCGGTGAACTCCTCGAAGCCGCCGCCCTGTTGCACTCCCAGCCCGCACCTGCCGGACGCCGGGTCGCCGTCGTCACCAACGCGGGCGGGGTGGGGGTCCTCACGGCGGACGCGTGCGCCGAGGCCGGGCTCACCCTGCCGCCGCTTCCGGCCGATCTCATCGACGCACTGCGCGTCGACCTGCCCGAGGGCGCCGCGATCGGCAACCCGGTCGACGCCACCGCTGTCGTCACCGAACAGCAGCTCAAGAACTGTGTGGACCGGCTCGTGCGGCACAGCGCAATCGACGCTGTGCTGGTGGTGCTCGTCCCCACCGCGGTCGCCGCGGCGACCGGCGACGATCTCGTCCGGGCCCTTGCCCACGCTCCCGGCCGTCGCTCCCGAACGGTCGCCGCGGTCTGTCTCGAGCAGGCGCTGCCCGTGCGGCTGCTGCCGGTCAAGGGAGGGGAATCCGTCCCCTCCTACGCCGATCCGGCAGCAGCCGCACGCGCCTTGTCCCACGCGGTCCGCCGCGCCGAGTGGCTGGCCCGCCCGCCCGGCACTGTCCCCGACCTCACCGGGGTGGAGACGCGACACGCCCACGCCGTCGCCGAGACCTGGCTCGCCGGGCATCCCGAAGGCGGCTGGCTCGACCCACGCACCTGTGCCGAACTCCTGGCCTGCTACGGCATTCCCCAACTGCCCTGGGCCTGGGCCGAGACCGAGGACGAGGCGGTCACCGCCGCCGAGCGGTTGCGCGGCCCGGACGGCCGGGTGGTGATGAAGGCCCACTGGCCGGGCCTGCTGCACAAGAGCGAGCAGCGCGCCATCCACCTCGACCTGCAGGGGGACAGCCAAGTACGGGCCGCCTTCCGGGACTTCGAGACCCGCTTCGCCGGGCTGCTCACCGGAGCGGTGGTCCAGCCACTGGCCGAGCGAGGCACCGAACTGTTCGCAGGCGTCGTCCAGGACGAGGTGTTCGGCCCGCTGGTGCTGTTCGGGCTCGGCGGTACGGCCACCGAACTCCTCGCCGACCACGCCGCCCGCCTTGCCCCGCTCACCGACCTCGACGTACACGACCTGATCACCGCGCCGCGCTGCGCCCCGCTGCTCTTCGGGCACGGGGGAAGCGGCCCCGTAGACCTCGAAGGCCTGGAGCAACTGCTGCACCGGCTGTCCCGCATGGCCTGCGACCTGCCGCACCTCGCCGAGGCCGACCTCAACCCCGTCCTGGCGAGGCCGGGCGGCATCACGGCACTCGACGTCCGCGTACGGCTGCAGCGCCGGGCCGCTCACGACCCGTACCTGCGCCGACTGCGCTGAGGAGGAGACGAGATGAAGCACAGCAAGATCGGTTCCGTGATGACCGACGAGGTCGTCAGCGCCCAGTACGGCACACCCTTCAAAGACGTGGCCAGGCGCCTCGCCGAGCACCGCATCAGCGGGCTGCCCGTGATCGACGCCGACGACAAGGTGATCGGCGTGATCTCCGAGACGGACCTGCTGGTGCGCGAGGCACAGAACCCCGACCCGCACCCGCGCCGCATCAGGCTGCCCCGGATGAGCAGCGCCGCACGCAAGGACCGGGCCAAGGCCACGGCTCGGACGGCGGGACAGCTGATGTCCGCCCCGCCCGTCTGCGCGCACGCCGACGACACCATCGCCGAGGGCGCCCGTTGCATGGCCCAGCGGAAAGTGGAGCGGCTGCCGGTCGTCGACGACGAGGACCGCCTGGTCGGCATCGTCACCCGACGCGACCTGCTCCAGGTGTTCCTGCGCGCCGACGAGGCGATCCGGCGCGAGGTGATCGAACAGGTCCTGGTGCGCACCCTGTGGCTGGCGCCCCAGACGGTCAGGATCGACGTGCAGGACGGTGTGGTGACCCTGGACGGCCAGTTGGAGCGCCGCAGCGAGATCCCCATCGCGCTGCACATGACGCGCGAGATCGACGGAGTCGTCGCCGTCGTCGACAAGCTCACCTGCCGCGTGGACGACGCCCACTTCCAGCCGACCGACCAGGCCCTGCGGGGTGTCGCCGACGACTGGCTGCGCAAGCTCTGAGAAGGGACAGATCGCCATGACCGTCAAGGTGCTGGTCGCCTATGCGACGCGCAACGGGTCCACGGCCGAGATCGCCCGCGTCATCACGGAGGTCCTGCGCAAGGAGGGCCTGGAGCCGCAGTTGCTCCCGGTGTCCGAAGTCCGTGATGTGCAGGCGTACGACGCCGTGATCCTCGGCAGCCCGATCTACGCGGGCCGCTGGCACAAGGACGCCCGCCGGTTCGTCAGGCGCAGTGCCCGCTTGCCGGACGGGCGGCCGGTGTGGCTGTTCAGCAGCGGTCCGCTCGACGCGTCGGCGGCTGAGCGGGACATCCCGCCGGTGCCCGCCGCGCGGCGGGCCCTCGTCCGGCTCGATGCCAGGGGCCACGTCACCTTCGGCGGCTGCCTGACCGAGGGCGCGAAAGGCCGCATCGCCCGCATGATCATCAAGTCCGGGAAGGGCGGCGACTTCCGCGACTTCGAGCAGATCTCCGCCTGGGCGCAGCACGTCGGCGCCGCGCTGCAGGGCGACGCGGCAGCGCGGCCGGAGGGGTACTGACGTGATGAACGCCCCGACACAGCCTCGTTTCCGGGCCGCGGGGTGGCGATGGCGCAGGAGTCCGCTGCGTCGCCGCAGCGATGTCGTCGAAGCGTGGACGGGACTGCTGCTGGGGGCCGCGGTGGTGTTCGTCGCGCCGTCGGTCGGGGCGTTGGCCGGGGCCTTCGCGTACGACACCGCGCATGCGCAGGCCGAGAGGCAACGGGGTGTCGGCCACGTCGTGCGGGCCACGCTCATGAAGAGCGCTCCGGCGGCCGACACCGTCGGTTCCCGTCCGCGCCACCCGGTCAACGTGCGATGGACCGATCGGGGCGGCACCGTGCACACGGCCGTTGCCAGGGTCGCCGCGGGCGCCGAGGCGGGCAGCCGGACCGACGTCTGGCTCGACGCCCGCGGCAGGGTCACCACCGCCCCGATGCCCGACGACCTCCAGTGGAGCACAGCGATCACCGTGGGCGCAGCCGCGACCTTCGTGGGCTGGGCGCTCATCGGAGGCGCCTGGGTGACCGTGCGGGTCGTGACGCACCGCCGGCGGATGGCCGAGTGGGAGCGGGCATGGGCCCGAGCGGGACCGCAGTGGACCGGCAGTCGACCCTGACCAGGGGATGTGGAAGGGCGGATGGAATGACGACCACAGGGTTCACGGCAGTCCTCGACCGGGACGGACTGGGCGCTCTCGTCACGGCCCTGGTGGCCGACGGCCGCACGGTCGTCGGGCCCACTGCGCGTGACGGCGCCATCGTCCTGGCCGAGCTCGATTCGGCCGACCAACTCCCGTACGGGTGGGGCGTGGAGCTGGAGGCAGGCCACTACCGTCTGCGACGCCGTGAGGACGGGGCGGCCTTCGCCCACTCCGCCGGTCCGCAGTCGTGGAAGAACTTCCTGCACCCGCAGCGCGAGAAACTGTGGAGCGCGGACCGCGGCCCCGACGGGCTGCCGGTCATCAGCGGCGGGCCCGCCGAGCGCCCCTCGTACGCGTTCCTCGGGGTACGGCCGTGCGATCTGCGGGCCATCGCGATCCAGGACCGGGTGCTCACCGGCGGTGCTTTCAAGGACGGCGGCTATGAGGAACGACGGAGGGGGGCATTCCTCATAGCCGCTGAGTGCACCGAGCCGGGAGCCACGTGCTTCTGCGTCTCCATGGGCGGCGGTCCCGGCGCGGACGCGGGCTTCGACCTCGCTCTCACCGAGGTCGTCGACGACGACGGTCACCGGTTCTTCGTACGCGTCGGCAGTCGAGCGGGGGCGGAGCTGCTGGCCAAAGTGCCGTGCCAAGAGGCCGACACCACCACACGGGACGCGGCCGTCACCGCGGTCGCCGCGGCCGTCGACAAGATGGGCCGATCCATGCCACCCGTGAGCCTGCAGCAACTGATGGGGGCGAGCCTTGAGGCCGCACGCTGGGACGACGTGGCATCGCGCTGCCTGACGTGCGGCAACTGCACGATGGTCTGCCCGACCTGCTTCTGTACCACCACCGAGGAGGTCACCGACCTCACCGGCGACCACGCGGAGCGCTGGCAGCGCTGGGACTCCTGCTTCGACCTGGACTTCTCCTACGTCCACGGCGGGCCGGTGCGCTCCTCCGGCCGCAGCCGCTACCGGCAGTGGCTCACCCACAAACTCGGCACCTGGCACGACCAGTTCGACAGCTCCGGCTGCGTGGGCTGCGGGCGCTGCATCGTCTGGTGCCCCGTCGGCATCGACATCACCGAAGAGGCCGAAGCCCTCCAGGCGGAAGCCGAGGCGAGGAAGAAGGAGAGGGAACGATGAGCAGCACCACGACCATGATCAGCGCCCTGCCCGCGGCACACCGCGAACGACTCATGCGGATCGCGCGCGAGGTGTCCTTCCCCGCCGGAACGAGGATCTTCGAAGAGGGCGGGCACGCCGACCGGTTCTGGATCATCCGCACCGGATCGGTCATCCTCGACATGCACGTCCCCGGCCGCCGCTCGCCCGCGATCGAGACGCTCGGCCACGGCGAACTGGTCGGCTGGTCCTGGCTGTTCCCGCCGTACGTCTGGCAGCTCGGCGCCGTGGCGCAGAGCCCGGTGCGCGCCCACGAGTTCGACGCCCTCGCGGTCCGCGTGATGTGCGAGGACGACCAGGCGCTCGGTGCGGCGGTCGGCCAGTGGGTCGGCCGGGTACTCGCCCACCGTCTGCAATCGGCAAGGACCCGCCTCCTCGACCTGTACGCCCCCTACGGCAGCGGAAGCGGTGTGCGGGGATGACGGCCACGCCGGTGCCGTACCGGGTCGTCGCCCGCTGGGCGGAGACGCCGGACACGGCCACGCTCCGCCTGGAGCCGGTCGGGGAGCCGCTGCCCGCCTTCGTGCCGGGGCAGTTCGCGATGGTCTGGGCGTTCGGGCGGGGCGAGATCCCGCTCTCGGTCAGCGCCATCCCCACCACCGGAGGCCTGGCGCACACGGTACGCAGCGTCGGTGCGGTCTCCGAGGGGCTGTACGCCGCCGAGGTCGGCGACGTCCTCGGTCTGCGGGGTCCGTACGGCACGGGCTGGGAACTGGAGAAGGCCATCGGCCAGGACCTCGTGGTCGTCGCCGGAGGCATCGGGCTGGCTCCTCTGCGTCCCCTCGTCCGGGACGCGGAGGCCGACCCGAAACCGTACGGGCGCCTGAACATCCTGGTGGGTGCCCGCACCCCGGCGGATCTGATGGCGAAGATCGAGACCCGGCAGTGGAAGACCGCGTACACGGGAGTGACCGTCGACCGGCCCGACAGCCGTTGGGCGGGCCAGATCGGCGTCGTCACCAAGCTGCTCGACCGGGCGCGGTTCGCTCCCAGCGAGTCCACCGCGTTCGTCTGCGGCCCCGAGCCGATGATCCGGGCGACCGCCCGCGACCTGCTCCACCGCGGCGTGCCCGCCGACCGCATCCGGGTCTCCCTGGAGCGCAACATGCGCTGCGCGACCGGACACTGCGGCCACTGCCAGCTCGGACCGCTGCTGCTGTGCAGGGACGGCCCCGTCGTCACCTGGGACCGCGCCGAACCGCTCCTCTACGTGAGGGAGTTGTGAGATGGGCCCCCCGACGCTCGCCGTGTTCAAGCTCGCCTCCTGCGACGGCTGCCAGCTCACCCTGCTCGACTGCGAGGACGAACTCCTGGGCCTTGCGGGGCAGGTGGAGATCGCCCACTTCCTGGAGGCGTCCAGCGCGGTCCGGCCAGGACCGTACGACCTCGCGCTCGTCGAGGGCTCCGTCACCACCCCCGCCGACGCCGAACGCGTCCACGGGATCCGGGCGGCCGCCCGCCATCTGGTGACCATCGGGGCCTGCGCGACGGCCGGCGGCATCCAGGCGCTGCGGAACTTCGCCGACGTCGAGGACTTCACCCGCACCGTGTACGCACGCCCCGACTACATCGACACGCTCGCCACCTCCACCCCCGTCTCCGCCCACGTCGACGTCGACTTCGAACTGCGCGGCTGCCCCATCGACCGCCGCCAGCTCCTCGAGGTCATCACCGCCTATCTGGCGGGCCGCAAGCCGGACATCCCGAACAACAGCGTGTGCTTCGAGTGCAAGCGGCGCGGCACCGTCTGCGTCACCGTCGCCCACGGAACCCCCTGCCTCGGCCCGGTCACCCACGCCGGCTGCGGGGCGATCTGCCCGGCCTACGGACGAGGCTGTTACGGCTGCTTCGGCCCCTCGGGGTCGGTGAACCTCCCCGCCCTCATCCCGGTGCTGCACCGCGACGGCATGGACGACCGTGACACCGAACGCTTCCTGCACACCTTCAACGTCGCCGCGTTCGAAGAGGAGTTACGCCGATGACGCATCGCGGCAGCCGTGTCCTGCACGTCGGCTCGCTCTCCCGGGTCGAGGGCGAGGGCGCCCTGCACCTGAGCGTGCGCGAGGGGACGGTCACCGAGGCTCGGCTGCAGATCTACGAGCCACCGCGGTTCTTCGAGGCCTTCCTCCAGGGGAGGGGGTACACCGAGCCGCCCGACATCACCGCCAGGGTGTGCGGAATCTGTCCGGTCGCCTACCAGATGAGTGCCTGCGCGGCGATCGAGGACGCCTGCGGGATCACCGTCGATCCGGCCCTGCGTGAGCTGCGGCGGCTGCTGTACTGCGGTGAGTGGATCGAGAGCCAGACCCTGCACATCTACCTCCTGCACGCCCCCGACTTCCTTGGCTGCGACGGCGCCGTCGAACTGGCCCGCACCGCCCGGGGACACGTCGAACGGGGCCTGCGCCTGAAGCAGGCGGGCAACGCGATCCTCGAACTCCTCGGCGGCCGCGCCATCCACCCGGTCAACGTCCGTGTCGGTGGCTTCCACCGGACCCCGACCGTGCGTGAACTGAAGCCTCTGGCGGCACAGTTGAGACGCGCCCAGGAGGACGCCTGGCAGACCGTCCTGTGGGTGTCGGGCTTCGACTTCCCCGACGCCGAGACCGAGGCCGACCTGTTCGCGCTGGCGGCTCCTGGAACGTACGCCATCGAGAGCGGCACCCCGGCCGTGCTGCGCGCCAACGGGGAGACGCCGGGCATGTTCCCGCTGCACACCTTCCTGGACCGGGTCCGTGAGGAGCACCTGCCGCACTCCACCGCCCTGCACGCCACCCTCGACGGGCGCCGACATCTGACCGGTTCGCTGGCCCGGTTCGCGATCAGCGGCCGGTGGCTGTCGCCCGCGGCGGTGGAGGCCGCCCGCGAGGCCGGGCTCGGCGATCCGTACGCGGGGGCGATCTGCCGCAATCCCTTCCGCTCGATCCTGGTCCGGGCCGTCGAGGTCGTGTACGCGGTCGACGAAGCGCTGCGGATCATCGACACGTACGAACCGCCGCGCCGCCCGTACACGGACGTCCCGGCCGCCGCGGGCACCGGTCACGGCGCGACGGAGGCCCCGCGCGGACTCCTGTACCACCGCTACCTCCTGGACGCCGACGGCACGGTCGCCGACGCACGCCTGGTCCCGCCGACCGCACAGAACCAGGGCGCGATCGAGGACGACCTGCGGCGCACCGCCCAGGCGGCCATCACCGGACAAGGGCTGGGGGACCAGGAGTTGACGCTCCTGTGCGAGCGCACGATCCGCAACCACGACCCGTGCATCTCCTGTTCCACACACTTCCTCGACCTGACCATCGACCGCAGCTGACGCGGCCGACGCAACTGACCTCCCGGGAGGACGCCGTGCTCCACACCCCGCGCACCGTGAGCGACGTGATGACCCACACCGTCATCGCCGTGGGCCGCGAGGCCCCCTTCAAGGAGATCGTCGCGCTGATGGAACAGTGGAAGGTCAGCGCGCTGCCCGTCCTGGCGGGCGAGGGCCGGGTCATCGGCGTCGTCTCCGAAGCCGATCTGCTGCCCAAGGAGGAGTTCCGCGACAGCGACCCCTCCCTCCTCCAGGCTCCCGGCTCCGCTCGAGCAGGGGGGACCCCCTCCGACCAGCTGCGCCGCCTTGCCGACCTGGCCAAGGCGGGCGGGGTGAGCGCAGGCGAGGTGATGAGCACCCCCGCCGTCACCGTCCACCCCGACACCACGCTCCCGCAGGCCGCCCGCATCATGGCCCTGCGGCACGTCAAGCGGCTCCCGGTGGTCGACGCACAAGGGCTGCTGCAGGGCGTGGTCAGCCGCAGTGACCTGCTCAAGGTGTTCCTGCGCACCGACGAGGAACTGGCCGACGAGGTGAGGCGCACCGTGACCGCCTTCCTCTTCCCCGACCGGGCCGTCACGGTGGCGGTCGAAGGAGGCGTGGTCACCCTGGGCGGCGAGATCCGCGACAGGACCCTCGTCCCGATCGCCGCCCGCCTCACCCGGGCCGTCGAAGGAGTCGTCGACGTCCGCATGGACCTCACCGGACCGGACCGGACCTCGCCGCGATGAAATACCTCGACGAGTACCGCGACCCCGCGCTGGCCCGGCAGTTGCTGGCGGAGCTGCGGCGCACCGCACACCACCCCTGGCGGATCATGGAGGTGTGCGGCGGCCAGACGCACACCCTGGTCCGCCAGGGCATCGACGAACTGCTGCCCGCCGGTATCCGCATGATCCACGGCCCCGGCTGCCCGGTCTGCGTCACCCCGCTGGAGACCCTCGACCGCGCCATGGCGATCGCCGCCCGGCCCGGCGTGATCCTCACCAGCTTCGGCGACATGCTGCGCGTGCCCGGCAGCACCACCGACCTGCTGGCCCTGCGTGCCCGCGGCGCGGACGTACGAGTGGTCTACTCGCCGATGGACGCGGTGCGCATCGCCGAAGAGCACCCGGAGCGTGAAGTGGTCTTCCTCGCCGTCGGGTTCGAGACCACGGCGCCGGCCAACGCCATGACGGTCCTGCACGCCGCCCGGCGCGGCCTGCCCAACTTCTCGCTCCTGGTCAGCCACGTCCTCGTACCGCCCGCGATGACCGCGCTCCTGGACGACCCCGAGTGCGAGGTCGAGGCCTTCCTGGCGGCCGGGCACGTGTGTGCGGTGATGGGCTGGACGGCGTACGAGCCGATCGCGGAGCGGTATCACGTGCCGGTCGTCGTCACCGGCTTCGAACCGCTCGACCTGCTGGAGGGCATCCTCATGGCGGTCACCCAGCTCGAAGAGGGCCGCCACGAGGTGGAGAACCAGTACGCGCGAGCCGTACGTCGCACCGGCAACAGTGCGGCCCAGGATGCCCTGGCTCGCGTCTTCCGGATCGCCGACCGGGCCTGGCGCGGTATCGGAACACTCCCCGCCAGCGGACTCGAACTCGCCCCGGAGTACGCGGAGTTCGACGCCGCCTGCCGATTCGACGTGAGCGCGGTGCACTCCGCCGAGGACCCCGACTGCATGGCCGGAGCCGTCCTCACCGGAGCCCGGCTGCCCACCGACTGCCGCGCCTACGGCACCCGTTGCACACCCCGTACCCCGCTCGGCGCGCCCATGGTGTCGAGCGAAGGCACCTGCGCCGCCTTCCACGCCGCCGGAC
Organism: Streptomyces sp. NPDC041068; assembly: GCF_040647455.1. NCBI lineage: Bacteria > Bacillati > Actinomycetota > Actinomycetes > Kitasatosporales > Streptomycetaceae > Streptomyces > Streptomyces sp. NPDC041068. The sequence continues at coordinate 425,491 of NZ_JBEZCG010000008.1, forward strand.
GAACCAGGAGCGCACCGCGATGAACCTGGACTGCCCACTCCCGTACGACGAGCACGAACTGATCCAACTGGGCCACGGCGCGGGCGGCAGACTCACCGCCGAACTGCTGGACACGCTGGTCCTGCCCGCGCTGGGCGGACAGCCGGACGGCCCGCTCGAGGACGCGGCCCTCATCCCGGACGCGGATGAACTGCTGCTCTCCACGGACTCGTTCGTGGTCAGCCCGCTGAGCTTCCCCGGCGGGGACATCGGATCCCTCGCTGTCCACGGAACGGTCAACGACCTGGGAATGCGCGGTGCCCTGCCCCTCGCCCTGACGCTGTCGGTGATCGCCGAAGAGGGACTCCCGCTCGCTGAGCTCCGCTCCGTGCTCGACTCCGCGGGAAAGGCCGCGCACCAGGCGGGAGTCCCGATCATCACCGGGGACACCAAGGTCGTCGGACGTGGCTCCGCCGACCGGCTCTTCCTCAACACGACCGGCATCGGCCGCAGGATCCCCGGCCTGACCCCCTCCGCCGCCGGAGCCCGCCCTGGCGACGCGGTCCTGCTCTCCGGACCCATCGGCCTGCACGGCACCGCCGTCCTCTCCACCCGTGAAGGGCTCGGCTTCGAGACGGACATCGCCTCGGACACCCGCCCGCTGCACCGCCTGGTGCAGGCCCTCGCGCCCTTCGGCAGTGCAGTCCACAGTCTGCGTGACCCGACGAGGGGCGGCCTGGCCGCCTCCCTGAACGAGATCGCCTGCGCGTCGGGCCTCACGGTGGAGATCGAGGAGAGTGCCGTACCCGTCCCACCGGCCGTGGCCGCAGCCTGCGACCTGCTCGGCCTCGATCCACTGATCGTCGCCAACGAGGGCTGCCTGGTCGCGTTCGTGGCCGCGGACGCGACGGAGAGCATCCTCGCCGCACTGCGGGCGTATCCCGAGGGGGAGCAGGCCGTACACATCGGCCACTGCGGGGAACAGGCCCGCGCCCGGGTCGAGTTGCGCACGCTGATCGGCGCGCGACGGGTGGTCGACATGCCGCTGGGCGAGCAACTCCCACGCATTTGCTGAGAGACGGCGTCCCGGGCAGAGAGGGACGCGCCCCGCATGGATGGACCGCCCGACGCCAGAGCCATAGGCGGCGCTTATGGGGGCGTTGGCCGAAGGCCTCTACTGCGGCATGCGGCCTGCCCCGAGGCTGGGGCCATCACCGCACCGCGCAAGGGACGACGCAGTGAAACTGAAGTACATGGACGCGATCACCACTGCCTCCGTGATGGCTTCGACGACCCTCGGGACCACACCCGCGTCGGCGGGCGAAGCCCTCGACACGGCCGCGACGTTGCCTGACCGGGATGCGGAGGAAGGGCCGGGGGAGGAGGACGGCACGGGCTCGACGGCGGACGGGGCAGGGGGTCCCGAAGTTCCGTCCGCTGAGCGGGTGGCGGAGGCAGGTGTCCCCAAAACGGCCATGACGATGCTGCTCAGTCGGACGCGGGTTGCCGGGTGTGGTCGAAGACCACAGCTCCTGCTGAGAGCGGGGAGGAGCCGAGACCGGCAGCGACGCTGCGCCCGGCTGAATGCTCGGCGCCGGCGGCGCGTCGATCGCCGTGGGCACGGCGCTGGCCGCCGCTGCCCGCAGGCGCCGTCGTCCCACCTCCTGAGCGGTGCGCGACGAGGGCGGCCGAGGACGGGTTCTCGACCAGGCAACTGCTCTCGCCGGCCCGGCCGTCGGTGGTCCGGCCACCGGGTTCGTCGATGAAGGATTACGTGAATGTTCGATCAGTGGGACGTCTGGGATGCGCTGCCGGACAACGAGCGGCGGCGCTGGTCGCTGGAACCGTACGAGAGCGTGGGCCCACTCTGCTTCGGAATGCGGCCCGGCGATGTGACCGAGTCGCTCGGCGGCATCACGGCGAACCCGCAGTACTGCACGCGGGCGGCTCTAGCGCCGGGCCGGTACGGCACGGTCAAGGGGGAGTGCTGGGGGCTGGGCCTGACCTTTTACTACGGTCTCGACGAAAGACTGCGGGGGATATCGGTCGATGCCTTGAGAGGACCTCAGGTCTTCGCGGACGGCATGCCGTTGGTCGGCCAGGTGCCGTCGCGGGTCGAGCAGTGGATGATCGAACGCTCCGAGAGCCGTGAGCCCTTCACGGAGCTCCTCTACGTGAACCTCGGTGAACCCGTATCACGCAGTCTGGGTGTGGTGAGCTGCGTGCAGCGTGCGGGCGACCGTCTGCTCACGCGGCCAGTGCTCCTTCCCGGCGAGGCCATGGACGCCCCGGCGCGATTCCTCCCCGCGGAGGCGTGGGCGACGTACTGAAGTCCTGCGGGCCAACCGCCGTCCGAACATCCACCCCTTCACTTCGCCACGTAGGAGAGCCGCCATGCCCAAGGCGCCCGCTCACGCCATCTTCACCGGCCGTCGCACAATCGCCGGGGGACTTCGCCCTGCTGTTCTCCCTGGACGGCGGCCCCACCCGCCGCTCTCTCGTCGAGCTGGACCGGGCCGAGGTCGCCGCGTTCCTCGTCCGGCTCTGCGTCTCCGACACCTGACCGGCCACCGTTGCTCTGGGCCTCGCACCTGGTGGGCCGAGGGAGTCGGCCGGGGATGGGCGACCGCGGGGTTTCCGGAGGTTGACGCAAGAGAAGCTGGTCACGGACGCCTGCCGGACTGAGGAGCGTGGGCGATATGTGGGTGCATGACAGCAGCTTTGGGGTGCAAGCTGCCGGAGTGAACATGGAAGAGGCTGGCGTGCGGTTGGTAGGCCGATTCGGCCGCGAGGCCGAGGGCTGGCTTGCTGAGGTTCCGAACCTCGCTGCGCGGCTGGCCGCGCGGTGGGGGTTCGAGCTCGGTGAGCTGTTCGAGAGCGGAGCCTCCTCTGTCGTCTGGCGCTGCCGATGGCCGGACGGAACGCCCGCGGTTCTCAAACTCAGCCCGGATCGGGCGCTGTTGACCAAGCAGGTGGAGATGCTGCGCGTGTTCGCGCCGTCGGGTCGGGTGCCGACCGTCTTGTCTGCCGACGCGGAGGCCGGGGCGATGGTGCTGGAGGAGGTCCTGCCCGGCACCGAGGCCGAGGACATGCCGCAGGCGTCGTTGCCGCAGCAGTGGGGAGAGTTGCTGGCCGCACTGCACGCCGTGGCCCCGCCCGCGCACTGGCCACTGGACCTGCGCGGCCGGTGTGACGAGGCATTCGTCCGGATCGGCCGACGGCTGTCCGAGCCGGGCATCGGCGCACGGATCGACCGGGCCGCGTGGCAACGGGCGATGCGGCGCTGTGAGGCGTTGCTGGACAGTCAGGCCAGGCCCGTGTTGCTGCACGGCGACCTACACCTCGGCAACGTCCTGGACGGCGGCCCGTCGCGCGGCCTGATCGCGATCGACCCCAAGGCCTGCATCGGCGACCCATGCTTCGACGCCGTCGACTACGTGGTGGCCGGCGCCGGACACGAGGGTGTCGAGGCCCGTTGCCACCGGGTGGCGACCGCATGCGCGCTCGATGGGGACCGGTTGTACGCCTGGAGCCGAGTGATCGCACCCATGACAGCCATCGCGCACCTCACCTACGGCGGTCCAGAGCCGGCGATCGACGAACTCCTCGCTCTCTCTCGCTGATCCCCACGCGAATATCAGGTCATGCCGGTCAGAGCGCCCTCGGCTCTTGTTGGCCACGCGTCGTGCCGCCCGGCCGGTTTGCTCCCAGATCGATCTCCTTCGGCGCAGGGCTCGGGTTTTACGCGCTGGCCGAAGTCGGACGCGTCACACGTGGGTCTCCCGGTACCACTCGACCCTCTGACCGATACTGAATAACTCTCCGCCACACACCATGGGTTGACTATTCGTCGCAGTAGACAGGGCGCTCAGGTCAAGCGCATGGGGTGATGCTGATCGTCTCTCCGTTTGGAGGTCGGAGAGGCCAAACAGGAGGACTGGAACCGAGTCGTAGGTCGCATTCTCAGCATTGATCCCATCGGCCTGATGCGGCGCGCCCTGGCCAACCTGCGCCCCGAACCGCGGATCGTCGCCGCGGCGAAGCGTGCCCGCGCCGCTGGCGTCAAGGTCGCCCTGCTCAGTAACAGCTTCGGGGATCGAGCCCTACAACCCGTAAGAGCACAAGGGGATGCGGACAGACTTCTTCGACGCGCTGATCCTGTCGGAACTGGAGGGTGTACGGAAGCCTCCCCGCCCGTCTACCAGCGGGCGCTCGATGCTCTGGAACTGATGACCGGCCCGGAGTGTGTGTTCGTGGACGATCATGCGGAGAACCTGCCACCCGCCGAAGCCCTGGGGATCCGTACGGTGCACCACGCTACGGACCCCGCCGCCACCGCGACCGTCCTGGACGCTCTGCTCCTACCACCCCCGCCTGACGGCCGGGGACGTTCACGGGGGCCGTCTGCCTCAGATGGTGATCCGCTGTGCCCGCTGACGGCGCCCAGGTCGTCTTGACGGACGACCGCAACGGGGCGCATGCCGCGAACGCCGTAGAATGCTCGGCCACCTTCGTTACTAGGTGCGCAGTGAACGATGAGCGGAGCGAGACCGGTGAAATGCAGGCGCGGTCTCACCTGGGTCACTGAACCGTCAGAAATATGGAAGCAACTGTGGTGATGAACGGAACCCCCATGCCTCATCTCGTCGACTTTGCGTCGGACAGCGGCTCAGGAATGGGGAGCTACGCATTTCGCTTGGCCTGGGGGCTGATCGTGGGGCTCATCGGGATGACACTCGCGCTCGATGTGCGAAATTCAGCGATGCGCCTCACAGATCACTTCTCATCCCGCGCCCCCGGCGGCGAAACAAAGATCTTCTCATCCGTCCCAGTTCGGATCATCGGGGGAATCCTGGGCGTGTGCGCCTTGGGCGCCGCGGTCCTGGCGGCCGTGAAGATGGATTCCAGCGCGTAGTCGGATCCCGCTCGCGGAGCCCTTGACGACCGCCTGACGGGCGGTGGACGGATCTCATGTCCGGTCCGCCGCCCGTCCTGCTGTCGATCGAGGGCTTGCGCACCGCACCGACCGCGCCGCGGGTGCCGGAGTTGGCAGGTTTTGGGTGGGCAGCTGGCGTAGCGGCGCGTTCACCCGGGGCCCTCCGGACTCTGGGCCTCTGTGGCGCGGCAGCACACGCCCCCGCTCACAAGGGCGGTATCGGCTTGAGACAGACTGGACCCAAAATGAGTACAAATCTCGAAATGAGCTGAGCTGAGCTGACTGTGGGGCCGGTGGGCTCAGCGCGGACAGGGACTCTGCGGATGATCAGTACGTGGAAGGTGATTCCGCGCCGTTCAGGGAAGCCGATGCTGGTTGCTCGGCGCAGGAGCGGCCCCATCGGGGGCATCCCTCTGGTCCCGGCCGGCGGGGCGTTCGGCGTCTGGGCGATGGTCATGGGACGGGAGAGGAACGATCCCGGGGAGATGCCCTTCTTCGGGGCCGCCCTGCTCGCGCTCCTGCGGGTCATGTGGCGTGCGGTCGTCCGGCCTCGGATCGACGCGTACGCGGACGGATTGAGCGTCATCGGATTCTGGGCCCGGTACTGGACCCCTGGGGCGGCCATCCGTCGCATCGACGCCGAAGGCGGTATGACGGTCACCACCACGGGAGGCGACGTCATCGAGGTGTTCGCCTTCTCGCGGTCCACGCTGGACCGTGGCCAGGCGGCCGCCGGAGCCCAGCAGATGCGCCGCGCGAAGCCGGCCCGCCCGAGGCGGCCGGAAGAGGCCCCCGCCGTCCTCCGCAGTCCCGACTGGATGTGGGCGGACTTGCTGCATGTCATTGGGATTTCTCTGGCGGCGCGGGCTGGTGGACGCGATGGCGGTGCACGGGCGGCAGGCCCTTGAGGAGGCCGGGCCAGACGCAGTCCAGCACATGTGCGGACGGTGTGAACAGCGTGCCGGTGAGAGCGGGGAGGTCGGCGGGCCAGTGCCATTCCCAACGGTGGAACAGGTCGGGTTCAGTCACGGTGGGGATGCCGTGGTGTGCCGCGACACGGACGGCGGCGGTCAGGCGCGACACGTTGTGGGTGGTGTCCATCAGGATGGCGAGTACCACAGCGTCGTCCGCCGAGGCATTCAGCCCGGTCTCCTCGGTCAGCTCGCGTACGGCGGTCTGCTCGAAGGACTCGCCAGGGGCAGGCTTGCCACCGGGAAGCTCCCAGACTCCGCGAACTGATCGGCCGAGCAGCACGCGGCCTTGCTCGTCGGTGACCACGACACCGGCACCGATGAGCCCCTGCGGAGCGGGGCGTCGCTTGTCCGCGAAGGACACCGACTCTGCGGCCGGATGCCGCAGCACCAGCACGGCCAAGCCGTCGGCGTCGAACCGCTCCGCGGTTGCCCATCCGGCTGTGGCCAGGGCCAGTTCGTCTTCGTCCAGGGCGATGTCACGCCGTTCGGCGGGAACGGTGTCCGCGAGCGGAGTGATGATGCACAGGCTGCCGCCGGGCCGCAGACGCTCGCGCAGCCGGTTGAGGATCCAGGTGCGGTTTTGCAGGAAGGCGTAGCTCAGGCGGAACGTGATCAGGTCGTACGCGTCGTGTGGCAGGTCGGCAAGGCTGTCGTGTTCGATGTCGTGGCGCAGGAAGCGCACGTCGGCGTCGGCTGGAGCTTGAGCGGTGGCGAGGTCGATGGCCGACGCCGCGTAGTCGACGGCGTCGACCGCGTACCCCATCTCGTGTAGATGGAAGGCGAGTTCGCCCAGGCCGCAGCCCACGTCCAGAGCGACAGCGGACCTCTGCGGACGCAGTGCGGCACCCAGCGCTGCGCGTTCGCCGTCGGTCAGGGGCCGGAACGTCGCACCGCGGGCGTAGTGATCGTGCCATTCGTTCTGCTGTGTGTATCCCACTGACGCTGCTCCGTGTGGTCGAAGGGGTAAGAACCGGCCGGGGTCAGGCAATGAAGGCGCATTGGAGATGGACGCATGGAAGTGATGGCCCTGCATGAGACGGGCCACAGGCATACGCAGTGGTGGCGCGGGCCCGGGGCTCGGTGCGCTCGAGCCCAGGCTGAGAGACGAAAGTCGGCCTGCGGACTCAGAGATCGTGCGAGGACAGCTCGATGAGCCCGGTGTCGCGCATGACGAGGTCGATGGTGGCGGTGAGTGGTCTGACGGTGCCGATGACGGTCTCCGTCCTCTGAGGCAGAAGGAAGCGTTCGCGGTACCAGTCGCGCAGTTCCCTCTCAGTGACCTGCGCGAGACGCCGGGATCCGGTTGGGTAGCGTGACGCACCAGGGTCTCGGTGAGAGGGATGTCGAGGTAGTTGCAACGTGTTGTGCCGTGATGGTCACGGACGAGGTCCTCCAGTATCTCCCTATCTCCCTGCACCGGTCGGCACAGAGGACGCCTTCGAGGATCATGTGAGAGCCGGAATCGAGCGCGTAGCGTGCCACGTTGGAGATCAGGCCGATGTCGGAAGCTCCGCGGCGGTCCCTTTCACCGAGCACGACTCGGCGGAGATTGTCCTGCCCGACCAGAGCCAAGTCGCCACCGAACCGGTCACGGATCCCTGCCGCCACTGCGGGCTTGCCAGCGGCGTAGTGCAGGGCTTTGAAGGCGATCGTGGCTCCGGCAGCCGCCGATCGGCCAGAGCTCCCCGAACTGCCCGGTCACGGACGGATTCTCAGCGCCAGATGTAGCAGGCCCATGCGTGCAGGCAGCGGCTGTGTGTCCCGCGGATCCCCATGCACGTCGCCGGCCGAGGCATTGGGTGGAGCCGACGCCCGCGTAGGCTGCACGCGTGATTGTTCGGTGCACTCAGATCATCAGCCCGACCAGCGGCAAGGTGGTGAGTGACCACCCCGGGATCCGGATCGGCGCGGAGTACCCGGTCTTGGAGGTGATCACAACCACACGTCAGGTGCTGCTACGGCTCCCTGAACGGCCTGACGTCCTGGCAGAGCGTGATAGCCCGGCGCTGTGGGACGCGGCCATGTTCAGCGTGCTAAGCAGCCGGATGCCGGACTGCTGGGTCGCCGGGCTGGATGACGGCCAGTTGACCCTCGCACCGAAGGAATGGCAGCGCGCAGGGTTCTGGGACGACTACTTCGACGGTGAGCTGTCCGCAGGTGTCGAGTACGAACGCCTGCGAGCCGAGATCATGTCCCAGGAGGGCTGGCCGATCGGGGCGAATAACCGAGGCCACGAGGCTGCTGGGGATCTTTGACAGAGTCCCGTGCTGCCCCTCTCGCCATTCAGGCCGGCGTTCGACGGAGAGTGGAGTGCCGAGGAGCACCGTCCGTATGTCCGCTGGTGGCACTGCCCCGGAATGCCCAGGGCGTGCCGGCTGCCCGGCGAAACGGACGTCTAGGCTCTCGGCATGCAGCGCACCGATGTCACAAGACCCGATGGCACCTGGGTGGGCCTGTCCCTTGACATACAGGAACGCCACCAGCCGGGGCTGTGCGTATTCAGCACCGGGCCACAGCTGCTGATCTCCCAGCTGTCACGGCCCGTGCTGCTCGCCGTTGTCGACGAGCAGTTCCAGGGCGTGGACTTCTGGCGCACGGAGGAGTATCGCTCCGTCGTCCCGCCGTTGCGCGCTGATCTGGGCCGCACCGTGGCGGGCGACCACGAGCGGTGGGCTCATCGATTCGCGCAATACCTCATCGACTCGCCGGACAGTCCCCTGCACGAGGGGAGGTGGCTGCTCTCGTGTGAGGGCCCGCTGCACCGCTGGCGCCACGCCGACACCAGCCATGCCGAGTACTGGAGCTCGATGCTCGTCGAGGGCCATCCGAATGGATACATCGACTGGTTCGTCCATTCCGGTTCGTGGGAGGTCCTCGCACTACGACCGATGCCCGCTGCCGACGACAGCAGGGTCAAGGCGTACCGCAAGCAGGCGCGTGACGGGACCCTCCCGCCCGTCCTGCTGTGGTGGGTCAGTGGCCTGGACTGCCACCTGATCCTGGACGGTCACGCGCGGCTCGCCGCGGCCATTGCCGAATCCATCGAGCCTCCCCTTCTTCACCTGCACCGCACAGTGTCGCGTGATGACCTGGCCATGCGCACCGATGAGGCCGTGGACTTCTACGAAAACGAACTGGCACGTTTCGCCGAACTCCGCGCGGTTCACGGCCCCACCGTCCCGGACGGCGCCGCCACCGCCGGCCCACAGCTCGTCCGCCTCCTGCACGACTTGAACACCGCGGAACAGCCGACTTGGGCCTGGCCCCTGCCCGGCGGTGAGGACCAGTGGCATCGCACCGCACGCGAAGTGACAGCCGACCAGGGCTGGCCGCCCTTTACCTGAGTCCCGCCGAAACCTTCGAGGTGGCCGCGCTGCCCAGGTGTTCCACCGTCCGCCGCACACGCACGCAGCCCGGCATGGAGAGTGTGAAGGGAGGCAGCGACTGACCGGTCCGCCGGCTGGGAAACAGTAAGCGCGGAAGGCTCGGACCGAAGTGACTTCGGTGCGACCCCTGCCCCCGTACAGGGGGGGGTAGCCGAACCCCCAGGGTAAAAAAAGAAAAACTTGTACCCCCC